>JAYRGQ010000004.1:0-211753 GCA_041907765.1 Rhodocyclaceae bacterium | reverse complement strand
CGTGAAACGGAGTTGCGCCGATGATAGTGCATATCTCTTGTGCGAAAGTAGGTCACCGCCAGGCTCCTCCTCTAAAGCCCCTGCCATTTATTTGGTGGGGGCTTTTACTTTGTATCTCCCCCTCCCGCGACACCCCTCGGCTTCTCCCTCGGCCTTCCCCGTAATTCCTCTTGCTGTTCTCCCTGCCTCTCGGCTCTTCTTGTCCCTCCCAGGACTAAACCCCCTGCTTCCTTTGCTTTACCTCCCCCGCTATACAGCCTTTAGGCCATAAAAAAACCCGGCTTCCGCCGGGTCCTCTTCCTTCCCCTGCCTTTACCTCAACCCTTCTTTACCGTGCTCCGCGCTGCCTTCACCGTCGCACTCGGTGAGGCCGCCGTTACCGCTCCCTGATTCCGCTGATAAAAATCCCTAATACCAGGGATAAACACCCCAGATTGGTGTGGTTCTTGCCTCAATATAGGCAACTAAAACAAGAAATCGGTGCGGGTAAGTTATCGCAGCGCTCCAGGAGCAAGCAAATGGCAACCGAATTGGCCGATCGTAGCGCGGATCTCGAGCTGGTAACTATCTATGAGATCAGCAAAATCCTTACCGCTTCTCTGGATTTCCAGCGTGCGGTGCGGGAAACCCTTAATGTGATGCTGACCCATCTGGGGATGCAGCATGGGGTGGTTAGCTTGGTGCAGGAAGAGGGCAAGTTGCACGTGGTTGGTGCAGCCGGGGTGCCGTTCGCGGAGGATGAGGACATTGTGCTGGACACCGAGACCGGGATTGCCGGTCAGGTGATCCGTACCGGTTCCCCCATGGTGGTGCCGGACATCACCCGGGATTCCCTCTTCGTGAATCGCACCGGCCGGGACTTGAGTCGCTGCGTGGGGGTGGCACTGATTGCCGTGCCCATCAAGGATGGCCGGGAAATTATCGGTATTCTCAGCGTGGATCGTCCCCCCGACACCCAAGGGCCCATTGGCTTTGACCGGGATGTGCGCCTGCTGACCCTGGTGGCGGGTTTGATGAGTCAGACCCTGAAGCTGCATCGGGCGATTGCGGCCGAGCGGGAACAGCTGATCCTGGATACCCATCGGTTGCAGAAGCAGCTCCAATCCAACTACGATGTGGAAAACGTGATCGGTCGCTCCCGGCGCATGAAGGAAGTGTTTGCCGACGTGCATCAGGCCGCGCCGGGCAATTCCACCATCCTGCTGCGGGGCGAATCGGGTACGGGCAAGGAAGCCATTGCCCACGCCATTCATTACCTCTCGCCCCGGGCCAAAGGCCCGTTCATCAAGGTGAACTGTGCGGCCCTGCCGGAGACCCTATTGGAATCCGAGCTGTTCGGCCACGAAAAAGGCGCCTTCACCGGGGCCACGGCGGAGCGCAAAGGGCGCTTTGAAATGGCGGACGGGGGCACCCTGTTTCTCGACGAAATCGGCGATGTTTCCGCCCCGTTCCAAGCAAAATTGCTCCGGGTCTTGCAAGAACATGAGTTCGAGCGGGTCGGGGGCAATAAGACCCTGAAAGCCAATTTCCGCCTGGTGGCCGCTACCAATCGGAATCTGGAAGAAATGGTCCAGAAGGGGGATTTCCGCGCCGACCTGTATTTCCGCCTGAACGTGGTGGCGATTTTCCTGCCGGCCCTGCGGGAGCGGAAGGAAGATATTCCCCTGCTGGTGGATTTCTTCTTGACCCGCTTTAACCGGGAAAACGGGCGCAAACTGGCCATGAGCCCGGGAGCGCTGGAAATTTTGCTCCAATGCAATTGGCCGGGGAATGTGCGGGAATTGGAGAACTGTGTGGAACGAGCCGCCACCATGACCCGGGGCGCGGTCATTCGGGAGGTGGATATGCGCTGCCAAAAGGGCCAGTGCTTTTCCTCCGTGTTGTTGGAATCCGCTTCCACCCGGGCCTGCCATCCCATTATCGACATGAGCCATGGGGGCCCCGCCGGGGCGCCTACCTTTCCCACCATGCCCAGCCCACCCCCCATGGGGATGCCGCCGGAGGTGGGAGGGGCGGAAGCCAGCGACGGGGACCTGGAGGTGTTGGATGGGGAAACCAATCCCCTCTTTATGAGCGAGCGGGATCGGATTGTGGACGCCATGGAAAAGTGTGGCTGGGTGCAGGCCAAGGCGGCCCGAATGCTCAATCTCACGCCCCGTCAGATTGGCTATGCCCTGAAAAAGTACAACATTGAGGTAAAGCGGCTGTAAGGGGATAACGCTGAATAAAAAAGGGGGCGCTGTTTAGCGCCCCCTTTTTACGTCTCCAGACTGCCGGGGAAGGGGGCGTGCAAGCCCTGTTTAGGACTCCGGCTCCGGGCAAGGGGTATGGGCGTGGCCCTTCATGCAGCTGGCGATGTCTTCCGGCACGGTCTGTTCCCCCAGGCCGATCCAGGCGGCAACCTCAGCACCATCGAAGCCGCTGCGCCGCTCTTCCCCGACCTGCATCAAGGGGCGCCGGATCAGCAAGGGCTCCCGTACCATGAGGGCCAGGGCCTCTTCCGGAGAAAAGGCGGCGGGGTCGATCTCCCCGCTTTTTACCTTGGGGGAAGAGAGGTTGAACCAGTCCTGTACCGGCTTGGTGCCGAAAAAGGGGCGCAGACTAGCCGCTGTCCAGGGATGGGTGAGCAGACTGTGCACCTCCAGTTGGTGGCCGGCAGCGGTGAGTAGGGCCTTTTGTCGGGTATTGCCACCGCAACCGGGTTTTTCGTAGAACACCACCAGGGCCATGGCCCTTCTCCTTCAATATTGGATTAAACCGGGCGGTTTTCCGCCACCTTTACCGGCCCCATTTCCGCCAGGGCTTGGCTGTAGGGGATTTCGGGCAGCTTGCCGTTATAGGCCAGGGCAGCATCTACCACCGCATCCACCTTGGCTTCCGGGGACAGGCGCTTCAGGTCGCTGCGTTCCAGGTAGAGCAGATCCAGGGTTTCATTCCACACCGTGGCTTCGTCCAGGGGCAGCACATGCCAGGGAATGCCCTTCACTTCCACCTTGTACTTCTTGGAGAAATCCACGTTACCGGCAAAGAGGAAATACTTTCCTTCCGGGGTCAGGCCGTCCCCCAGGGTGTCCATGATCAGGTCCAGTTCGGCCAGGGAATCCACGTGGGCCGCGAAAAACACCAGCTTGTCGCCTTCGGCGGCGAGAATGACCTGGTCGGCCTTGACCAGGGGAGGACGGGCTTCCCCGGCCATGCTTTCCGGGAATTTCAAGCCCAGCTCGCCCCGGAAGCCGAAGCGATTGGACTTGCCGGTGGGACCGTTGAAGGTGGGGGACAACAGCTTGCCTGCCAGTGCGGTAAAGAGTTGGGTCATGATGGCCTCGTAGAAAGAAAAAGGAACGTTTCTGTTCCCCATTTGCGAGAAATGTGCCAATCCGGCCAAATGGCCCCAAAGCCAGGAAGGACGGCCATTTCCGGCCAACCCCCGGAATTTCTGGGGGAGCTGGGCCATTGTCAGCTTCGATACAGGGACGTCGTAAGCGCGACATAGGGACGGCGCCTCTGAAGATGCTATTAATTCATTGATAAATATGGATTAAACGGCGGAAATTGAGCCCTGGCACATGGGTTGCTCTAAGGAAAGCAAGCCGCGCAGTGGCGTGGCATGTTTATGGAGCCGACCATGCCGGAAAACCGTCTGGAAGCAGGACCCGGGGCCCGCCCGATGCGGGTGATTCCCATCGCCGCCACCAGCTCCGCCAGTAGCGGAGGCTGTAGCTCCGGCAGCTGCGGCTCCCCGGAAAATTCCGGGTCCCTGCCCGAGCATATCTGGGCCAAGATCAAGGACCATCCCTGCTACAGCACGGAGGCCCACCACCACTACGCCCGGATGCACGTGGCGGTGGCCCCCGCCTGCAATATTCAATGCCACTACTGCAACCGGAAGTACGACTGTTCCAATGAAAGTCGGCCCGGGGTGGTGAGCGAAAAGCTGACCCCGGACCAGGCGGCGAAGAAGGTGCTGGCCGTGGCCGCCGAAATTCCCCAGCTCTCCGTGGTGGGCATTGCGGGACCGGGGGATGCCCTGGCCAATCCGGCCAAGACCTTCCGTACCTTTGAACTCATCCAGGAAACGGCGCCGGACATCAAGCTCTGTCTTTCCACCAACGGTCTGGCCCTGCCGGACCACGTGGAGACCATCAAGCGCTTTAACGTGGATCACGTCACCATCACCATCAACATGGTGGATCCGGAGGTGGGGGCAAAAATCTACCCCTGGATTTTCTACAACCACAAGCGCTACCACGGGGTGGAAGCGGCTCGCATTCTTCACGAACGGCAAATGCTGGGCCTGGAAATGCTGGTCAAGGCGGACATTCTGGTGAAGGTCAATTCGGTGCTCATTCCCGGCATCAATGACGAACACCTGAAGGAAGTGAATCGGGTGGTGAAAGCCAAGGGGGCCTTCCTCCACAACATCATGCCCCTCATTTCCGACCCGGCCCACGGCACCTATTACGGTTTGAACGGCCAGCGGGGCCCCACGCCCCAGGAACTGCAGGCCCTGCAAGATTCCCTGGAAGGGGATATGCGCCTCATGCGCCATTGCCGCCAATGCCGGGCCGATGCGGTGGGAATGCTGGGGGAAGACCGCAGTCAGGAATTCACCACGGACAAATTGGATACCCGCACCGTGCAATACGATCCGGCCGCCCGGGAGGCCTATCGGGCCTATGTGGAAAAAGAGCGGGCCGATCAGCAGGCGGCGGAAGCCCGGCAAAAGCTCCAGGCTGTGGTGGGGGATGCCCAGGCCCTGGTGGCGGTGGCCACCAAGGGGGGCGGCCGCATCAACCAGCACTTCGGCCACGCCAGCGAATTCCAGATTTATCAGGTGTCCGCCGCCGGGGTGCGCTTCATTGGCCACCGCAAAGTGGACCACTACTGCGCCGGGGGCTACGAGGAAGAGGAGGCCATGCCTTCCATCCTGGATTCCCTCAAGGACTGTGCCGCCGTACTGGTGGCCAAAATCGGCCATTGCCCCATGAAAGAGCTGGAAGAAGCGGGCATCGAGCCGGTACAGGACTTCGCCCACGAATATATCGAAGCGTCCATCCTCGCCTGGTTCCAGCGCCATGTGGCGGCCCAGGCCGGGGGCAGCGGACGCCAAGCCGCCTAATTCTTACAACGTCAGCCAACGACAGGAGATCATCATGGCCTACAAAATCAACGCTTCCGCCTGCACCGCGTGTGCCGCCTGCGAATCCGAATGCCCGAACGACGCCATCTACGAAAAGAATGGCCTGTTCGCCATCAAGACCGACAAGTGCACCGAATGCATCGGTCACTACGACGATCCCCAATGCTTGGCCGCCTGCCCGGCGGACTGCATCGTGGTGGATAAGAGCGTCCCCCGTTACGAAGCCTGAGCCCTTTTCAAGGAGCGAGCCATGTGTGTGACCATCACACCGCGTGCTGCCAAATACATGCGCCGTATGGTGCGTTTCGGTGAAGGCTCCGCCGCCGCCGGTTTTCGCCTCACGGTGAAGCCCGGCGGCTGTTCCGGCCTGGATTCCTCCTTCACCGTGGCAGAACAGCCCCAGGCGGGGGATACCGTCATCGAGCAAAACGGCGCCCTGCTGTTCCTCACCCCGGAGTCCTGCAACCTGCTCACCGGCTGCACCATCGACTTCCGGGAAAGTGCCACTTCCGGCGGATTGGTTTTCGATAATCCGGCGGCCCCCCATGTCTGCGGCTGTGGCGCCACCTCCGGCGGCGCTCCGGGCGTGGGCGTGGTGACCTTTATGAAGCGGGAAGCCGCTCCCACCGGCACCTGCAACCAGACCAAGGGGTAGGCCCATGTTTGCCCGGGACAGCGATATCGTGGAATTGGACGGCCCTCCCGACTACACCTACGGGGAAAAGGTCCGGGCTCGGCGCCATATTCGTAACGATGGCACCTACCCGGGCCGGGAAATCGGCGAGATTCTGGTCAAGAAAGGGGATGTGGGCTACGTCGCCAGCATCGGTTCCTTTCTGCAACAGTTTTACATCTACGGCGTGGACTTTGTGGACCGGGGCTGCCTGGTGGGCATGAAGGGACGCGAAATCGAATCGTTGGACATCACAGGAGAGGGCATCGTGAAAATCACCCTGCGCAAGGATAAGAACGGCAATCTGTCGGTTTACGTGCCCAAAAAGGATTTGGAACAGGACGTGGTGGCCACGGAAAAAGCCAGCCTCTGGGGCGGCGTCATTACCCTGGGTAACGGTTGGCGTCTGGCCCTGCCGGACATGGCGGAAACCACCCCCCTGCCCGTCACCGTGGAAGCCCGTAAGCTGGAAGAAGCCTGAGAGGGGAACGCCATGAGCGATGCCCTCCTTACCATCCTGGCAGATGGCCTGAAAAGCGGGGCCCTGGCTCCCTACCTAGGGCCGGAAGCCCTGCTGCTGGCCCCGGACAATCAGAGTCTACCCATTGCGCCGGAAGCCCTGGCCACCTTTCTTTCCAAACGGGCCACGGTGCCTTCCCGCATCCGTCGCAATCCTACGGCGGCGGCCCAGTACATCGAAAATTTCCGCCACCGGAAAACTTTGAGAAAGCTCATGCTGGAGGCCTACGCCACCCCGGCGGAGCCTCCGGAGCTGTACCGGTTGCTGGCCCGTCTGGCGCCCCCGTTGATGGTGGATACCAATTACGACAGCGCTTTGCCTTCCGTATTGGATGGCCAGGATTGGGCCCAAATCCAGGGGGTGAGCCGGGCCGAGGTGCGGGATGGCTGGTATCGCTGCTATGGCCCGGACGGGGCCATGCTCCCGGAAACGGCCCTGGAAAGCCGTCATACCGTGCTCTACAAGCCCTTGGGAGCGGTGCAGCCGGAAGGCAATTTCGTCATTTCCGATTCGGATTTTGTCGAAGTGCTGACGGAAATCGACATCCAGACCCCCATTCCCACCACGGTCCAGAGTCGGCGCAGCCACTGCGGCTTCCTTTTCCTCGGTTGCCGCTTCCGGGATCAGCTTTCCCGCAGCTACGCCCGGCAGGTGATGAAACGGTCCGCCGGTCCCCATTACGCCGTGCTGCCGGAGGGGGAACTGACCAAAAACGAGCAGCGCTTTATCCGGGAGCAGGGCATCCGGGTGGTAGATCAGCCCCTGGCCCAGGTGGTGAGCGGCTTGAGCGCGGCCCTGGCCTGATCGTTCGGGGCCGGACGGTGGATTTTGTCCATTTCCGTGACCGCTGGGGCCGTCCGGGCCTTTGTGGCCTTTCCCTCATCCCCGGCATGGAGCCGGAGAGCTGGATGGTGGTGTGCCATGAGCTGCCGGAAAATCCCGGGGCCGCCATGGCCGCTGCCATGGATCGGGTGATTGGGGCCGCCCTGGCCCAGCAGGCGGAGCGCCTGGCTGGCCTGCCCTTTCACCGTCTGCGCTGGATAGAACGTTATTACGGTTTAGAAGACGGGGTGCCGGAAATTTTGGCGGAAACCCTGGTGGATATTCGGCCCGGGGCGGAAGGCTGGGAAGTCAGCCTGCGGGACGGGGTGGAGGCGGGGAGCCGCCTGCGCCAACATGTGCGCCGGGAACTGGCCCGGCTGGGGGACGACGGAGAAATGGGGAGCTGTTTCCAGATCGCCTGAGGGGCTTTAGCCGCCTCGGCGCAGGGGCAGGAGCAGGGATTTCAGCCCGTTGTGGTCGATTTCCTGCATTAGGGCCAGGAGCCGGCCAATTTCCCCGGGGGGAAAGCCTTCCCGGGCAAACCAGTTGAGGTAATTGCCGGGCAGGTCAGCGATGACCCGCCCTTTGTATTTGCCGAAGGGCATGGCCAGGCGGACCAGCTTTTCCAGGTCTTCCGCCTGCACGGACTAAAACCCCAGGCTGTCGAGAAAGCTGTCCACTTCTGCCTGGGAGCCCAGGGCCTGCTGGGTTTCCTTTTCCGAGGTCATGGCCGGGCCGTTGAGCAGGGGGCTGGCCGCCGTTTCCGCCTTGGCGGGCTTGGCCAGATCCTTGGGGGCCGTGCGGGCGAGGATGGAGAGCAGTTGGCTTTCCATGTCCTGGGCCAGATCCACGATTTTCTTAATCACCTGGCCGGTCACGTCCTGAAATTCCTGGGCCATGACAATTTCCGTGAGCTGGGCCTTGTTGTTGGCCGCTTCCTGGTCCAGTTGGGCAAAAAAGCCCCGGGTCTGGGCTAGGGCGTCCCGCCAGGGGGCGGGCAGTTGCTCCCCGTCGCCGCACTGGGCCCAGGCCTTTTCCAAGGCCGCCAGCCGGGTCTGCATCTGATCCTGGCTGGGGCTAATGGCATCCACCGCATTGAGCACCCGGGAAACGGCCTGCTCCGTCATGGTCAAAACGTAGTTGAGCCGTTCCCGGGTATCGGGTATTTCGGCCACGGTCTTTTCCAGGGTGTTGTCCTGCCCCAGGTCTCCCAGGGTTTTGTGCAGGTTTCGGGTCATTTTCCCGAGCTGGTTGAAGACTTCGTGTTGGGTGTTGTCGGCGTGGGCCATGGGCGGGGAACAAAAATGAAATAAGCGTAACCATACCCCATTGGCCGGGGGGCGGGGAATGGGGCGAAAGGGCCAGGGGCGGGCCTGGGCGGCCTGCGCCTGCACCCCTGGGCTGTCTTCAGACGCTGTCTTTGGGAGCTGTGCCCCGGGACCAGGCCAGGGCCAGCAGGCCATCCACCTGGCTGCGGATATGGGCTTGCACCGGCCGGTCCAGGCGCCGTAGCCAGCGGTAGGGCAGGGCTTCTTCCCCGTAGTAGGCCCCGGCCAACATACCGGCGATGGCCCCGTTGGTGTCCGCATCCCCCCCCAGATTGACCGTTTCCACCAGACATTCTTCCAGGCTGTCCGTGGTGAAAAAGCAGTGGCAGACGGTTTGTAGGGTATCCACCACATAGCCGGTGCAGCGCTTGGGGTAAGGATCGAAGCGGAAATTCCGGTGTCCGGCCACCAGGGCGTCGGCGATGGCCCGGGCCTTGGCCTTGCCTTCCCCCAGGAGCAGGGCCCGGGTCATGCAGCCCAGGGTCAGGGTGGCCAGGTCGGAGAGGGGATGGTTGTGGGTGAAATGGGCCTGGGCCAGGGTCCAGCGGGCAAAGGCATCATCGTCCCCCAGGCTGGCCAGGATCACGGGCAGATTGCGCATGGCCGCGCCGTTGCCCGCATCTCCGTCGCTATAGGGGGATTCCAGGGTGCCGTGGCGCATGTAGCGGGTGATGCCCCGGCGGCAGGTATTGCCCACATCGATGGGCTTGGTTTTGAGCCAGGCGAGAAAGTGATCGGCCACGCAGGGCAAGTCCCAATCCCCCTTTTCCACCAGGGCATCCCCCAGGGCCAGGCTCATCTGGGTGTCGTCCGTGATCTGCCCCGGTTTCAGGCGCAGCCAGCCCCCCCCCACCAGATGGCGGTGAACCCCGTATTGGGCGCGGATTTCCCCGCTGGTGAGAAATTCCACCGTGGCTCCCAGGGCGTCCCCGCAGGCAAAGGCCAGATAGGCGCCCCGGGCCCGGCGCAGCAGATCGTCCGCCTTTTTCCGGCGACTGGTCAGAAACACGACATTTCTCCTTGGCGGCCCGATTCGGACCGGACCGCCCTCAAAAATAGGTCATCCGCACCCGGTAATCCCCCCCCAGCACCAGATGTTCCCCTTCGCCGCTGAGAAAGGCCCCGGGCAGGAGCCCGTGGAAAAACAGCACCTTCACCCGGGGCACCTGCACTTCCAGGATGGTGTCGCCGAACTGATCCGCCACCTCCCGGCTGTCGGAAAAGGAGACCAGATTGTTCTGGCGCACGATGGCTTCCCGCTTGCTGACCCGCGCAATGATCTGGTGCTCCTCCAGATCATTGACGCCCCGGTACAGGGTCAGGTGCTGGCGCCCGGGCAGCCAGTAGTGCTCCATCATCCATTGGCCGAATTCATACAAAAGGTCCAGCTGGAGATGGATGGAGTTGTTGTGATAGCGGCCATTCATCTTTTCTTCCACATAGCCCATCCAGGCGGCGGAAGGGTAGTGGCCCAGGGCTTCCTTGTGGAAGGTGGGCATGAGGCCGAAGCGGCTTTCCACCCAGCCTTTCAGCACCGCCCCCTGGGGCCCGTTGGCGTCGAAGCCCCAGCCCTGGAGCAGGAGACGGTAGCTGGAACGGAAGCGGTGGGGCACCAGGGGTCGCCCCGGGGCGGCAGGTTGAATGCCGAACACCGCCATCATGTACTTCTCGAAAGCCTCCGCCCCTTCTTCCCGACAGGTGGCGTCCTCCAGCATGCGGAAGAGGGCCGGGTTGGTCTCCCGAACCCCGGCAATGTGCAGGGGCTGGGGATAGTCGTTAAAGGCGGCGCTGGCCAGCAGGCCGGTGGGCAATCCCACCAGGTTGGTGCTGTGACCGACAGGAAATTGGGAAATGGCGTCCATTGCTATTCCATAAGCAACATTTATTCCTTGGGTGGGGAAAAGGGGCCCCTTTTCCGCCCTGACACCCTTTGTCGCAAAGGAAACCAGGCTTGCCTATGCGGTCTTTACGACATGGCTTTCCGGCCATTGTCGTTTTCACAACACGTTCCAAACTCCTGGCTGTTCCATAATTTATTCAATAAAAACAGGTATGTAATTGACGTTTTTGGGGTTGGCACAGCCCTTGCGATAAGGAGGTCGAGCCTGGCACCGCCGGGAATAGTTTGTGACTTCAACCATCGAGGGGAATGAAATGAGTGACCTGCGTCAAATCGCCTTCTACGGCAAGGGTGGCATCGGTAAGTCCACCACCTCCCAAAATACCCTGGCGGCCCTGGCTGAAATGGGCCAAAAGATCCTCATCGTCGGCTGCGACCCCAAGGCCGACTCCACCCGTCTGATCCTGCACGCCAAGGCCCAGGACACCGTGCTGTCCCTGGCCGCTGATGCTGGTTCCGTGGAAGACCTGGAACTGGAAGATGTGCTCAAGGTGGGTTACCGGGACATCCGCTGCGTGGAATCTGGCGGTCCGGAACCTGGCGTGGGCTGCGCTGGTCGGGGCGTGATCACCGCCATCAACTTCCTGGAAGAAAACGGCGCCTACGAAGGCGTGGATTACGTCTCCTACGACGTGCTGGGTGACGTGGTGTGTGGCGGTTTCGCCATGCCCATCCGGGAAAACAAGGCCCAGGAAATTTACATCGTTATGTCCGGGGAAATGATGGCCATGTACGCCGCCAACAACATTTCCAAGGGCATTCTGAAGTACGCCAATGCGGGCGGCGTGCGTCTGGGCGGCCTGATCTGCAACGAACGTAAGACGGACAAGGAATACGAACTGGCGGACGCCCTGGCCAAGAAGCTGGGCACCAAGCTGATCCACTTCGTGCCCCGTAACAACGTGGTGCAACACGCCGAACTGCGCCGTATGACCGTGCTGGAATACGACCCGGAATGCTCCCAGGCCGCCGAATACCGGACCCTGGCTCAGAAGGTCCATGCCAACAAGGGCAACGGCGTCATCCCCACTCCCATCTCCATGGACGAACTGGAAGACCTGCTGCTGGAATTCGGCATCATGCAACGGGACGACGAATCCATCGTCGGCAAGGCCAAGAACGCCGCCTAATCCCCTGGGGGGCGGGCTTTAGTCGCCCGCCTCCGCCCAGGCTACACAGCATTTAGGAGAATCACATGAGTGCGGTACTCGACGATAAAACGCGCAATCAAGCGCTGATCCAGGAAGTCCTGGAAGCCTACCCGGAAAAGGCGGCGAAAAAGCGGGCCAAGCACCTCAACGTCTATGAGGAAGGCAAGCCCGACTGCGGCGTCAAATCCAACATCAAGTCCCTGCCCGGGGTGATGACCATCCGGGGCTGCGCCTACGCCGGTTCCAAGGGCGTGGTGTGGGGCCCGATCAAGGATATGGTGCACATCTCCCACGGTCCCGTGGGCTGCGGCCAGTATTCCTGGGGCACCCGGCGCAATTACGCCTCCGGCACCACCGGGGTGGATAACTTCATCGTCCTGCAAGTCACCTCCGACTTCCAGGAAAAGGACATCGTGTTCGGCGGCGACAAGAAGCTGGACAAGGTGATCGATGAAATCAACGAGCTTTTCCCCCTGGCCAACGGCATCTCCATCCAATCCGAATGTCCTATCGGTCTGATCGGTGACGACATCGAAGCGGTGGCCAAGCGCAAGGGTAAGGAAAGCAACAAGACCATCGTGCCCGTGCGCTGCGAAGGTTTCCGGGGGGTTTCCCAATCCCTGGGTCACCACATCGCCAACGACATGGTGCGGGACTGGGTGCTGGATAAGGCGGACAACAAGGCCTTCGAACCCGGCCCCTACGACGTGGCCATCATCGGCGACTACAACATCGGCGGTGACGCCTGGTCTTCCCGCATCCTGCTGGAACAGCTGGGCCTGCGCGTGGTTGCCCAGTGGTCCGGGGACGGCTCCCTGAAGGAAATGGAAAAGACCCCCAAGGTGAAGCTCAACCTGCTCCACTGCTACCGGTCCATGAACTACATCAGCCGGCACATGGAAGAGAAGTACGGGATTCCCTGGGTGGAATACAACTTCTTCGGGCCTACCAAGATCGCTGCCTCCCTGCGGGAAATCGCTTCCCACTTCGACGACAAGATCAAGGAAAACGCGGAAAAGCTCATCGCCCAATACCAGCCTCTGGTGGATGGGGTGATCGCCAAGTACAAGCCCCGTCTGGATGGCAAGAAGGTCATGTTGTACGTGGGCGGTCTGCGTCCCCGTCACGTGGTGGGGGCTTACGAAGATCTGGGTATGGAAGTGGTCGGTGCTGGTTACGAATTCGCCCACGGCGATGACTACCAACGGACGACCCACTACGTCAAAGACGGCACCCTGATCTATGACGACGTGAATGGCTTCGAACTGGAAAAGTTCGTGGAAAAAATCCGTCCCGATCTGGTGGGTTCCGGGGTCAAGGAAAAGTACATCTTCCAAAAAATGGGTGTGCCCTTCCGGCAAATGCACTCCTGGGACTATTCCGGTCCTTACCACGGCTATGACGGCTTCGCCATCTTCGCCCGGGATATGGACATGGCCATCAACAGCCCGGTCTGGACCATGACCAAGGCGCCTTGGAAGAAATAAGCCTCGGCCGCCCGCAGCACCCAGTCCGCCCTTCATGCCCGCCGCTTGGCAGCGCCGGGTTAGGAAGCGGTCGGAAACTTGAAGCGCCATCGGTGCGGGGATGACCGCCCGGGGCGTAAAAAGGAGATTCAAAATGCCGCAATCCGCTGACAAAGTGCTCGACCACAACGAGCTGTTCAAGCAGCCCGAGTATCAGGACCTGATGGCCCGGAAAAAGGCCTTCGAAGAGGCTCCCTGCGCCGACAAGGTGAAGGAAACCGAAGCCTGGACCAAGTCCTGGGAATACCGGGAAATCAATTTCAAGCGGGAAGCCCTGACCGTGAATCCGGCCAAGGCCTGCCAGCCCCTGGGCGCCGTGCTGTGCGCCTCCGGCTTTGAAGGCACCCTGCCCTATGTGCATGGGTCCCAAGGCTGCGTGGCCTACTTCCGCTCCCACTTCAACCGCCACTTTAAAGAACCGTCCTCCTGCGTTTCCGACTCCATGACGGAAGACGCGGCCGTGTTCGGCGGCATGAACAACATGGTGGACGGCCTGGCCAACGCCTACGCCCTCTACAAGCCCAAGATGATTGCCGTATCCACCACCTGCATGGCGGAAGTGATCGGCGATGACTTGGACGCCTTCATCAAGACGGCCAAGCAAAAGGGCTCCATCCCGGAAGAATTCCGGGTGCCCTTCGCCCACACCCCCTCCTTTGTGGGCAGCCACATCACCGGCTACGACAACATGCTCAAGGGCATGCTGACCAACCTGTGGGCCGGTCAGGAACGGAAGGAAAGCAACGCCATCAACGTCAATGGGGGCTTTGACGGCTACTGCGTGGGCAACAACCGGGAAATCAAGCGCATGCTGAGCGCCATGGGGGTGGATTTCACCCTCCTCTCCGATCCTTCCGACGTGTTCGATACGCCGGCGGATGGGGAATTCCGCATGTACGACGGTGGCACCACCATTGAAGCGGGCCAGGCGGCCATCAACGCCAAGGCCACCTTCCTGCTGCAAGGCTTCTGCACCGCCAAGACCGGGGAATTCATCAAGACCGCGGGTCAGGAAGTGGTGGCTCTGCACAGCCCCATCGGCGTGACGGCTACGGACGCCTTCCTCATGGAAGTCTCCCGGGTCACCGGCAAGCCCATCCCCGAATCCCTGGAAAAGGAACGGGGCCGGCTGGTGGATGCCATCGCCGATTCCCAGGCCTATCTCCACGGCAAGACCTTCTCCCTGTTCGGCGATCCGGACATGGTCTACGGTCTGGTGAGCTTCCTCCTGGAAGTGGGGGCCGAGCCCAAGCACATCGTGGTGACCAATTCCACCAAGGAATTTGACGCCGCCCTGAACGCCCTCTTGGCTGCCAGCCCCTTCGGCAAGGAAGCCAAGCTCTACGCGGGCAAGGATCTGTGGCACCTGCGCTCCCTGATGGCGACGGAGCCCACGGACTTCCTCATCGGCTCCTCCCACGGCAAGTTCCTGGAACGGGATACGGGTGTGCCTCTGATCCGCATCGGCTTCCCCATCTTCGACCGGCACCATCACCACCGCTTCCCCATCTGGGGCTACCAAGGCGGCCTGAATGTGCTGGTGAAGATCCTGGACAAGATCTTCGACGTGCTGGACCAAGATCCCAAGGGCCTCAGCTTCGACGTGGTGCGCTAACCCCCCGGCCCCGCCCCACGCCCCCATTGGGGGGTCGGGCGGGGCTTTTTTATGCGGAGTCTTCCATGCCCAACGTAACTTTCATTTCCCCGAAACTGAAAAAAGACGTCACCGTCTATGCGGTCACCGGTTCCCGGGGCACCCTGTTGCAACTGGCCAAGGACCACAAGCTGCCCATCGACTTTGAGTGCCAGGAAGGCAATTGTGGCTCCTGTGCGGTCCAGGTCATGCCCCTGGGCCACAAGCCGCCCCTGGCCACCCACCTGACGGAAAAGGAGAAGGTGGCCCTGGTCCTGGCGGGCAAGATCAAAAAGAGCGATCTGGCCGATCTGGAAGTGAAAGATGTGGCCCCTGTCTGGCGTCTGGCCTGCCAGTACATGCTCCTGGACGAGGACATTGCGGTGAAGTTCTAGGCCCCTCACTTTTCCCGGGGCGCCTTGAGTGGCCTCAGGGGAAAGCCTTGTCTTTGCCGCGAAAGGGCGTCCCCTCTGGGGCGCCTTTTTTTATCCCTCGCTCATCCGGCCCCCGGGGGCGTGGCTGAGGGGCCCTGGTTCCTATGCGACAAATTTGTGGACTTTCCCCCCAAAAATGTTCCGGGCGCGCCATCTCGGACAGTCCAGAAAGCAAACAGAAATTCTCCCTATCCCAATGATTTACCGTGAATTTATAGAAAATTCCGAACCTGGCACGACATTCGCTAAATAGGGATACCAAGTCTGACGGGCCGGAACCATGACGGCCGGCACGCCAGGTATGGGAGTAGTGATGGTTTCGACGTCGTGCGGTGACGTTGGCCCCCCGGCCTTAGCCGGTTGGGGGGTCTCTTTTCTCTGGCAGCCGGAGAATCCCGCCCCGTTTGTGCCCCAAAGCATTCCGGAGGTCTGGGCCCCAGGTCTCCCGTACCAGTGTCGCACCGGTGTGTGGGTGACTCTCTCCCAGCCTACGCACTCCCCCCAATAGAGAAACTCCCTTTCTCTATCCATAAGAAAAGGCCGGCGGCCCGGGTTCCCGGGCCGCCCAAGCCTTACCCCGCGCCGCCCTTCCCCCGCTGTGACAAAGCTCCCCCGGCTGTGTCGCCTCCCTGACATTGGCTGGCGCTGCTGGGCCCTGGATTTTTATGGAAACCGCCGTGTTATCAGTCCTTTGGAAAAGTCGGGGCGGCGTGGCACCAAACCTGCTTTTAGAGGGGTGACAAAAAAAGATGTAGGAGAGATGACATGAGCGCGTTGAAACAGCGGGTCGCCAGTGTCCTGGAAGAACCCGGGTGTGCCAAGAATCAGGCCAAGGGGGACAAGGAGCGCAAGGCCGGTTGCCGCAAGGTGCTGACCCCGGGGGCGGCGGCCGGGGGCTGTGCCTTCGACGGCGCCAAAATCGCCCTCCAGCCCATTGCGGACGTGGCCCATTTGGTCCATGGCCCCATCGCCTGCGAAGGCAATTCCTGGGATTCCCGCCACACCTTTTCCTCCGGTCCCCAGATTTACCGCACCGGTTTCACCACGGACATGAATGAAATGGACGTGGTGTACGGGGGGGAGAAAAAGCTTTTCCGCGCCATCAAAGAAATTATCGACAAATACGATCCCCCCGCCGTCTTTGTCTACCAGACCTGTCTGCCCGCCATGATCGGGGACGACATCGAGGCAGTGTGCAAGGCGGCTGCTGCCAAATTCGGCAAACCCGTGGTGCCGGTCAATGCCCCGGGCTTTGTGGGCAGCAAGAACCTGGGCAACAAGCTGGGGGGCGAGGCCCTGCTGGATTACGTCATCGGCACCCGGGAGCCCGAAACCACCACCCCCTACGACATTAACCTGATCGGGGAATACAACGTGGTGGGGGAACTGTGGCAGATCAAGCCCCTCTTCGACGAGCTGGGCATCCGCATTCTCGCCACCATTTCCGGGGACGGTCGTTACAACGACATCGCCTGTGCCCACCGGGCCCGGGCCGCCATCATGCTGTGTTCCCAGGCCCTCATCAATGTGGCCCGGAAAATGGAGGAACGCTACGGCATTCCCTATTTTGAAGGCAGCTTCTACGGCATTTCCGATATGAGCGACTGCTTGCGCAAGATCAGCGCCCTACTGGTGCAGCGGGGCGCTCCGGCGGATCTGCTGGATCGGGCTGAAGCCCTCATTGCTCGGGAAGAGGCCAAGGCCTGGGCCCGTCTGGAAAGCTACAAGCCCCGGCTCCAGGGCAAGCGGGTGCTGCTCTTTACCGGTGGGGTGAAGTCCTGGTCCGTGGTCTCCGCCCTCCAGGAAGTGGGCATGGAAATCGTCGGCACCTCCATGCGCAAAACCACCCTGAACGACCGGGAAAAGGTGAAAGAGATTATGGGCACGGACGCCCACATGTTCGATTCCCTGCCGCCCCGGGAGATGTACCAGCTGCTCAAGGATGCCAAGGCGGACATCATGCTGTCTGGCGGCCGCTCCCAGTTCGTGGCCCTGAAGGCCAAGACCCCCTGGGTGGAAATCAATCAGGAGCGCCACCACGCCCTGGCGGGCTATGAAGGCATCGTGGCCCTGGTGGAGGAAATCGACAAAGCCCTCTACAACCCTATCTGGGCCCAGGTGCGGGAACCCGCCCCCTGGGAAAAGCCGGACTGGGGCTGGGAAGAGGAGGCCCTATGAGCGCCCCGATTTTCTCCTATTGCCCGTCCGTCCCTGGTCCGGAGTCTTCCCATGACTGACATCAAGAGCAGTAAAAAAGCCTGTGCGGTCAATCCGCTGAAAATGAGCCAGCCCATCGGCGCGGCCCTGGCCTTCCTCGGCATGGACGCCTGCCTACCCCTGCTGCACGGTTCCCAGGGCTGCACCGCCTTTGGTCTGGTGCTGTTTGTCAAACACTTCCGGGAAACCATCCCCCTGCAAACCACGGCCATGAACGAGGTGACCACGGTGCTGGGGGGCCTGGAAAACGTGGAACAGGCCCTGCTGACCATCCACAAAAAATCCCATCCGGCCCTGGTGGGCCTGGTGTCCACGGGCATTACGGAAGCCAAGGGGGACGACGTGGAAGGCTTCCTGGCCCTGATCCGGGAACGGCATCCGGAACTGGCGGACATGGAGGTGGTGTTTGTCTCCACCCCGGATTTTGCCGGGGCCTTCCAGGACGGCTGGGCCAAGGCCGTGACCCGCATGGTGGCCAAAATCGCCCGGCCTTCCGGGGTGCGGCGGCCCTGGCAGGTGAATATTTTGCCCGGCTGCCACCTCACCCCGGGGGACATTGAAGAAATCCGGGAAACGGTGGAAGCCTTCGGCCTCACCCCCCTGATTCTCCCCGACCTGTCCGGTTCCCTGGATGGCCACATGCCCGAGACCTTTCTCCCCACCACCCTGGGGGGCACTCGCCTGGAGGACCTCAAGGCCATGGGGGAATCGGCTCTGACCATCGCCCTGGGGGCCCAGATGGAAGGGGCGGCGGCCAAGTTAAAGGAAATCGCCGGGGTGCCCTACAAGGTCTTCGATCGGCTGACGGGCCTCAAGCCCTGCGATGACTTTCTCGCCCTCCTGGCCCGCCTTTCGGAAAACGAGGTGCCCGCCAAATATCGCCGCCAGCGCAGTCAACTGCTGGACGCCATGCTGGACGGCCATTTCCATTTCGGCAAAAAGAAGGTGGCGGTGGCCGCCGAGCCGGATCTGCTCTACGCCCTCTGTACCTGGTTCACGGACATGGGGGCGGAAATCCAGGTGGCGGTGACCACCACCGACAGCCCGGTGCTGGAACGGCTGCCGGCGGCGGAGGTGCTCATCGGCGATCTGGAGGACTTTGAACAGGGGGCCCGGGGGGCGGACCTGCTGGTGACCCATTCCCATGGGCGCCAGGCTGCCGCCCGCCTGGGCATTCCTTTCTGGCGGTGTGGTCTGCCGACTTTCGACCGCCTCGGCGCCGCCCATCGGGTGAGCGTGGGCTACCGGGGAACCCGGGATCTGATCTTCGAGGTGGGCAATGTCTTTATCGAAAACCAGCATGAACACACGCCAGAGCACTCCCAACCCGCCGCCGGGGCCCGGCCCGAAATGCCGGCGGCTGTCTCTTGTCATTGATCAACCCAAGGAGGGGCGCGGTATGAGCAACCCATTGAAAGTGGCCTTTGCCAGCGAGGACTTAAAGACGGTGGATGCCCACTTCGGCTGGGCCCGCAACATTGCCGTCTACGACATTACCCCGGAGGACGCCCGGCTGGTGGAGGTGGTCCAGTTTGAAGGGGACCTGAAGGAAGACGGCACGGAAGACAAGCTCTCCGCCAAGCTCAACGCCATCAAGGACTGCGCCATCGTCTATGTGGCGGCCATTGGCGGTTCGGCGGCGGCCCGGGTGGTGAATATGAAAATCCACCCGGTGAAAGTGCCCAGCCCGGAAAGCATTGCGGAAATTATCGGCAAGCTCCAGGGCGTGCTGCGCGGCACCCCGCCCCCCTGGTTGCGCAAGGCTCTGATGAAGGGCCAGGAGCGCAATTTCGACGCCTTTCTGGAAGAAGAGGAAGCCCCCCATGCCTGAAGTCGCCAGCTCCGTGATTAACGATTCCCCCTTTCTCTCCGAGCTCCTCAAGCAGCTCCGTTCCCAGGACAGCTACGGCCACTGGGACGGCAAAACGGATGAGGAGGTGCTGGGCCCCTATGTGGTGGATAAGGAGGCCCGCAAGGCCATCCCCATCATCGACGACCCGGACCCGGACCTGCTCTGGCGCCTGGAGCTGTTCTACAACGCCGCCGGACTGGCCATTGAACGGCGCACCGGGGCCATGTGCGGCCCCATGATCAAGATGAGCCACGAAGGCTTTGGCCGGGTGGTGCTCATTGCCGGCCGCCTCATCGTTTTCAACAAATATCACCGGGACGTGCACCGCTTCGGTTTTGATTCCCTGGAAGCCATGGCGGCCGTGGGGGACAAGATCGTCAATGAGGCCGCCACCATGATCGGCCAGTTCAGTGCCGTGGTGAATTACGGCTAAAGCCCGTCCCCCGAAAAAAAGGAAGGAACCGCACACCATGAGCGACACCGTGGAAGAACTGAAGGCCCGGGTGAAGAAACTCTCGGTCCAGGCCACCAACTGGAAGATGAATCTCCACGATCTTTCGGAAGAGCTGCCCATGAACTGGGAAAACATTATGGAAACGGCCCAGAAAACCCACGACATCTACGCTGCCCTGAGCGAAGCCCGGAAGCAGCTGGCTGCCCTGGAATAGGCCCCCGCCCGTCATTGCCCCTGTGCCATGGAACATCTGCCCGAATTGCACTGGAACGAGGTGGCCTGGCGCCGGGAATGGCGCCGCTTCCTGCCCACGGATTACGCCCGCCGGGTGGCCGTGCCGGTGCGCTTTGCCCTGGCCCGGGACCGGGCGGCGGGGGGCGCCCGGGTCTGGGGCTATGACCGCTGGGGGGAAGCCTGTTTCTACCACCAGGTCTTCGAATGTCGGGCGCCCCAGGGGCTGGACGAGGAAGACGGCGAACTGTTCGAGGAAGCCCGCAGCTACGGCCAGTCCCGCATGGCCTGGCGCCTGGGCGGCCAATGGCTGGTCTGCACCCGGGAACACGGGGCGGCCTGCGCCTGCGCGCCGGAATATCGGCATTACACCCTGAGCAAGGGCCTGCCCCGTTAGGGCGGCCCCATTACAACCCAAAGGAAATAAAGGAACTCAAGATGGCCAATTTCAGCGTAACCCTGCCTTCCGGCGTGGAATGGACCCCCAATTTCGTGGCCGGGATCGACCAGGAAAAATGCATCGGCTGTGGCCGTTGTTTCAAGACCTGTGGCCGGGACGTGCTGTCCCTCATGGCCATCGACGACGAAGGGGAACTGGTGGCCCTGGAAGACGGGGACGACGATGATTACGAAAAGAAAGTCATGACCGTGGTGCACCCGGAAAACTGCGTGGGCTGCGAAGCCTGTGCCCGGAACTGTTCCAAGAAGTGCATTAGCCACGCCCCGACCGCTGTCTGAGTCGTTGGTCGCCCCGGCTGGGGCGGCGAACCGCTTGAGGTTGGGAAGGCGAAGGAGAATGCGGTGGATGCCCGAAGCTACCTGTCTTTGATGGATCACGCCCGCCTGGCGGCCCTGCCCCGGGAGCGGGACGACGAATACGAGGACATTCTTGCCCTGTTGCTGGAGGCGACGCCGCCTCCGGGGCCCTTGGACCCGGATCGGCGCCGTCTGGCGGCGGCCCTGGCCCTGGGTTCCATGGGCCAGAACCATCTCTGGCAGGACCTGGGCCTGCCTTCCCGGGAGGTGCTGGGATGCCTCATGGCGGACCATTTCCCCTCCCTGGTGCGGGCGAACCAGCCGGCCATGCGTTGGAAAAAGTTTTTCTATAAACAGCTTTGCGACCGGGCCCAGGTGCGGGCCTGTCGGGCCCCCTCCTGCGGCGTTTGCGCTAGTTACGGGGATTGTTTCGGCAGTGAGGAGGGGGCACCCCTGGTCCATTTCCGTCCCCAGTCCGGGGGGCGGGCCCTGCCTGGCTGAGGCGGGCGGGGAGGGGCGATGTCCCAGGCGTCCCGGTTATTAGGGGCGGACGGCGCACCTCGGGGCCCGTCCGCCCTAGTTTTTTCCGGACCGCCGCCCAGAAAAAAGCCCCGCTGGGCGGGGCTTGATGGGAACAGGGAGGAAGGGGGCGGCGGCTTAGGCCGGGACGCCCAGAATGACGTGGCTGGCCTTGAACAGTACCGTGGCTTCCCGGCCTTCGGCCAGACCCAGATCCAGCACCGCGTCGTTGGTGACAATGGCGTACACCGTGCTGCCCCCCGCCAGGGTTACCGCCACTTCCGTATTCACCGCTCCCTTGATCAGCTTGCTGACCTTGCCGGAAGCCCGGTTGCGGGCGGATAGCTTGATGTCCCCGTCTTCCGTGAGCAGCATGACCCAGGGGGCTTTGATCAGGGCGATGGCTTCCTTGCCCACCGCCAGTTCCAGGGTCTGGACGCTGGTCTGGGTGACGATGGCGGTGATCTTGTCTCCCCCGGCGGTGGTCAGTTCCACTTCCGTGTTAATGGCTCCGGGGCGGATGGCGGTGACTTTTCCTTGAAACAGGTTACGGGCGCTGGCTTTCATGACGGTTCTCCTGGGCGATGCCACAAGCTGGTGCGCTATGCACCAAAGTAGATAATGAAATGCTGCAGAACTGAGATCATTCTAGGAAAAAGCGCTGGGAAGTCACAACCATAGCGATGACAATAGTTCAAAATGATTATGGCAGGCTATTTGCTCCTGCTGTACCGTTGTATAACTCATTACATATTCTGTAAGGAATCTGCCATGCCCCAGAGCAACGCCAAACTGGTGGGCAAGCTGGCCCTGGAAACCGAATTCGGCCCCTTTCTCGGGGACACCCGCATCCGCCTCCTGGAAGCCATTGACCGCCACGGTTCCATTTCCCAGGCGGCCAAGGCGGTTCCCCTGTCCTATAAAGCCGCCTGGGATGCCCTGGACGCCATGAACAATCTGGCGGAGGAGCCCCTGGTGGTGCGCACCACCGGCGGCAAGCACGGGGGCGGCACGGTGCTCACCGACTACGGGCGCAAGATCATCGGCCTGTTCCGGGCCATGGAGCAGGAATACCAGGATGCCCTGGACCGGCTGACGGAGCGCATGGACGAGGTGCAGACCGGGGACATGCGCAAGTTCCAGTCCATGATGCGGCGCCTGTCCATGAAAACCAGCGCCCGCAACCAGTTCGTCGGGAAAATCGTCGGCCTGCGGGAAGGGGATGTGGATTTCGAGGTGCGCATTCGCCTGGAGGCGGACCACGAAGTGGTGGCCGTTATTACCCGGGAATCGGCGGAAAACCTGGAACTGGCCATTGGCAAGGAGGTGTTCGCCTTCGTCAAAGCTTCCTCCCCGGTGTTGATTACGGACCCGGCCCTGAAAATTACCGCCCGCAACCAGCTGTGGGGCGAAGTGGTGCAAATCCACGACGGCCCGGTGAATAGCGAAGTCACCCTGGCCCTTTCCGGGGGCAAGAGCGTCACCGCCGTGGTGACCAAAAACAGTATCGAAAACCTGGGCCTGGCGCCGGGGGTAAAAGCCTGCGCCGTCTTCAAGGCCTCCAGCGTGATCCTGGCGGTTTACGCCTGACTTTTTTCATTTTCATGAGGAGTGTGTAATGCCCAAACGCTTTTCCCGTTCCTGGCTGGTGGGCCTCTGTCTGGCCGCCGGTCTGTCTTCTCTTTCCGCCCTGGCCCGAGCCGATGAAGTGGCGGTCGCCGTCGCCGCCAATTTCACCGCCCCCATGCAGAAAATCGCCGCCCAGTTCGAAAAGGACACGGGCCACAAAGCGGTGCTGTCCTTCGGCGCCACCGGCCAGTTCTACGCCCAGATCAAAAACGGGGCGCCCTTTGAAGTGTTCCTGGCCGCCGACGACGAAACCCCTATGAAGCTGGAAAAGGAAGGGGGCATTGAGCCGGGCAGCCGTTTCACCTACGCCATTGGCAAACTGGTGCTGTGGAGCGCCAAATCCGCCCTGGTGGATGGCAAGGGGGAAGTGCTGAAGCGGGGCGGTTTCGACCACCTGTCCATTGCCAACCCCAAGCTGGCCCCCTACGGCCTGGCTTCCGTGGAAACCATGAAATCCCTGGGCATCTATGACAGCCTGCAAAGCAAGATCGTCCAGGCGGGCAACATTTCCCAGGCCTATCAGTTTGTCGCCACGGGTAATGCTCTGCTGGGCTTTGTCGCCCTGTCCCAGGTCTGGGAAAACGGTCATCTGAAGTCCGGTTCCGCCTGGATCGTGCCTCCCAAGCTCTATAACCCCATCCGCCAGGACGGGGTGGTGCTTACCAAGGGTAAGGGCAAACCGGCGGCGGAAGCCCTGATGAAGTACCTCAAGGGCGCCAAGGCCAAGGCCATTATCAAGTCCTACGGTTACGACCTGTAAGTCGCTCCCTGGGCGGACCTTCTTCGGGAGGTCCGCCGGGCGAGTACCTGGGGGCCCGGCCCCCATTTTTTTCTGCGGATTTTGTTATGTTCAGCCCTGACGACTGGGGCGCCATTCGCCTGACCCTGGCCCTGGCAACCCTGGTGACCCTGCTGCTCATGCTGGTGGGCACCCCCATTGCCTGGTGGCTGGCCCGCACCCGCTCCGCCTGGAAAGGCCCGGTGGGCGCCCTGGTGGCCCTGCCCCTGGTGCTGCCCCCCACGGTGCTGGGCTTCTATCTTTTAGTGCTCATGGGGCCCAATGGCCCGGTGGGCCATATCACTCAGGCCTTGGGGCTGGGCACCCTGCCTTTCACCTTCACCGGCCTGGTGGTGGGTTCGGTGATTTATTCCCTGCCCTTTGTGGTCCAGCCCGTACAGAACGCCTTTGAGGCCATGGGGGATCGCCCCCTGGAAGTGGCGGCCACCCTCCGGGCTTCCCCCTGGGACCGGTTCTGTACCGTGGCCCTGCCCCTGGCGGTGCCCGGCTTTCTTTCCGGCGCCATTCTGGGATTCGCCCATACGGTGGGGGAATTCGGGGTAGTGCTCATGATCGGCGGCAATATTCCCGGGGAAACCCGGGTGGTGTCGGTGCAAATTTACGACCATGTGGAGGCCCTGGAATACGCCCAGGCCCACTGGCTGGCGGGGGGCATGTTGGTGTTTTCCTTCCTGGTGTTGTTGGTAATGTACGTTTTCAAACCCGGGGTGCGTCATGGCCGCTAACCTGGAAGCCGCCCCGGCCTTGGCCCGGGCGGTGGGGAGCGAGACGACGGCGGCGGGGGAGGGCCTGGTGGCCCGCTTCGCCATCCGTTACGAGGATTTTTCCCTGGATGTGGATTTGACCCTGCCCGGCCGGGGGGTGACCGCCCTGTTCGGCCAGTCCGGCTGTGGCAAAACCAGTCTGCTGCGGGCCATTGCCGGGCTGGAGCGGCACCCGGGGGGCTATTTGGCGGTGAACGGCCAGGTCTGGCAGGAAGGCCGCCATTTCCTACCCACCCACCGGCGCCCCCTGGGCTACGTGTTCCAAGAAGCCAGCCTGTTTCCCCACCTGTCCGTCCAGGCCAATCTCAATTACGGCCAGCGCCGGGTGCCCGGGGCGGAGCGTCGGGTGGCCTTCGAGCAGGCCGTGGGCCTGTTGGATATCGGCCATCTCCTGGGCCGCTATCCGGACCACCTGTCCGGAGGCGAGCGTCAGCGGGTGGCCATCGCCCGGGCTCTCCTCACCAGCCCGGGGCTCCTGCTCATGGATGAGCCTCTGGCCGCCCTGGACCACCAGCGCAAGGCGGAAATTCTGCCCTACCTGGAAAAGCTCCACGACGAGCTGGATATTCCCATGCTCTACGTGAGCCATTCCCCAGACGAGGTGGCCCGGCTGGCGGATCATTTGGTGCTCCTGGCCCGGGGCCAGGTGCTGGCCAGTGGCCCCTTGAAGGAAACCCTGGCCCGCCTGGATCTGCCCCTGGCTCGGGGGGATGAGGCCGGGGTGGTGGTGGAAGGCACCGTGGCGGCCCAGGATGGGGAATACGGCCTGGTGCGCATCGACTTTCCCGGGGGCTGTGTCCATGTGGCCCATGAGGGGGTGCGCTTGGGGCGCCGTCTGCGTTTTCAGGTGCGGGCCCGGGACGTGAGCCTGACCCTGAGCCGGGCGGCGGACACCTCCATCCTCAATGTGCTGGCCGCCACCGTGGTGGCGGAGAGCGAAGCGGATACCCCGGCCCACGTGCTGTTGCGCCTGGACGCGGGGGGGACCCCCCTGTTGGCCCGCATTACCCGCCGTTCCCGGGACCAGTTGGGCATTCGGGCCGGGGCCCAGGTCTGGGCCCAGATCAAGGCCGTGGCCCTGCTGGCTTGAGGGGCCGCCGGGGCGGCGGTCCCTGTGTTGGGGCTGGGCCGGTGGGGAAAATGGGGGCGGGTACGGAACTCGCTTCGTGAAAAACTGACTACAACCTGTGTCCCAAACCCGACACCATGAAAATCGCCATTGCCACCAAGGATTTCGCCACCGTTGCCGGACATGCGGGTCAAGCCCGGCAATGGCTGGTGTTCGACTGCCAGCCGGGCCAGCCCCTGCCGGCCCCCACCCGGCTCAGCCTGGAAAAGGATCAGGTCATCCACCACGCGGACGACGCCTTGCCCCATCCCCTGGATGGGGTGGGGGTGGTCATTGCCGCCAGCGCCGGGGACGGCTTTCTGCGCCACATGGCCAAGCGGGGCGCCCAGGTGCTACTCACCGGGGAAACTGACCCGGGCCGGGCTCTGGCCAAGGTGGCGGCCGGGGAAGTGTTGCCCGATCCCCGCTTTAATCCGACCAAAATACTATGCAAGCTGAAAGATCTGTTTTCCCCCCACTAAATTGCCCGCCCCGCTTTGGGGATAACCGCTGTGTGCTGAGCGACGGGGAATTGACCGCCCTCCTGGCGGAGGATGCGCCCTACGGGGATCTGACCACCCAGGCCCTGGGCATCGCCGGTTGCGGCGGCCGCCTGGTTTTCTCCGCCCGGCAGACCATGCGGGTGTGCGGCGTGGAAGAGGCGGTGCGCCTCTTCCTGCTGGCCGGGGCCGAGGCGGAACTGGTCCATGGCACGGGCCTGGACGCCCCGGCTGGCCAGGTGCTGCTCCGGGCCGAGGGTCCGGCCGGCGCCCTGCATCTGGCCTGGAAAACCGCCCAGATCCTGATGGAATGGGCCAGCGGTCTGGCTACCGGGGCGGCGGAACTGGTGCGGGTGGCCGCCCCCGTGCCCGTGGCCTGTACCCGGAAAAATCCCCCGGGCACCAAGGCCCTGGCGGCCAAGGCTGTGGCCGCTGGCGGCGCGGTCATGCATCGCCTGGGCCTCTCCGAAACCCTGCTGGTATTCCCGGAACACCGGCTCTTTCTTTCGGAAGAGCCCCGGGAATGTATCGCCCGCCTGCAGCAGCGCCAGCCGGAAAAAAAGGTGGTGGTGGAGGTGAAGAACCAGGACGAGGCTCTGCTCTGGGCCCGGGCCGGGGCCGACGTTTTGCAGCTGGAAAAATTTTTCCCCGAGCAGATCGCCGCCTGCCGCCAGGCCCTGGCGGCGGAAGGGCTGACGCCCCGGCTGGCCGCTGCCGGAGGCATCCACGCAGGCAACGGGGCCGCCTATGTGGCCGCCGGGGCCCAGGTGCTGGTCTCCTCCGCCCCCTATATGGCCCCGCCCCGGGACGTGCAGGTGGATTTTTCCGTGCTTTGAGGGGAGCCGGGCCCTCGGTGCCGGGAGGTCTAGGGCGGGAGCTCTGGGGCCTCCGGGGGCGCCGGGTGGCCACTGGGGGATAAGTCCCCCGCGGTGCAACCTCGATGTGCAGGGGGCCGGATCAGGCCTGATTCTGCGCTGGGGCCCCCGAACACTTCACCTGCACAGCTGGGGGACAGGCGCCAGCCTTTCCCCATCGGAAATAGGAACACTCCCGAGCCGAGCCCTCCTGACCCTGGGCAAAGCCCCGTCCTCTCTTCCCTCTCCTGAGCCCCTCCTTTCCGTGAGACCCCTTCCCTTGGGGGCCGGTCAGGGGGCCTAGCTCCCCGGACTGGCCGGACCGAGGGATGAAGTTAGGGGCGGTGACGCCGGTCCCCCGAAGCCTAAGGCCGTCCCCGGGGCCGGGCGCCGGGCCAGGGCAGTACCAGGGCATCCCCCTCGTGCCGTACCCAGGGGGCGATGAGCCGGGCCATCCACTGCCAGAGCTGGCGCTGGGTGGCGGGGTGGAGACGGGCCCGTTGCAGTTGCCGGGCCCAGGCCTGTAGCCAGGCGGCCCGGGCGGCGGGACTGAGGCTTAAAGGGCCGTGGCGGCCGGTAATGCGGGCATAGGCCAGCACCGCCCGGGCTTTTCGGCCCGGGGCCAGGCCGCTGACCACCAATTCCGCCAGTTCGGCGGCCAGATCGGAAAATTCGTCCGCGTCTTCCGGTAACCAGGGGGCCAGGGGCCCGGCCTGGAGTTCTTCCGCCAGGGTCAGACAACGCCAGCGCAGTTTTTCTTCCCCCATTTCCCGCAGGGCCCCGGGCAGGGGCGGAGGCAGTTGGAGGGGGGGAATCGGCACCAGCAGCCGGTTTGGCTTGGGCCCCGTCCCCGACCGGGGCTTGCCCGTGGCTGGCGGGGGAGAGGAATTGTGTGGATTTTCCGACACCGTTGGGCCTCGTTCACAGACGTCAAGGGAGCGCTCCGGCTCCGCGCCTGGAGCGGCACGCCGGAGGCGACCCGGGCTTTCTCGCTGCCCCACTTTTACCGATGTGGCAAGCCGGACAAGGAAAGCCCCTGTCGGGAAACTAAGCAATGAACAGGCCCGCCAGGGGGCGGGCCGGATGGGGAAAGGGGGAGGCCGGCGGGAAGGGACCAGACCCGGGGGGGCCGGGGCCGGCTTAAGCCACCACGCCCAGAATGACGGCGGAGGGGCGGAAGGCCAGGGTGCTGTTGGCCCCCAGGCTCAGGTTGGCGGCCAGGGCGTTGGCCATGACCGCCACGGCGGTGACGCCGGCCCCCAGTTCCACGCACACTTCGGTCATGTCCGCATCCCGTTGCAGGCGGGAAATGCGGCCGCAGAGCCGGTTGTAGTCGCTGTAATCCTCACTGTCGGCGCAGCCCACCAAGAGCATGGAAGAGGCCTTGATCAGGGCCACCACTTCCTGGCCCGGGGCCAAGCCCAGGGATTGGGCGCTGTTGCGGGTGACGCTGGCCCGCAGGGCCTGGCCCCCGGGCAGGCGCAGGGTGACCCGGTCCTGAATGCCCTGTTCCGCGATGTGTTCCACCCGGCAAAAAAACTGGTTGCGGGCGCTGGTGCGCACCGTCACCCGGTCTAGCAGGCGCAGGTCGTCGGCAAAGTGTTCGCCGAAGCGCTCCAGCATCCGGTCCTGCTCCTGGCGCAGGGCCACCAGGGCCACCGCCAGGCGGCGTCCCCGGTAGGTGAGGCGCAGGCCGCAGCCCACTTCCCCCTCCACCCACTCCGCAATGCTTTCCCCCGCCAGATTGTTCATTTCTTGGACCGCCCGCCGGGCGGAACCGCTCTCCGCCGCCGGGATCGGGAGCATGCCGTTGGCCCGCACGGCCCGCTCCAACCAGGCCAGACGTTCATGTTCCCCATCGCAAGCCGCCGGATTGGGCCAACCGGCGGCCAGGGCGGGGGAGGGCAGGAGGGTGGAGGGAGAGTGGGACATGGTGCGCAACCTTTCAATTTGTTCTTCGAATAGCGCTATATAAGCGAGTAGCGTGCCACGCACCGGGGGCGGGACGGAGAGGGGCTCGCTCCTTGGTCCGCCGGGGAGCAGGAGGGAACGGCGGGGTCTGGCGTGGCGGCCTTGGTGGGGCGGCCTGTGTCGGAGAGGCGACAGGGCGGGGCCGGGTAAGCGTCGGACCCAGACCTGGGGAATGGCTTCCCCAGTCTGGTGCGCTATGTATGAAACGATACATCGTGTTTCATTGCTGACCCGAAGGGGGCGCCTAGGGCGGTGTTCCCCAAGCCACGGAAAATCTGGCTATTTCCTCGCAGATATAGCGAATGAGCGGGGCCTGGCACGGCCTTCGCTAAAGGGCCTTTGGAATCCGGGATTCCGACAATCGTTATATATCCAACAACATATTGGCGGACGGTTGGCTTTCCGACCGCCGGGGAAAAAGGGACAGCATGGAACGGAAAATATGGGCAGGCCTTTTGGGGAGCCTGCTACTCAACGGGGCCCAGGGGGCGGAGGAACAGGTCTTTACCCTGGGGGAGGTGCAGGTGAACGGTTCCCCCCTCCAGGAGGTGGCCCCCGGCTCCGCCGTGGTGGATTTGGAAGAAATGCGCCTCCACGACCGGGAAACCGTGGGCACGGCCCTGGATTTGCTGCCCGGGGTGAATATCAGCAAGGTGGGGGCCCGCAACGAGCAGATGGCCTATGTGCGGGGCTTTGACCTGCGCCAGGTGCCGGTCTTCGTGGATGGCATCCCGGTGTATGTGCCCTATGACGGCTATGTGGATTTGGGCCGCTTTAACACCTTTGACCTGTCCCGCATCGAAGTTTCCAAGGGCTTCAGCTCCCTGGCCTACGGGCCCAATACCCTGGGGGGCGCCATTAATCTGGTGAGCCGGCGGCCCACCAAGGCCTTTGAAGGGGAAGTGGGGGGCGGTTTCACCCTCACGGATAAGGGGGAGGGCAACGGCTATCGGGCCTACGCCAATGTGGGCAGTAACCAGGGGTCCTGGTACTTCCAGGCCAGCGCTTCCTATCTGGATCAGGAATATTTCCGCCTCCCCGACAGCTTTTCCCGGGCCCCCGGGGAAGATGGGGGAGATCGGAACAACAGCTATAACCGGGACGGCAAGGTCAATCTCAAGCTGGGTTTTACCCCCAATGCCACGGACGAATACAGCATCAATTACATCAACCAGCATGGGGTGAAGGGCACGCCCCCCTATGCGGGCACAGTGGCGGGCCAGACGCCCCGCTACTGGCAATGGCCCTACTGGGATAAGGACAGTCTGTACTTCATTTCCAGTACCCGGTTTGACCGCCAGACCCTGAAATTCAAGGTCTATCACGACACCTACCGGAATTCCCTGTTCGCCTTCGACAACAGCAACTACAACTCCATGAAGTTCAAGTCTTCCTTCAAGAGTTGGTACAACGACTACACGGACGGGGCCAGTGTGGAAGACGATCTGGACCTGAGTGCCAGCAATGTGCTGAAGGTGGCCTACCACTGGAAGGAGGACGTGCACCGGGAACACAACGCCGGGGAGCCGGTCCGCCACTTCAAGGACCGCACCCAGGATGTGGCCTTTGAAGACACCCAGAAGTTGGGCGAACGCCTCTCCCTGGTGGGCGGCGTGGCCTTCTCCCGGCGGGAAAGCCTGGAAGCCCAGGACTACAACAGCAAAACCGGGGTGGTGTCGGATTTCAAACCCAGCGACAACTCGGCCACGGACCTGCAACTGGGCCTGTTCTACAAGACCTCCGAGACCGGCAAGCTGCACGCCACGGTGGCCCGGAAAAGCCGCTTTCCCACCATCAAGGACCGTTACTCCTACCGCATGGGCACGGCCATTCCCAATGCGGACCTGAAAATGGAACGGGCCAATAACTACGAAGTGGGTTACAGCGATCTCCTGGGGGGCCGTTGGCTGGGAGAAGCCAATGTGTTCTATAGCGACATCCGGGACCTGATCCAGTCCGTGCGCATTGCCCCCACCGCCTGCTCCACCCCGCCCTGCACCCAGATGCAGAACGTGGGCCACGCGGAAGCCAAGGGGGTGGAACTGTCCCTCTCCGGCAGCCTGGGCCCCTGGGACCTGGGGGGTAACTACACCTACCTGGACCGGGTGAATTTGTCCGATCCCACGGTACGGCTCACTGATACGCCCCGCAACAAGCTCTTTTCCTTCGGCACCTTCCACCGGGGCGCCTGGAGCACTACGGGCAGCGTGGAAGCCTCCTCCTATCGCTATTCCTCCACGGATGGCAGCCAGGTGGCCCACGGTTTTGCCGTGGCCAATTTGAAAACCGGCTACCGCTTTGGCAACGGTACGGTGGTGGAAGCGGGCATCCGCAACCTGTTCGACCGGCTCTACGCCTATAGCGAAGGCTTTTACGAGGAAGGCCGCACCTTCTTTGTCCAGTTCAACGCCCCCCTGTGAGGAAGTCCATGTCTAAACAATCCCGAAGTGCCGCCCCCGGGGCCCTGCGTCCCGATCGGCGCCGCGTGCTCCAAACCCTGGGGGCGGGAGCCCTGGCCCTGGCGGCCCGGCCCCTCTGGGCGGCGGTCAAACCTACCCCGGTGGTGGTGCTCACCGCCTATCCGGACGAGGTGCTGTCCCGCTTTGAAGCGGCCTTTGAACAGGCCTATCCCCAGTACCGGCTCCAACTCATCTGGCGCATGCCCCACGACGCCCTACCCTATCTGGAACAGCCGGGCCAGGGCGGGGTGGATGTGTATTGGTCCGCCTCCCCCCGGAATTTCGCCCGTCTCCACCAGGAAGGGGTCTGGCGACCCCTGCCCGTGGCCCTGGAAGGCCTGCCCGACCACATCGGCAAGACCGAGCTGCGTAATTCGGCGGCCACCTATACGGCGACGGAAATGGCGGGCTACGGCTTTGCCTGTAACGAGCCCCTGCTCAAGCAACTGGGGGTGCCCCTGCCCCGGGATTGGAGCGATCTCACCGATCCCCGGCTGGCGGGGCGTATCGCCCTGCCCATCCCGGCCCGGGTGGGCTTTGCCCCGGTGATGGTGGACCTGGTGCTCCAGGCCTACGGCTGGGAGGCGGGCTGGACCCTGTGGAGCCAGATCGCCGCCCAGGCCCGCCTGGTGGACCGGGGCGCCACCTTTGTGGGGGACGAGGTGGGGGAAGGTCGGGCCGCCGTGGGCCTGTCCATCGACTTTTTCGTCATGTCCGCCATCGCCAACGGAGCGCCCATCCGCTTTGTCTATCCGGCCCATGGGGGCATCAACCCGGCCCAGATCGCCGTCACCGCCGCCGCCCCTCACCCTGAAGGGGCCGCCGCCTTTGTCCAGTTTGTTTTGTCTCAAACCGGACAAAAGCTTCTCACCCATCCGGACATTCGCAAGCTGCCCGTGCGGCCGGAGGTGTATGGGGGGCTGCCGGCGGATTACCACCGGCCCTTCCAGGCAGCCGCCCAGGGAGCCTACGACTACGACGGGCCCCGCACCCGGGATCGGCTTTCCCTGGTGGCGGCCCTGTTCCAGCAAATGCTCATCGAGCCCCAGGCCCAACTGGGGGACCTGTGGCGCCGCACCCGTCTGGCCCGGGAACGGGGTGCCTCGCCCCAAGCCCTGGCGTCGGTCACCCGGCTGCTGGGCGTTCCGCCCTTGAGCGAAGCCCAGGCCGCCGATCCGGTCTTGCAGGCGGCCTATCGGGATCGGGTGGAAGGGGACGAATCCCCGGTCACCGCCGTGGAAGCGGGCTGGCGGGCGGCCTGTGCCCAGCGCCGGGCCCAGGCCGACCAGGCGCTGAAGGAGTTGGGCGTATGAGAACCGTCACCTATTGGGGAGCCCTGGCCTTGCTGGCCGGGGCGGGGCTGCCGCCCCTGGCCGCCTGGGGCGGCGGGACGGTGGCGGACGACAGCCGGGAAGCCTATTCCCGACCTCTGCCGGGCCTGAGCGAAAGCCAGCGCCAAGCCTTTCTCCGGGGCCGCAGCCTGTTCCGCCAGGACTGGGTAGTGGCCCCCGCCAAGGACGACACGGTGGATGGGCTGGGTCCCCTCTATAACCGGCTGGCCTGCCTGTCCTGCCACCCCAAAGATGGCCGGGGCAAGGCGCCGGATGGGCCGGAGCAGCGCATGCAGTCCATGCTGGTGCGCCTCTCCGTGCCGGGGCAAGGGCCCCATGGCGGACCCAAGCCCCATCCGGCTTACGGGGATCAGCTTAACGAGGAAGGCATTCCCGGAGTGCCCGGGGAAGGCCGGGCGGAGGTCCATTGGCAGGAGTTGGCGCCGGTGACCCTGGGGGACGGCACCCGGGTGCCCCTGCGGCGCATGGCGCTGCACTTCGTGGATCTGGCCTACGGGCCCCTGGACCGGGTGCTCACCTCGCCCCGGGTGGGGCCCTCCGTGTTTGGTCTGGGGCTCCTGGAAGGGGTGCCCGCCGCCGCTCTGGAAGCCCGGGCCCGGGCGGCCAAGCCCGACGGGGTGCGGGGCCGGGTGAATCGGGTGTGGGACGCCACGGCGGGCAAAACCGTGGTGGGGCGCTTTGGCTGGAAAGCCAATATGCCCAGCCTGATCCAGCAGATCGCCGGGGCCATGCGGGGGGATTTGGGCATCACCTCCCCCATTTTCCCGGAACAGAACTGTATGGCGGGCCAAACCGCCTGCCGCCGGGCGCCCACCGGGGGAGAACCGGAACTGACCGGGCCTCAGCTGGAGGATTTGCGTACCTATCTGGCCCTGCTGGCCGCCCCCGCCCCTCGGGATCAGGATCAGGGGCCGGTGCTGCGGGGGAAAGCCCTGTTCGGCCGCCTCGGCTGTGCCCAGTGCCACCAGCCGGAGCTCCATACCGGGGCCAAGGCGGCCTTTCCCCAATTGGCCCAGGTGAGTTTCGCCCCCTACACGGACCTTCTGCTCCATGACATGGGGCCCGGCTTGGCGGATGGTCGGCCGGATTACCGGGCCGGGGGCCGGGAATGGCGCACGCCGCCCCTGTGGGGCCTGGGGCTACAGGAGAAAATTAACGAGCACAGCACCCTGCTCCATGACGGTCGGGCCCGCAATGTGACGGAGGCCATTCTCTGGCACGGGGGTGAGGCCCGGCGGGCGCGGCAGCGCTTTGTGCAACTGGATCGGAGTGCCCGGGAGGATTTGCTGCGCTTCCTGGCTTCCCTATAGCCGGGGCCGGTCCGGGGAAGCTTCCCCGGACCGGCTGGCTGAACCGAATGGTTTTATCGTCGAGCCCCTCGGGGCCATTGGCAGGGCGGAGCGCCTGGGCGGCAAGGGCGTCCCGCCCTTTTTTTTGCCCCGATTCCCCCGCTGGCGGGCCGAGGCCCCTGGCTAGGGGGCTAGCACTGGGCGGCGATGGCTTTCACCAGCTCCGCCCCCACCCGATCCTGGGGATCGAACCGTTCCAGCTGATCCAGATAGCTTCTGGCTTCCGCCGTCCGGTGCTGGCGCAACAGGGTGAAGGCCAGGGCTTTGAGGGAAAAGAGGTAGAAGCGGGCCGCGGGGCCCAGGGGCTCGGTGAAGTGGTTGGCGGCGGGAGCGTCCAGAGGAAACCCGGCGGCCCCGGCAGCAGCCGCCAGCCCGGCCCGCATCCAATGCTCCGCCTCGGCAAAATGCTGGCGGTAGAAGTGGAATTTGTACAGCCCCAGGTACACGGCGAAATTGTCCGGAGCCTGTTGGTGGGCCTGGCGCAGCAGGCTCTCCCCTTCTGCCTCATCCCGGGTCGCTGCGGCGGCTAGGAGCAGGCAGGCCACCTCTTCCGGCACGTCGCCGCAATAGCCAGCCAGGGGGCCTGGGTCCGGGTCCTCCAGGTCTTCCCTCAGCCCCATAGGAAGGCGGGAGCCAGCAGTCTTTCCACCGGCTCGTCGAATTCCAGGTGACGGTCGAAAATTTCCCCCACGTCTTCCACCTTCACGTGCTGGTACAGGACCCCTTCCGGATAGACCAGCACATGGGGGCCGCCGTCGCAGGGGCCGAGGCAGCCGCAGGCGGTGACGGCGAAGCGGTCAAAGGCGTTGCGGTTGGTCAGTTCCTGGAAAAAGGCCTGCATCACCGCCTGGCCACCGGTGGCGCTGCAACTGCCCCGGGGGTGTCCCGGGGGACGGCTCTGGGTGCAAACAAAGACGTGCTTCTTGGGCTTGGCCATGCTGAACTCCTGTTGTTCTCTGCCGGGGGCGGCGTTCTTTGCGCCGCGCCTGCCGGAACTCCCTGAAAATCTTGCCGGGCCCGGAAGCGCCTTAGGCGGCGGTCTGAGCGATGCGTTTTTCCAGGGCGGCCACGTGTTCCCCTTCTTCCTTGGCGAATTCTTCCGCCATGCGCTTCACCCGGGGATTAACCGTGGTGGCGGCGATGTCCGCGTAGAACGCCTGGCTGCGCTGTTCCCCGTCTAGGGCCAGGGCCAGGGCCCCGGGCACATCCATAAAGCCGTCCACCCCGGCCCAGGCCGCGGTTTCCGGGCTGGTGCCGTCGGGCCAGTGATATTCCTCGGGCTTGAGCACCGGGGGATGGCGAAAGCCGCCCCGTTCCGTGGCTTCCGCCAGGTGCAGGCGGGAGAAATGGGCCATCTGGCGGAAAAAGGCGGCCACGTCCGCGCTGCCCAGGGTCTGCATGCTGGTGGCCAGTTCTTCATAGCGCCGGGCCGAGTCCGTTTCCAGACGAATGGCGTGGGCCAGGAAGAGATGTATGTCGTCCATGATGTTCTTTTAACCTTGTGAGGAATGGGCCCGGGGGCGGCGCAACGGCGCCGTCGTCCCCGGCGGCCCGGTACGGCTCAACCGAACTTGAAGAGAATGCCGAAGCCGCCCCGGGGCCATTCCCAGTCCAGGTTCCGGTGTTCGTCGCAGATGATGCGGCAGGTGCCGCATTCCAGGCAGCCGTCGGAAATGAGGACCACCTTGCCGTTGCCTTCCTGGGTGTAGCAGCCCGCCGGGCAGCACACCGTGCATTGCTGGTCGGCGCACTGGTGGATACAGACCTCCGGGTCCTTGATCTTGATGTGGGGCCGGCCCGCATCTACCCGGTAACGGTCCTGGAACAGCTTTTCTTCTACCTTCATCATGGTCATATCCTCCGCTTACTCCACCGCACGCCAGAACTTGAAGGCGTCGCCGATCAGGCCGAAAAGGGAACGGGAAGCCAGGAAGCTCTTCTTGATTTCCTTTTCCTTGGTCTTTTTATCCACCCCGTCCACCCGGATCAGATGCTGGGCGGCCTGGGACAAGAGTTCCGGATAGGTGGTAAAGAACTGCTTGTTTTGGTGGAAGATGTCCGGCATGCGCCGGTACTTTTTCAGGTCCTTCATGACAAAACTGTCGTCCAGGCGGGCCTTGTAGGCGGCCAGGTTGGCGGCGCTGAAGGGCTTGCCTGCCGCTTTCAGTTCCACCAGGGTCTGGGCCGCCAACATGCCGGTGGTCATGGCCAGGTTGGAGCCTTCCCGGTGGATGCCATTGACGAACTGGCCCGCATCCCCGGCGATCATCCAACCGTCCCCATAGACCTGGGGCACCGCGTTGTAGCCCCCTTCCGGAATCAGGTGGGCGGCGTATTCCTTCATTTCGCTGCCCGCGATCAGGGGGGCGATGGAGGGGTGCTTTTTCATCTGGTCCAGCAGCTGATAGGGAGTGACCTTCTGCTTCTTGAAGTCGGAGAGCATGCAGCCCACCCCCAGGGTAATGGATTCCTTGTTGGTGTAGAGGAAGCCCGTCCCCATCATGCCGGCGCTGATCTTGCCCGCCATTTCGATGACCACCCCTTCGTCCTCACCGATGTTGAAGCGAGATTCGATGGTTTCCTGGGGCAGGAAGTGGATTTCCTTCACCGCCAGGGCTACATCCTTAGGCTTAATTTCCGGATGGAAATTGGCCTTGGTGGCCAGGCGGGAATTGGCGCCGTCGCAGAGAATCACCGCGTCGGCGTGGATTTCCCCGCCCTTGCGGTCCGTGAGCACCCCCACCACCTTGTTGCCGTCCAGAAGAAGTTCGGTGACCGTGGTTTCACAGATCACCAGGGCTCCCGCTTCCCGGGCTTTTTTGTTGAACCACTGGTCGAAGTGGGCCCGGATGATGGTGTAGCGGTTGTAGGGGGGCTTGTTGAAATCCTCGGAGCGGTAGTGGCTGCCCATGTAGGAGGTGTCGTCCAGCACCCATACCCGCTGTTCGATCAGGTGCCGTTCCAGGGGGGCGTCTTCCCGGAAATCCGGGATGATTTTTTCAATGGCGTCGGAGTACAGAATGGCGCCCTGGACGTTTTTCGAACCCGGGGTTTCCCCCCGTTCGATTTGCAGGACCTTGAGGCCGCCCTTGGCCAGGGTGTAGGCCGCCGCGTTACCGGCCATGCCGGCTCCCACGACGATGACGTCAAATTTTTCAGGCATTTAAGACTCCTTCCGGAAAACGCTGGCCGTTTGGCTGGCGGCGCTTCCCGAGGTGGGCAAGAGGAAACGGGGGCGGAGGGATTGTCCCGGGCACATGGTTCAACCCGCTTTCCGGACCTGGGCCATGTGGGCCTTGAAGGCCTCGGTCAGGGCCGGGAGGATGGTCATGGCATTGCCGACGATGCCGTAGTGGGCAAAGTCGAAAATGGGGGCGTTGGGGTCCGTGTTAATGGCGATGATCACGTCCGAGCCGTCCATGCCCACCCGGTGCTGGATGGCGCCGGAAATCCCGGCGGCGATGTAGAGCTTGGGCCGCACGGTCTTCCCCGACTGACCCACCTGCCGGTCCAGTTCCACCCAGCCCGCCTGGACCACGGGCCGGGAACCGCCCACTTCCGCCCCCAGTACCTTGGCCAGATCCCAGACCAGCTGGAAGTTTTCCGGCTTTTTCAGGCCCCGACCGCCGGAGACGATGATGTCGGCGAAGGGCAGATTGGGCTTGTTGCGGGTGTCATCCGGGATAAATTCCAGAACCTTGGTGACAATGCTGGTTTCCAGCATGCTGAAGGGCACGGGAATGATTTCCCCGGTACGGGACTTGTCCTCGTCCGGCATGGCCATGACCCGGGGGCGCACCGTGGCCATCTGGGGCCGGTGGCGTTGGGTCATGATGGTGCAGAGCAGGGAGCCGCCGAAGGTGGGGCGGGTGGAAGCCAGGTTGCGGCCCCCTTCCTCGATGACCAGCTCGGTGCAGTCCGCCACCAGGCCGGTGCCCAGGGTGGTGGCCACCGACCCGGCCAGATCTCGGCCCAGGGTGGAGGCGCCGAGCATGAGGATTTCCGGCTGGTAGGTATTCACCAGATCGGTAAGGGCCTTGGTGTAGGGCTCATTGCGGTAATCCTTGAGCACCTCGTCCTGGAGCAGGTAGCACTTGTTGGCGCCGAAGTGGAAGGCTTCCTGGCAGATGCCCGTGCCCCGTTCCCCCGGACCGCAGATGACCACGCCGCAGAGTTCCACCCCCAGGGTATCGGCCAGTTTGCGGCCTTCCCCCAGCAGTTCCCAGGACACCGGGTGCACTTCCCCCCGTTCGCTTTCGATGAACACCCAGACGTGCTTGTAATTGACGAAGCGGGGGTCCAGTTCGACCTTCTTACGCGCGGGTTTTTTGACTTGTTCGCTCATGTTCTTGGCTCCCTGTTACATCGCCCGCTTGGCGATTTCCTTTTCCAGCTTGGGGTTCTGGGTGAACACCTTGGCCAGCAGCGTGGCGGCCAGGTTCTTCGGGTCCCCGTCCACCGTCTCGATCATTTCCGCCCGCTGACTGCGGGGTTTGGGGGCGAAGACCTTGCCCACCACCGTGGGGCTGCCCTTCAAGCCGATGCTGGTGACCTCGGCGATGCCCGCCATTTCCCGGTTCCACACCTTGAGGTCGTAGCGGGCGGCGCGGAACAGGTCGTCCAGGTCGCCGAAGCGCATTTCATTGGTGCCTTCCAGCATGGTGATGAGGCAGGGCATGGCGGTCTTGAGCAGCTGCACCCCGCCTTCGGCCCGGCGTTCCACCTGGACTTCCCGCTTTTCCAGATCCACCCCGACGATTTTGGAAACGTAGGTGAGGAGCTGGTAATTGAGGCGCTTGGCGATGCCCGGGCCCACCTGGGCCGTATCCCCGTCAATGGTTTGCTTGCCGGTGAAAATGATGTCCACCGGCTGCTTTTCCATGATTTTCTTGATGGTGGAGGACAGGGCGAAGGAGGTGGCCAGGGTGTCCGAACCGGCGAAGGCCCGGTCGGAAACCAGAATGGCGTCGTCTGCCCCGAAGGAGAGGCACTTGCGCAGGGCCGCTTCCGCCATGGGAGGGCCCATGCAGACCACGGTCACCGTGCCGCCGAACTTATCCTTCAGGCGCAGGGCTTCTTCCAGGGAGAAGAGGTCGAAGGGGTTGATGATGGCCGGCACCCCCTGACGCATGATGGTGTTGGTGACCGGGTGCACCCGAATCTGGGCCGAGTCCGGCACCTGCTTGATACAGACGACGCTATGCATGGCGAGCTTCTCCTAAGGAGTGGCGCAGGCTGTCCAGGGACACCTGCTGCACACCCTGATGAAAGACCTTGAAAACCTTTTGTTCGATACCGGAGGAATGGACGAAGTCCGTGTAGGCCCGGAGCAGCAGCTCCTGGCATTTGGCCCGGGCCAGCCCGTCGTTCAGGCCCGTCAGGCCGCCTTCCCGAGCCAGGTACTGGTTGAAGCGCTTGAGAATGTGCAGGCGGGAAACGCTCACCACCTTGGGGTCGTATTCCAGGCCGAAGTAATTGAGGAATTCCTCGGCGCTGGAGAGCTTTTGCAATTCGTCCATCAGGGCTTCCATGGCTTTCTCCTTTTCAGGAAGCAGCCGGGCGGCTGCTCTCCAGGTAGTAACTCATCAGTTCCCGGAATCCGGGGGGGCGTTTGTAGGCCATGGCGTAGTTGCGCACCCGGGGCAGAATGCGCCGGGCCCGGTCCTCGCTCAGTTCAATGCCCAGGTCCCGGTAGGCGTGGATCACCGAGCTGGAGCCGGAATGCTTGCCCAGGATGATGCGGTGGCCCTTGCCGATTTCCGCCGGGTCGAAGGCCTGGTAATTGGCCGGATTCTTGGTCAGGCCATCCACGTGGATGCCCGCTTCGTGGGTGAAGACGTTGGCCCCCACAATGCTTTTGTTCACCGCCACCGGCCGCCCCGAGGCACGGGCCACCAGGTCGGAGATTTCCGGAAATTTCAGGGGATCGACCCCCGTGTCCCGGTTGTAGAGGTGCTTTAAGGCCACCACCGACTCTTCCAGGGCCGCGTTGCCCGCCCGTTCCCCCAGACCGTTCACCGTGGTGTTGATGTGGGTGGCCCCGGCGCAGGCGGCGGCCAGGGTGTTGGCGGTGGCCAGGCCCAGGTCGTCGTGGGCGTGCATTTCAATTTCCAGATCGCTCTCCGCCCGCAGTGCCTTGATCCGGTCGAAGGTGGCGAAGGGGTCCAGCACTCCCAGGGTGTCGGCAAAGCGGAAGCGGCGGGCCCCGGCGGCCTGGGCGGTGGCCAGCACCTGATGGAGAAAGTCCAAATCGGCCCGGGAGGAATCTTCCCCGCCGACGCAGACTTCCAGCCCCGCTTCCCGGGCCAGGGGGACGAAGCGGCGGATGCTGTCCAGCACCCAGCGGTGATCCTTGCCCAGCTTGTAGCGGATTTGCAGGTCGGAAACGGGAACGGACAGATTGACGATGTGGGCGCCGCACTGGCGGGCCACTTCCAGGTCGCTGGCGCACATGCGGCCCCAGACCATGAGCCGGGAAGGCAAGCCTTCCGCCGCAATGGCCCGGATCACTTCCTGTTCCAGGGGCCCCATGGCCGGAATGCCCACCTCCATTTCCGGCACGCCCGCCGCCGCCAGGGCGCGGGCGATGGCCAGCTTTTCCTCGGCAGTAAAGGCGACCCCGGCGGTCTGTTCGCCGTCCCGCAGGGTGGTGTCGTTAATGGTGATGATCCGGTTCGTCGTCATGGCATAACCTCTCGCCAGGGACTACGCAATAAGGGTGCCAACCGGAATGACAGGGGCTAATTCACGTTAAAACAAAGGCTTGCAGGGAGAGTGTGGCGCGGGGACGGGGCTGTAAGAAATGCGACAAATGTCGGATTTCACCCCGGGGGAGGGCGGGGCCCTGGGGAAACGGGCGGGGGAACGAAGGGGAAAAGGTCCCCGACCGGGGGCCGGGGACGGAAGGTGGGACGCTTCCCGGGCGGCGGGCGGCTTAAAGGGCGGCGAAGGCCTTTTCGGCGGCGGCCAGGGTGCTGGCCACGTCGGCTTCGCTATGGGCCACGGACACAAAGCCCGCTTCGTAGGTGGAGGGGGCGAAGTAGTGGCCGGCTTCCAGCATGGTGTGGAAGAAGCGGTTGAAGCGTTCCTTGTCGCATTCCATCACTTCACTGTAGGAAGTGGGGGGCGCGGCCCGGAAATAGAGGCCGAACATGCCCCCCACCGCCTGGGCGGAGAAGGCAATGCCATGCTTTTGGGCGGCGGCGGTAAGACCGTCGGTCAGCTGCCGGGTGCGGGTAGACAGGGTCTGATAAAAGCCCGGAGCCCGGGTGGCCTTCAGGGTCACCAGCCCGGCGGCCACCGCCACCGGGTTGCCGGACAGGGTGCCCGCCTGATAGACCGGGCCCAGGGGGGCGATTTTTTTCATGATTTCCCCCTTGCCGCCGAAGGCCGCCAGGGGCATGCCGCCGCCGATGACCTTGCCCAGGGTGGTCAGATCCGGGGTAATGCCAAAGAGGCCCTGGGCGCACTGGGGGCCGACCCGGAAGCCGGTCATCACTTCGTCGAAAATGAGTACGGCGCCATGGCGGGAGCACAGCTCCCGGGCCGCCTGGAGGAATTCGGGCTTGGGGGCCACCAGATTCATATTGCCCGCCACCGGTTCCACAATGACGGCGGCGATTTCCCCGCCCCGTTGGGCGAAGGCGTCGGCCAGCTGCTGGGGATCGTTGTAATCCAGCACCAGGGTGTGCTTGGCCACGTCGGCGGGGACCCCGCCGGAGGAGGGATTGCCGAAGGTGAGCATGCCGGAGCCGGCCTTCACCAGCAGGCTGTCTGAGTGGCCGTGGTAGCAGCCTTCAAATTTCACCAGCAGATCCCGGCCCGTATGGCCCCGGGCCAGGCGAATGGCGCTCATGGTGGCTTCCGTGCCGGAGGACACCAGCCGCACCATGTCCAGGGAGGGCAGCAGGTCGCAGAGCAGGTCCGCCAGCTCCACTTCCCCTTCCGTGGGGGCGCCGAAGGACAGGCCCCGGGAGGCGGCTTCCTGGACCGCCTCCACGGTTTCCGGGTGGGCGTGGCCCAGGATCAGGGGGCCCCAGGAGCAGACATAGTCCAGATAGCGCTTGCCGTCCGCATCCCAGGCCCAGGGGCCCTTGCCGCCGGCGAAAAAGGGCGGGACGCCCCCCACGGAGCCAAAGGCCCGCACGGGGGAATTCACGCCGCCCGGGATATGGCGTTGGGCGGCTTCAAACAGGGACTGGTTACGGCTGGTCATGGCAGGTGTTTTCCCGAAAAAGACGTTGATAGGCAGCGGCCCGGGCGGTGATGTCCGGGGCCTGAAAAAGATCGCTCACCACCGCCAGGCTCTGGGCCCCGGCGGCCAGCACCGGGGCGGCGTTGCCCAGGGTGATGCCGCCGATGGCGGCCAGGGTGAGGCCGGGATGGGCGGGGAGCAGCTCCCGGCGGGCCCGCTGGAGCAGGCACAAAGGGGCCTGAACGGCGCCGGGTTTGGTGGGGGAGGTATAGATGGCGCCAAAGGCCACATAGCTGGCGCCCGCTTGGGCGGCGTGCTGGGCCAGGGCGAAATCGTTGTAGCAGGAGGCGCCCAGTACCCGGTCCGGCCCCAGGGCGGCCCGGGCGGCGGCCAGATCCCCGTCTTCCCGGCCCAGGTGGACCCCGTGGGCGCCGATGGCCAGGGCCAGTTCCAGGTCGTCATTGATAATGAGCCGGGCGCCGTGGTTACGGCAGAGGCCCAGGAGGGCGGCCGCCTGTTCCCGGCGCCGGGTCCGGTGGCCGCTTTTTTCCCGGTACTGGAGCAGGGGGGCGCCGCCCGCCAGGGCGGCTTCCGCCCGGGCCAGCAGATCCCGGGTTGCCAGCCCATCCGGGGTGATGGCGTAAAGCCCTTGGACCGGGGCGTGGTGCAGGGAAGCCAGTTCAGGCATGTCCGGTGCCATTTTCCTCGGCGGCCCGGGCCCAGAAAAACCGGTCCGGAATGTACTGGCCCATGCCCGGGCGGAATCCGGCGGCCAGGGCCTGCCAGGTGTAGTCCTGGGCATCCCGCACCGCGTCGCCGATGCTCTGGCCATTGGCCAGATTGGCGGCGATGGCCGAGGCCAGGGTGCAGCCCGAGCCGTGGTAGCTGCCCGGCAGGCGCTCCCAGCGGTCGGCCCGGACCATGCCCGTTTCCCCGTAAAGGGTGTTGATGACCTTGCTGGTGTTTTCGTGGGTGCCGGTAAGGAGCACGAATTCGGCCCCGTAGCTGAGCAGGCGCCGGGCACATTCATCCAGCTCCGGCTCTTCCTCGTCATCTTCGTCCGCCAGGCGGCGGGCTTCCAGGCTGTTGGGGGTGACCAGGGTGGCTTGGGGAATGAGCATTTCCCGCAGGGCGGCGATCATGTCTTCCGTGGCCAGTTCGTCCCCCCGGCCGGACGCCAGCACCGGGTCCAGCACCAGGGGAATGTCCGGGTAATCGGAAACGATGCTGGCGATCACCGAGGTGTTTTCCACGCTGCCCACCAGACCGATCTTGAAGGCGGCCACGGGCATGTCTTCCAACAAGCAGCGGGCCTGGTCTTCCACCCAGTCCGGGTCCATGGCCTGGATGGCTTCCACCCCCACCGTGTCCTGCACCGTCAGGGCGGTGATGACGGACAGGGGATGGCAGCCCAGGCTGGCCTGGGTGAGCAGATCGGCCTGGATGCCGGCGCCCCCGGAAGGGTCGGCGGCGGCAAAGGTGAGAACGATGGGGGGCAGCAGTTGGGGGGCGGGTGTGGTCATGGAGCCTGGGTGGGGCGGGCGTAAGCCCGACGGGGAAAAGTCAGGCAATTTTATCCTGAATCCCCCTTCCCCATGAATCGGCGGGGAAAGTTCCGGCTTTCCCCCGGAGATGCCCGGGCCGGGAAAAGGATAGGGCCCGGGGAAAAACCGGGGGGAGGGGCAGGAATAAAGTAGGTAAAAGTGCGCTCGAAGAGCGGGAAATAGGGTAAAAAGTGCTTTTTAGTCCGTACCCTGGCCGGGTTTTCTAAGAAATGACCATAAGCATTTCATGGAAATCTAGGCAAATTGGGGGGACCGTATTAGTATTGCCGCATAATTCATAAGACTGGTTAATAGCCCAGATATTGGGAGGTCGATGTGCCGGAAGTCCACAATCTGCGTGGCGTGAAGGTGATGGTGATTGACGACAGCAATACCATCCGTCGCAGCGCGGAGATTTTCCTCGTTCAGGCAGGGTGCCAGGTGGTGCTGGCAGAAGACGGATTCGATGCCCTGTCCAAGATTGCCGATCATCAGCCCGATATCGTCTTCTGCGACATCATGATGCCCCGTCTGGATGGCTATCAGACCTGTGCCCTGATCAAGAAAAATCCCCGTTTTCGTTCCACCCCGGTGGTCATGCTGTCCTCCAAGGACGGCCTGTTTGACCGTGCCCGGGGGCGGATGGTCGGTTCCGACCAGTACCTCACCAAACCCTTTACCAAAGACAGCCTGCTCCTGGCCGTGGCGGAACACGGTCAGCCCCAGGTGCAGTGAATGAAATTAGAGAGAGCAAGAGGTTTTCTATGTCTGTGAAAAAAATTCTGGTGGTGGACGATTCCCCCACAGAGCGCCATTTCATGGTGGAAATTCTGACCAAGAGTGGCTACCAGGTGGTAACGGCGGAAAACGGCGAAGATGGTATCGCCAAGGCCAAGGCGGAAAAGCCGGATCTGGTGCTGATGGACGTGGTCATGCCCGGCCTGAACGGCTACCAGGCCACCCGCACCCTGACCCGGGACGATGACACCAAGGACATCCCGGTCATCGTCTGCACCTCCAAGGGCCAGGAAACGGACAAAATCTGGGGCCTGCGCCAGGGGGCTCAAGACTATCTGGTGAAGCCCATCAATCCGGAAGAGCTGTTGGCGAAGATTTCCGCCATCTAACCCTGGGGCCCAGCCGGTATGGCGAAAAAGATCAGTCTCCGCGAATTCCAGGAACACTTGGCCTCCCGCCTTTCCGGGGCGGCCAAGGGCCAGGGGGCGGCGGGTTTGCTCGGCGTACAGGCGGGCAATGCCCTGTGGTTGCTGAATCTGAGCGATACGGGGGAAATCGTGCCCCTGAGCGCCGAACTGACCCCGGTGCCCCTGACCCAGCCCTGGTTTGCCGGACTGGCCAATATCCGGGGCAGCCTTTATGCCGTGGCGGATTTTTCCGCCTTCCTCGGGGGCGAGCCCACCCCCCGGAACAGCAATGCGCGGCTATTGCTCATCGGTACCCGCCACGGCAGCAACGCGGCCCTGCTGGTGACCCGCTCCCTGGGCTTGAAGAACATCGACACCCTGACTTCCCGGCCCGCCGATACGGCGGCCCCCGCCTGGGGCCAGGCTTCTTTCACGGATGGCGAACAACGTACCTGGCGCAAGCTGGAAGTGCGGGCCCTGCTCTCCGATCCGAATTTCATGCAGATATGTGGTTGAGTCCGGTCATGGGTGACTGCCTTATGCCGACCCCCGATTCATTTTGGAGACCCAAATGGCGTTCAAGCTGAAATTGCCCAAATTCTCTCTCGGCAAGGACAAATCCGCCCAACCCATCGGTGATGAAACGCTGGCCGCTCCCACCAAGATCATGGATGCCCAGGCCCCGGCCGCTGCCCCCAAGAAGCACAAGAAAAAGAGCAAGGAACCGGCGGCGGTGGTGGCCAATTTCCTGGGCCAATATCCGGTTATCAAGCAGTTGCAGATTCTCGGCTCCGGGCTGCTGGTCATCGTTCTGGTGACCGGGGGCCTGATCTACCACGACAACCGGGATTCCACCTACGGCACGGCCTATGTGGCGGCCTCCGGGGAAATGCGCATGTTGTCCCAACGCCTGGCCAAGGCTTCCGCCCAGGCCCTGCAAGGGAATCCGGTGGCCTTCCAGCAGTTGAAGGATTCCCGGGAAAAGTTCTCCTCCCTGCTCCAGCATCTGTCCTCCGGCGGTGAAATCAACGACGTGGCGGTGCCTCCTTCTCCGGACGGGGTCCAGCCTCAGTTGCAGGCCCTGGTGACGGAATGGGACAAGACCAATAAAAACGCCCAGGCCCTGTTGGGCATGGAAAAGAACCTGGTGTCCCTGGGCAAGGACGTGTCCACCATTAACGGTAAAAATCCCCAGCTGCTGGAACTGTCCGAGCAGGTGGCGGCCATGAAGCTGCAAAGTAACGGGGGCGCCCACGACATCGCCGCCGCCAACCAGCTGGTGATGCTGACCCAGCGGATCGCCAAGAACGCTTCCGCCCTGCTGGTGGGCAGCGCCATTGATCCGGAAGTGGCCTTCCTCCTGGGCAAGGACACCAATAGCTTCCGGGACATTCTGGACGACCTGATCAAAACCAGTCCCAAGTCCTCTTCCCCCAGTGACGTGGGGGCTAAGCTGGCGGAACTGGATGAAGTGTTCAAGGAATACCAACAGGCCGTGGGCGGCATTCTCGGCAACATGCAGCGCCTGGTGCTGGCCAAGCAGGCCGGCTCCGCCATTTTCAGCGGCAGCGAACAGCTCTTGAGCGCCACGGACAAGCTGGCGCAAGGCTACCAGGACGAACTGTCCGAACGGGCCCTCTACATTGTGCTGCTGGTTCTGCTGGTGCTGGCCGCCTTGGCCGCTCTGGTGTTGATGGCCAAGATTTACCTGGATGACACCCGGCGCCGGGCAACGGAATCCGAACGGATGCGTCAGGAATCGGAACAACAGAACCGGCAGAATCAGGACGCCATTCTGCGGCTGATGAATGAGCTGGGGGACTTGGCCGACGGGGATTTGACCGTGACCGCCACCGTGTCCGAGGACATTACGGGGGCCATCGCCGACTCCATCAACTACACCATTGAAGAACTGCGGGTGTTGGTGGGCCGGATTAACGACGCGGCCAACCGGGTGACCCTGGCCACGGAAATGGCCCGGCGCACTTCCGAGGAACTGCTTCTGGCCGCCGAACGGCAGTCCCAGGAAATTCAGAACGCCGGGGAATCCGTGCTGTCCGTGGCCAATTCCATGAGCCAGATGTCCGGGGAAGCCACCCAGTCCGCCCAGGTGGCCCGCCAGTCTTTGTCCGCCGCCGAAAAGGGGACTCAGGCCGTGCAGGATTCCATTAAGGGCATGAACGAAATTCGCGAACAGATTCAGGAAACCGCCAAGCGGATTAAGCGTCTGGGGGAAAGCTCCCAGGAAATTGGCGAAATCGTGGAACTGATTTCCGACATTACGGAACAGACCAACGTGCTGGCTTTGAACGCGGCCATTCAGGCGGCTTCCGCCGGGGAAGCCGGGCGCGGTTTCACGGTGGTGGCGGAAGAAGTGCAGCGTCTGGCGGAACGGTCCGCCGAGGCGACCAAGCAGATCGCGGCCATTGTGAAGACCATTCAGACGGATACCCAGGACGCCGTGTCCGCCATGGAACAATCCACCCAGGGTGTGGTGGAAGGGGCCAAGTTGTCCGATGCCGCCGGTCAGGCCCTGGCCGAGATCGGCACCGTATCCCAGAACTTGGCCAGCCTGATTGAAAACATCTCCTCCGCCACCCAGGAACAGGCCCGCTCCGCCGCCGGTGTGGCGGAAGCCATGCAGGACATTCTCAAGGTGACCGAACAAACCACGGCCGGGACCAAGCAGACCGCCGAAGCCGTCGGCGAGTTGGCCAGTCTGGCTACCGAACTGAAGGGCTCGGTGGCGGGCTTCAAGGTGTCCTGATCCCCTGACCCAAACGAAAGCCACTGATGACGGCAGCAAGCGAATTTGATGTGGGGCCCCTCACCTGGGTGAAGGGGGAAATCGACGCGGCCCTGGATCGGGCCGAGCAGGCCCTGGGCCAATACGAGTCGGCCGAAGGCGGCGATCTCACCCAGATCAAGTTTGCCCGTACCCATCTGCACCAGGTCCAGGGGGCCCTGACCATCGTGGGTCTGGACGGGGTGACCCAGTTCATCGAAGCGGTGGAAGGGGAACTGGACGATCTGGAACAGGCCAAGCGCCCCGCGGATGCTTCCGCGCTGGCCCTGGTGCGCCGGGCCTTCCAGGCCATTCGCCGCTATCTGGATGATCTCCTCAATGGGGAGCCCAACCAGCCCCTGCGGCTCCTGGATCTCTACGAGGAAGTGCAGCGGGCCCGGGGCGTGGAGAGCGCCGGCGGTGCCGACCTGTTCTATCCCGACCTGTCCGTGCGCCCCCCCCGGCGCAGCGCACCGGTGACCCCCCTGGCCCCGGCGGCTCTGACCAAACATTTGAAAAAGCAGCGGGCCCTGTTCCAGCGCGGCCTACTGGCCTGGCTGCGGGGCGACCGGGCCGGGCTGGACACCATGGGCCAAGCCCTGGCGGCCATCGAATCCAGCCAGGAAGACGTACCTTCGGCCCGGGCCTTCTGGTGGGCCTCCCAGGGCTTCCTGGCCGCCCTGGCCGCAGGCAGCCTGGCGGCGGGCACGGACGTGAAATCCCTCTGCGCCCGGATCGATTTGCAAATCCGCCGCCTCATCGAAGGCTCCCGGAATTTCGCCGAACGCCTGCTGCGGGACGTGTTGTACAAGGTGGCCCAGAGCGACGGGGCGGACCCGGCGGTGGCGGCGGTCCAGCAATCCTACGGCCTGAACGCCCTGCTGCCCGCCCGGCAAGCCGGCGGGCTGCCTCCGGAACGGCCGCCCCAGGACGGCCTGCTGCGCCGTCTGCGGGAAGTGGTGGTGAGCGCCGAAGAGGCCTGGGGCAAGTTTTGCGCCGGTAGCGCTTCCGCCCTGGGCACGTTCAAGGATCAGACCGCTGCCCTGGCCCAGGGGTGTGGCGGCCTGCAACAGCCCGATTTGGCCCATCTGACGGAGGCCCTGGCCCAGGCCGCTGCCTGGGTGGCGGCCCAGCCGTCCCGCCATAGCGAAGCCCTGGCCATGGAAATGGCCACCGCCATTCTGCTGGTTAGCCAGGCCCTGGAAAATTTCCATCGTCTGGGCGCCGACTTCCCCCATCAGGTGGAGGTTATGACCGCCCGCCTGTCCGCCTGCCTGGCGGGCACCCCCCCGGCAGCGGGGGCCGAGGTGCCGGCCCTGGACGAAATGTCCCGGCAGGCCCAGGAAAAGCTCCTCAATAGCCAGGTGGCCAAGGAAATCCAGTCCAATCTGGTGCAGATCGAACAGGTGCTGGACAGCTTTTTCCGAGACCCGAGCCGGCGGGACGATCTGGCCGGTGCCCAGGCCCTGCTCAAGCAGGCCGTGGGCGCTTTGAGCATGCTGGGCCAGGAAGCGGCCGCCAGCGCCCTGCGGGATTGCGCCGCCCAGGTGGATCGCTTCGCCCAGGGCGACTATCAGCCGACGGAGCAGGATTTTGAAGGGGTGGCCGACCAGCTTTCCGCCCTGGGTTTCTTTGTTGAAGCCCTGCCCCGGGAACTGGCCAAGGGCACGGCGGATTTCACCGCCTTCACCCACCATCTGGGGCCCCAGACCGACACCCAGGAAGCCGAGCCCCTGCCGGAAGCGGCAGCTCCCGTGCCTTCCGTGGAGCAGGAACTGGTCAAGCAAAAGCGGGAGACCCAGAACCTGCTTTCCGCCCTCAAAGAACAGCCCGCCGATCCTTCCCTGCGCCAGGAATTGAAGGAAAACCTGGAATCCCTGCAAAAGGGTGCGGATCTGGTGGCGGACAAAACCCTGGGGGAACAGGCCAAAGCGGCCTTGTCCGCCTTGGAAGCCACGCCCCCCGCCCACGGGGAAGCGGTGCCCCATCTGGAAGCGGCGGTGGCCACCCTGCAAGGGCCCAGCGCCGCTGCCCCCGCCCCCTCCGCCGAAACCCTGGCCCTGTCCCAGGCTTCCGGGGAAGAGCTGGATGCGGAATTGCTCTCCATCTTCCTGGAAGAAGCCCAGGAAGTGCTGGCCACCATTGGCGAACACATTGGCCTGCTGCACCAACAGCCCCAGAATGCGGACTTCCTCACCAATATTCGGCGGGGCTTCCACACCCTGAAGGGCTCGGGCCGCATGGTGGGCCTCAAGGATCTGGGGGAAACCGCCTGGGCCATCGAGCAGGTGCTCAATCTCTGGCTGCGCCAGGAATATCCGGTTTCCGACCAGCTCTTTGGCCTCATTGAAAAAGCCCACGCCCTGTTCGGGGACTGGGTGCATTACCTGGAAAGCCACCAGGGCACGGTGCCCGATCCCAGCGCCCTGATTGGGGAAGCGGACCGGATGCGCCTGGCCGAAACCCCCGCCGCTCCTGCCGTGGAAGAGCCGGAAGCGGTTCCTGCCCCGGTAGTTCCCCCAGAGGAAACGTCCCCCTCCCTGGAAGAAACGGTCATCAATTTCGGCCTGCCGCCCCTGGACGACGGGGAAGAATCCCCGGCGGAACCGGCTCTGGATAGCCCCCTGCCCGACCTGGACTTTTCCGCCCCAGAAATTGCCGCTCCGGCCGCCCCGGCCGCCCCCGTGGCCCCGGCCCCGGAAGAAGCCCCGGCCAAGCCCAAGCTCACCCTGACCATTTCCGCCACCCTCTACCAGATTTTCCTGGACGAGGCCCGGGGCCATCTGGTGACCCTGCAACAGCAGTTTGGGGAGCTGGAAACGGCTCCCGCCATGCCCACCCCCGAGCCCATGGCCCGGGCCGCCCACACCCTGGCGGGCATTGCCGCCACCGTGGGCCTGACGGCTATCAACGAACTGTCCCACGCCCTGGAAAAGGCCCTGCTGCGGCGCCAGCAGGCGGCCCAGCCCGCCAGCCTGGAAGCCCTGGAAACGGTGCGCCTCTCCATCTCTTCCCTGGAAGACATGGTGGCCGCCGTGGCCGAGCAACAGCCTCCGGTGGCCGAACCCCTGCTCATTGACGCCCTGGAAAGCCTCTACCCGGCGCCTATTCCTGGGGAATTGAACGTTCCCCAGGAAGATATTCCGGCGGTGATTCCCGGCCTGCCCGAACCCAGCGGGGATGCCCAGGACGAACTGGACGACCAGCTCCTGCCCATTTTCCTGGAAGAAGCCCAGGACCTGGTGCAGAACATCAACACCCAGCTGGAAGCCTGGCGGGAACGGCCGGATGACGGGGATGTGGGCCACGCCCTGGGGCGCCTGCTCCACACCCTCAAGGGCAGCGCCCGGATGGCCGGGGCCATGGCCCTGGGGGACCTGACCCACGCCCTGGAAAGCCGGGTGGAACAGGCCTACAAATCCGGGGCCGTTACCCCAGAGGCCATCGACGACGTGCAGGCCGATTTCGACGTCATCGCCCAGATCGTGGATCGGCTGCAACAGGGGGAACGGCCCGATGTGCCCGCCGTGGTGCCGGTACAGGCCGATGCCCCAGGGGCTCCGGCTGCTCCGGCGCCCGAGCCCGAGCCGGAAGTGCCTGCCTCCGCCGAGGAACTGAGTCTGGCGGAAGGGCCGGAGGTTCCGGTGACGGGCGCCCCGGTGCCAGAAACGGAAGCTATCGACCTGCCCGAACCTCCCGCCCTGTCCGAAGAAGCCCCCGAGCCCCAGGTTTCCCTGGAAGAACTGGCGGCGGAGGAGGGGACGGAGGAACTGCCCGCCGAAGAAATTTCCCTGCCCGAATTGCCGGACAGCGGCGATGAGGGGGCCTGGGACGAAAGCCCGGCCCCCGCCCTGGCGACCCCTGATGAGGCCGCGCCGGCGACCGCAGATTTGGGACCCGCCGAGGCCGCCGAACTTCCGGCCCTGGCGTCGGAAACGGCTCCGGCCGACTCCCTGGCTGAGGTGGAGGACGCGGCCCCGGCGGCTGAAGCGCCCGCTCCGGAACTCCCCCCCCCATCCATCCCGGCGGAAGACGAGGTTTCCCCCGAAGCCCTGGCTGTTCCCCCGGCGCCTGCCGCCGAGGAAATGGACGTTGCCCTTGAAGCCCCCGCTGAAACCCAGGTGGAAGGCCCGCTAGAAGCCGAAGGAGCCCTGGCTGCCCCGGCTGACGCCGCTCCCGAACCTGCGTCGGCCCCAGAGGCTGCACCGAGCCCCGCGCCCGAACCCCTGCCCGGGGTGGTGGATGTGCGCCCGGTGGCCCCCGGGGTGGTGCCCGCCATGCCCGATCTGGAGGCGGAAACCGCCGCCCTCAAGGCCAATCTGCGGGTGCGGGCGGATTTGGTGGACCGGCTGGTGAATGAGGCCGGGGAAATTTCCATCGCCCGTTCCCGGATCGAAGGGGAAATGCGCAGCTTGAAGGATTCCCTCCTGGATTTGACGGAAAACGTCATCCGTCTGCGCCGTCAGGTGCGGGAGGTGGAAATCCAGGCGGAAACTCAGATTCAGGCCCGTCAGGCCCAGGCCACGGAACATCAGGCGGATTTCGATCCCCTGGAGCTGGACCGGTTCACCCACTTCCAGGAATTGACCCGGATGATGGCCGAGTCGGTGAATGACGTGGCCACGGTACAGCAGAATCTGTTGAAGAACCTGGATGAGGCCAATGCGGCCATCGTCGCCCAGGCCCGCCTCAATCGGGAATTGCAGCAGGAATTGATGAGTGTCCGCATGGTGCCCTTCGCCAGCCAGGCCGAACGCCTGCAACGGCTGGTGCGCCAGACCGCTCGGGAACTGGGCAAGAAGGTCAGCCTGGACATCCAGGGCGGTCAAGTGGAACTGGACCGGGGGGTGCTGGACAAAATGGTGGCGCCCCTGGAACACATGCTGCGCAATGCGGTGGCCCACGGGGTGGAAGGGCCGGAGACCCGGACCGAACTGGGTAAGCCGGAAGCCGGGGCGGTGCTGCTCAAGGCCGCCCAGCAGGGCAACGAAATCATTCTGACCCTGAGCGACGATGGCTCCGGCCTGGACCTGGAGAAAATCCGGGCCAAGGCGGAAACCATGGGCCTGCTCAATCCCGGGGAAACGGTGGATAACGCCCGTCTGGCCGACTTCATTTTCACCCCGGGCTTTTCCACCGCCGGGGTGGTGACCCAGGTGGCGGGCCGGGGCGTGGGCATGGACGTGGTGCGCACCGAGGTGAGTAACCTGGGGGGCCGGGTGGAATTGCAGTCCGAAGCGGGCAAGGGCCTCACCTTCCGCATCTATCTGCCCCTCACCCTAGCCATTACCCAGGCCCTTATCGTGCGGGTGGGCAGCCAGCGTTACGCCGTGCCTTCCGCCCTCATCGAACAGGTTCAGGAAATTTCCGCCTCCAGTCTGGAAACCGTCCGCCAGGCCAAGGAAGCGGTGTGGATGGGCAACCACTATCCCTACTACTTCCTCCCCCATCTGCTCGGGGACAAGGGCGCCCAGCCCGAGCCCCGGCGCCTCTCTTGGGTGCTCTACCTGCGCAGCGGTAGCCAGCGCACGGCGGTCCAGGTGGATGAGCTGGACGGCAATCAGGAAATTGTGGTGAAAAACGTGGGGCCCCAACTGGCCCGGGTGGTGGGCATTGCGGGGGCCACGGTGCTGGGGGACGGCCAGGTGCTGTTGATCCTCAACCCGGTGGCCCTGGCCGTGTCCCGGGCCACCGCCACGCCCGCTCCGGCCCTCACCCCCGCCGTTTCCGGGGGAACAGCCGCGCCGGTCCCGGCGACCCCTGGGGGGGAAGGGGAAAGCGGGACGGCCACCCTGCCCACGGTCATGGTGGTGGATGATTCCCTCACGGTGCGCAAGATCACCAGCCGCCTCCTGACCCGGGAAGGCTTCCATGTGGTCACCGCCAAGGATGGGGTGGATGCCCTGGAAAAGATGATCGATACCCTGCCCGACGTGCTTCTGGTGGATATCGAAATGCCCCGTATGGATGGCTTCGACCTGACCCGCAATGTGCGGGCGGACGAACGGCTGAAGGCTATCCCCATTATCATGATCACCTCCCGGACGGCGGATAAGCACCGCAATTACGCCTTCGAAATCGGGGTGAACAATTACCTGGGCAAGCCCTACCGGGAAGACGAACTGCTGGAACTGGTGCGGGGCTACACCGGGGTGAAGCCGGTCTAGGCCAGACTTCCCCCTTCCCCAAGCCCCCTCCCGTTCAGGCAGGGGGCTTTTGTTTTGGGGGGAGGAATTTTCCTGGGGGGAAGTCGTCTGGAAGGGGCCTTGGGTGCTTGGACCCTCAGCTTCTCCGCCCTTTAGTCCTTTGTCTTGCCTTGATCCTTAACGGCCTGAAAACGGGCCAGGGTCCGCAACCGGGCCTGGCCGTGATCCACCACCGGTGCCGGGTAATCCCGGCCAATGCGTAGGCCACAGGCCGCCTGTTCCCCGGCGCTCATGCGCCAGGGGGCGTGGATGTGTCGGCCCGGCGCCCGGGCCAGCTCGGGCAGATAGCGGCGGATGAATTCTCCCTGGGGATCGAATTTTTCCGACTGGGTGACCGGATTGAAAATGCGGAACCAGGGCTGGGCGTCGCACCCCGTGGAGGCGGCCCATTGCCAGCCCCCGTTGTTGGCGGCCAAATCGAAATCCAGCAATTGCTCGGCGAAATGGGCTTCCCCCAGATGCCAGTCCAGGCCCAGGTCCTTGGTGAGGAAAGAGGCGGTGACCATGCGCAACCGGTTATGCATCCACCCGCTGTGGGCCAACTGGCGCATGGCCGCATCTACCAGGGGATAGCCCGTTTCCCCCGCCTTCCAGGCGGCCAGCAGGTGGGGCGCCTGATCCCAGGCTAGGGCGTCGAATTCGGGCTTGAAACAGCCCTGGGGCAACTGGGGGAAATGGTCCAGGAGCATGAAATAGAAATCCCGCCAGGCCAATTCGGCCAGCCATGCGGAGGCCCCCGCCGAGCCCTGGCGCCAGGCCTGGGCGGCCAGCTGGCGCAGGGATAGGGTGCCGAAGCGCAGATGGGGGGAAAGGTAGGAAACCCCCTTGCGGCCGGGAAAGTCCCGCTTTTCCCCGTAGGCGTCCAGGCGGGGCTGAAAATCCTCCCAGCGTGCCTGGGCCCCGGCCATGCCCGGCACCACCCCCAGGGCGTCCAGGTCCGTGGGGGCAAAGCCCAGGTCGGTCAGGGTGAGGGGCGTTTCCCCCGGGGGAGGTGGGGCCAGCCGGTGGGCGTAGGCCGCCGCCCCATAGGGACGCAGGAAAAAATCCCCCTCGGGGGCGGCGAGGCGGGCCAACCAGGCGTTTTTGTAGGGGGTGAAAACGGTGTAGGGATTGCCGCTCCGGGTGAGTACCTCGTCCCCGTCGAACAGCACCTGGTCCTTGCTTAGATGCAGGCGTATCCCCGCCGCCTGCAAGGCATCCCCCACCTTTTGGTCCCGGGCCTTGGCCTGGGGCTCGTAATCCCGGTTGGCGAACACCCCCTGGACCCCCAGTTGCCGGGCCAGGGCGGGAATGACCTCCCCCGGGCGACCGTGGCGCAGGATTAGCCCGCCCCCCTGGGCGGTCAGGGCCTGGTGCAGGTCCATGACGCTGCGGTAAATAAACTCCACCCGCCGATCCCGGGGATGAGGCAGGGGCGCCAGAATGTCCTGATCGAAAAGAAAAACACACCAGACCTGGCGGGCGCCGGTGAGGGCGGCGTGCAGGGCCGCGTGATCGAAATTGCGCAGGTCCCGGCGGAACCAGACGAGGGCTTTATCGAGCATGGGAAAAGGCGGTGGGCGGAATTAATCCCGGGTCACCAAGCATACCGCAGCCGGGCCGGGGAACGTTGGGCCGGATCGCCAAGGGAGGGGGGGCGCTCCATCCCGGGATGAGGGCCGGGAAATTGCCTCCCGCTGAGGGGAGGGGCTGGGGCGTTTTGGGGGACATAGGGTGTCCCCGGGGCGGCTCAGGGCTACTCCAGTGTAGTGCCTCGGACCGCTCCCCTTCCGGAACCCAAGCCCCTGGCGCCGGGTGGTTCCCCCGCCCACCTTCCTGTACCCTGGACCCAGGTCGCCCTCCCCGAATCTGGGCCAGGCCCCGTCTGGCGGCCTTTCCCGCCCCCCGTCCGGTAAGGCCGGGGCGAAAGCGCTTTGTTCCCCACCTCTCCCGGATTAAAATTCGAGCCGCCATGCCCAGCGTCAATCTCACCAACCACTTCCTCATCGCCATGCCGGCGATGGCGGACCCCTATTTCGCCAAATCCCTGGTCTATGTGTGCGAACACAACGATCAGGGGGCCCTGGGAGTGGTGGTGAACCGGCCCATCGACATGACCCTGGCCCAGCTTTTCGAGAAGGTGGATGTGCCCCTCCAAGCGGAAGGCTACGGGGAGCTGCCCGTTTATTTCGGCGGGCCGGTCCAGACCGACCGGGGCTTTGTGCTGCACCGTCCCCTGGGGCCCTGGCAATCCACCCTCAAGGTCACCGACCGGGTGGGCCTCACCAGTTCCCGGGACATTCTGGTGTCCATGGGCCAGGACGGGGTGCCCCGGGACGTGATCATGACCCTGGGTTACGCAGGCTGGGCGGCGGGCCAGCTGGAAAACGAACTGGCCCAGAATGCCTGGCTGACGGTGGCAGCGGAGGAAGAGGTGCTGTTTACCCTGCCGCCGGAAGAGCGTCTGGCCTCCGCTATGCTGGCCCTGGGCATTGATTTCGCCAATCTGGCCGGGGGGGCGGGGCATGCCTGAGGCAGCTCAGCACGCCCCCCTGCAAACCCCGAGCGGCACGGTGCTGGCCTTCGATTTTGGGGAAAAGCGTATTGGTGTGGCCATTGGGGAAACCCTGCTGGGCCAGGCCCATCCCCTTACCACCCTGCACGCCCCCTCCAACCAGGAACGCTTCGGCGCCATCCAGGCCCTGCTGGACGAATGGCGTCCTGTGCTGCTGGTGGTGGGCCTGCCCGTTTCCCTGGACGGGGAAGCCCACGCCATGACCGCCCGCTGTACCCGTTTCGCCAATCAGCTGCGGGGCCGTTTCAATCTGCCCGTGGCCTATGCCGATGAACGGCTCACCTCTCTGGATGCCGAGGAGCGCTTGCGCGAGACCGGTCATTCCGCCAAAACCGCCAAGGCCCATCTGGATGCCGTGGCGGCCCAACTTATCCTGCAAAGTTATTTCGATGCCCATTGATACCCTTCCCGATGCGGAAGCCCAGTTGGCCACCCTGGCCGACCGCATCCGCCCCCACCTGACGCCGGACACGGCCCTGGTGGGAATCCACAGCGGTGGCGCCTGGATTGCGGAACGCCTGCGCAGCCTGCTCGGCGTTACCGAAGCCACCGGCACGGTGGATGTGTCCTTTTACCGGGACGATTTCGCCGCCAAGGGCCTCCATCCCCAGGTCAAGCCCAGCGCCATCCCCTTCGAGGTGGAAGGCCGACCCCTGATTCTGGTGGATGACGTGCTCTACACCGGCCGCACCACCCGGGCGGCCATTAACGAATTGTTCGATTACGGCCGTCCGGCCCGCATTGATCTGGCCGTGCTGGCGGATCGGGGCGAGCGGGAACTGCCCATCGCCCCCCAATTCTGCGTCTGGGACGTGCAGCTGGGGGACGGGGAAGAATTGATTTTGGGACGGCAGGAAGATGGCCGTTTGTACTGGAAGCTGGGAGGTCAGGAGCGTGCGTAATCCCCAATTGAATGCGGAAGGCGGTTTGCAACACCTCCTGTCCACCGAAAAACTGCCCTTGGAAGTGGTGAATCAGGTGCTGGATACGGCCTCTTCCTTCCTGGAAGTGTCCGACCGGGAAGTGAAGAAGGTGCCCCTGCTGCGGGGCAAGAGTGTTTTTAACCTCTTTTTCGAAAATTCCACCCGTACCCGGACCACCTTCGAAATCGCCGCCAAGCGGCTTTCCGCCGACGTCATCAATCTGGACGTGTCCCGCTCCAGTACGGCCAAGGGGGAAACCCTGCTGGATACCATCGACAACCTCTGTTCCATGCATGCGGACATGTTCGTGGTGCGTCACGCCAGCTCCGGCGCCCCCTTCCTCATTGCGGAGCATCTCCACCGCATGGGCCGGGACGACATCCACGTGGTGAATGCGGGGGACGGGCGCCACGCCCACCCCACCCAGGGGCTCCTGGACATGTACACCATCCGCCACTACAAAAAGGACTTCACCGGTCTGCGGGTGGCCATTGTGGGGGACATTCTCCATTCCCGAGTCGCTCGTTCCGATCTCCACGCCCTGCGTACCCTGGGCTGCGGGGAAATCCGGGCGGTGGGGCCCAAGACCCTGTTGCCCGGCTACCTGGAAACCCTGGGGGTGCGGGTCTTCTACGACATGAATGAAGGCCTCAAGGACTGCGACGTGATCATCATGTTGCGCCTCCAGAATGAACGGATGAACGGCGCCCTGCTGCCTTCCGCCGGGGAATATTTCAAGAGCTATGGCCTGACGCCGGAACGGCTGGCCCTGGCCAAGCCGGACGCCATTGTGATGCACCCGGGCCCCATGAACCGGGGGGTGGAAATTGATTCCGCCGTGGCCGACGGTCCCCAGGCCGTCATCCTCAACCAGGTCACCTTTGGCATCGCCGTGCGCATGGCGGTAATGGGCATCCTCGCCGGAAACTGAAGATCATGAACATTCTTATCAAAAACGGCCGCCTCATCGATCCCGCCAACGGGGTGGACGGCCAGCACAACCTTTATCTGGCCGATGGCCGGGTGGCCGCCGTGGGTGGGGCTCCCGCCGGTTTCACGGCGGACCGGGAAATTGACGCCGCCGGAGCGGTGGTCTGCCCCGGTCTGGTGGATTTGTCCGCCCGCCTGCCCAATCTGGACAGCGAATTGCAAGCCGCCGTGGCCGGCGGTGTCACCACCCTGGTCTGCCCCCCGGATACCAAGCCGGTGTTGGACGAGCCCGGCCTGGTGGAACGCCTGGTGCGCCTTTCCAAGGCCCAGGGTCAGGCCCGGGTGCGTCCCCTGGGGGCTTTGACCCAGGGGCTGGAAGGCCAGAGTCTGGCGGCCATGGCCGGGCTCACCGGCGCCGGCTGTATCGCCATGTCCCAGGCCTCTTCCCCGGTGACCGACTTCCAGGCCCTGCTGCGGGCCATGCAATACGCCGCTACCTATGGCTATGCGGTGTGGCTCCAACCCGAGGACTACACCCTGTCCCGGGATGGGGTGGCCCACGACGGGGAAGTATCGGCCCGCCTGGGTCTGGCCGGTATTCCCGTGGCCGCCGAGACCGTGGCCGTGGCCACCCTGGTGGAACTGGCCCGGACCACCGGGGTGCGCCTGCACCTGATGCGTCTTTCTTCCGCCGCCGGGGTGCGCCTGGTGGCCGCTGCCCGGGCCCAAGGCCTGCCCGTGACCTGCGATGTGGATGTGCATCACCTCCACCTCACGGAAGACGACATCGGCTACTTCGATCCCCTGGCCCGCTTCGACCCGCCCCTGCGTACCCAGGGGGACCGGGAAGCCCTGGTCCAGGCCGTGGCCGACGGCACCATCCAGGCCATCTGCTCCGACCATTACCCCCGCAGCGCGGAAGACAAGCTCCTGCCCTTTGACGAGGCGGAACCGGGGGCCATCGGCCTGGAACTGCTCCTGCCCCTGACCCTGGCTTGGGCCAAGGATGCCGGGGTGGCCCTGCCCCAGGCCCTGGCCCGCATTACCAGCGACGCAGCGGCGGTGGCCGGGCTTCACGCGGGCAATCTGAGCGTGGGAGCGGTGGCGGATGTGACCGTCTTCGATCCGGAGGCCCTCTGGACCGTGGGGGCCGACACCCTGCGCAGCCGGGGCCGCAATACCCCCTTCCTGGGCCGGGAAGTCCGGGGCCGGGTGCGCAGCACCCTGGTGGGCGGTCAGGTGGTGTATCAGGCCTAATCCAGGCCCTCCTGGCCCTTCCTCCCGGGTTCCCAGGAGTTAAAAAGCCGGCTTAGGGCCGGCTTTTTTGTGGGGAAAGGAAAAGGCTCAGCAGCATTCCAGCTCGCATTTCTGCAAACGGCTTAAGCCTTCCTGATCGTCGAATTTCTCGAACAATTCTTCGATGTAGTAAGTGTTGGAACAGACCAGGTACAGCAGGTCTTCCGTGGGGGTCTGGGAGTAATAGCCTTCCGGGATTTTTTTGACGAAGTATTCCCAGTAAATGTTGGTCTTTTCCGGGCCGTTCACGTGCAACAGCACCCGTTCGATGACGGCGCTGGCGTTGCGGAAGCAGTCGATGCCCTGGAAGGATTCGTAGCGGTCGATTTTGGCCATGGTCCGGGTTCCCAAAGGTAAGATGGGGCCTATTGTGCCGGGGGGACGCCGGGGTACAAGGGGCAATGCACCAATGGCCGGGGGCCTGCACCAACGGCGGTGGAGCGGCGCGAACGGCGGCCGGGTCGGGAAAGTGAAACCATGGAAAGTCTGGAATATCAGCTACAGAAAGCGGAGCCCGGGGTGGTGATTCTGGATCGCCAGGGCTGCATACGCTCGGCCAATCCCCTGGCGGTCCAGGTGCTGGGCCATTACCACCGGGACTGGATCGGCCGCCCGGTGACCGAATTTCACCCCGAGCCCGCCCGGCGCAAAATCGCCTGGCTGTTGCAGGAAGCCGCCGCCCAGGCCCCCGGGGAAGCCTCGCCCCTGGCCATGATGATCAATGTGCCGGACCGGCCCCTGCTCATCAAACTCACCGCCTTGAGCGACCGGCAGGGGCTGGAAGGCTTTTGTCTCTTTTTCTACGATCTGCCCCGGGCTGGCCGTCAGGCCCTGCCTGCCCCGGTGAGCGGGCCCCGGCCCCTGGCCAAGCTGCCCGTGTTGCAGGGGGGCGCCACGGTGCTGCTGGATTTGGAGGAAGCGGTCCATCTCCAGGCGGAAGGCCATTACGCCCGGATTTTCACCGCTCGGGATTCCTATCTCTGCCACCTGAGCCTGGCGGCCCTGGAACGGCGTTTGGCGGAAGGAGCTTTTCTCCGGGTACATCGCAGCCACATTATTGCCATGGCCTATGCGGCCCGTCTGGAAAAGGAAGGGGACCGGCAGTGGGTGGTGATGGCCACCTTCCCCGCCAGCCGGGTGCCCATCAGCCGGGGCCGCACGGCGGCGGTGGCGGAACGTCTGGGGCTGGCTTAGGGCGGCGCTCGCTGTGAGGGAATGGGGGGAAAGGGGAGCCGGTGGGGCGGTTGGTGAGGTGGCGGATCGGGGCGGCGCTTGGGGCTGCGGTGCGCGGGACCGGGCGGCAGCCCCTTTATACCGGGCCCTGGGGCCAGAGGCGCTGTTCCCCGTCCGCCGGGGCGTCCAGAATTTCCACCACCTTGGCTCGGCTGGTCTGGCCGCTTTTGAGGGTGACCCGGGCCCGGGGCAGGCCCAGGGTTTTGGCCAGGAAGGCCAGCAGGGCATCATTGGCCTTACCGTCCACCGGGGGGGCGGCGAGGCGGATTTTCAGGGCTTCCCCGTGCAAGCCCATGACTTCGGTTTTGCGGGCCCCGGGCTGGATGTGCAGGCTCAGGGTGAGGCGGCCTTCCGGGCCGCGCCGGGCCCACATCAGAACACCAGGGGCATGACCGCCGCTTTGGCGTAGGCCAGGAGAATGAACACCACCTGGGCGATGAGCAGGGCCACCAGGGGGGACAGGTCAAAATTGGCGATGGGGGGCAGCACCCGGCGGATGGGCCGCAGCAGGGGATCAGTGAGGGCCGCCACCGGGGCGGATAGGGGGGAGTAGGGATTGATCCAGGAGAGCACGGCCTGGAGCAGCATGGCCACCACCAGGATCATGACCCCCATGTGCAGCAATTCAAAGACCCCCAGCACCAGGGCGGGGACCACCAGGAAAGGGGCGGCGCCCAGGGACGCGGCCTTGAACAGGAGCTGGACATATTTGGCCAGGACCTGAAACAGCCAGGCGGGAATGAGGCTGGCCAGATCCAGGCCCAGGAGCCCGGGCAGAATCCGGCGCAGGGGCAGTACCACCCAGTTGGTGGTGCGCATGGTCAGTTCGGCCAGGGGATTGGCGAAGGAAATGCGGCGCCATTGCAGGAGAAAGCGCAGGAGCAGGAGATAGCCGAAAAATCCGGCGCAGGCTTCCAGTAGCAGGCTCAGGATGTCCGTCAGCATGATGGGTCTCTCTCAGGGCGGCCGGAGGCCGGTGCGGAATCAGGTGGAACAGGAAAAAGAGGCGGTAGGCGCGGGGAAGGGCAGGGCCTTGGGGTAGCGGGGCCAGGCGTTCGGCGCCCGGGGGCTGGCGCGGCGGCATGATCCGCTGCCGGCAGCCCCCCGGGTTACCCCGGAAGCCTTAGGCGGCGCCCAGTTGTTGGCCCAGTTCCCGGCCCCGATCTTCGGCGGCCCGGACCCCGGCGATAATGCCTTCCTTGGTGCCCCGTTCCGCCATGACGGTAAGGGCGGCGGCGGTGGTGCCGCCCTTGGAGGTCACCCGTTCCCGCAGGACGGCGGCGGATTCGTCGGATTGGGCGGCCAGCTTGGCGGAGCCCAGGACGGTTTCGATGGCCAGGCGGCGGGACTGTTCTTCATTGAATCCCATGGCCGCACCGGCTTCCTGCAAGGCTTCGATAAACAGGAAAACGTAGGCGGGACCGCTGCCGGAAAGGGCGCAGATGGAATCCATCTGGGCTTCGTCCTGAATCCACACCGTTTCCCCCACGGCCTGAACGATGCGGGCGGCGTTTTCCCGGTCGCTGTCGGACACCCGGGGCAGGGCGTAAAGGCCGGTGATGCCGGCGCCGATGAGGGCCGGGGTGTTGGGCATGGCCCGCACCAGGTTGCTGTGGCCCTTGAGCCAGCGGGAGAGGGCGGCCAGGGGCAGCCCGGCGGCGATGGTCAGGACCAGCTGGGAGGCTTGCAGCAGGCCCGCCAGGGGGGCCACCGCTTCCTTCATTTGCTGGGGCTTGACCGCCAGCACCACCACGTCGCTGCCGCTCACGGCGGCGGCTTCCACATTGGCAAAGGCGGTGAGGCCGTAGGTCTTGCTTAAGCGTTCCCGGTTTTCCTTGTTCAGGTCGATAACCCGGATGTCGCTGCCGGCAAAGCCCTTGTTGACCAGGCCGCCGATGAGGGCGTTGGCCATGTTGCCGCCGCCGAGAAAGGTGATTTTCATGGGATTTCCTTTTTGATTCGCGGCCCGAAGATGGCCGTTCCGATACGTACCAGGGTGGCGCCTTCCGCCACCGCGGCTTCCAGATCATGGCTCATGCCCATGGACAGGGTGTCCACCGGCAGACCGGCTTGTTGCAGTTGTTCGAAGAGGGCTTTCAGGCGGCGGAAGGGCAGGCGCTGGGCCTGTTCCTCGTCCACCGGGGCGGGAATGGCCATCAGTCCCCGCAGTTGCAGGCGGGGCAGGGCGGCCACGGCTTGGCATAGGGCCAGGGCTTCTTCCGGGGCGCAGCCGCTTTTGCTGGCTTCCCCGGACACATTCACTTCCACGCAGACCTGGAGGGGCGGCAGTGCCGCCGGGCGTTGGTCCGAGAGGCGCTGGGCAATTTTCAGCCGGTCGATGGCATGGACCCAGGCGAAGCTTTCGGCCACCGGCCGGGTCTTATTGCTCTGCAGGGGGCCGATGAAGTGCCATTCCAGGGCCTTGGGGCTGCCCTGGGCGGCAAGCAGCGCGGCCACCTGGCCGATCTTGGCGCAGCCTTCCTGGACGTAGTTTTCCCCAAAGGCGGTTTGCCCGGCGGCCACCGCCGCCACCACGTCTTCCGCGGGTTTGGTCTTGGACACGGCCAGCAGGCGAATGCTTTCCGGCGGGCGTCCGGCGGCCCGGGCAGCCCCGTCCAGACGGGCCCGCACGGCTTGCAGGTTGGCAAAAATTGGCGTCATAATCCAAAGCTATCCTATAGCCCAAAAGTATAGCACCGTCCCCCTTCCCGGCTCCGCCTGAGGCGTCCCCGGGGCCGTCCGGTGCCTCTCCCTTCCTCCCCTTCCCGGACTTCCTCCATGGATATCACCGAACTTCTCGCCTTTGGGGTCAAGAACAAGGCTTCCGACCTTCACCTTTCCGCGGGCTTGCCGCCCATGATTCGGGTTAACGGCGATGTGCGCCGTATCAACCTGCCCCCCATGGAGCACAAGGATGTGCACGCCATGGTGTATGACATCATGAGCGACTCCCAGCGCAAGCATTACGAGGAAAACCTGGAGTGCGACTTTTCCTTTGAAATTCCCAATCTGGCCCGTTTTCGGGTCAATGCCTTTGTCCAGCACCGGGGCGCGGGGGCCGTGTTCCGGACCATTCCGTCCAAGGTCCTGACCCTGGAAGAACTCAACTGTCCGAAAATTTTCAAGGACATTGCCGAATATCCCCGGGGCATTGTGCTGGTCACCGGCCCCACGGGCTCGGGGAAATCCACCACCCTGGCGGCCATGGTGAATCACGTGAACGAAAACTTCTACGGCCACATCCTGACCGTGGAAGATCCTATCGAATTCGTGCACGAAGCCAAAAAGAGCCTGATCAACCAGCGGGAAGTGGGGCCCCACACCCTGTCCTTTAACAACGCCCTGCGTTCCGCCCTGCGGGAAGACCCGGACGTGATCCTGGTGGGGGAATTGCGGGATCTGGAAACCATCCGGCTGGCCATGACGGCGGCGGAAACGGGCCACTTGGTGTTCGGCACCCTGCACACCTCCTCCGCCGCCAAAACGGTGGACCGGATCATCGACGTTTTCCCCGCAGCGGAAAAGGACATGATCCGGGCCATGTTGTCCGAATCCCTGCGGGCGGTGATTTCCCAGACCCTGCTGAAAACCAAGGATGGCGCCGGTCGGGTGGCAGCCCACGAAATCATGCTGGGCACCCCCGCCATCCGTAATCTGATCCGGGAAAACAAGGTGGCCCAGATGTATTCCTCCATCCAGACCGGCCAGTCCTACGGTATGCAGACCCTGGATCAATGCCTCCTGGATCTGGTGCGGCGCAATCTGGTGGCCCCCATGGAAGCCAAGGCCAAAGCGGTGAATAAGGACATGTTCGGGGCTTAAGCCCCCCGGTTGCCGTGTCCGGGCCTTGGCCCGGCACGTTGAGGAGAAGACGTATGGAGCGGGATCAGGCGCTAAATTTTATGCACGATTTGCTGCGCCTCATGGTCAGCAAAAAGGGGTCGGATTTGTTCATCACCGCCGGTTTCCCCCCGGCCATCAAGGTGGATGGACGGCTCACCCCGGTGTCCAACCAGACCCTGTCGGCCCAGCACACGGCGGAGCTGGCCCGGGCCATTATGAATGACCGTCAGGCGGCGGAATTTGAAGCCCACAAGGAATGCAATTTCGCCATCGCCCCCGCCGGCATTGGCCGTTTCCGGGTCAATGCCTTTGTCCAGATGGGACGCATCGGGGTGGTCTGCCGGACCATTAACACCACCATTCCCACCCTGGAAGCCCTAGGGTTGCCGCCGGTCCTGAAGGACGTGGCCATGACCAAGCGGGGTCTGGTGCTCTTCGTGGGGGGCACGGGCTCGGGGAAATCCACCTCCCTGGCGGCCATGATCGGCTATCGCAACGAAAACTCCTACGGCCACATCATTACCATCGAAGACCCGGTGGAATATGTCCATGAGCACAGGAACTGCATCGTCACCCAGCGGGAAGTGGGGGTGGATACGGATTCCTGGGAAACAGCCCTGAAAAACACCCTGCGCCAGGCGCCGGACGTGATTCTCATCGGGGAAATCCGGGACCGGGAAACCATGGAACACGCCATCGCCTTTTCCGAAACCGGTCACTTGGCCATGGGCACCCTCCACGCCAATTCCACCAACCAGGCCCTGGACCGGATCATCAACTTTTTCCCGGAAGAAAAGCGCCAGCAGCTGCTCATGGACCTGTCCCTCAATCTCCGGGGCCTGGTCTCCCAACGCCTGATTCCCCTGAAAGACGGCAAGGGGCGCTGTGCGGCCATCGAAATCATGCTCAACTCCCCCCTCATTTCCGATTTGATCTTCAAGGGGGAAGTGGCGGAGATCAAGGAAATCATGAAAAAGTCCCGGGAACTGGGGATGCAGACCTTCGACCAGTCCCTGTTCGAGCTTTACGAAGCGGGCAAAATTTCCTACGAAGACGCCCTGCGCAATGCGGATTCCCTGAACGACCTGCGTCTCCAGATCAAGCTCAACGGCAAGGAATCCAAGGACCGGGATTTGTCCGCCGGGATCGGCCACCTGGATATTGTTTAGTACGCTTCCCGGGGCGGCCATGGGCCGTCCCCCCCTGCCATGAAAATCCATCTTTTGCCCCTGGGGGCCCGCTTTCTCTTTGAAGGTCGGGAGTATGTGAAAACCGGCCCCATGATCGGCACCGGCCCGGAAGGGGCCCGGTTTTTCCCCAAATACCAACTGCTCCAGCCCCTGGATCAGCCAGCCGCCGCCCCCGCCGGGGCGGCGGAGCCTTTGCCCCGGGAACGGGTGGAACGGGCCCTGAACGACTTGCTCGCCCAGGTGGCGTCCCTGGTGCCCGAAGCGCAGCGCCCGGCCTTGGAAGGGGCCCGGGAGCGCTTTTGGGAGCAACTTAAGGTCTGATTTAAGGCCTGTACCGCCCGCCTAAAGGCTTCGCCCGTCCTGCCTTACTGGGCCAGGGAGGGGGGCAGGGCCAGGGCTTGGGCTTCTGCGGCGCAATCCTGGGCCGGGGCCGTGCCCCGGGCCCTTTGGGCGTCCACTTCCCCCCGGGCTGCCGCCAGGTCGGCCAGGAATTCCGGGGCCGTGTGCAGCTTGGCCACTACCCCCGCCGCCAGGGTGCGCCCCTGGACCACATCGCTGTGCCAATGCACGTTGCACACATTGCGGCTTTCCCCGAAGGCCAGGCCCCGGGCCAGGAGGGCGTCGGCCCGCTGGGGCGCCACTTCACTGAGAATCAGGGCCCAGCCCCAGCCGGCGGTGGTGTGGCCGGAAGGATAGGAGCCGCTCTTGGCCAGGGCCGCCGCCTCTTCCGGGGTGCAGATGGGCTGGCCGTTTTCCAGGAAGGGGCGGGGGCGCTGGTAATGCTGCTTGGCGGCCCGGGTGGCCAGCCCCAGATCGCTCAGACTGCGCTGCAACAGGTGATAGAGGTGGGGCGTGGTGGTCTGGGCGATGGGCTGGCCCAGGGCGCAGGCGAAGGTGCTAGCCGCGTGGGGAAAGGACAGATCCGCATCGGCGGTAGCCAGGGCCCAGCGGGCCGTGCCCCGGAGTTGAAAACTGGCCTGGGCTACCGCCCGGTCCTCCGCCAGGGCGGCGGAACCGGGGGCCGGGGGCGGGGGTAGCAGGGCCAGGCTGTCGGGCAGATCCCCCGGGGCCAGATAGCCGGGCAAATAGGTGTGGGGGTGGGCCGCCGCCGGGGTGGCCGGATCATCGGCCCGGGCCGGCGTGGCCCCTAGTCCCAGGCTCAGGGCCAGCAGGGAGAGCATGGCGGGGATTAGGGCGGGGCGCCCCAGGGGAAGAGAATGGGGAGAAGACAGACCGGACATGCCAAACCTCCGGGGCGGAAAGGAAAAGGGGACGGGGCCCCGGGGCCTTCCCCGGGGGCGGCCCGGGATTTCAGTCGGCGGCCGGGGCCGGGACCGGTCCCGGGACTTCGGCCCCTTCCGGTTTTTTACGCCGGTTGAAGCCGGCCACCATCTTGAACTGGTACAGGCGGCATTCCAGGGCCCCGTTGTAGAGGGGGGTCTTTTTCCCCGGCTTCAGTCCCACCCCCTTGGGCAGGGCCGTGTCGGCGGTGAGGAAATAGCAGGTCCAGCCCGCATATTTTTGTTTCAGGGCGTGGCCCAGTTCCGGGTAGAAGGCGGCCAGGGTGTCCTTTTCTTCCAACCGTTCCCCGTAGGGGGGGTTGCAGACCATGATGCCCGGGGTAGTCGGGGGCTCCGTGACCAGAATGTCCCCCTGGCTCAGATTGACCGCCCCGAGCAGCCCGGCCCGGTCCAGATTGGCCAGGGTAGCCCGGTAGGCGGCGGGGGCCTGATCCCGGCCGAACAGGGTGGGCTGGCCCTGGGGCGTCCGTTCCTCGGCCTGGGCCGCCTGTTGCAGGGCCTGCCAGCGGCGGGGGGCAAATTCCCGGAAATGCTCGAAGGCGAAATTGCGCCGGGCCCCGGGGGCGATGCCGCAGACCTGCTGGGCCGCTTCCAGGAGGAAGGTGCCACTGCCGCACATGGGGTCCAGCAGCACGGTGCCGGGCTGCCAGCCCGCCAGACGCAGGATGCCGGCGGCTAGGTTTTCCTTGAGGGGCGCTTCCACGGTCTTTTGCCGGTAGCCCCGCTGGTAGAGGGGGGCGCCGCTGGTGTCCAGGTAAAGGGTGCAATCCTCGGCGGTGAGAAAGGCGTGGATGCGCACCTGGGGATCCCGGGTATCCACATTGGGCCGTTCCCCCACCGTGTCCCGGAAGCTGTCGCAGACCGCATCCTTGATGCGCAGGGTGATGAATTCCAGGCTTTTCAGGGGGGACTTGATGGCGGTCACATAGACCCGGATGGAGCGGCTCACATCGAAATGCCGGGGCCAATCCACCTTGCGGGCTTGGCGGTAGATGTCCTCTTCCTTGGCGTATTTGCCGAAGGAAAGTTGGAGCAGGAGGCGGGTGGCGATGCGGGAATGGAGATTGGTCAGCATCACCGTGTCCCAGGAACCCCGGCAGGCGACTCCGCTGGCAACGATGCGAATATCGCTGGCCCCGGCGGCGGCCAGGTCTTCAGCGAGTAGGGCTTCCAGGCCCCGGGGACAGGTGGCGAACAATTTAAACATGGGCGGCTTTCAGTCCGGGGACGGTGCCCGGAACAACGACAGAGACGACAGAGACCAGTTAGGGCGGCAATCAGGGCGGCAATCGCCGCACGACCGACGGGGCCCGCTCAGAAAGGCTTGAGCACGGCCAGGAAGACCACGGCGAAAAGAATCAGCACCGGCAGTTCGTTGAACCAGCGGAACCAGCGGTGGCTGCGCTGGTTGGCGCCCCGGGCGAAATCCGTCAGGAGACGCCCGCAATAGGCGTGGTAGAGCACCAGCACCAGCACCAGGGTGAGCTTGGCGTGGATCCAGGCCCCCTGGACGCCGAAGCCCAGCCACATCCAGGCGCCGAAAATCACCGCCAGAATGCCCAGGGGAGTCATGAAGCGGTACAGCTTGCCCGCCATGAGCAGCAGCCGGGCCCGTTCCGCCCCGCTGTCGGCGGGCACCATGGCCAGATTGACGAAAATCCGGGGCAGGTAGAAAAGGCCAGCGTACCAGCAGACCACAAAGGCGATGTGCAGGGCTTTGAGACTGTTATAGACCATGAAAAAGCTCCAGAAGGCGGTGGGGGCGGCGGGACGGTGGGTCCGGCCATCAGGTTAGGGGCGTATTGTGCCCCAGACCGGCCAATCCCTGGGAAACGTCCGGGTAACGCAGGCGATAACCCAGCTCGGCCTTGATGCGCTGGTTGCACAGGCGCCGGGATTCGCTCATGAAGGAAAGGAGCTGGGGGGGCAGGCGTTGTTCCGCCTCCTGCCGGGAAATGCGGGGGGGCGGGGGCAGGCCCAGGTGGCGGGCCACCAGGGTGAAATAGTCCCCCATGGTGAGCTGGCCATCGTCGCAGGCGTTATAGCAGCGGTTGGCGCCACCCCGGCGCAGGGCCAGGGCGCAAAGCCCGGCCAGATCGTCCCCGTGGATGTGGTTGGTAAAAACGTCATCCTCCGGACGCAGGGCCGGAGTGCCCGCCGCCAGCCGTTCCCGGGGCAGGCGTTCGGCGGCGTAAATGCCCGGGGCGCGGAGAATGGTCACGGTGACCCCGGTGCGGGCGCCCCAGGCGCGCAACTGCTGTTCCCCATCCAGACGGCGTTGCCCCCGGGCCGTTGCCGGGGCCCCCGGCCGGGTCTCGGAAACCCAGGCCCCACCGCAATCTCCGTAGATTCCCGTGGTACTGATGTAGGTGAGGCGCTGTGGTAGACTTTTTCCCCGAGCCAATGCCGCCAGCAAGTGCCGGGTGCGGGTGTCCACCGTGCCCCGGTTGGGCGGCGGCGCCAGGTGCAGCACCAGGTCGGCTAGTCCGGCCAGACGCTGCAAACTGGCGGGCTGGTCCAGGTCCGCCAGAATCGGCGTGACACCGGGCTGGCGCCAGGCGTCGGCCTGCTCCGGTCGGCGGACCAGGGCATAGATGCGGTAACGTGGGAGGAGCAGGGGCAGGGCCCGTTGGGCCACGTCGCCGCAGCCCACGATCAATAATTTTTGCACCCCCCGATTTTATCCGACTTCTCCGGCCGGGTAGGCGGGACGGGGGCAGGGCAACCTCCATGGGGAATAGGACGGGAAATGAGCTTCAAGGTCAGCATTGAACCCAGCAAACATCAATTCACGGCGGAAGGGGAGGAAAGCCTCCTGGAAGCGGCCCTACGCCAGGGCTTGGTCATGCCCTATGGCTGTCGCAACGGGGCTTGTGGCGCCTGCAAGGGCAAGGTGCTGTGCGGGGAGGTGGAACTGGGGGCCTTCCAGCCCCACGCCCTGACGGAAGCCGAGCAGGCCCAGGGCCTGGTGCTCTTTTGCTGTGCCAAGGCCAAGAGCGACCTCACCGTGGAATGCCGGGAAGTGCGCTCCCAGGGGGATATCCCGGTAAAAACCCTGCCCGCCCGGGTGGAAAAAATGGAAAAGCTGGCCCCGGACGTGATGGTGCTCCACCTGCGCCTGCCCGCCAGCGAACGGCTCCAGTTCCTGGCCGGCCAGTACATCGACATTCTGCTCAAGGACGGCAAGCGGCGCAGCTTTTCCCTGGCCAACGGGCCCCGGGAAGACAACCTGCTCCAGCTCCATGTGCGTCTGGTGCCCGGCGGCCTCTTTACCACCCAGGTGTTCGAGACCATGAAGGAGCGGGACATTCTCCGTTTCAACGGCCCCCACGGCAGCTTCTATTTGCGGGAAGAGTCCACCAAGCCCGCCATTCTCCTGGCCGGGGGCACCGGTTTTGCCCCCATCAAGGCCCTGGTGGAACACGCCCTGGGGGAAGGGGATCAACGGCCCCTATACATTTACTGGGGCAACCGCAACCGGGCCGGCCTGTATCTGGACGCCCTACCCCGCCAGTGGGCGGCGGACCATGGCCATATCCACTACGTCCCCGTGCTTTCCGATCCGGCGCCGGAAGACGGCTGGAGCGGCCGTACCGGCTTTGTCCACGAGGCGGTTATGGCGGATTTCCCCGATTTGTCTGGCTTCCAGGTCTATGCCTGCGGCGCGCCCGCCATGATTGAGGCGGCCCAGCGGGATTTTGTCGGCCGCTGCGCCCTGCCCGAAACGGAATTTTTCGCCGATTCCTTCACTTTCTCCGCCTGAATCGACCGCCTTTGGAGGCGTCATGCCTGAGGTCTTTCTGTCCCGCCAGCCCGTGCTTAACCGCCAGGGCAAAATTATCGCCAACCGTTTCCGGCTCAATTTCCCCGATCCCCGGGGGGATATGTCCGCCGCCGCCGCGGCCCTCACCGCCCTAGCCGAGGTCTGGCCCCAGGGGGAAAAGTCCGTGTTTATCAGCGCCGGCGCCCCCCTGGGCCCGGATCTCCTGCTCTGGGCGCCCCCGGAAAACACCGTGCTGGAAATTCCCCCCTACGCCTTGGAGGGGGGGGACGGGGCCCTGCGGGCGGAATTGCAGGCCCATCCCTGTGCCCTGAGCCTGGATTTTGGCGAGGATGGGGCGGATAACCTGGCCTCCGGCCTGCCCTTCCGCTTTATCGGTTTTGACGTGGATAGCTATTCCCCGGCCCAAATTTCCGGGCTGGTGGCCAAGACCAAGGCCTTTGGCATTCCCCTGGCCTTCAACACGGATACCCCCCAGGAATTCCAGGCGGCCATGGACAGCGGGGTCTCCGCCGCCTCCGGCTGGTTTTTCAAGCGCCTCACCGTGCCGGCGGGCAAAAGCCTTAACCCCAGCCACGCCCACATCATCCGGGTGCTCAACCTGGTGCGGAACAACGAGGACGTGGCCAAGATCGAGACGGCCTTGAAGCAGGATGTGGCCCTTTCCTACAAGCTGCTGCGCTACATCAATTCGGTGGGCTTTGGCCTGTCCTGCGAAATCCAGTCCTTCAAGCACGCGGTGACCATTCTCGGCTACGACAAGCTGAACAAGTGGCTCTCCCTGCTCCTGGTCACCGCCTCCAAGGACCCCATGGCCCCGGCCATGATGCACACCGCCCTGACCCGGGGCCGGCTCATGGAAACCCTGGGCCACGGTCTGGTGGATCGGGCGGAATACGACAATCTTTTCATCGCCGGGGCCTTTTCCCTCCTGGACCACATGCTGGGGGTGCCCATGGATCAGGTGCTGGAAGCCATGCACCTGCCCGAAACCATCACCGACCTGTTGCTGGGGCGGGGCGGCATTTACCAGCCCTTCTACGATCTGGCCCTGGCTACGGAAACCCTGGACGGGGAAGGCCTGGCGGCCTCGGCGGCCATGCTGGGCTTAAAGGCGGACGACGTGAACCGGGCCCACCTGGAAGCCCTGACTTTCGCGGATAAGATGGAATAAGGCCGTCCCGGCGGGGACGGGCGTCAGGGCCCGGGGGGTGGCCGCCCGGGCATTGGATTGGGGACCGGGGTGGTCCAGAAGTTTGCCCCTGGGTTCCGGCCTAGGGGCGCAGGACGTAAAAGGAAGGCCGCCCCGGGTGGGGCAGCGGCGTCTTTTGCCCGCCGGTTCAGACAACGGGGGCGCGCCTTGGGGCCAGAGGAGGCTGATGGGGGCCTTCGCCCCCTGGTCGGCATAATGAGGGGCCGGGGCAAGGGCGGTGGGGCAAGTTCCGCCCGGAGTTTGCCCGGTCCCGTCCCAACGAAACCACGCTGCTTGGCCCTATTCCCCCAGATAAGCGGCCTGTACCCTGGGGTTGTGGAGCAGGGCCCGGGCTTCGTCTTGCAGGGTGATCTGGCCCGATTCCATCACATAGCCCCGTTGGCTCACTTCCAGGGCCAGACGGGCGTTTTGTTCCACCAGCAGAATGGTCATGCCCTGACCCGCCACCTCTTTCACCACTTCAAAAACCTTTTGCACCATCAGGGGCGCCAGGCCCATGGAGGGTTCGTCCAGGAGCAGGAGCTGGGGACGGCCCATGAGAGCCCGGCCCATGGCCAACATCTGTTGTTCCCCCCCGGACAGGGTGCCAGCCAGCTGGTGGCGCCGTTCCTTGAGCCGGGGCAGGAGGGCGAAAATGCGCTCCATGTCCTGGGCCGCTTCCCGGGGCTGGTTGCGGCTGTAGGCGCCCATTTCCAGGTTTTCCGTCACCGTCAGGCGGGCGAAGGTGCCCCGGCCTTCCGGCACCAGGGCGATGCCGGTGCGGATTACGTCGTGGGGCGGCAACTGGCTGATTTCCTGGCCCCGGTAGCGGATGCTGCCCCCCGCCGGGTCCAGCAGCCGGGCCAGGGCCTTCAGGGTGGAGGTTTTGCCCGCCCCGTTGGCACCGATCAGGGCCACGGTTTCTCCCGGATTGATGTGGAAGGTGATGCCTTTGACGGCCTGAATGCCCCCATAGGCGATGCGCAGACCTTCGGCGATGAGCAGGGCCTCACTCATGGGCGGCCTCCTCCGGGGCGGCGGGGGCGTCGCCCCCCAGGTAGGCGGCGATCACCCGGGGGTCCCGCTGCACGGCGGCGGGGACGTCTTCGCAAATTTTGCTGCCGTAATCCAGGACCGCCACCCGGTCGCAGAGCCCCATCACCAGTTTCATATCGTGTTCGATGAGCAGCACGGTGACCCCGTCCCGCCGAATGCCTTCGATCAATTGACGCAACTCCAGGGTTTCCGCCCCATTCATGCCAGCGGCGGGTTCATCCAGGGCCAGGAGCTTGGGTTCCGTGGCCAGGGCCCGGGCGATTTCCAACCGGCGCTGGTCCCCGTAGGACAAATGCTTGGCCAGATCCTGGGCCCGGTCGGAGATCCCCACGTAATGGAGCAATTCCTCCGCCCGGCGCTGGATGGCCCGTTCTTCGGCCCGGGCCCCCGGGGTGCGGAGAATGGCGCCGATGACCCCGGTGCGGGTGCGCAGGTGGCGGCCCACCATGACATTTTCCAGGGCCGTCATGTTGGCGAAGAGGCGGATATTCTGGAAAGTCCGGGCGATGCCCCGCTGGGCCGCCTGCTGGGGGGCGGCGGCTTTCAGGGGGGCGCCGGCGAAGGTCAGGCTGCCGCCGCTGGGCACATAAAGGCCGGTGAGGCAGTTGAAAAAGGTGGTCTTGCCCGCCCCGTTGGGGCCGATGAGACCGTAAATTTCCCCCTGGCGAATGGTCAGGGAGACATCTTTCAAGGCCTGGACGCCGCCAAATCGGCGGCTGATCTGGTGGGCTTCCAGAAGCAGGGGCGCGGCGCTCATTGGGCCCCTCCCTTCAGTTCCCGGCGCCGGGTGGCGGAGGGCCAGAGCCCGGCGGGCCGGTAGAGCATGACTACAATCAGGGCTAGGCCGAAGAGCAACATGCGCAGGCTTTCCGGATCCACCACCACGTGGCCGAACAGGGCCTGCTGCATGGGGGCGGCCGCGTGGCGGAAAAGCTCGGGAAGGATGGTGAGGAGGACGCCGCCGAAGATGACCCCGGGGATATGGCCCATGCCCCCCAACACCACCATGCACAGCACCATGACCGATTCCATGAGACCGAAGGATTCGGGACTGACAAAGCCCTGGAAGCTGGCGAACAGGCCTCCGGCCACGCCCCCGAAGGTGGCTCCCATGGCGAAGGCCAGGAGCTTGATGTTGCGGGTGTTGATGCCGCAGGCCTTGGCCGCCACCTCATCCTCCCGAATGGCCACCCAGGCCCGGCCAATGCGGGAATCTTCCAGGCGCACGGTAATGAAAATGATGGCCAGGGCCAGGGCGAGGAACAGGTAGTAGTAGGCGTGCAGGGAGGGGAGCTCCAGACCGGCCACGGCGATGGGCTTGGCCAGGGTCAGGTCCCCCAGGTGGAAGGGATCAATGCTGGAAATGCCCTGGGGCCCGTTGGTGATATTGATGGGGGCACTCAGGTTGTTCATGAAAATCCGGATAATTTCCCCGAAGCCCAGGGTGACGATGGCCAGATAATCCCCCCGCAGGCGCAGGGTGGGGGCCCCCAGGAGCAGGCCGAAAAGGCCCGCCACTCCGGCCCCCAGGGGAATGATGGCCCACACCGGCCAGTGCAGGCCCCCGGGGAACAGGGAGGGGAAGGCGTTGCCCAGGTGGGGGCTGGCCAGTAGGGCGTAGAGATAGGCCCCCACGGCGTAAAAGGCGATGTAGCCCATGTCCAGCAGCCCGGCAAAGCCCACCACGATATTCAGGCCCAGGGCCAGCATGATGTAGAGCAGGGCGAAATTCAGGGTGCGCAGCCAGGCGTTGCCCAGCCCGGCCCCCACGGCAAAGGGCAGTACGGCCAGGGCAATGGCCAGGAGGCCATAACCCAGCCAGAGGCTGCGCCGGTCTTGTTTGAAGGTCTGCCAGTTCATGGCCGGAAATCCTTTCGGGAAGGGAGGCCGCCCAGGGGGGGAAGCGATGTCGGGCGGGCCAGGGGCCGGGCCGGGGCAGCGGGCGTGCTGTACTGGTTCATGCCCGCTCTGCCACTTTTTCGCCCACCAGGCCGGAGGGCCGGAAGATGAGCACCAGGATCAGGACAAAGAAGGCGAACACGTCCTGGTAATTGGAGCCCAGCACCCCGCCGGTGAGGTCGCCGATATAGCCGGCCCCCAGGGATTCGATGAGCCCCAGGAGAATGCCGCCGATCATGGCCCCGGCCAGATTGCCGATACCCCCCAGAACGGCGGCGGTAAAGGCTTTCATACCCAAGATGAAGCCCATGTAGTAGTGGGCGATGGAGTAATTGGCGCTGACCATGAGCCCGGCCACGGCGGCCAGGGCGGAGCCGATGAGGAAGGTGAGGGAAATGATGTGGTTCACATTCACTCCCATGAGCTGGGCGATCTGGGGATTTTCCGCCGTGGCCCGCATGGCCCGGCCCAGGCGGGTGCGGTTGATGAGCAGGAGCAGGCCCCCCATCATGGCCGCCGCCGCCACCACGATGAGCACCTGTAAATCGCTGAAGGTGGCCCCCAGGACCAGGTGCTGGCTGGCAGGGAAAATGGCGGGGAAGGCGTGGTAATCCCGGCCCCAGATCATCATGGCCAGGTTTTGCAGCACGATGGAAACGCCGATGGCCGTAATCAGGGGCGCCAGCCGGGGCGCCTTGCGCAGGGGCCGGTAGGCGATGCGCTCCATCAGGTAGCCCACCACCATGCACACGGGAATGGCGGCGGCCAGGCCGATCAGGGCCCGGATCGGGCCGGGCAGGCCCGAGTTGGCGAGCAGGTCGATGACCGTGAGGGAGGTGAGGGCGCCGATCATGACCACTTCCCCGTGGGCGAAGTTGATCAGGCCCATGATGCCGTACACCATGGTGTAGCCCAGGGCCACCAGGGCGTAGATGCTCCCCAGAACCAGGCCGTTGATGACTTGTTGCAGAAAGATGTCCATGACTCGTGGGCCTGACAAGGGGACGGCGCCCGGGGGCGCCGTCCTGGGATCGGGCCGTTTCCTGGTTAGGGTTGGGCGCTGGTGGTGCCTAGGGTTTCTTGGAAGACCCACTTGCCGGCGCGGGCCTGATAGAAGGAAATGGCCCCGTCCTTCAGGTCTCCCTTGGCGTCAAACTGGATGCGGGCGGAGACCCCCGGGTAGTCGGTCTTGCCGATTTCCGGCAGATACTTGGCCGGTTCCACCGAATTGGCCCGCTTCATGGCATCCACCAACACCATCACGGCGTCGTACACATAGGGGCCGTAGAGCTGGATCTGGGATTTGAACTTGGCCTCGTACTTGGCTCGGAAGGCCGGGCCGCCGGGCATCTTGTCCAGGGGCACCCCGGGCAGGGAGCAATACTGGCCTTCCGTGGCGGCGCCGCCCAGCTTGATGAATTCCGGGGTGCAGCCCCCGTCCCCGGTGAGAAACTTGGCGGTCAGGCCCAATTCCTTCAACTGCTTGGCCATGGGGCCGCCCTGGGCGTCCATGCCGCCGAAGAAAATCAGGTCCGGCTGGGTGGATTTGATTTTGGTGAGAATGGCCTTGAAGTCCGTGGCCTTGTCGTTGGTGTATTCCCGGGTGACGATGGTGGCGCCGCCCGCTTTTGCGCCCTTTTCAAATTCGTCCGCCTGGCCCCGGCCATAGGCGGTGGCGTCATCCACGATGGCGATTTTCTTGGCCCCCAGCTGGTGGGTGGCGTAGGTGCCCAGGGCCCGGCCCTGCTGCTCGTCATTGGCCATGACCCGGAAGGCGGTCTTAAAGCCCTGCTTGGTGTAGGCCGGGGTGGTGGAAGAGCCGGAAATTTCCGGAATACCCGCATCGGCGTAAATCTTGGAAGCGGGCATGGTGGTGCCCGAATTGAGGTGGCCGATGACCCCGTTCACCTTAGCGTCCACGAATTTCTGGGCGACGATGGTGCCCTGTTTCGGGTCCGCCTGATCGTCCTCGGACTCGAGCTCGAAATGGACCTTCTGGCCGCCGATGGTGAGGTGCTGGGCATTGAGTTCCTCAATGGCCAGCTTGGCCCCGTATTCGTTGTCCTTGCCCAGATGGGACTGGGGTCCGGTGAGGGGGGCGGCGTGGCCGATGAGGACCGTTCTTTCCCCGGACGGGGTGGAGCTGCCTGGGGCGGGGGCGCTGCTGTCCTTGTTGCTACAACCGACCAGGGCCAGGGCGGCGGCCATGGCCAAGAGGGCGGTACCGGGACGGGGGGAAGACATGGGCTATCTCCTGAAAGAGGGGGCGTAACGCATGGGCATTGATTTTGGTGGCCGGTGAAAGCCCCTGTCAACCGCCAAGGGGCGGCCCCTTTCCCCTTGCCGGGCCCTTGGCCACGGGGCCGGGCGCGGGACCGGGAACAAAGGGCACCAGACTGGGGCGGATCGGGCCGGAAAGGGGGGCGTCCGGGCCCTTTTTGACCCAGGATGCCTCCCCGTGGGGCATGGGCGCCCAAAGGACGGGCATGGACCGGGGGCGAACGGCGGGCAGAAAAAAACCGACCCGGGGGTCGGTTTTTTTCTTGGCGGAGCGCCTTACTTCAGGCTCAGCACCCAGGTCACCAGCTTGGTGGCGTCGGCCTTGCTCACGTTGTTGGGGGGCATGGGAACTTGACCCCAGACACCGGCGCCGCCCTTCATGACCTTGTCGGCCAGCTTGCCGACCATGGCCTTGTTACCGGCGTACTTCTTGGCGACGTCCTTGTAGGCCGGGCCGACGACCTTGTGGTCAACGGCGTGGCAGGCCAGACAGCCACTCTTTTGGGCCAGGGCGGTTTCATCAGCGGCTTGGGCGGCGCCAGCAGCCAGGATGCCGGCGGCGGCCAGCAGGGATACGTAAATAGCTTTCATGCTCTCGCTCCGTAAAGGAAGGTTGGGTATTGCTGTTGTTTAGCCCGCCAATACTAATGCAGTTTGGGCGGCTTGGAAATAATGCGCAGCAAGCTCTCCCACTCATTTACCGGCGGCAGACACTTAACGCCTTGGCAGACCCAGGCGTTGACATGGGGGCTGGGGGGCAGGCCTTGCGGGGTGGTTTCCGGGGCTAAAAAGAGGGTTTGGGGCAGGAATAGGCGCCCCAATTCGGCGCTCCATTGGGCCTTTTCTTCCGCCGGTCCGCTGAGGCGTACCAGGGTGGGGGGCGTCAGGGCGTCTTCCAGGGCCCCCAGGAGGGCGCCGGAGGCGATGGCCTGGCGCTCCAGCAGGGGATAGAAAAGGTCCAGGGTGCGTCGGGCGGCCTTGGCGTAAGGCTCATGGTCCGTCACCAGGGCCAGGCGCCCCAGGGCTTGGGCGGCGACTCCGTTGCCGGCGGGCAGGGCGTTGTCCTGGGCTGGTTTGGGACGGTGGATCAGGGTTTCCTGGTCGTGGGCGGTGAAAAAGAAGCCCCCCGCCACCGGGTCCTCAAAGTATTGCAGCAGGCCGTCCGCCAGTTGCCGGGCGAAGGCCAGGTCTTGCTCCCGCCAGCGGGCCTGGAGACATTCCAGCAAAGCGTCCAGGAGCAGGGCGTAGTCGTCCAGGTAGGCGGCCAGTCGGCTTTGGCCCCCGGCCCGTACCGCCAGGAGGCGGCCATCTTGCCACAGCTGTGCGTGGACATAATCCACCGTGGCCAGGGCCCGGTCGATCCAGCCGGGGCGGCCGAAAATGCGCCCGGCCCGGGCCAGGCCCTTGATCATCAGGGCGTTCCAGCCGGTGAGCAGCTTGTGGTCCCGGGCCGGGCGGGGCCGGGGCTGTCGGGCGGCCAGGAGGGCTTGGCGGGCCCCCTGGAGTCCGGCCCGGACCGCCGCCGGTGCCAGGCCCAGGTCATCCGCCAGGGCTTCCGGGGTGCGCCGTTGCTGGAGGTGCCAGGCCTGGCCCTCGAAATTGGGCACCCGGTCCAGGCCCCAGGCGGGGGCGGCCAGGGCCCACTGATCCGGGCTCAGGGCCGCCTGGGCGGCTTCCGGCGTCCATAGGTAGTAGGCCCCTTCTTCCCCGGCGCTATCCGCATCCAGGGAGGCGGCATAGCCACCTTGGGGCAGGGCCATTTCCGCCTCGGCCCAGGCGACGATGCCTTCCGCCGCTCCCTGGAAGGCGGGGCGATGCTCCAGGGCCCAGGCGTTGGCGTAGCAGGCCAGGAGCTGGGCGTTGTCGTAGAGCATTTTTTCAAAGTGGGGAATGGTCCAGGCTCCATCCACGCTGTAGCGGAAAAAACCGCCCCCCAGCTGGTCTTGCAGGCCGCCGGCGGCCATTTTCTCCAAGCTGGTGAGGGCCATGTGGCGGGCGTGGGCGTCCCCCGTGGTGGCGCTGCGGCGCAGGAGAAAATCCAGGTCCGTGGGCCGGGGAAATTTGGGGGCGTCGCCAAAGCCGCCCCGGCGCCGGTCATAGGTGGCGTCCAATTCCGCCTGGGCGGCGGCCAGGGGCTCGGCCTTCAGGTGGGGGGGCTGTTGCCCGGGGCGGGGCAGGGTGGCGGCCAGGGCGTGGCGAATGCTCTGGTTTTGCCGGGCGATGTCGTCCCGCCGTTGGGCGTACACCGCCGCCACCTGTTCCAGCAGCTCTCCCAGGGCGGGCAGGCCGTGGCGGGGCTCGGGGGGAAAGTAGGTGCCGGCGAAAAAGGCGTCCCCGTCCGGGGTGAGGAACAGGGTCAGGGGCCAGCCGCCGGGGCGGCGGGTGAGAAGCTGGTGGGCGGTCTGGTAGATATGGTCCAGGTCCGGCCGCTCCTCCCGGTCCACCTTGATGTTGATGAACCGCCGGTTCATGAGGGCGGCGATGTCCGGATTGTCGAAGCTTTCGTGGGCCATGACGTGGCACCAGTGGCAGGCGGCGTAGCCGATGGAGAGCAGGATGGGCTTGTCCTGTTCCCGGGCCAGGGCCAGGGCGGCGGGGCCCCAGGGGTGCCAGTCCACGGGCTGGTGGGCGTGTTGCAGCAGGTAGGGGGAGGTTTCTTGAGCAAGCAGGTTGGGCATGGCGGGTCCTGACGGTCCGGGGCCGGGAAAAGTCCCGGGTTCCGGCTGGGTGGACAAGGGGCGGGCGTCAGGGTTCGCCCGTGCCGCCCTGGCGGGCCAATTCTTCCACCAGGGCGGCGGCAAAGCCGGTGAGGGCATCCCGGCGGCGGACGCAGATGGAGAGGTCGCGCCGGGCCCAGGGCTCGTCCAGCTCCACCACCGTGGGCGGCTCCCGGAGATGGGTCCCGGGCACGGCGGAGCGGGGCACCAGGCCAATGCCCACGCCGGCCCCCACCATGCGACAGACGGCTTCAAAACTGCGTACCTGGATGCGCACATTGAGGTGGCGTCCCAGGGCCGCCGCCGCGTTGGTGGTGAAGGTGTGGATGGCGGACCCGGCGTGGAGCATAACGAAGGGGTAGTCCAGTACCTCCCCAAAGCCGCAGCGGGCCCGCACCGCCAGGGGATGGACGGCGGGGGTAATGAGCACCAGCCGGTCCTGGCGATAGGGCAGTAGCTCCACCCCGGCCCCTTCGGCGCTGCCCGCCACCACGCCTATTTCCACCTCCCCGGCGGCCACCGCCAGCACAATGTCCGGGCTGGTGTGTTCCTCCAGGGTGACGCTGACCTGGGGATGGGCCCCCAGAAAGCCCGCCAGATCGTCGGGCAGAAAGCTGTGGGTGGCGTGGGTATTGGCCCACAGGCTCACATGGCCGCGAATGCCCTGGGCGTAGGGGGCCAGGTCCGCGTGCATCTGTTCCAGCCGGGCGAAGACCTGGCGGGTATGGCGCAACAGGGCTTCCCCGGCCCGGGTGAGGCGTAGCCCCCGGGCTTGGCGCAGGAACAGGGGAGTGCCCAGATCCGCCTCCAGCTGGCCCAGCCGGTGGCTGGCGGAGGAGGGAGCGAGATTCGTCTTGGCCGCACCCCGGGTCAGATTGCCCGCCTCGGCAATGGCCTGGAAGAGGCGTAGATCGGTGAGATCGTAGTGCATGGCGCTGGGAGGCTTTCTGTGAGCGTTCGACGTGGACGAATCCTACCTTGGGAGAAGGCCAATTGTCTCCCGGCCCGGACCCTGGCCTAATGAAGCTTTTTCCCACCGAAGCAGCCCCATGTCCCGCCTTTCCTGGTCTTCCGAACGCCTGGGTATCCTCCTCGCCATTTTGGCGGCCCTGGGTTTTTCCTTTAAGGCCATTTTCGTCAAACTGGCCTATCTGGTGTCCCCCGCCGCCCCGGTGGATGCGGTGACCCTGCTCTCCCTGCGCATGGTTCTGGCCTTGCCCGCCTTTCTCTGGATCGGCATTCGCTCCAGCCGGGGGGCTCCCCCCTTGAGCGCCCGGGAATGGCTCAAACTCTCGGCCCTGGGCATTCTCGGTTACTACGGTTCCAGCCTCCTGGATTTCTACGGTCTGCGCTACATTTCCGCCGGCCTGGAACGGCTCATCCTATTCACCTACCCCACCCTCACCGTGCTCATCGCCGTGTGTTTTCTCGGTAAGCGCCTGGAAAAGCGGGAGGTAGCCTCCCTGGCCATTTCCTACCTGGGCATCGGCCTGGCCTTCGCCCATGACCTCCATTTTGCCGCCGACCTGGGCACGGTGCTGGTGGGCAGCGCCTTCGTCTTCGCCTCCTCCTTGAGCTACGCCTTCTACCTTTCGGGCAGCGCGGGGGCCATCCAGCGCCTGGGCTCCGCCCGCTTTACCGCCCTGGCCATGCTGGTCTCCACCGGCGCCACCCAGGTCCATTTTGCCCTCACCCAGCCCCTGGGCGCCCTGATTCAGCCCTGGCCCATCTACGCCTGCGGCGCGGGCATGGCCCTGTTTTCCACCGTGTTGCCCGTGTTTATGCAGTCTGCGGCGATTCGCCGCATCGGCGCCTCCCGCTCCGTGCTGATCGGTACCCTGGGGCCCATGCTGACCATTTTCTTTAGCTGGTGGCTGCTCAAGGAACCCCTGTCTGGGGCCCAATTGCTGGGCGCTGGCCTGGTGTTGGTGGGGGTTTTGCTGGTGAGCCGCCCCAAGGCCGCCTGAGGGAATCTATGTCTTTGGCGCGATGGACAAGGGGGCGGGGCCTCGGCTACCCTTTTGTCATCGTATCGGGAGGTTTCCCCCATGGCCCCCTCAGCCGTCCCCATCACCCCCTTCTGGCAGCGCCTGCCCCGCTTCTTTCTTTTTCCCCTGGCGCCCCGGACCCTGGGCTATCTGCTCTTTCTCTCCGCCTGCTGCGGCCTGGGCCTGATCCTGCCCCTGGGTAAGTTCTTCAAGATAGTGGTCACGGTGGTGGCCTGCATCGGCGCCTGGCTGGCCCTTACCCGCTACGCCTACGGGGTGCTGGAGGAGACGGCCCAGGGCCATCTGACGCCGGAGGATTACGACCGCAGCGACACCTCCCATCGCAATTCCCTGCCCTACAAGCAATTCGGGGTGTTTTTCGTCATGGGCCTGGCCCTGGGCCTGTGCGCCATGCTCGGGCGCTTTGCCGCCTTTGTGGCCCAGACCGTGGTGAATCTTTCCATGCCCGCCAGCATCATGGTGCTCACCCTGACCGGCAGCACGGGGGCCGCCCTCAATCCCGCGGGCCTATGGCGGGTGATCCGGGGCATCGGCCTGCCCTACCTGGGCCTGTGCGCCTTTCTTTTCCTGCTCTCCCTGGGGGGGCCGGAGCTGCTCAAGCTGGTGGGGCCCCGGCTGCCCCTCTGGGCCATGGTGCCCGGGATCAACTTCATCCTCATGTATTTCTCCCTCATCATGTTCAACCTCATGGGCTACGTGCTTTACCAATACCACGGGTCCCTGGGGCTGGCCGCCGAGGGGGATGGGGGGCTGGTGGCGCCGGAGGATGACCGGACCGGGGACCCGGGGGAACGGATTGCCGCCCTTATTTCCGCCGGACAGGTGGATCAGGCCCTGGATGTGGCCTATGAGGCCCAGCGTCTGGCCCCCGAGGATTTTCGCGCCCAGGACCGGTATCTGAAACTGCTGCTTTTGGGCCACAAAACGGAGCGCTTTTTAAGCCATGCCCGTACCGTGCTGCCCACCTACCTGGCCCGGGGCCGGTTGGCGGAAGCCTGGGCCCTGTGGTGCCGCTGCCGCCAGCTGGACGGGGCTTGGGAAACGTCTGAGAGCACGGTGCTAGGCCTAGCCCAGGCCGCCGCCCGGGGCCGGGATTTCCGGGGGGCGTTGGAGGTGATGAAAGGCTTTGACCGCCGCTATCCGGGCCATGGGGATATCCCCGCCATTTACCTGCTCAGCGCCCAGATCCTCTGCGAGCAGTTCCACCAGGACCCCCTGGCGGGGCGCATTCTGGAAACCTTGAAAGCCCGTTATCCGGACCATCCCCTGCGCACGGAAGCGGAACGCTATCTGGCCACCCTGGCCCGTCTGGCCCAGGCCTGAGGGGCAGCGCTCCCGGGATCAGCGCAGGAGCTGGGTCGCCAGCCGGGCTTCTTCCGTTTCCGGAAAATTCTGGCGCAGGGTTTCCAGGCCCTTCCGGAAAGCTTCCTGATTGCCCTGGCGGGCGTGGTGTCGGGCCAGGGCCATGAGCAGGGGGGCGATCTGGCCATGGTCCGGGTTACGGGCCTGCAAGGCCCGAATCAGGCGTTCCCCGTCTTCCCCGTAACCGGCCAGAATCAGGCGTCGGGCCAGGGTGGCCAGACCGTCCGGGGTAAAGCGCACACAGGGCCGGGCCAGGCTCATGTATTCCAGCAACACTTCCCGCACCCGGGCCTCCCGGGCCCCATCCCCACTGGGCAGGGCAAACACCCGGGCGGCGGCCCGGTGGTAGTGGTCATCCCCCGGATGGAGCTTGGCCAACTGGTAATAGGGGCTGACCACCGTCTCGTCTGCCGGGTAGCGGCGGGACAGGCGGCGCAGGGCTTCCACCGCCTCATCCACCTTGAGTTCCCGAATCAGGCCTTGAATGCGGGCCAGGCTGGCGGCGGGTTCTCCGTCCCCCGGGGGAGGCGCCGGGGTCGCCCCCGGATCGGGGAGGGCCTGGTGGGGATGGCGCCAGCGGAACCAGGCGGCCAGCAGGGCGCCGGAGACAAAGCCCCCCATGTGGGCTACGTAATTGATGGGACTTTCCGGATGGGCCCAGAGTTGGTAGGCCTCGTTGGCCAGCCACAGGGGCAGGGCCAGGATGGCGGGGGCGACGCAGAAGTCGAAGTAGAAAATGATCCAGTAGAAAAAGCGGATGGGCCGGGTGCCGAAGAGCACCACAAACATGGCCATCACCCCCGCAATGGCCCCGGAAGCGCCGATGCTGCCGGTGCTGCGCTGGCCGTGGAGGGCCAGGTCCAGCCCGGCGGCTCCCAGCCCAGCGAGGAGGTAATAGAGGAGATAGCGCCGGGCCCCCAGGGCCTCCTCCACCAGATAGCCGGTGACGAAAAGAATCACCATATTGCCCACCAAGTGGCTCTCGTCCCCGTGGAGGAACATGTGGCTGAGCCAGGTGATGGGGCGGGGATCGGCGGGGGTAAAGGCGTAGCGGGTAGTGACGGCCCGCGCCAGGAGGCTTTCGTAATGGCGCCGGGCGGTCTGCCACTGGGGATAGAGGGGGGATTGGGGGGCGACGACCTGGCCCTGGTGCAGGCGGGTCTGGAATTCCCCGTCGTTTTCCATGGCCGCCAGGACCAGGGGCCAGCGGTCATGGGCGTAGGCCTGGCGCAGGCGGCGGGCCTTTTCCCCGCCCTTTTCCGAGAGGTAGTTCAGGTAAGCGGGCAGTTCCGCCTCCCGCAGTACGGATTTGCCGTAGTAATCCAGGGCCCGCGCCTGGACCTTGTCCCCGGGGATTTGCCAGAAAAAGTAGATCAGGGTGCACAGCACCATGATGGTCAGGGTGACCAGGGGGGGATGGCGCCAATCCGGGCGCCGAGGCAGGGGGACGAGCAGCATGACGGCATTATGTCGTGCTTCCCCGTCCAGGGGAACGGTCCCGGGCCGGAAGGCCCGGGAAAGACTGGTTTAACGCTTAGGAAAGGCCCAGCCGACGGCAGATTTCCAGGATCAGGCCGGATTGATTCATGCTGTAGAAATGCAGGCCCGGGGCGCCGCCGTCCAGCAGGCGCTGGCACAGGGCGGTGACCGCATCCAGGCCGAATTCCCGGATGGACTCGGCATCATCTCCGAAGGACTCGAATTTACGCCGCATCCAGCGGGGAATTTCGGCGCCGCAGGCGTCGGAGAAGCGGGCCAGTTTGGAAAAGCTGGCGATGGGCATAATGCCGGGAAAGACGGGAATGTCCGCCCCGGCGGCCCGGGCCTCATCTACAAAGCGGAAATAGGCGTCCCCGTTGTAGAAGTACTGGGTGATGGCGATGTCCGCCCCGGCCTGGACCTTGCCCACATAGGCTTGCAGGTCGGCCGCCGGGCTGGGGGCTTGGGGGTGCCATTCCGGGTAGGCGGCCACGGCCAGGCGGAACCAGTCCCCGGTTTCCTGGCGGATGAATTCCACCAGTTCATTGGCGTAGCGGAATTCCCCGGACTGGGCCATGCCGGAGGGCAGGTCGCCGCGCAGGGCCACCAGATGGCGGATACCGGCGGCCCGGTAGTCGTCCAGGATGGCCCGGATGGAATCCCGGGAGGAGCCGATACAGGAGAGGTGGGGGGCTGCCACCCGTCCTTCCGTGGCGATTTCCTTGACCACGGCGGCGGTGCGCTCCCGGGTGGAGCCGCCGGCCCCGTAAGTGACGGAGAAAAAGGCGGGCTGGGCCGCCGCCAGCTGCTGGCGCACGGCCCGCAGCTTATCCACGCCCTCGCTGGTCTGGGGCGGGAAAAATTCGATGGAAATTTCCGGGGTCATGGGGGCTCCAGGAAAAAGGCGGAAGCGGCGCCGGGCAAGCTTGAAGCGCGGCTTCCGCCGGAATGGGGGGCAAGGGGCCAGCCTCCCGGGGGAGACTGACTCGGTGCCGGTCTTAGTAGCGGTAGTTTTCCGCCTTGTAGGGGCCTTCCACGGGGACGCCGATGTAGGCGGCCTGTTCCGCGGTCAGGGTGGTCAGGTGGGCGCCGATCTTTTCCAGGTGCAGGCGGGCCACCATTTCATCCAGGTGCTTGGGCAGCACATACACCCCCACCGGATACTGGGCGGTCTTGGTGAACAGCTCGATCTGGGCCAGGGTCTGGTTGGCGAAGGAGTTGCTCATAACGAAGCTGGGGTGGCCGGTGGCGCAGCCCAGATTCACCAGACGGCCTTCGGCCAGGAGAATGAGGCGCTTGCCGTCGGGGAAAATGACGTGATCCACCTGGGGCTTGATGTTTTCCCACTGGTACTGGCGCAGGCTGGCTACCTGGATTTCGGAATCAAAGTGGCCGATGTTGCAGACAATGGCGTTGTTTTTCATGGCCGCCATGTGGTCGTGGGTGATGACCCCCACATTGCCCGTGGTGGTGACGAAAATGTCCCCCAGGGGGGCGGCTTCTTCCATGGTGACCACCCGATAGCCTTCCATGGCGGCTTGCAGGGCGCAGATGGGGTCCACTTCCGTGACCCACACGGTGGCGCCCAGGCCGCGCAGGGATTGGGCGCAGCCCTTGCCCACGTCCCCATAGCCCAGCACCACGCCGATCTTGCCCGCCACCATCACGTCCGTGGCCCGCTTGATGCCGTCCACCAGGGATTCCCGGCAGCCGTAGAGGTTGTCGAACTTGGACTTGGTCACCGAGTCATTGACGTTGATGGCGGGAATCTTCAGTTCGCCCCGGGCGTGCATTTGGTAGAGCCGGTGCACCCCGGTGGTGGTTTCTTCGGTAACGCCCTTGATCTGGGCCAGGCGGGTGGAATACCAGGTGGGGTCGGTCTTCAGCTTGGCCTTGATGGCGGCGAAGAGCACGGTGGCTTCTTCGCTGTCCGGATGATCGAGCACGGAAATGTCCTTTTCCGCCCGGGCGCCCAGGTGCAGGAGCAGGGTGGCGTCGCCCCCGTCATCCAGGATCATGTTGCTGAACACCGGGGCCCCGTTGGCTTCCGGCCATTCAAAAATGCGGTGGGTGTAGTTCCAGTAGTCTTCCAGGGATTCGCCCTTGACGGCGAAAACGGACACCCCGTCCTGGGCGATGGCGGCGGCGGCGTGGTCCTGGGTGGAGAAAATATTGCAGGAGGCCCAGCGCACTTCCGCCCCCAGGGCGGTCAGGGTCTCGATGAGCACCGCCGTCTGGATGGTCATGTGCAGGGAGCCCGTAATGCGGGCGCCCTTCAGGGGTTGGGTGGCGGCGAATTTTTCCCGGATGGCCATGAGCCCGGGCATTTCGGTTTCCGCAATGCGGATTTCTTTACGGCCCCAGGGGGCCAGATTCAGGTCGGCGACGACGTATTCGTGGGAGAGTTGGGCGGTCACAGTGTGGCTCCTTCGTCGGAAGCCGGACAAACGGGAGGCAGGGGACCGGGAGACAAGGAACTCACGCGGACTCACGCTGCACCCCGCACCGGCAGGGTTGAACAGGTGAGCGCCGTTGTTACAACCAGGGCGGCTGCCCGTGGCCAGGAACTCCGAGCCTGGGATTCATGATCTCGCAGCGCTCCTCGGAGGACGGCCATTATAACTTGGCTCTTCTGGCTTGGGGGAGAAGTGCAAGTTACAATCTAATACAAAAGTAATATGAGGTAATATGCTGTTGTCCGATAAACTATCGCCAATAGTAGTGATCCCTCGTGATCTCGGTGACAGGGAAGTTGACCAACTGGCGGCCAGCCTCCCGGCGCAGCTCCGGGACCGCAATAAAAACATAGCGCCAGAGCGGGGCCCCGGCCCCTTTTGTCCTTCAGCCTTACGGAGTTCCCCATGTCGGTCGCCAAACGTCTCATTCTTCTGGTTTGTACCTCCCTTATCGCCCTGGCCATACTCGGCTGGGTGGCCCTGGATACGGCGGGCCGCCTGGATGGGCGCCTCAATCAAATTAACGAATCGGTGATGCCCAGCGTCATCCACACGGATGGGGCGGCGGCCCAGTTGTTTGAAAGCCGCTCCCTGGTGCTGACCCATATTCTGCTTACCGACACCACCCGGAAGGCCGCGGTCATGGCCTCCATCCAGGATTCCCGCAAGGCCTTTCTGGATAAGGTGGGGAACCAGCGCCCCTTGGACGACCAGGACCGGGCCCTGTTGCAGGAAGCCTCCAGTCAGGTGAATCGCTATTTCGCCCTGGTGGACCAGGCCCTGGCCCTGTCCAATGACGGTAAAAACGAGGCGGCCCGGGAGATGATTCTGAGCCACGGGGCCCAGATCAAGGCCATGATGCAGGCGGTGAATGATCTGCTGGCCTATGAGGCTTCCCTGACCGGGAAGGTGGCCCAGGCTTCGGCGGCGGATTACCACAACAGCATCATTTTGCTGCTCGGGGTCATCGGTCTGGCGGCGGCCTTTTCCATTGCCATGGGCATCATGACCTACCGCCGGGTGGAAGGCCCCCTGGTGGCCGTGGAACGGCTGGTGGAAGAGGTGGAAAGCGAGCTGGACTTCACTCGCCGGGTGCCGGTCACGGGCCAGGACGAAATTTCCGCCATGGCGGCGGCCTTCAATCGGCTCCTGGACCGGATGCAGCAAAGCTTGTCCGACATTACCAAGCACGCCTCCGAAGTCTCCGACGCCGCCGCCCAGATGGCCACGGCGGCCCAGCAGGTTTCCGTCAGCTCCTCCCAGCAAAGCGACGCGGCGGCCAGCATGGCGGCCACGGTGGAAGAAATGACCGTGAGCGTCACCCATGTGGCGGACCGGGCCGGGGAAACCAACCAGTTGGCGGTGCGCTCCGGCCAGGTGGCCACGGAAGGGGCGGAAGTGATCGGCCATACGGTGGAAGACATTAACGGCATTGCCCAGGTGGTGCGCAGCGCCGCCGAACACATCGACCTGCTGGATCAGGACAGCGCCAAGGTGAATACGGTGGTGGCGGTGATTCGGGAAGTGGCGGATCAGACCAATCTGCTGGCTTTGAATGCGGCCATTGAAGCGGCCCGGGCTGGGGAAGCGGGCCGGGGCTTTGCCGTGGTGGCGGACGAGGTGCGCAAGCTGGCGGAACGCACCGCCTCTTCCACCCAGGAAATCGCCTCCACCATCGGCTCCATGCAGACCAGCGCCAAGAGCGCCGCTGAAGGCATGCGGGCGGCGGTGGATCAGGTGGAAAGCGGCGTGGCCCGTACCGCCCAGGCCAGCGACTCGATCCGGGAAATCAGCCAGGTGTCCCAGGACACGGAAGCCCGGGTGGGGGAAATCAGCGAAGCCATTCGGGAACAAAGCGTGGCCAGCACCAGCATCGCCCAGCAGGTGGAACGGATAGCCCAGATGACCGAGGAAAACAGCGCCGCAGCCGCCGCCACGGCGGATACGGCCCGGCACCTGGACGAATTGGCCGGCGCCATGCGTCAGGTGGTGGGCCAATACCGGGTGTGAGGCAGGCCGCCCGGGGCGGCCCAATCCCTGCATTGCTGCAATTAAGGGGCCATTCGGCCCCTTTCCTTTTTCTGCCCGGAGGGGGAAGAAAAACGGCCTTCTTCCTTTTGCCAGGCGGAAGCGCCAAGGGGGACGCCCCTCTGCCGAGGAGGCCAATGGAGAGTGGCTTCCAGGGCCCCTGAGCGGCCGGACGCCCTATGGCCCGGCGCCCCGGTTGCCCGGAAGCCTGTCTGGTTGCCCGGTGGTCCTAGCCCTTGGCCTTGGACAAATCTTCCCGAATCTGACGTTTGTTGATTTTGCCCACGCTGGTCCGGGCCAGGGTTTTCACGAAGCTCACCTGGATGAGCACCCCGTAGCGGGTGACCCCCTGCACTTCCGCCGCGTGGGCGGCGAAGTTGCGGATGGTGTGGGCGGTGATTTTGCCTTCCCATTCCGGCTTTAACACCACCAGGGCCAGGGGCCGTTCCCCCCATTTGTCGTCCCGCACCCCCACCACGGCCACTTCGTGGACCGCCGGATGCTGGCCGACGATATCTTCCAGTTGCAGGGAGGAAGTCCATTCCCCGCCGGTTTTGATCACGTCCTTGATCCGGTCCGTGATTTGCAGCCAGCCCTGGGCGTCCATGAAACCGATGTCCGCCGTGTGCAGGTAGCCCCCTTCCCACAGTTCCTCCGAGGCTTCCGGGGCGTGGAGGTAGCCCTGGGTGAGCCAGGGGGAGCGGACCACCACTTCCCCCGTGGTCTGGCCGTCCCGGGGCAGTTCCCCCATGTTGGGGTCGGTCAGGCGCAAATCCACTAGGGGCAGGGTAATGCCGGTCTTGGCCCGGTACACCGCCTGTTTCTCCGCCGGGGCATCCACCAGGTCGCTGGGGATGTGGGCGATGGTGAGGATGGGGCAGGTTTCCGACATGCCGTAGCCGGTGAACAGGTCCATGCCCCGGGCCAGGGCCGTACAGGTGAGGGCCTGGGCCAGGGCGGAGCCGCCGATCATCACCTTCCAGCCGCTGAGGTCCGTGTCCTTGGCGTGGGGATGGTTGAGGATCATGTGCAGCACCGTGGGCACACAGTGGGAAAAGCTCACCTTTTCTTCCCGGCGCAGCTTGAGCAGCATGTCCGCCTGATAACGGCCCGGATAGACCTGTTTCAACCCCAGCATGGTGGCCACGTAGGGCAGGCCCCAGGCGTGCACGTGGAACATGGGGGTGATGGGCATGTACACGTCGTCCCGGTGCAGGCGCCCCTGGCGGGCGGCCGTGCCCAGGGCAGTGGCGGCGGAAAGGCTGTGCAGCACCAGCTGGCGATGGCTGAAATAGACCCCCTTGGGCAGGCCCGTGGTGCCGGTGGTGTAGAAGGTGGTGGCCTTGGCGTTTTCGTCAAAGTCGGGGAAATCGTAGTCCGGGGAAGACTGGGCCAGCAGGGTTTCGTAATCCGTGGCGAAGGGCAGGTCCAGGCCCGCCTTACTTTCCCCGGCCTGATCCCCGTGGATCAGCACCAGGGTTTTCACCGTTTCCAGCTTGTCCGCAAAGGCGGCCAGGAGGGGCAGAAATTCGCTATTGACCAGGAGCACGTCGGCCCGGGCGTGGTTCAGGGTGTACAGCAGCTGGTCCTGGGTGAGGCGCACATTCACCGTTTGCAGCACCGCCCCCATCATGGGCACGGCGAAAAAGCATTCCAGATAGCGGTGGCTGTCCCAGTCCATGATGGCCACCGTCTTGCCCGCTTCCACCCCCAGCCCGGCCAGGCCGTTGGCCAGCCGGCCGATGCGCTGTTCCAGATCCCGGTAGGTGTGACGCACCTTGTCCCGGTAAACGATTTCCTGATCCGGATGCTGGGTCAGGGCCGAGTGGAGCAGGTGCTTGATGAGCAGGGGAAAGGCATAGGCGGATGGCGTGGCGGTGACGAGTTGGACCGGCATGTTGTTGTTTGACCTTTGCAAAAGAACAGGCGGGGCTTGGGGCCCGGTGGCGGCCGCCGGGTGGGCGGATACAAAAACGCCCAGCGGGTGGCTGGGCGTCTGAGCTACGACAAAAGCAGTATGGCGCAGGCGCGCCCCGGATTATAGGCCCGCGTCGGCCCGCAGGGCAGCCGCCTTGTCCGTGGCTTCCCAGGTGAATTCCGGCTCTTCCCGGCCAAAGTGGCCGTAGGCGGCGGTTTTTGCGTAGATGGGGCGGAGCAGGTCCAGGGTTTGGATAATGCCCTTGGGGCGTAGGTCGAAGTGACGGCCCACCAGTTCCACGATTTTTTCATCGGCGATCTTGCCCGTGCCGAAAGTGTTCACCATCAGGGAAACGGGCTTGGCCACACCGATGGCGTAGGCCACTTGGACTTCGCACTTGTCCGCCAGACCGGCCGCCACAATGTTCTTGGCCACATAACGGCCCGCGTAGGCGGCGGAACGGTCCACCTTGGAGGGGTCCTTGCCGGAGAAAGCGCCGCCGCCGTGGTGGGCGGCACCGCCGTAGGTGTCCACAATGATCTTGCGCCCGGTGAGGCCGCAGTCCCCGTGGGGGCCGCCCACCACGAACCGGCCGGTGGGGTTGATCAGGTAACGGGTGTTGCCATTGAGCAGTTCGGCGGGCAGCACGGGCTTGATGATTTCTTCCACCACCGCTTCGGAAATCTGGGCGTGGGACACTTCCGGGCTGTGCTGGGTGGAGACCACCACGGTATCGATGGCCACCGGCTTGCCGTCCACGTACTTCACCGTGAGCTGGCTCTTGGCGTCGGGACGCAGCCAAGGCAGGCGGCCATCCTTGCGCACCTCGGCCTGACGCTGCATGATGCGGTGGGCGTAGTAGATGGGCAGGGGCATGAGGGACGGGGTTTCGTTGCAGGCATAGCCGAACATCAGCCCCTGGTCGCCGGCGCCCTGATCCAGATCCAGGCCTTCCCCTTCATTCACCCCCTGGGCGATGTCCGGGGATTGCTTGTTGATGGCCACCAGAATGGCGCAGGACTTGTAGTCAAAGCCGATTTCCGAATCGGTGTAACCAATGCGCCGCACCGCTTCCTGGGCGATGTCCCGGTAATTGATGTTGGCTTTAGTGGTGATTTCCCCGGACATGACCACCAGACCGGTGGATACCAGGGTTTCGCAGGCGACCCGGCCTTTGGGGTCTTCCGCCAGAATGGCGTCCAGCACGGAATCGGAAATTTGGTCAGCCACCTTGTCCGGATGGCCTTCGGAAACGGATTCCGAGGTAAACAGAAATTCTTTTGCCAAGATAAATACTCCTCTCCCCTTTTGTTGTGGTGGATGGCGTTACCGCTCGGGGGGAGGAGCAGGCGACGCTTTAGCAGAATTTATGATCCGCCCTGCAAGTTGTCCTGATTAACTCGGCGGCGCGATAATTCTAATTTTTCACCCGCCCCGGGTCAAACCAGGGCGACCTGGTACTGAGACACTCCCTTGGCCGCTCTGTTCCGTCTTCTCTCTCTCCTCCCCCTGTCCTGGCTCCACGCCCTGGGGGCCCTGGTGGGCCGCCTGGCCTATCGTCTTTCCCCCGTATACCGGGCCCATCTGGAAGAAAACCTGGCCCTGGCCTACCCGCCGGAGGCGGCGGCCCGGCTGGTGCCCGAAGCGGTGGCGGAAGCGGGCAAGGGCATGCTGGAATTGCCCAAGGTCTGGCTGCGCCCCCTGGAAGAGGCGGCGGGCCGGGTGGTGCGGGTGACCGGCTGGGAACTGGTGGAAGCGGCCTGGGCCGAGGGCCGGGGCATTATTTTCCTCACCCCCCATCTGGGCTGCTTTGAGGTGACCGCCCAGTATTACGCCGCCCATTGCCGCCCCGAGTCCCCCATTACGGTGCTCTACCGTCCCCCCAAACAGGCCTGGCTGGAGCCCTTGATTGTCCAGGGCCGGGCCCGGGACCAGCGTCTGCAACTGGCCCCCGCCGATCTCTCCGGGGTGCGCCACCTGCTGCGGGCCTTAAAGCGCAAGGAAGCGGTGGGCATGTTGCCGGATCAGGCGCCGGGGGCCGGGGAAGGCAAATGGCTGGATTTCTTTGGCCGTCCCGCCTACACCATGACCCTGGCGGCCCGCCTCTCGGAAACCGGAGCCCGGGTGCTCCTGGCCTATGCGGAGCGCCTGCCCGGGGGGCGGGGCTTCCACCTCCATCTCCAGGAAACCCTCCGTCCCCTGGAAGGCCCCACAGAAGTGCGGGCGGCCCAGATTAACCAGGAACTGGAAGGCCTGATTCGCCAGTGTCCGAGCCAGTACCTGTGGGGCTATAACCGTTACAAGCGGCCCTCCGGCGCCGAACCGCCTCCTGGGGCGGCCACCGCCCCGAGTCCGGCCCCCGCCACCGGCTGGCATGTGGCGCCGGCGACCCCAGATAGCCCGGATGTCCCGGCCGCACCCCCCGGAATGTCACCGTCCAGCCAGGGCTCGGCGCCCGCCGCCGGTGAGGAGCGCCCATGACCCGGCTGGCCGTGGGCCTGCTCTGGCTCCTCCATTTTCTGCCCCTACCCTGGCTGCGGGCCCTGGGGGCCGGGTTTGGCCGCCTGCTCTTTGTTCTGGGCCGGGAACGGCGCCAGGTGGCCCTCACCAACCTGGGCCTCTGTTTTCCCGAATTGGGGGTAGAGGAACGGCGGCGTCTGGCCTTGCAGCACTTCATTGCCTTCGGCCAATCTTTCCTGGACCGGAGCCTGCTCTGGTGGGCGTCCCCTGCCCGTTTGCGCCGCCTGATCCAACTGGAAGGCCTGGAACATCTGCCCCAGGACGGGAGCCCGGTGATTCTTCTCAGCCCCCATTTCGTCGGCCTGGACGCGGGCTGGACCCGGCTTACCCTGGAAATGCCCATGCTGTCCGTGTACGCCAACCAGAAAAACCCGGTTTTCGACGCCGCCCTCTACGCTGGGCGCATGCGCTTTAACCAGCCCCAGCTCCTGTCCCGCCTGGACGGCCTGCGCAAGGCGGTGAAGGGCCTGGCCACCGGCCGACCCTTCTATTACCTGCCGGACCTGGATTTCGGCCCCCGGGACGCCATTTTCGTGCCCTTTTTCGGCACCCCCGCGGCCACCATCACCGGGGTGCCCCGGCTGGCCAAATTGGCCCGTGCCCGGGTGCTGCCCTGCATTACCCGGATGACCCCCCAGGGCTACCGGGTGACCCTGGAAGCCGCCTGGGAAGACTATCCGGGGCCGGACGTGACGGCCGATACCCGGCGCATGAACGCCTTTATCGAAGCCCGGGTACGCCAGTGCCCGGCCCAGTATTACTGGCTGCACAAGCGCTTTAAGACCCGTCCCCCCGGAGAAGCCCGGTTTTACCCCTGATTCAGGGTGAGCCCCCGGGGGCGGCCGCCGTCGGGCGGGGGTAAGATGGGGCCCTTGTGACGCTTCCCGTGGCTTCTTTGGGGCGAACTTTCCCTTTTTCCCCGCCACTTCTTGTCCCCTTATCGCCCATGACCGTCGTGCCCCATGCATCCCCTATTCCTGCCCCCTGGCGCCTGGAGCCGCTGACTCCGGCGCGGGTGCCCGAACTCATCGCCCTGGCCCGGGTGGTGTGGCAGGACACCTATCCGGCCCTCATTCCCCAGGCCCAGATCGACCACATGCTGGCGGAGCGCTACCGGCCGGAGGCCTTGATTGCCCACTGCGGGGCGCCCCAGCCGGGGTGGGGGGAATGCTGGATGACGGCCCGCCTGGACGGGGCCATGGTGGGCTTTGCCTGCCTGGAAACCACGGACCAGCCGGGGGAATTTAAGCTGGATAAACTCTACGTCCATCCCCAGGTCCAGGGCCGGGGCGTGGGCCGGGCCCTGGTGGAATGGGCGGTTACCTGCGCCCAGGCAGCCGGTGGCCAAACCCTGGTGCTGGCGGTGAATAAGGGCAATGCCCGGGCCCTGGCGGCCTACCGGGCCTACGGTTTCCGGCAGCGGGCGGCGGTGTGCCGTGAGATCGGTCACGGCTTCGTCATGGATGACTTTATAATGGCTCGGCCTTTGCAAGCAGCGGCTTGCGCCGAATGACAGCGAATCCACATCATGAAGCTTAAATTTTCCAAGATGCACGGCCTGGGTAACGACTTTGTCGTTATCGACGGGGTGCGTCAGTCCGTCCATCTGACCCCGGAGCAAATCTGTTTTCTGGCGGATCGCCATTTTGGCGTGGGCTGCGACCAGCTGTTGCTGGTGGAGCCGGCCCGCCAGCCCGGGGTGGATTTCCGCTACCGGATTTTCAACGCCGACGGGGGGGAGGTGGAACAGTGCGGCAACGGCGCCCGCTGTTTTGTCCGCTTTGTCCATGACCAGGGGCTCACCGCCAAGTCCGAGATTCGGGTGGAAACCCAGGCCGGGGTCATCGGCCCCCGCCTGGAAGCGGACGGTCTGGTCACCGTGGATATGGGGGTGCCGGTCTTCGAACCCGCCCGTATTCCCTTTGTCAGCGACACGGACGCCCCGGCCCAGCCCCTCCAGGTGGGGGACCGGACCGTGACTATCGGCGCCGTCTCCATGGGCAATCCCCACGCCGTGCAGGTGGTGGGGGACGTGGACCAGCACCCGGTGGCCGAGGAAGGCCCCCTCATCGAATCCCATCCCCGCTTTCCCCAACGGGTGAATGCGGGCTTTATGGCGGTCCAGGACCGGCACCACATCAAGCTCCGGGTCTATGAACGGGGTGCCGGGGAAACCCTGGCCTGCGGCACCGGCGCCTGCGCCGCCGTGGTGTCCGGCATCCGGCGTGGCCTACTGGATTCCCCGGTGCGGGTGACCACCCGGGGCGGCGAACTTTCCATCGCCTGGGCGGGGGCGGGCACTCCCGTGCTCATGACCGGCCCGGCGGTTACCGTTTTTAGCGGAGAAATCGATCTATGAGCCTGAACAGCGACGAAGTGGCCCAGTACCTCCTGGAAAGCCCGGAGTTTTTTGAGGAACACCCGGACCTGCTGACCCGGTTGGTGCTGCCCCATCCCCACGGCGGTCGGACCATTTCCATCACCGAACGGCAGATGATCGACCTGCGGGAAAAGAACAAGGCGCTGGTCAGCAAGCTGGGGGAACTGATCCAGTTTGGCGAGGATAACGACGCCATCAGCGAAAAAATGCACCGCCTGGCCGTGGGCCTGGTGGCCGCGTCCACCTTCCAGGCGGTGATCCATGTGCTGGATTTCCACCTGGAAGAGGATTTCGCCGTGCCCCACGTGGCTCTGCGCCTCTGGGACCAGCCCCAGGGGGTGGGGGAATTGCCCGAATTCGCCGCCGTTTCCGAGGAACTCCAGGTCTTTGCCGAGACCCTCTCCCGGCCCTACTGTGGTACCACCTCCGGGTTCGAGACCTCCACCTGGTTTGGCGAAGCCTCGCCCCAGATTCGTTCCCAGGCCTTGATCGCCCTGCAAAAGGGGGATGGCACCTTCGGCATGGTGGCCCTGGGCAGCGAAGATCCCCAGCGTTTCTATTCCGACATGGGCACCCTCTACCTGGAACGGCTGGGGGAATTGGTTTCCGCCGCCATCAGCCGGGCCCTGCGCCCGGCCTGAGCCCGGCGCGGGTGGCGGCAGGACGGAAGGTCAGAAGGCCGGAGAGGCGCCCCATGACGGATGCGGAACTGGTGGCCGCCTATCTGGCGGAACTGACGGACCAGCGCCGCCAGTCCCCCTTGACCGTGGCGGGCTATGGCCGGGATCTGGCGGCCCTCCTGGCCCTGGCCCGGGAGGCCCCATCCCCCGTGCCCCTGGCCCAGCTCCAGGGCCTCCAGTTGCGCCGCTTCATGGGCCAGATTCACGGCCGGGGCCTTTCCGGCCGCTCCATCGCCCGCACCCTATCTGCCTGGCGGGGCTTTTACCGCTGGTTGGGGGGCCGGGGCCTGGTGAGCAAGAATCCGGTGGACGGCATTCGGGCGCCGAAAAGTCCCAAAGCCCTGCCCCAGGTGCTTTCCCCGGACCAGGCCGCCCAGCTTCTGGATGCCCCGGTGGAGACGCCCCTGGAGGCCCGGGATCAGGCCATGTTCGAACTTTTCTATTCCTCCGGCCTGCGTCTGGCGGAATTGGCGGGCCTGAATCTGGATTGCCTGGAAGACGTGGCCGCCGGGGAAGTGCGGGTCCTGGGCAAGCGCAGCAAGCTGCGCCTGGTGCCCGTGGGCAGCAAGGCCCGTCAGGCCATTGCCCGCTGGGCCACCGAACGCCCCGTACTGGCGACCCCCGGGGAAATGGCCCTGTTCGTCAATCACCGGGGCGCTCGCCTGTCCCCCCGGGGCATTGAGGCTCGGCTGCGCCTGCGGGCCGTGAATCAAGGCCTGCCCACCCGGGTCCATCCCCACATGCTGCGCCACTCCTTCGCCTCCCACGTGCTCCAGTCCTCCGGAGACCTGCGGGCGGTGCAGGAAATGCTCGGCCACGCCAGCATCGCCTCCACCCAGGTCTATACCCACCTGGATTTCCAGCATCTGGCCCAGGTCTATGACGCCGCCCATCCCCGGGCCAAACGCAAAGCCAAGGACAAACCGTGACCACGCCCACCCCGGAAGACCTGCAACGTTATCGCCGCAATCTCCAGGCCGAGGTGGATAGCGCCGCCCTCTACCGGGCTATGGCGGCGGTGGAACCCAAGGCGGAGCTGGCCACCATTTATCGCCGTCTGGCGGAAACGGAAGAAGCCCATGTGGCGTTCTGGCGCCACCGTCTGGAACAGGCCGGGGGCAAGCTCCCCCGGCTCCATCCGGGCTGGCGGGCCAAGGTGCTGATCTGGGCCGCCCGGCGCCTGGGGGCCGCCTCCGTGCTGCCCACCGTGGCCGCCCAGGAAGCCCAGGATCAGGGCAATTACGACGACCAGAAGGAAGCCCGGGATACCCGTTTGCCGGACGAGGAGCGCTCCCACGCCCGCCTTCTCACCCGCATGGCGGTGGGCAGCCACGAAGGCCGTTGGGACGGCAGCGCCTATGCCCGCATCGAAGGGCGGCACGGGGCCGGGGGCGGCAACGCCCTGCGGGCCGCCGTGCTGGGGGCCAACGACGGTCTGGTGTCCACCCTCAGTCTGGTGATGGGGGTAGCGGGGGCCCAGTTTTCCTCCGGCGCCGTGGCCGCCGCCGGGCTGGCCGGGATGCTGGCCGGGGCCTGCTCCATGGCCATGGGGGAATGGGTGTCGGTGCAAAGCTCCCGGGAAATGTACGCCCACCAAATCGCCGCCGAGGCGGAGGAACTGGCCCAGGTGCCCGAGGAGGAGCAGGCGGAACTGAGCCTGATCTACCAGGCCAAGGGCTTTAGCGCGGAGGAAGCCAATACCATCGCGGCCCGGGTCATTCGCAATCCGGATACGGCCCTGGATACCCTGACCCGGGAGGAACTGGGCATTAATCCGGATGATCTGGGGGGCTCGGCCCGGCTGGCGGCGGTGACCTCCTTCCTGGTCTTTGTGGTGGGGGCTCTGCTCCCCGTGCTGCCCCTGCTGATGTTCCAGGGGGACGGCGCCGTGCTGGGCAGCGCCCTGGCCAGCGCCTTGGGCCTGTTCCTCATCGGTGCCGGAATTTCCGTCTTTACCGGCCGGGGTCTGTGGTTCTCCGGCCTGCGCCAGCTGGCCATCGGGGCGGCGGCTGCCGCCGTCACCTATGGGGCCGGTTGGGCCGTGGAGCGCTGGCTGGGGGCGTAAAGCCGGACGGCGCTTGCTGTTCCAGCGCTGAATCGGAGTCCAGACGGACCTCCTGAGCCCCGCGGCTTCGAGGCTGGTGATTCCCCTGGAGCGGGCCGGTCCCCCGGTTTTTCCCCGGTTGGGCCTGGTCGCCCTAGCCCGGGGCCGGGTTTTTCCCGTACACTTCCCCTTTGCCCGCCCTGGGGCCCGGTGTTTGAGCCGACCTCGGGCGTCGCCCCGGCCTTTATTCTCTGGATTGTCCCCATCATGTCCCAACTGATTCTTCTGCCCGGCAAGGAACGTTCCCTGCTGCGCCGCCATCCCTGGATTTTTGCCGGCTCCGTGGGCCGTCTGAAGGGCCAGGCCCGGGCCGGGGATACGGTGGAAGTGCTGGCGGACGACGGGCGCTTTCTGGCCCGGGCCGCCTACAGCCCGGATTCCCAGATCCGGGCCCGGGTGTGGACCTTTGCCGAAGGGGTGAGCGTGGACGACGTTTTTTTCAAGCGTCGTATCGGTGAAGCCGTGGCCCGCCGCCGGGCCCTGCCCGAACTGGCCCGGGAACAGGGCATTCGCCTGCTCCACGGGGAGTCGGACGGCCTCCCCGGGGTGATCTGCGACCAGTATGGCCTGGGGCCGGACGCCACCCTGGTGCTCCAACTCACCTCCACGGGGGGCGAAAAGTGGCGCAAGGCCATTGTGGCCGCCCTGGTCCAGGCCACGGGCTGCGCCCGGGTTTATGAACGTTCCGATTCGGATGTGCGTGCCCTGGAAGGCCTAAAGCCGGTCACCGGCTGGCTCCACGGGGAAGCCCCGGCGGGGGACATCAGCATTGAGGAAAACGGGGTGCGCCTGCTGGTGGATGTGGTGGGGGGCCATAAAACCGGCTTCTACCTGGATCAGCGGGAAAACCGGCGCCTTACCGGGGCCCTGGCGGCGGGCAAGAGCGTGCTCAACTGTTTCTGCTACACCGGGGGCTTCAGTCTCCAGGCCTTGGCCGGGGGCGCGGCGGCCGTCCTGTCCATCGATTCCTCCGGCCCAGCCCTGGCCACGGCCCAGCGCAATGTGGCCCTGAATCCGGCCCTGCCCGCCGAGCGGGCGGAATGGTGGGAGGCGGATGTGTTCCAGGCCCTGCGTAAGCTGCGCCAGGAGGGGCGGCGTTTCGACCTGATTGTGCTGGACCCCCCCAAGTTCGCCCCCTCCGCCGCTCACGCCGCCCGGGCCGCCCGGGCCTACAAGGACATCAATCTCCTGGGCTTCCGTCTGCTCAATCCGGGGGGCTATCTGCTCACCTATTCCTGCTCCGGAGGCATTGGCGTGGACCTGTTCCAGAAAATCGTCGCCGGTGCCGCCCAGGACGCGGGGGTGGATGCCCGCATCCTGCGCCACCTGGCCGCCGGCCCGGATCACCCCATCGCCCTGGCCTTCCCGGAAGGGGAATATTTGAAGGGCCTGCTCTGTCAGGTATGAGACAGGGCTGTAAAAAAGCTGCGCCGGGGCGCCAGGCTTGGCACAATGCAGCTTGAATAGGCGCCTTCCGCGTTGCGGCCGGAGGGCCGAGTGTGACAAAATTCCTAGCCCCAAGCTCCCTTTCCCTAGGGAGCCAGTTTGAAAGTCGGACATGATTTTCTCGCTGTTCAAGAAAAAATCCCAAGATGACCGGGTGCCCGCCGCGAAAGTGGTGCGGGTGCCAGCCGCCCAGGAGGTGACGCCTTCTGGCGCCCCCGTGTCGGCGCCCGCCCCGGCCAGGGAGGTAAATGGGGCGCCGGAGACCGATTCCCACGGCTTTTCCTCCGCCGATTTCACCGATCTTTCCCTGGGGGATTTGGATAACGGGGGCATTCTCCTGGAAGACGAGGGAGACCCCCTCCAATCCGTGGTGGAGCAGGCGGCGGTGCTGTACGCCAACGGTCAGGACAGCGTGGCCCGCTCCACCCTGGAAGATGCGGTGGCCCGCTACCGCAGCGGCACCACGGCGGAACGCCTGTGGCTCATGCTCCTGGATTTGTATCAGATGGCCGGGGAAAAGGAGTCCTTCGAATCCCTGAGCCTGGAATTTGCCAAGGTTTTTGAAAAATCCTCCCCCTCCTGGCATAACGCCTGCCCCGTGGCCGGTCCGGCGCCGGACCGGGTGCCCGCCGCCGTTTTCCGGGGGGACATGGTGGGCAACAACCACGCCGCGTTCGGCATCCTGGCGGACAGCCTGGAAAAGTCCGCCCGCCTGCGCCTGGATTTGTCCAAGGTCCAGTCCCTGGATAACGAAGGGGCGGCCCGCTTCCTGGAGCTGCTGCTGCAAAGCGCCAAGCGCAAGCAGCCCCTGGCCTTGCTGGGCCTAGCCCAGTTGGATCGGCTGCTGGGGGCCAAGGTAATCCCCGGGCAGCGCCAGGACCCGGGCTGCTGGCTGTTGCAGCTGGAACTCTTGCAGCGCCAGGGCCAGCAGGAAGCGTTTGAGGAAAAGGCGGTGGATTACGCCGTCACCTTTGAGGTTTCGCCCCCCTCCTGGGACGCCCACCGGGTGCAGCCCCAGGACCAGAGCCAGGCGCCGGAAAAATCTCCGGAAGCGGAAGAAGGGGGCCATGTCCAGGGGGACGTGTATCGCTGTGTGGGGGAAATCCGTAACGAGCGTTTCCCCGATCTCAAGGACTTTGCTGCTACCCGGGACCCGGTGGTGGTGGATTTTGCCGCCGTGGTGCGCATCGACTTTGTCAGCGCCGGGGCCCTGGTGAATGTGCTGACCCCGGCCAAACAGGCGGGTAAGGCGGTCTTCGTGCGGGGTGCCAATCGGCTGGTGGCGGAGCTGCTGGCCCTGGTGGGGGTCACCGGCGTGGCCCGCATCCTGCCGCTCAGAAAATAAGGAATTGCATGGAACAGTATCACGGCACCACCATTCTCTCGGTGCGCCGGGGCAACGCCGTGGCCATGGGGGGTGACGGCCAGGTGACCCTGGGCAATATTGTGGTTAAGGCCACGGCCCGCAAGGTGCGCCGCCTCTACAACGATCGGATTCTGGCGGGTTTCGCCGGGGGGACGGCGGATGCCTTCACCCTCTTCGAGCGCTTTGAAGCCAAGCTGGAAAAGCACCAGGGCAATCTGGTGCGCTCCGCCGTGGAACTGGCCAAGGATTGGCGCAGCGACCGGGCCCTGCGGCGCCTGGAAGCCATGCTCTCCGTGGCGGACCGGGAGGCTTCCCTGATCATTACCGGCAACGGGGACGTGTTGGAGCCGGAGCAGGGCATTGTGGCCATCGGTTCCGGTGGCGCCTACGCCCAGTCCGCTGCCCGGGCTCTGCTGGAAAACACCGAGCTGGCGCCCCTGGAAGTGGTGCGCAAATCCCTGGAAATCGCCGGGGACCTGTGCATCTACACCAACCGTAATTTCACCCTCGAAACCCTGGATTAAGCCGTCGCCCCCCGGGCGGCGGAGCTTTCCGCTCCGGCGGCCCGGTGGGGGGCGGGAAAGGTTTGCCCATGTCTACCATGACTCCCCAAGAAATCGTCTCCGAACTGGATAAGCACATCGTCGGTCAGGCGGCGGCCAAAAAGGCCGTGGCCGTGGCCCTGCGCAACCGCTGGCGGCGGGCCCAGGTGGCCGAGCCCCTGCGCCAGGAAATCACCCCCAAGAACATTCTCATGATCGGCCCCACCGGCGTGGGCAAGACGGAAATCGCCCGGCGCCTGGCCCGGTTGGCCAATGCCCCCTTTATTAAGGTGGAAGCCACCAAATTCACCGAAGTGGGCTATGTGGGCCGGGATGTGGATACCATCATCCGGGATCTGGTGGAAATCGCCATTAAAGGGGAACGGGAACAGGCCATGAAGCGGGTTCGGGCCCGGGCCGAAGACGGGGCGGAAGACCGCATCCTGGATGCCCTGCTGCCCGCCGCCCGGGGCGCGGGCTTTTTTGGGGAAAATCAGGGCAGCGAGGATTCTTCCACCCGGCAGAAATTCCGCAAAAAGCTCCGGGAAGGGGAACTGGACGACAAGGAAATCGACATTGAAGTGGCCGCCCCCGCCATGCAGGCGGAAATTTTCGCGCCCCCCGGGATGGAAGAACTGACCAACCAGATCCAGGGCATGTTCCAGAACATGGGCCAGGGCCGCAAAAAGACCCGCAAGCTGAAAATCGCCGAGGCCCAGAAGCTGCTGGTGGAAGAGGAAGCGGCCAAGCTGGTCAATGACGAGGAAATCAAGCTGGCGGCCCTGAAAAACGTGGAGCAGAACGGCATCGTCTTCCTGGACGAAATCGACAAAATCGCCACCCGCTCCGAAATGCAGGGGGCGGATGTGTCCCGCCAGGGGGTGCAGCGGGATTTGCTGCCCCTGGTGGAAGGCACCACCGTGTCCACCAAGCACGGCATGGTGAAGACGGATCATGTGCTGTTTATCGCCAGCGGGGCGTTCCACTTGGCCAAGCCTTCCGATCTGATCCCGGAACTCCAGGGCCGTCTGCCCATTCGGGTGGAGCTGGATTCCCTGTCCGTGGCGGATTTCGAGTGCATCCTGACCCAGACTGACGCCTGCCTTACCCGCCAGTATCAGGCCCTGCTGGCCACGGAAGGGGTGACCTTGGATTTTGCCCCGGACGGCATTCGCCGCCTGGCGGAAATTGCCCATGAGGTGAATGAAAAGACGGAAAACATCGGCGCCCGGCGCCTTTATACGGTGATGGAGCGGCTGCTGGAGGAAATTTCCTTCACCGCCGGTAAAACGGAGGGGGAAACCCTGACCATCGACCGGGCCTATGTGGAAAGCCGCCTGGGGGAACTGTCCCAGGACGAGGATTTGTCCCGCTACGTGTTGTGAGGGGGGGGCGTCCAACGGCGAAAAAGGGCGGCTTTGCCGCCCTTTTTTTTGGCCCTGGCCCCGGGGACAGGGGATAGGGGCTGTGTTTTCGCCTTGCCGAGGGAGACAGGTAGGGTTGTCCTCAGAGGCGGATATTTCTCGCTAAGATTTCCCCGCTCAGGATGGGGGAAAAGCCTAGTTCCCCGAAGTCATTCAGGGCCAGACTAGGGAGGGGCAGCGGGCGACGGGCGACGGGCGACGGAGGCGCGAAAGTGTTGCTGGCTGCGACGCCCCTTGCTGCTCTGGGCTGAGCCCCTTCAGCCTTCCTGCCAGCGCTCCCACTGGCGCCGGGCTTTTTTGGTGGGACGGCCCCCGTGTTCGGCCTGGGGTGCCCCTTTGCGGGCCAGGGCATCGGCGGCCCGACGGGCGGCGGATTCGGCGCTTTCCCGGTAGAGCAGGCGGGCCTCCGGCGCCGGGCGCCGGTGTTCGTTGAGCCCGGCCACCACCACCGTCCAGTGTTCCGTTTCCAGGGTGATTTCCAGCCGGTCTCCCGCTACCACTTCACGGGAGGGTTTGGGGCGGGCGTCGTTGAGCTTGACCTTGCCCCCTTCCACGGCGGCGTGGGCCAGGGCCCGGGTCTTGAAAAAGCGGGCGGCCCACAGCCATTTGTCCAGGCGCAGCCGCCCCTCCCGGCTCCAGCCGGGCACCGTTTCCGGATCAATGGGGGCGGCGGTTTCCCCAGAGGGGGCGGTCTGGGGTTCCCAACTCATTTGCCCAGCAGGGCCTTGAGGTCAGCCTTTTCAGCCGCCAGCACCTTTTCCACGGCGGGGCGGGCCAGCATGCGGGCGTGCCAGGCGTTCAGCCGGGGCAGGGCGGCCAGGTCCAGCTTCCAGCGCTTGGCCCAGTGCCAGAAGGGCAGCAGGTGGCAGTCGGCCAGGGAGAACTTTTCCCCGAGCAGCCAGGGCTTGTCCCCCAGGCGGGCTTCCAGAATGGCCAGGGCGGCCAGATAGCGGCGGATGGCGTGGCTCTTCAGGGCCGGGGCGCTGGCCGGATCGTCGGTGAGCTTTTCCGGCTTCCAGATATTGCCCGCCGTACCGTGCAGGCTGTAGCTGATAAAGGATAGGGTTTCCAGCAGCCGGGCCCGTTCCAGGGGGGCGGTGGGGAGCAGGCCCGCTTGCGGATGGGTTTCCCCCAGCCAGAAGAGAATGGCCCCAGCTTCGGTGAGCACCTGGCCGTCTTCCAGGCCCAGGGCGGGGACTTGGCCAGCGGGATTGACGGCCAGATAGGCGGGCTGGTGGCTGCTGCCGTCCAGCAGATTGACCAGATGGGGGCGGTAGGGGGTGCCTGTTTCTTCCAGGGCCACATAGACGCCCTGGGAACAGGTGCCGGGGAATTGGTAGAAGTCGATCATGGTATGGGGGAAGTTGGTTAATAAAAGCCCCGCGGCCTCAAGATCCCTAGAGACGGGAGAGGGCGGAGCCCAGGCAACAATACCCTGCCCGGGGGGACAGGGAAAGGGGCGGGGCCCGGGATGGGCCGGGGGCGAGGCGGGAGGTCGGGCCGGGGTGAGGCCCTTAGGCCTATTCGTGCACCGGCTTTTTCGCCAGTTTGCGTTGCAAGGTGCGGCGGTGCATTTTCAGCGCCCGGGCGGTGGCAGAAATATTGCCGCCGTTTTCCGCCAGCACCTTCTGGATGTGTTCCCACTCCAGGCGTTCCACGGGCAGGGGATTTTCCGCCACCGGGGTGCTGGCGTCTCCTTCCGTGCGGTGCAGTGCAGCCACAATTTCGTCCGCGTCGGCGGGCTTGGCCAGATAGTGGGTGGCCCCCAGCTTAATGGCTTCCACGGCGGTGGCGATGCTGGCGTAGCCGGTCAGCATGACGATGCGGGTGCCCGCGTCCAGGGCGGCCAGGCGCTCGATCAGGTGCAGGCCTGAGTCGTTGCCCATTTTCAGGTCAATGACCGCGTATTCCGGGGGATTGGCTTCCGCCAGGGCCAGGGCTTCCGCCTCGCTGGCGGCGGCCTGAACCCCATAGCCCCGGCGCTCCAGGGCCCGGGTGAGGACGCGGCGGAAAACCTCGTCATCATCGGCCAGGAGCAGGCTGGGGCGATCGTTGTCAGGGTCGGAGAGGGGCGAGGTCATGGACATTGGGACTAGGGAAGTTTGGATTCAGAGGCGCCTAAAGGGCCTGGGGAGCGGGCAGGGCGGCTGGTCCGGGCAGGAGGGCGGCCAGGGGCAGGGTGATGCGGGTGCAGGTGCCCGGGCCGTCCGGGCGAGGCAGCAATTCCACCCGGCCTCCCAGGTTTTCGATGCTGGCGTTGGTGAGGAAAAAACCGATGCCCATGCCCCCAGCCCCTTCTCCGTCCAACTGCTTGGTGGAGACAAAGGGATGGCCCAGCTTTTCCGCCACCGCCGGGGAAATGCCCGGGCCCCGGTCCAGGATGCGGATCTGCCAGGCCCCTTCCCCCGTTCCCGGGGCGGGCCCCCATTGCAGGCTGACCCCCTGGGGGGAGGCATCGGCGGCGTTGTCCAGCAGATTGGTGAGGGCGTATTCCAGGGTACGGTCCGGGCAGACCTGGGGCGCCGGCCCCGAGGGGGCTTCCCAGGTCACGGGGATTTGGGGCCGCAGGAGCTGCCAATCGGCCACGGTCTGGGCCAGCCAGCGGTCCAGGGGCTGGGGTTCCGGCGGGGCGGCGGATAGCCGGGAGGCCCCCGCATTGGCCAGCAGATTGGAAAGAATGTCCTTGCACTGGCCCACCTGCTGTTTCAGTAGGCCCAGGTCTTCCGCCAGTTCCGGCTGGTTCTGGCCATGGGCCAGTTCCATCTCCCTGAGCACCACGGCCATGGTGGAGAGGGGGGTGCCCAGCTTATGGGCAGCGCTGGCGGCCAGGGTGCCCAGGGAAAGAATCTGCTCGTGGCGCAGCACCTGTTCCCGGATCTTGGCCAGCTCCTGGTCCCGCTGGCGCAGGTTGGCGGCCAGCTTGGAAAGGAAGTAGGCGACGATGAGGGCGCTCACCAGAAAATTGAACCACATGCCCAGGACGTGGAGGGCGAAGCCGCCGCTATGGCCCGCGTGTTCTGCGGGCATGCCACTGGCCCGGGCCAGAAGGGTGTCCAGGCGCTGGAATTCCCCCTGGGGGGCGGGCAGGGGCAGATTGAAGAAGAGCAGGAAGGTATAGGCCCCCAGGGTCACCGCCGCCATGGCCCAGGTGAGGCGGGAAGGCAGGGCGGCGGCGGCGATGGTGAGGGGGATGAGGTAAAGGGAGACAAAGGGATTGGCCGAGCCCCCGGCAAAGTAGAGGAGCAGGGTGAGGACCCCCACGTCTAGGCACAATTCCAGGAAAAACCAGCGGGGGGAGACGCCAGCGCTGTGGCGCAACTGCCAGTCGGTGCGGATATTGGCCAGGGCCAGGGCCAGAATGGCGCCCACCATCACCGGTACGGGCAGGGGGTAGCGCATCCAGCCCACGGCCAGGATCAGGACCAGGGATTGGGCGACGACCTCCACCCGGCGCAGGGCGGCGAGGCGTTGCAGGGAGGCGGTGAGATCGAGTGGGGGCATCCGCCCCATTTTATGTCCTTGGCGGACGGAGGGGGAGGGGCGCCGCTGCGGCTATTTGTCGCAGTGGGGGCGGAGGGGGCGCGGACCCCAGGAAAGCAGGGGATGAGCTTATGGGCAGGTGGATAACCCTTGGTGTTGCAGACGGCGGCAAAGCTTCAGCCCATAAGGGGGAAATCCCCCCGGGAACCGCCGCCGCAAAAGTCCCCAGGGAGGGAATATTCCGGAAAGCCCCAGCCGTTTCGCGCCCATTCAACGGAAAAGGGGCGCTTACCTGATGGCGTGCGCCCCTTTCTGGGGGATAACCCGGTGTGGGCCGGGGCTTGCCGTGCTTATTCCCGGGGTAAGGGAATTTCGCTGGCGTAGAGGTCTTCCACCTTTTCCCGGTGGCGGACCAGATGAATCCGTTCCCCATCCACCATAACCTCAGCGGCCCGGGGGCGGGAATTGTAGTTGGAGCTCATGGAAGAACCGTAGGCCCCGGCGGAGAGGATGGCCAGCAGGTCGCCCCCGGCCACGGCCAGTTCCCGTTCCCGACCGAGGAAATCCCCGGATTCGCAGATGGGCCCCACCACGTCATAGACTTCCGGGGCTTCCCCCCGGGGCTTGACAGCCTGGATGTCGTGGTAAGCCTCATAGAGGGCCGGGCGCATCAGATCGTTCATGGCCCCATCCACGATGGCGAAATTCTTTTCTTCCCCGGTCTTCACGTATTCCACCCGGGTCAGCAGCAGGCCCGCGTTGCCCACCAGACGCCGTCCCGGTTCCAGGATGACCCGCAGGCCCCGCCCTTCCAGCTTTTGCAGCAGGGGGGTGAGGTAGTCCAGCACCCGGGGGGCTTCCCCTTCTCCCGCTTCCCCGTAACGGATGCCCAGGCCACCGCCCAGGTCGATATGGTGCAGGGTGATGCCGGCAGCAGCCAGTTGATCCACCAGGGCCAGCACCTTGTCCAGGGCTTCCGCAAAGGGGCTGGGGTCCAGGAGCTGGGAGCCGATGTGGCAGTCGATGCCGGTAACGTTCAGGCCGGGCAGGGCGGCGGCCTGGCGATAGAGATCCAGGGCGTCCTCATAGGCCACGCCGAACTTGTTCTGGCGCAGACCGGTGGAAATGTAGGGGTGGGTATGGGCATCCACATTGGGATTGACCCGCAGGCTCACCGGGGCCTGCTTGCCCAAGCGCAGGGCCACCCCGTTGAGCCGTTCCAGCTCGGGGGCGGATTCCACGTTGAAGCAGAAAATCCCGGCGCTCAGAGCCTGGGCCATTTCCGCCTCGGTCTTGCCGACGCCCGAGAACACCACCTTGCCCGCATCCGCACCAGCGGCCAGCACCCGGCGCAACTCCCCGCCGGAGACGATGTCAAACCCGGCGCCCAGACGGGCGAACAGGGACAGCACTCCCAGGTTGGAATTGGCCTTGACCGCAAAGCACACCAGGCCGTCCTGGCCCGCCGGATGGGCGGCCAGGGCCTCCTGGAATTCCCGGTAGGAGGCCGTCAGGGCGGCCCGGGAATAGACGTAACAGGGAGTGCCGAATTCTTCGGCGATGCGGGAAAGGGGCACGTCTTCCGCGTGCAGCTCACCCGCCCGATAGGCGAAGGGAGTCATGGTGGTCGATTCAGGGGTTGGCGTCGTCGTCCGTGCTAACATGGGACGGCAAAGGGGTGCTGGGGCTGGTCGGCGCCGGCGTGGCGCCGGGGCGGGGCGGCAGTACCAGGGGACCCCGGGTACCGCAACCAGCCAGGGCGACGACGGCGGAAATTCCCAGCAGGGAGAGCAGACGGCGCATGGTGGGTTCGCGGAGGCGATTCACGGTTGCAAAACGCGCATGGTAGCACAAGGATTTCAGCATGAATGAGAGCGAGTTTAACGCCCTGGCGGAGGCGACCCTGGAGCGGATTCAGGATGGCCTGGAAAATTCCGGGGCGGATCTGGATTATGAACTGGGGGCCGGCGGGGTACTGGAGGTGGAATTTGCCGACGGCGCCAAGATGGTCATCAACCGCCACGCCATTGCCCAGGAAATCTGGGTGGCGGCCCGCACCGGGGGCTTCCATTTCCGGCGGGACGGGGAGCGCTGGCTGGATACCCGGGATGGGGAGGAGCTGTTCGCCAAACTCTCCCGGTTAGTGTCCGAGCAGGCTGGGAGTCCGGTGCAGTTGCAGTAAAAAAGGGAGGCTTGAGCCTCCCTTTTTTTGTGCCATTTTTCTGGAACTGGAGCCCTTTAGAAGGTGATGACCTTGTCCGCTTCCAGGGTCCATTGGGCCAGTTCGGGCAGGGTGCCGATTTCCACCCCGGCAATCAGGGGCAGGTCCTGAATCCCCCGGGCTTGGGCGCAGGTGCGGCACAGCTTGACGGGCACCCCGGCGGCCACCAGACCTTCCACCATTTCTCCCAATCCGCCTCCCGCCGCTGCCTGGCCCGCCAGGCCCGTTACCACTGCGTCAGACATAAAGAACAGCTTCACCGTCGGGGCGGGGTCCTGGCCGGTGAGGGCCGTGGCCAGGCGCAGGGCGGAGAGCATCCGTTCGCTGCCGTAGGGGGCGCCGTGGGCGATGATGAGCACTTTTTGCATGACGATTCCTTTCTAATGAGGCAGCGCCCGGCTTAGTCCGTCGGCTTGGCGCTGTCGTCCGTGGCATCGGCGGGGGTGTCCCCGGGGGTACCGCCACCGTTGCCGTCCTTGTCATCCGTATTGCTGCTGTCTCCCGTATTCATGCCTTCCGGCACGGGCATATAGGCTTCGGGAACATTTTTCAGGGCTTGCTGCATATAGCCGATCCAGATGGGCAGGGCGGCGGTGCCGCCGGTTTCCCCGCCCCCCAGTTTGCGGGGCTGGTCGAAGCCGATCCAGGCGCAGCCCACCACGGTTTTCTGGTAGCCGCAGAACCAGGCATCCACGTATTCATTGGTGGTCCCGGTCTTGCCCGCCAGATCGTGGCGCTTCAAGATCACGGAGGCCTTGGCCCCGGTGCCGTAGGTGGCCACATCCCGCAGCATGGAATCCATCAGATAGGCGTTGCGGGCGTCGATGGCCCGATGGTCCTCATCCCCGGCCTGGATGGGCTGGGCCTGGGCCAGTACCTTGCCCGATTCATCCACAATGTTTTTCACCACATAGGGTTGCAGCTTGTAGCCGCCGCTGGCGAATACCGTGTAGGCGGTCACCATCTGCCAAGGGGTGACGGAGCCGGCCCCCAGGGCCATGGTCAGGTAGGGGGGGTGACGGGCGGCGTCAAAGCCGAAGTGGGTGATGTAGTCCTGGGCGTACTGGGTGCCGATGGCCTGGAGCAGCCGGATGGAGACCATGTTCTTGGACTTTGCCAGGGCCCGGCGCAGGCTCATGGGGCCTTCGTACTTGTTGTCGTAGTTGTGGGGCGACCAGGGGGTGCTGCCGGTAGAAGCCGAGGGAATGGTGATGGGGGCGTCATCCACCACGGAATTGGGGGTGAAGCCCTTTTCCATGGCCGCCGAGTAAATAAAGGGCTTGAAGCTGGAGCCCGGTTGGCGCCAGGCCTGGGTGATGTGGTTGAACTTGTTCCGGTTGTAGTCAAAGCCACCCACCAGGGCCCGAATGGCGCCGTCCTTGGGATCCACGGAAACGAAGGCAGATTCCACTTCCGGCAATTGGGAAATCTGGAAGTTGCCCTTGTCGTCCTGGATCAGACGGATGATGGCGCCGCGCCGCAGGCGCTTGTTGGCGGGAGCCTTGTCGTCCAGCATCTTGGCGGCAAATTTGATGGCATCCCCGGAGAGGGTGATGATTTCCCCGTTACGCCGATAGACCCGTACCGCTTTGGGGCCGGCCTGGAGCACCAGGGCGGCTTGCAGGTTGTCCGCGTCGTTGTAGTCCTGGAGCAGGTCTTCCAGTTCGTCGTCCTGGTCCGAGCTGACGTCGCTCATGTCCACATAGGCTTCCGCGCCCCGGTAGCCGTGGCGCCGGTCATAATCCATGACCCCCTTGCGCACGGACGCGTAGGCAGCTTCCTGGTCGTCCTTGAGGATGGTGGTGTACACCTTCAGGCCCCGGGTATAGACGTCGTTGGGGAAGCGGGCAGCGGCGATCTGCCGGGCCATTTCCGCCACGTAGTCCGCATGGACAGCAAAGGTGTTGGCGTCGTGCTTGACCACCAGGGGCTGCTTCAAGGCTTCCCCATATTGCTTGTCGTCGATGAAGTGGAGCTCATGCATGCGGCGCAGCACATATTCCTGGCGTAGCCGGGCCCGCTTGGGATTGATCACCGGGTTATAGGAAGACGGGGCCTTGGGGAGACCGGCCAGCATGGCCGCTTCCGCCACGGTCAATTCCTGGAGGGGTTTGCCGAAATAAATCTGGGCGGCGGAACCGAAGCCGTAAGCCCGCTGGCCCAGATAAATCTGGTTGATGTAGAGCTGCAGAATCTGATCCTTGCTCAGGTTGTGCTCGATTTTCAGGGACAGGAGCACTTCATAGAGCTTGCGGGAAAGGGTCTTTTCGCTGGAGAGGAAGAAATTCCGGGCCACCTGCATGGTGATGGTGGAAGCCCCCTGGCGCTTACCGCCGCTAATCAGGTTGGCCCCGGCGGCCCGCAGCACCCCCATGGTGTCCACCCCACCGTGCTGGTAGAAGCGTTCGTCTTCCGCCGCCAGGATGGCCTCTTTCATAATGGGGGGCACGTCCTGAATACGCACCACGGCGCGACGTTCCTCGCCGAATTCGCCGATCAGGTAACCGTCGGCGGTATAGACCCGGAGCGGTTCCTTGGGCCGGTAATCGGTGAGCACGTCCAAGGACGGCAGATTGGGGTAGGCAAAGACGGCAATCAGGCCGATAACGGCGATGCCGAAAACCATGAGGCCGAGAAGGCCGAGGAAAGGATAGAGGATCCAGCGGGTGTTATTAGACAAGACGGCAGCCCCAGGGGGAAGGATGGCGCATTATAAGCTGGCGTGGGGCCGCCGGTTGAATCGCTTTACAGGTCTTATGGTTGTTGCTAGCATCTAAAGTGAATTATACGTATATTCCCTAACTATAAATTTTTTCAGGGATTTTTGCGGGGGGCTTGTCTTGCAGCTCGACCTTTCAATTTTCAATCCCAAGTCCAAGCCGTTAATCGGTGTGGATATCAGCTCCTCCGCAGTCAAGATGGTGGAGCTGTCGGGAAATGGGAAAGATGGGTATCGCGTTGAGCGCTATACCATCGAAGTGCTGTCCAAAGACGTGGTCGCGGACGGCAATATCATCAATTTAGAAGAAGCGGCCGAGTCGGTGCGGCGGGCGTGGAAGCGCATGGCCACCACTACCCGCAATGTGGCCCTGGCTTTGCCGGCGGCATCCGTCATCACCAAGAAAATCATTCTCCCTTCCGGTCAGCGGGAGGAGGAAATGGAGGTCATGGTTGAGTCCGAGGCCAACCAGTACATCCCTTTCCCCCTGGAAGAAGTGAATTTGGACTTCCAGGTCATGGGGGCCGCCCCCTCCTCTCCGGATGAGGTGGAAGTCCTGATTGCCGCTTCCCGTAAAGAAAAGGTGGAAGACCGGGTGGCAGTGGCCGAAGCGGCGGGGCTAAAGCCTTTGGTCATGGATGTGGAGAATTTTGCCACCCTGACGGCTTTTGATCTGGTGTTGAGTCAGTTGCCGGACCAGGGTAAAGATCAGGTGATTGCCTTGATCGATGTGGGGGCGAATGCCACCAACCTTACCGTGCTGCGCAACGGGCAGCAGGTTTATACGAAGGAGCAGGCTTTCGGCGGCGGTCAGCTGACCCAGGAGGCCGCTCGCCAATATGGCATGACCTACGAGGAGGCGGAGGCGGCCAAGCGGGCCAATTCCTTGCCGGAGAATTTTGAATCGGAACTCCTGCGGCCCTTTGTGGAAAATCTGGCCTTGGAAGTGTCCCGTTCCCTGCAATTCTTCTTCACTTCGACCCAGTTCAATCAGGTGGATCACATTGTCCTGGCGGGGGGGTGTGCGGTCATTCCCGGGGTGGATGAAGTGGTGGCCACCAAGACCCAGGTTAATACCATTGTGGCCAATCCCTTTGCCGGTATGGCGGTTTCGGACCGGGTGCGGGCGAGAAGCCTGGTGGCGGATGCCTCCTCCTTAATGGTGGCCTGCGGTTTGGCGCTGCGGAGGTTCGACGCATGATTCGCATCAATCTGCTCCCCTACAGGGAAGAGCAACGCAAGGCCAGACGCCAACAGTTCTACACCATGGCCGGAGGGGTTGCCGTCCTGGCCGCTCTGCTGGTGGTTCTGGTGTATTCGGCAATCGGCGAATATGTCAGTGCCCAGGACAGCAAAAACCAATTCCTGAAAAAGGAAATCAGCGGTCTGGATAAGCAGATTGCCCAGATCAAGGAGCTGAAAAACCAAACCCAAGCCCTGTTGGCTCGGAAAAACATTATTGAATCTCTGCAGCAGGACCGTTCCGATTCCGTGCGTCTGCTGAGCGAACTGGTGAAGCTCACTCCTGACGGGGTGTATCTAAAATCCATGAAGCAGGACGGGCAGCAGGTCAGTCTGGATGGCTACACCCAGTCCAATGCCAAGGTTTCCGTGTTCATGCGTAATCTGGAGGCTTCTCCTTGGCTGGAAAAGCCTAACCTCATTGAAATTAAAGCGGTGGATGTGAATAAAAAACGCTTGAATGAGTTTTCCTTGACGGTGACGGTGACCAGAACAATTGGGGGGGCGGGGAAAGATAGCGGAGACAAGCCAGTTCCCCCGGCTCCGCCTAAGGGGGCTCAACCATGAAAATGGGGCGTTTATCACTCAAAGACCTGGATTTCCAGGCGATTGCAAATGAATTCAGAGGACTGAATCCCAACGATATCGGCGCTTGGCCTCTTTATCCTCGTATAGCGTTGTTGGCGGCCATTTTCTTTTTTGTGCTAGTTGGCGGCTGGTGGTTTTTTTGGAGCGATCAGCTGAGCGAGCTAAGCACCAAGCAGCAGGAAGAACAGCAACTGCGGGATGAGTACCTGAATAAAAAGCGCCAAGCCATAAATCTGGATTTGTACACCGAGCAGCTCAATGAAATTGACCGATCGTTCGGTAACCTGCTGAAGCAGCTGCCCAATAAATCGGAAGTCGACGCCCTGTTGAGCGAAATTAATCAGGCAGGTATCGGTCGGGGCCTGACCTTTGATTTGTTTCGTCCCGGGCAGGAAGCCTTGAAGGATTTTTACGCGGAGCTTCCGGTGGCTATTCGACTGACGGGGAATTACCACGATTTCGGTGCTTTTGCGGAAGACGTAGGGAAGCTTTCACGGATTGTTACCCTGAATAACATCAGCATTGTTGCCCAGGATGGCAAAAATGGCGCCAAGGGGGGCGGACCGTTGGTTATGGAGGCAACGGCCAAAACTTTCCGCTATTTGGATGAAGAAGAGGTGGCCGAGCAGAAAAAAGCGGCAAAGGCTGCGGGAGCCAAGAAAAAATGATGCGTTTATTTAGCCTCAGTTTTCTGGTGCTGCTCGGCTTAAGTGCTTGCGGCGGCGGTAACCATGACGATATTAAAGAGTGGATGCGTAGCTCGGAGCAGAATCTCCGGGGAAAAATACCACCTTTGCCCCAAGTAAATCCCTATGTGCCCATAGCTTATGATGCGGCGGGGATGACGGATCCCTTCAATGAAGTCAAGCTGGAAAAGGGCCGGGAGTTGGGTGGGGGGGGTATGCGACCCGATTTCAATCGTCCAAAAGAGCCTTTGGAGGCTTATCCTTTGGACTCGCTTCAATATGTGGGCTTTTTGCATCGAGGTAAAGTGCCTTATGCCATGGTGTTGGCAAATGGGGCTTTGTTCCAGGTGAAAGTGGGGAATTACCTGGGACAGGACTTCGGTATTGTTACTTCCATTTCTGAAACAGAAATAAAACTTCGTGAATTAGTCCAAGATACATCCGGGGACTGGAGCGAGCGTGCAAGCTCTTTGCAGCTGCAGGATAAGGAGGCGGGTAAATGATAGGTATTAATAAAATCCTGCGCTGGGTCGTGGGGGCGGTATTAAGCCTGGGGATCACCCTGGCAGTAGCGGAGGATAACCTCCCCAATACCCTGGAAAGTGTCAATTTGGCTACGACTGGGGATACGGTAAGCTTGCGCTTAAATTTCAAGGACGCCATTACTACTCCCCCGAACAGCTTTAGTGTGGCCAATCCGGCCCGTATCGCCCTGGATTTTGTCGGTGTTGCTAATGGTTTGGGTAAGCCGGCTCAGCAATTATCTTCCGGGTTATTGAAAAGCGTGAATGCGGTGCAAGTGGGCAACCGTACTCGAGTCGTTCTCAATCTGTCCCAGAACGCCAGCTACGATACCCGTGTCGAAGGAAATGCGGTTGTAGTGGCGTTAAAAGGGGTTCAGGCGGCAGTCAATTATGCTGAGGCGCCGGCTCATTTTGCTCCCACTGTCTATGCCAAAACCAGTCATGCCATTAAAGATATTAGTTTTCGCCGTGGCAAAGGTGGGGAAGGGCGCATATTGGTGGATCTGAGCGATCCCTCCATTGGTGTAGATGTTCGCCGCCAAGGCCGTGACTTGGTCGCTGATTTTCAAGGGGTGACTCTGCCGGGAGATTTGGCAAAGCGCTTTGATGTGACGGATTTTGGGACGCCGGTAAATGCGTTCTTGGTTACCCGAGAAAAAGGGAACGTGCATCTGGTGGTAAAAGCTAGCGGTGATTGGGAACACCAAGCTTATCAGGCGGATAACCAGTTCATTATTGAGCTGCACAAAGCGGTCCAAGACCCGAATAAACTGACTAAGGGGAATAGTACGTCAGAGTATTCTGGCGATAAGATTTCCTTAAATATTCAGAACACACCGATTAAGCAATTGCTGCAAACGCTGGGAGAGGAGTTCGGCTATAACGTTGTTATGTCCGATTCCGTTCAGGGCTCCATAAGCTTGCGTTTGCAGGACGTGCCTTGGGATCAGGCGTTTGATTTGATTCTGGAAAAAGGTGGCTTGGATAAGCGTAAGCGGGGCAATGTGCTACTCGTGGCGCCCAAAGACGAGCTGATGAAAAAAGAAGAAATGGAAATGCAGGCGCTTCAACAAATCAGCGATGTGGAGCCCCTGCGTACTGAAACATTCCAACTAAATTATCAAAAGGCAGAGGCCTTCCAGAAAATTCTCACCGATGATAAACAACGTATTTTGTCCAAGCGTGGCAGCGCGGTGATTGATGCGCGTACGAATACGTTGTTTATTCAGGATACGCCGGCTCGCCTAGAAGAATTGCGGAAAATCATTGCCAAGGTGGATGTGCCGGTGCGGCAGGTTCTAATTGAAGCCCGGATTGTTATTGCCAGTGATGATTTTGCAAAAAATTTAGGGGCTCGACTCGGTATTACGGACGGGGGTCAAAAGGTGACGCGTTCTAATCGAATCCAATCCAGCATTGGAACCCTGAATGGTAACGCGTATTTCACTGGTCAGTTGAAAGATCAACCATCCATATTAACTAATGGGGCATCTATTAACGATAGCTCAACTAGCGTAAATTTGCCGGCGTCGGCTATCAATGGTATGGAAGCCGGGGCCTTTTCATTAACGCTTTTTAATCCTTCTGCGACGAAATTTTTAAATCTTGAAATATCTGCTTTAGAGCAAGATGGGAAAGGCAAGGTAGTTTCCAGTCCCCGCGTAATGACCTCTGACCAGGCAGAGGCAGTCATCGAACAAGGTACGGAAATTCCTTATCAACAGGCGACCAGTTCTGGTGCCACGGCGGTTCAGTTCAAAAAAGCCAATCTTTCTCTAAAGGTACGGCCTCAAATTACGCCTGATGGCCGGGTCATTATGTCTCTGGATATCAATAAGGATGAACCAGATACCACGAGTGTTATAGGGGGCTGTGGCAATTAAAACGAAGCATATTAAAACAGATATTTTGGTAGATAATGGTGGCACTGTTGTTATCGGGGGGATATATGAAGAATCCGATACCAAGACAGTTAGCCGTATTCCGTTCTTGGGGGATTTGCCTTACGTGGGCTTCCTGTTCCGTAATACCAAGACGGATTACAGCAAAACGGAGTTGATGGTCTTTATTACCCCGAAAATCGTCGCGGATAACTTGGCCCTGCGCTGATCTTCCCTGTTCCTCCTTCCAAAAAGGCCGGCTTCTGCCGGCCTTTTTGCTGCTAGAATCCCGCCGTGAAAGCGAATCGACACAATATTTTTCTGGTGGGCCTCATGGGGGCCGGGAAGACGACGGTGGGGCGGCTCTTGGCCAAGCGGCTGGGGCTGACGTTCGTGGATGTGGACCAGGAAATCGAAGCCCGCACGGGAGTGCCCATTCCGGTGATTTTTGAGATCGAAGGGGAAGGGGGCTTTCGGCGTCGGGAAGAGTTGGTGGTGGCGGATTTGGCCCGGTGTACGGGCTTGGTGATGGCGACTGGCGGCGGTGTGGTGATGAGTCCGGAAAACCGGGCCTGCTTGCAGCGCAATGGCTGGGTGGTATATCTGAGTGCACCGCCCCATCTGCTGTTCGAGCGCACAAAAAATGACCGCAACCGGCCCCTGCTTCAGGTGCAGGACCCCTTGCAGAAGCTGCGGGATCTCCTGGCCCTGCGGGATCCCCTGTACCGGGAAGTGGCGGATTTTGTGGTGGATGGGGCCAAACATTCGGCGGCAGGCACGGTGAATCTGCTGACCAAGGAATTTACGAGACGATTCCCATGAATCCTATGGTTTTAAATGTGGCGTTGGGACAACGTTCCTATCCGATCTGGATCGGCTGCGGTCTGCTGGACCAGTCGGACTGGTTGGAGTCCTATGTGCCGGGCCGCCGGGTGGCGGTGGTTTCCAATGAGACGGTAGCCCCCCTCTATCTGGCTCGGCTCACGGCCGTATTGGAGGGGGCGGGCAAAACGGTCATCCCCATTGTGCTGCCGGACGGGGAGCAATTCAAAAATTGGGAAACCCTCAATCAAATTTTTGATGGCCTGCTGGGCCATAACTGCGAACGCTCCACCCCTATTGTTGCCTTGGGAGGCGGGGTGGTGGGGGACATGACCGGGTTCGCGGCCGCCTGTTATCAGCGGGGCGCGCCCTTCATTCAGGTGCCCACCACCCTGTTGGCCCAGGTGGATTCCTCCGTGGGGGGAAAAACGGCGATCAATCACCCCCTGGGCAAGAACATGATCGGCGCTTTCCATCAGCCCAAGCTGGTGCTGGCCGATCTGGATACCCTGGATACCTTGCCGGATCAGGAGCTGCGGGCCGGTCTGGCGGAAGTCATTAAATACGGGCTGATTCGGGACCTGCCCTTCCTGGCCTGGCTGGAAGGCTATATGGCGGGCTTACTGGCTCGGGATAAATCCCTGCTGGCAGCAGCGGTGCGCCGCTCCTGCGAAAACAAGGCCGAGGTGGTGGCCCGGGACGAGCGGGAAGGGGGGGAACGGGCCCTGCTGAACCTGGGACACACCTTTGGCCATGCCATTGAAGCGGGCATGGGCTACGGGGTGTGGCTCCACGGGGAGGCGGTGGCGGCGGGCACCATGATGGCGGTGGATTTGTCCCGCCAGCTGGGCTGGCTATCCGACGCCGATGTGACCCGGGTGGAAGCCCTGCTGACTCGGGCCGGCTTGCCGGTGCGAGGCCCGGCGGCCATGACCGCCGATCAGTATCTGCCCCTCATGCTGCACGACAAAAAAGTGCAGGATGGCCGTTTGCGCTTGGTATTGCTCCAGGGGCTGGGCCACGGGGTGGTGAGCGACCAGGCCACGTCGGAGCAAATCCTGGCGGCCATCCGCGCTCGCTCAGATCATTAGGGGCCAGCCATGAATCTACGTCCCTGCGCCGTGTCCGAAGCAACGAGTGGGGGACGTCGATGGCTGGAACCGGCCCCCTTCTATCGGAGCGAATTTCAGCGGGATCGGGATCGGATCGTCCATTCCACCGCTTTTCGCCGCCTGGAATACAAGACCCAGGTCTTTGTGAACCATGAGGGGGATTTGTTCCGCACCCGCCTCACCCACAGCCTGGAAGTGGCCCAGATCGCCCGGGGCATCGCTCGGGCCCTGGCGCTCAATGAAGATTTGGTGGAAGCCATTTCCCTGGCCCATGACCTAGGCCACACCCCGTTTGGCCATGCGGGCCAAGAAGCCCTGAATGACTGCATGGCCCGCTGGGGTGGTTTTGAGCACAACCTCCAGTCCCTGCGTATTGTGGATTTGCTGGAAGACCGCTACGCGGAATTCCCCGGGCTGAATCTGTGTTTCGAAACCCGGGAAGGCATTATTAAGCACTGTTCCCAGGAAAACGCCCGCCAACTGGGGGAAGTGGGGCGCCGTTTTCTGGAGGGGGGAAGCCCCTCCCTGGAAGCCCAGGTATGCAATCTGGCGGACGAAATCGCCTATAACAATCATGATGTGGATGATGGCCTGCGTTCCGGCCTGATTACGGTGGAGCAGTTGGAGGGCGTCGGGCTTTTTTCCGACTTCTTTCGGGAAGTGCGGGCCAAGTACCCGGATCTGCCCGTGCGCCGCTGTCTCCATGAAACCACCCGGCGCATGATTAATGCCTTGGTCACCGATCTGGTGGAAACTACCCGGGCTAATCTGGATCAACTGGGAGCCACCAGTCCGGCGGAGGTGCGCCAGGCGCCGCCCATGGTGGGCTTCGGTGCCGCCATGGCCGCTTCCCAACAGGCCATGAAGCAGTTTCTGCGGCGCAATCTGTATCAGCATTACCAGGTGTTGCGCATGACCACCAAAGCCAAGGGCATTATTCGGGATTTGTTCCGGGTTTTTCTTGAAGATGTGCGTCTGCTGCCGCCCCAGTATCAACAAATGGCCAAGGATGACGCGCCCCGGGCGGTGGCCGACTATGTGGCGGGGATGACTGACCGCTATGCCATGCGGGAGCATCAACGGATTTTTGCGGTGGTGAGCGGTGAAAGCGCTTAAGAAAGAGGGGCTTGATGGGGCGTGGCGTTCGCGCTATAGTCCGCAGTTGCCCTTTAAATTTGTAACGATAAAAGCCGGTGTCCACGCACCGGCTTTTTTGCCGCCCCCGTGTCCATGCGGTCGGCATTTTTGAACGAGGACTCTAGCGTGATGGATAGTGTTGTCCCAGGTGGGGCCGTCCCCGAACGGCAGGGCCTGTACGATCCGGTCAACGAACAGGACGCTTGCGGCGTCGGCTTCGTGGCCCATATCAAAAACCAAAAGAGCCACGGGATCGTTGAACAGGGTCTGGAGATCCTGAAAAATCTGGATCACCGTGGCGCGACCGGTTACGACCCCCTGCTGGGGGACGGGGCCGGGATTTTGCTGCAGCTGCCCGACGCCCTGCTGCGTCCTGAGGCGGCCAAGCTGGGCATTACCCTGCCTGAGTTCGGCAGTTACGCCTGCGGCAACATCTTCCTGCCCCAGTCTGACAACGGTCGGCTGGCCTGCGAATCCGCTGTCGCCCGGATTGTCCATGAAGAAGGACAGGTTTTCCTGGGCTGGCGGGATGTGCCCCGGAACAACCAAGGCCTGGCTCAAGCCGCCAAGGATTCCGAGCCCGTGGTGCGCCAAGTCTTCATCGGCAAGGGCGCCAATGTGGCCGACCAGGATGGCTTTGAACGCAAGCTGTTCGTGATCCGCAAGCGGGTTGAACATGCGGTGCGCAAGCTCAAGCTTGATGACGGTAGCCAGTTCTATATTCCGTCCCTGTCCTCCCGGACCATCGTTTACAAGGGCCTGCTCCTGGCCCACCAGGTGGGTGAGTACTTCTCCGACCTGGCGGACCCCCGTTGCGTCTCCGCCCTGGCCCTGGTGCACCAACGCTTCTCTACCAACACCTTCCCCACCTGGGATTTGTCTCATCCGTTCCGGATGATTGCCCACAACGGCGAAATCAACACCGTGCGGGGCAATGTGAATTGGATGAAGGCCCGGCAAAAGGCCATGGAGTCCAAGTGGCTGGCTGAGGATCTGGATAAGCTCTGGCCCCTGATCCAGGAAGGTCAGTCCGACTCCGCTTGCTTCGACAATGCCCTGGAATTGCTGACCATGGGCGGCTACAGCCTGGCCCACGCCATGATGATGCTGATCCCGGAAGCCTGGGCCGGCAATCCCCTCATGGACGAAGAACGGCGCGCCTTCTACGAATACCATGCGGCCCTGATGGAACCCTGGGATGGCCCCGCTGCCGTGGCCTTCACCGACGGTCGCCAAATTGGCGCCACCCTGGACCGGAATGGCCTGCGTCCCGCCCGTTACCTGGTGACGGAAGACGACGTGGTGCTGATGGCCTCCGAAATGGGGGTGCTGACTTTCCCCCAAGAAAAGATCGTCAAGAAATGGCGTCTCCAGCCCGGGAAGATGTTCCTCATCGACCTGGAACAAGGCCGCATTATCGACGACCAGGAATTGAAGCAATCCCTGGCGGCCGCCAAGCCTTACCGTCAGTGGATCGAGCAATCCCGCTACTTCCTGGGCGAACTACCGGAAGCCGGCGGCGAACTGCCGCCCCGCTATGACTCCCTGCTGGATGTGCAACAGGCTTTCGGTTTCACCCAGGAAGACGTGAAATTCATCCTCAAGCCCATGGCGGAAAAGGGTGAAGAAGCCACGGGCTCCATGGGCAACGACGCCTCCCTGCCTGTGCTGTCCGACAAGAACAAGCCTCTCTTCAACTACTTCAAGCAGCTGTTTGCTCAGGTGACCAATCCGCCGATCGACCCCATCCGGGAAGAGATCGTCATGTCCCTGACCAGCTTCATTGGGCCCAAGCCCAATCTGCTGGGGGTGGAAGAAACCTGCCCGCCGATCCGTCTGGAAGTGCACCAACCGGTGCTGACCAATGCGGACATGGCCAAGCTGCGCGCCATTGATCGTTCCACCTCCGGCCGTTACAAGTCGGTGGTGCTGGACATCACCTGGCCCGCCGCCGAAGGGGCGGAAGGCTGTGACAAAGCCCTGGAAAAGGTCTGTGCCGAAGCGGAAAAGAGTGTGGTGGCTGGCTTCAACGTGCTGATCCTCTCCGACCGCTCCGTGAGCCGGGACCGGGTCGCCATTCCCGCCCTGCTGGCTACCTCCGCCGTGCATCATCACCTGGTGAAGAAGGGCCTGCGCACCTCCACCGGTCTGGTGGTGGATACGGGGGCCGCCAAGGAAACCCACCACTTCGCCCTCCTGGCCGGTTACGGCGCGGAAGCGGTCTGCCCCTGGCTGACCATGGACACCCTGGCCGACCTGGCCGCCCAGCTGCCCGGCAATGTGACCGCCTACGATGCCCAAAAGCATTTCATCAAGGCGGTGAACAAGGGCCTGCGTAAGGTGATGTCCAAGATGGGCATTTCCACTTACCAGTCCTACTGCGGCGCCCAGATTTTCGAAGCCATTGGTCTTTCCACCGAGTTCGTGAAGCGCTTCTTCACCGGTACCGCCACCCAGGTGGAAGGCATCGGCCTGAAGGAAGTGGCGGAGGAAGCCCTGCGTATCCACCGTGGCGCCTACAGCCCGGATCCGGTGCTGGCCAACGCCCTGGACGCGGGGGGCGACTACGCTTTCCGTATCCGTGGCGAAGAACACATGTGGACGCCGGACGCCATTGCCAAGCTGCAACATTCCACCCGCAGCGGCAAGTACGACACCTACAAGGAATACGCCAAGATCATCAACGACCAAAGCAAGCGTCACATGACCTTGCGCGGTCTGTTTGATATCAAGCCGGCGGGTCCCCCCGTTGCCCTGGAAGAAGTGGAATCCGCCAAGGACATCGTCAAGCGCTTTGCGACCGGTGCCATGTCCCTGGGCTCCATTTCCACGGAAGCCCACACCACCCTGGCCGTGGCCATGAACCGGATTGGCGGTAAGTCCAATACCGGGGAAGGGGGCGAAGATGCGAACCGCTTCAAGCCGGTGAAGGCCGGGCAGAAGCTGTCCGAAATCATCGGCGCTGGCCGTATCGAACGGGATCTGGAACTGAAAGAAGGGGATTCCCTCCGCTCCGCCATTAAACAGGTGGCCTCCGGCCGTTTCGGGGTGACTTCCGAATACCTGGTTAATGCGGATCAAATCCAGATCAAGATGGCCCAAGGGGCCAAGCCGGGTGAAGGCGGCCAATTGCCGGGGCACAAGGTTTCCGAATATATCGGTTTCCTGCGTCACTCCGTGCCGGGCGTCGGTCTGATTTCTCCCCCGCCTCACCACGACATCTACTCCATCGAGGATTTGGCCCAGCTGATCCACGACCTGAAGAACGTCAATCCCCTGGCGTCCGTCTCCGTCAAGCTAGTGTCCGAAGTGGGCGTGGGTACGGTGGCTGCCGGGGTTTCCAAAGCCAAGGCCGATCACCTGGTGATCTCCGGCCATGACGGCGGCACCGGGGCTTCTCCCCTGTCCTCCATCAAGCACGCCGGTGCGCCCTGGGAACTGGGCCTGGCCGAAACCCAGCAAACCCTGGTGCTGAACCGCCTGCGCGGCCGCATCCGGGTCCAGGTGGATGGCCAGATGAAGACCGGTCGGGACGTGGTTATCGGCGCCCTGCTGGGGGCCGATGAGTTTGGCTTCGCCACCGCTCCCCTGGTGGTGGAAGGCTGCATCATGATGCGCAAGTGCCACCTGAACACCTGCCCGGTGGGCGTGGCGACTCAGGATCCGGAACTGCGCCGGCGCTTCTCCGGTCAGCCGGAACACGTGGTGAACTACTTCTTCTTCGTGGCCGAAGAAGTGCGGGAACTCATGGCCTCCATGGGTATCCGCAAGCTGGACGACATGATCGGCCGGGCTGACCTGCTGGACATGAAAGCGGGTGTGGATCACTGGAAGGCCAAGGGCCTGGATTACTCCAGCATCTTCTACATGCCGCCGGTGAGCGCCGATGTGGCCCGTCTGCATCGGGAAAGCCAAGACCATGCCCTAGGCAAGGCCCTGGACAACACCCTGATCCAGGCCGCCAAGCCGGCCCTGGAAAAGGGCGAAAAGGTGGTCATCGAAACCCCGATCCGCAACGTGAATCGCACCGTGGGTGCCATGTTGGGTGGGGAAGTGGCGCGCCGCTACGGTTACGCCGGTCTGCCGGACAACACCATCCAGGTGAAGCTGAACGGCACCGCCGGTCAAAGCTTTGGCGCCTTCCTTTCCAAGGGCATTACCTTCGAGCTGGTGGGCGAAGGCAATGACTACGTGGGCAAGGGCCTGTCTGGCGGACGCATCATCATCAAGTCGCCGGAAAGCTTCCGGGGCACTTCCACGGAAAACATCATTGTCGGCAACACGGTGCTCTACGGCGCCATCGACGGCGAGGTGTTTTTCAACGGGGTGGCCGGGGAACGTTTCTGTGTGCGGAACTCCGGCGCCACCGCGGTGGTGGAAGGGGTGGGCGACCACGGCTGCGAATACATGACTGGCGGTACGGTGGCGGTGCTGGGTCAGACCGGCCGTAACTTCGCTGCCGGTATGTCCGGCGGGGTGGCCTTTGTGCTGGATGAAGACGGGGACTTTGAAAGCCGTTGCAATCTGGCCCAGGTTTCCCTGGAAGCGGTCAAGGACGAAAAGTCCGCTCCCGCCCTGGGCGCTTGCAGCGACCTTTCCGGTCACGGCAAGGTGGATGTGCGCCATCTGGCCATGTCCGACGAAGCCCTGCTCAAGGGGCTGGTGGAAAGCCATCTGGCGGCCACCGGTTCTCCCCGGGCCAAACAAATCCTGGATGACTGGGCCAATTACCGGGCCAAGTTCGTCAAAGTCATGCCTAACGAATACCGTCGTGCACTGACGGAAATCGTTGCCCAGCAACAAAAGCAACAGGAGGCCGTGTAAATGGGCAAGCCTACCGGTTTCAAGGAATTCCCCCGGCAATCCGAGTCCTACGCTCCGATTGAAGAACGGGTGAAGAACTACAAGGAGTTCGTTGGCCACCTGACCGATGAACAAGCCACCATTCAGGGGGCCCGGTGTATGGACTGCGGTATTCCGTTCTGCAATAACGGATGCCCGGTGAACAACATCATTCCGGACTGGAATGACCTGGTGTATCGGGGTGAGTGGGAAAAGGCCATTACGGTCCTCCATTCCACCAACAATTTCCCCGAATTCACCGGCCGTATCTGCCCGGCGCCCTGCGAATCCGCCTGCACCCTGGGCATCAACTGCGATCCCGTGGGAATCAAGTCCATCGAACACGCCATTATCGACAAGGCGTGGGAGAAGGGCTGGGTGAAGCCCCAGGCCCCGGTGATCAAGTCCGGCAAGAAAGTGGCCGTGGTGGGTTCCGGCCCCGCCGGGCTGGCCGCTGCTCAGCAACTGGCCCGGGCCGGTCACGATGTGACCGTGTTCGAAAAGAACGGCCGGGTCGGTGGTCTGCTGCGTTACGGTATCCCCGACTTCAAGCTGGATAAGGGCTTGATCGACCGGCGCATGGAACAAATGCAGGCCGAAGGGGTGAGCTTCCGCACCAACACCCTGGTGGGTGCCAAGTCCGTGCCCGCCGGCATCACCTGCGACGCCTCCAATTTCGTCACCCCGGAACAGTTGAAGAAGGATTTCGACGCCGTGGTGCTGTCCGGTGGCTCGGAAGTGCCCCGGGATCTGCCCATTCCGGGCCGGGAACTGGACGGTATCCATTTCGCCCTGGAATTCCTCATTCCCCAGAATAAGGAAGTGGCCGGGGATGGGGCCAACCCCATTTCCGCCAAGGGCAAGCACGTGGTGGTCATCGGTGGTGGCGACACGGGTTCCGACTGCGTCGGCACCTCCAACCGTCACGGCGCCCTGTCCATCACCCAGCTGGAATTGATGCCCCGTCCGCCGGAAGAGGAAAACAAGCCTCTGACCTGGCCCTACTGGCCCATCAAGCTGCGTACCTCTTCTTCCCACAAGGAAGGCTGCGTGCGGGAATTTGCCGTGGCTTCCAAGGAATTCGTCACCGACGGTAACGGCCACGTCAAGGCCCTGAAGGCGGTGCGGGTGGAATGGAAGGACGGCAAGATGGTGGAAGTGGCCGGTTCCGAGTTCGAACTGCAAGCGGATCTGGTGCTTTTGGCCATGGGCTTTGTCCATCCCGTGTCCCCCATCCTGGAAGCTTTCGGGGTGGATAAGGACCGGCGCGGCAACATTGCCGCCGCCACGGAAGGGGAAGGCTGCTACGCCACCAACGTGCCCAAGGTATTTGCGGCGGGGGACATGCGCCGTGGCCAATCCCTGGTGGTTTGGGCCATCCGGGAAGGGCGCCAATGCGCCCGGGCGGTGGATGCTTTCCTGAACGGCGGCAAAACCCTGCTGCCCCGCTGAGCCCCTTAGGTACCTAACCGACAAAACCCCGCCCTGGTGCGGGGTTTTGTTTTGGCAGGGACCGTCCCCTGTGGCATATTACGACCTTCATCCGGGGAGGCAGAAAAGATGGATTTGCAGACGGCAACACAAATGGGGACGACCAGCGGCCTGGATATCAGCCTGCTGATCATCTGCGCCATTCTGGTGACCATGGGCATACTGGGGGGCCTGGCCAACTATTTCCTGCGGGACCGGCAAAACGACGGGGAGCGCAACGACTGGCTCAAATACCCGGTGTTGGGGGTGGTGGCCGCCCTTACCGTGCCCCTGTTCCTCAATATGATTTCCTCCACCCTGCTGGAGGGCGCCCGCTCCCGGCCGGTGGATTATTTCGTGGTGGCCGGTTTCTGTCTCCTGTACGTGGTGGCCTCCCGCCGTCTTTTCGAAAACATGGCCAACAAGCTCCTTTCCCAGCTGGATCAGGTGAAGGGGGATGTGCGCCAGCTCAAGGAGCGTAAGCCCGAGCCGGTGGTGATGCCAGCCCCGGTCAAGGAGCCGGTGGAAGTGCGGGAACCCCGGCCGGACCCCAAGGATGCCCTTTCCTATAATGATGTGGAATTGCTTCGGGCGGTGGCAGACGACTGCTACGTGTACGGCAACCTGGCTGCCCTGGAGGACAAGACGGGCCTGGCTCGGGACGTGATCAGCCAGCGCCTGACCATTCTTAAAAACCAGGGCATTATCGAAACCCGGATTAACGAAAAGAACGTGCTCCACTGGTTTGTTTCTAACAAGGGCCGCCAAATGCTGGCGGAAATCCTGGGGCAGGAAGAAAAGAAAAGCGCCTGATTTTCCCTTCCCTCGCCCGCATTGACGCTTAACCGCCCGGTCCCGGGCGGTGTTTCCTTTGACTGGATAATTTCATGAATGTGGTGATTCTCGCTGCCGGTAAAGGCAAGCGAATGCATTCCAATCTGCCCAAGGTGCTCCATCCCCTGGCGGGCAAGCCCCTCCTGGGCCATGTGCTGGACACGGCCCGCTCCCTGTCCCCGGAAAGCCTCTGCGTGGTGGTGGGCCATGGGGGCGAGGTGGTGCGCCAGGCCGTGGCGGCGCCGGATGTGCAATTCGGGGAGCAGAGCCCCCAGCTGGGCACCGGCCACGCGGTACAGCAGGCCTTGCCCTATCTGGGCCAGGGCAGCCATACCCTGGTGTTGTACGGGGACGTGCCCCTGGTCCAGGCGAGCACCTTGAATCGCTTGCTGGCAGCCGCCCAGGACGGCCTGGCCGTCCTCACCGTGGCTTTGGATAACCCCCAGGGTTACGGCCGCATTCTGCGCAATCCGGCCGGTCAGGTGACCGCCATTGTGGAGGAAAAGGACGCCAACGACGCCCAGCGGGCCATCCAGGAAGTGAACACGGGCATTATGGCCATTCCCACGGCCCGTCTGGCCGACTGGCTGGGGGCCCTCTCCAATAACAACGCCCAGGGGGAATACTACCTGACCGACCTGATCGGTCAGGCGGTGGCCCAGGGGGTGCCGGTGCGCACCGCCCATCCAGAAGGCCCCTGGGAAGTGCTGGGAGTGAATAGCAAAACTCAGCTGGCCGAGTTGGAGCGCATTCTCCAGGGCCGCATCGCCGCCCAATTGCTGGAAGAAGGGGTGCGCCTGGCCGATCCGGCTCGCCTGGATGTGCGGGGCGAACTGGTCTGCGGCCGGGATGTGGCCATTGACGTGGGCTGCGTCTTCGAAGGCCGGGTGGTGCTGGAAGAAGCGGTGGAAGTGGGCCCCTACTGTGTCCTGAAAAACGTCACCGTGGCCGCCGGGGCCCGCATCGCCGCCTTTTCCCACCTGGACAGCGCCCAGGTGGGGCCGGACGCGGTGGTGGGCCCCTACGCCCGCCTGCGGCCCGGCACCACCCTGGCAGCCGGGGCCCATGTGGGTAATTTCGTAGAACTGAAAAACACTACCCTGGGAGCTGGGTCCAAGGCCAACCACCTGGCCTACGTGGGGGATGCCACCGTGGGCGCCCGGGTGAATATCGGCGCCGGTACCATTACCTGCAACTACGACGGGGTGAACAAATTCCGTACGGTGATCGAAGACGATGCTTTCATCGGCTCCGATACCCAACTGGTGGCACCGGTGACGGTGGGCCGGGGCGCCACCCTGGGGGCGGGGACCACCCTGACCAAGGATGCGCCCCCGGACACCCTAACCATTTCCCGGGCCAAGCAATTGGCCGTTCCTGGCTGGCAACGCCCGCAAAAGAAAGCTTGAGAGGTAAGTATGGATATCTATTTCACCCTGTTTGTCACCGTGGTGGCCCTGACCGTTGCCGTGGGGGCCATGCTGCTCCTGGTGGGCTATATCGACACGGTGCCCGCCTCCATTGCCTTCGGCTGGCGCTGGGCGGTGCTGACCCTGTGCCTGCCCCTGGTCGGCTCCCTGATTTTTGCCTTGAAGCACTGGACCGAGTTTGCCAAATCCGCCCGGCAGCTCATGATCGGTTTGCTTCTGGTGGCGGTGGCCTCCGGGGCCCTCTATGCCTTCGGCCCCTACTTTGCCGTGCGGGCCGTGCATCAGGCCCAGTTGGAACAACAAAAGCAGGATCGGGGAGAGTAAGCCATGTGCGGGATTGTGGCTGCCGCCGCTGACGGCAATGTGGTACCGGTGTTGTTGGAAGGGCTGCGCAAGCTGGAATACCGGGGTTACGACTCCGCCGGCCTGGCGGTTATTGACCAGGGACTGACCCGGGTGCGGGCCGTGGGCCGGGTGGCCCAGCTGGCCGCCAAGGCCGAAGCCGCCGGCGCCCGGGGTGCCACGGGGATCGCCCATACCCGTTGGGCCACCCACGGGGTGCCCTGCGAACGCAACGCCCATCCCCACGTCTCTGGCGGGCTGGCGGTGGTGCATAACGGCATTATCGAAAACTACGAAGCCCTGCGTCAGGAACTGACGGCGGCGGGCTACGTGTTTACCTCCGAAACTGACACGGAAACCATCGCCCACCTGCTTCACCACACCCTGAAGCAGGAGCCGGATCTGCTCAAGGCCGTGTGTGCCACGGTGCGGCGCCTCAAAGGGGCCTACGCCATTGCGGTGGTGAAGGAGGATGAGCCGGGCCGGGTGGTGGTGGCCCGGGAAGGCTCCCCCCTCATTCTCGGGGTGTCGGATCAGGGCAATTACGCTGCTTCCGACGCCTCCGCTCTGCTCCAGGTTACCCGGCGCATTGTCTACCTGGACAACGGGGATGTGGCCGAACTGACTCCGCGTCGCTGGCGGGTGTGTCGGGCCGATGGCACCCCGGTGGAACGGGCCGAATCCCAATCTTCCCTGTCGGCGGATGCGGTGGAACTAGGGCCCTACCGCCATTTCATGCAGAAGGAAATTTTCGAACAGCCCGACGCCCTGGCCAATACCCTGGAAATGATCGGCAGCGCCAGCAGGATTCAGCCCGGGCTCTTCGGCGCCGAGGCGGAAGGCCTGCTCAGCCAGGTACGCTCCGTGCTCATCCTGGCCTGCGGCACCTCCAGCCACGCGGGCATGACCGCCCGCTACTGGATCGAAGCCATGGCCGGTTTGCCCTGCACGGTGGAAGTGGCCAGCGAATACCGTTACCGGGAATCGGTGTCGAACCCGGATCAGCTGGTTATCGCCATTTCCCAGTCCGGGGAAACGGCGGACACCCTGGCCGCCCTGCGCCATGCCAAGTCCCTGGGCCAAGCCAAGACCCTGGCGGTGTGCAATGTGCCTGAATCCGCCATTGTGCGGGAATGCGCCCTGCGCTTCATCACCCGGGCTGGCCCGGAAATCGGCGTGGCTTCCACCAAAGCCTTCACCACCCAGCTGGCCGCCCTCTACCTCCTCACCTTGGTGCTGGCCAAGCTCCGGGGCAAGCTACCGGCGGAAGAGGAAGCCCAGCAACTGGAAGCCCTACGCCACCTGCCCACGGCCCTGCGCCGGGTCCTGGACCTGGAACCCCAGATTCAGGAATGGGCCGGTCACTTCGCCATGAAGCAGCACGCCCTGTTCCTGGGGCGGGGTGCCCATTACCCCATTGCCCTGGAAGGGGCCCTCAAGCTCAAGGAAATCTCCTACATCCACGCCGAAGCCTATCCGGCTGGGGAACTCAAGCACGGCCCCCTGGCCCTGGTGGATCGGGATATGCCGGTCATTGCGGTGGCCCCCAACGACGCCCTGCTGGAAAAACTCAAATCCAACCTCCAGGAAGTCAAAGCCCGGGGCGGGGAACTCTACGTTTTCGCGGATGGGGATAGTGGCTTCCAGTCCTCGGAAAACCTCCACCTGCTGCGCCTGCCCGAGTACGTGGGGCGCCTATCCCCCCTGCTCCACGTGGTGCCATTGCAGCTACTGGCCTACCATGCGGCCTTGGTGAAGGGCACGGACGTGGATAAGCCCCGTAACCTAGCCAAGTCGGTGACCGTGGAATAGGAAAGGGATATCCGGCCCTGGAGACCAGCGCATAAAGTTGGTCGGGGGATAAGCAAGCAGAAGGGGCCGAAAGGCCCCTTTTTTTAGTTTCTGCAAATGGTAGGGAAATTCGGTCGGTCGGCCAAAGTAGAGCTTCATGAGGCAAGGATCAAACGTCGGCACTCGGCCAGAAACAGCCATTGAGGATTTGCCCCAATAGCGGATATCCAGACAGCCTTCTTGGCATCCAATATTATTGGAGTCGTTATATGGCCCCATCGCAGGCAACTACCTTGCTTCTTGACCAATTCCAGATGCATAATTTTTGCGTGTATATCAATTCATATGGGGCCCCATGAACCGCGCCGCTGCCGAAGTCGGGCTCTCCGCTGAACAGTGGTGGGCAGCGCGCCGCTTGCGTTACAACCTGGCGCTGTTGGCTGGAGCTACCGTTTCCTTCTTGAGTCTAGCTGCCGTCGGGGGGGGCTTCGCAAAGCGTCTACCTTGCCTTGAAGTTACAGTTTTCTCCGTCGAATTTGGCGGCGTCCTGTTTCTTGTGGGGCTCGGCCTTGCCAATCTCTGCTATTACCTTGGCCCTTTATCGGAACGCTGGTTGCATCCGAAGAATCTCCTTGGGTTCCGGCGTCTGTTTTTTGTGCTCGGTACAGCGTTTTCGCTTACGCTTATCTTCCTGCCCGTCGCGGGAAACCTTGCGGTTGCGGTCTTCGCGCCAGCCGTGGTGGAGCAATGTGAGTAGCGTATGGGGCCCACCCCTGCAGTCAACCGGACCTGCGCGAAAGGCCGCGCAGGCTAATTCCCTTGAACGTTGGGCGTCATGAGACTTGCCACCATCCTGCTGCTGCTTGGCGTAGGAATTTTCTCATCCTCGTTCACACTCTCTCCCTATTGGGATGAGAAGCTGTTCACCGAGCGTTATCTGGCACTAGCCGATGGACAGGACACCGAGTATTGGAAATTGCGGGATGAAATGCTTACGCCAAAGTTCTCACTCCAAGATTACGGCGGTACTCTTGTTCTTGGCGCGATTGCGGCGTTCTTTATCTCAAGAAGAGGGGGGCGGAATGTTACCTCCCCGAGATCGCGTGCTTACCTGATCAGGCTCTCTCTGGCCCTTCCATTTCTTACTGTCGCCGCCTATGTGTTCGACCTACTGCTGGCCTATAAACGGGGCGAGTTCCCGCATTGGGCAGACTCAATGGGCATTCCCCTCTTGGGAAGTCCAGTCCTGTTGCTAATCATCCTCCTCTGGTCGTGGGCACATCTGTCGCTGCTCCCCTCGGCGTATCAACCGGCCCGCCTATCCCTAGCTGTTTCGCGGCGAACACACTGGTGGCTTCTGATAGTGGCGGCCGTTACTGCACTCCTCTTGGTCTTATGTCTCGCGAGCGGACAATATTGGTATGCATTGCCTGGAATGGGTTGGCTCTACTTTTATCTGTCCCTTGCGGCCTCGCGTCAGTTACCACATGACGCCGAACCCTGCGGTCAGCCGGACCTAGCGCATAAAGCCGTGCAAGACCGATTCCCTTGAACGTTAGAGATTCTCGATGCTTATCCGCTTTCTCCTAGTATTAGCGCTGCTTCCTTGCTCAGTTGGGGCCCAAGAAATTTTTCAGCCTGAACTGATTGATGGTGTCACAGAGAGTGCTCTGTTTGTAGCCCTTCGCCTAAAAATTGAATCGGCCAACTGTCCAAGTTGGAGTCAATGCACTGTGATCGGTCCATAGGGAAAGCTAGCGATCACCTCCTCGTAGCCATTGCAAAGCTCTACCGCCTGCCGTTAGCCAAACAAATATTCAGCAAATCTGTAGTCGCTGATCTGATCCCGCTCTAAGCGACAAATGATGAATTAGATGCCAAGGCCGTTTTCTTCTCTAATGGCTCCGAGTCGAGATACGCAGAGCTTTATGCGCAACATTGATTTGGCCAAGGTTTTCTTTGGATTAAAGAAAAAGACCCTGAATACAGAGAAAATATTTTGAAAGCTTTTAACCAATAATCTCTAACCCATTGGTCAAGAGGGAGGCTGCGCCATCAAGCTGGCCCCGCATCCCTTACTTCACCGTTGGAGCTCAAGGAACGCGCGGTGAACGAAAGGATAGATTTTGAATCTGCGATTGCAGCAAGAGACGCAGTTGCTGCTTGCGGATTATCATGAACTCCACGAAGACATAGTCTTAGAACTTGGCTTTATCGGCGATGCATGTGCAGTTGATGCGATAGCTAAAGCAGTACGTATTCCTTTGGGCTATCTGGTCAGCTGGGGCAACTTGCATGGGTTCCTGCGTAAATGTGCCTATGCATTGGCCCGCATTGGGACTCCAGAGGCTCGGGTGGAGCTCGAATCGCTTGGCGCCCATGCTGTCCCCTTTCTGAAGGAGTACGGAAAAGAAGGGGTGCGGCATTGGCCTCTCAGGGGGTAGCAAGCTTGATACCCAACCCATCAGTAGAGCGGACCTCGCATATAAATCCGTGCGAGGTCGCTCATTTCATACCTTAAGCATCACTATACGGAGCACCGACATGACGTTGGATAATTGGATTTCTGTTGCCTCTGCGTTACTTGCCGGTAGTCTTGTGGCTATCGGATGGTTCGTGAACGGGATGTTCCAGCGTCGTAAAGATATTGCTGTGCGTCGCCTGGACTTCCGCCTCAGTGCGCTGGAGTCTTTTCTCCCTGTGTGGTTTGCAATTCAGAAGTCAGGTGGTGCGCCCTTTGTTCAGCTTGGCTTCCTTAAACAGCTTGAAGAAGCAAGGAGCAAGTTTCAACTCTACGGGAAAGTGGACGAAATCGCCCTGATGGAGAGCTTTATTGACGCTGTACAGAATTCGAACCTTGCGGGTGCAAATACTGCTCTCAGCAAGCTTGTTCCACTGGTAAGAGATCGCATTCGGGCAGAGTTGTGCATAGATTCATGAGTACTCATCAGCATCCACAGGTGTCCGCGATGCCCAACCTAGTAGTCGAGCGGACCTGCGCGAAAAGCCGCGCAGGCTGCTCACTTCTACGCTGAACGTCTGTTTTGCCAAGCCAGCAACTTCCGCGTTGGGTCGGTGGCTGACCCTAACCTTGTTAGAATTACACTCATCAAAAGCCTCCTAAGAGAGGCTTTTTTCATGGGTCTTTGCCAGGGTTTCCCCCTGGGGCCGCCTATGCTTAAATGGCAACACAACAATCGTCCATAGATCAGGCCGAAGCTGCTGGGAGGCGGCCGGAACAGTGTAGGAGGTTCCGATGCGTCATCTGATTTGGGTGTCCTGGCCGTCCTTTGTGGCGGCGGCGTTTGCTGAACTGTTGTTTTTCCTGGTGATGGCGCCGGAGCGCCTCTATTTTCGGGGGCTGCCGGTGGATTTGTCCCCCACCGCCACCTATTCCCTGGGCTTCTTCCTGTTCTGGCTGATCTGCGGTTTTTCCAGCCTGCTCACCTATTTTTTGCTGCCCGGCCGCCCCGGCTTTACGCCTCCGGCGCCGGAACATTCCTCTCCCGCCGCCTCCTGAAGGGGGACGGCTGGGGGCTGCTGCCGCCATTTCCGGTAGGCCGTGGGGGAGCGCCCGGTCCAGGCCAGGCAGGCCCGGTAAAAGGCGGAGCTGTCCCCATAGCCTAGATCCTGGGCGATGCGGGCCACGGGCTGGTCACTGCGCATTAGGCGAGATAGGGCCAGATCCCGCCGTAGGGCTTCCTTGACGGCGCGAAAGCTGGATAGTTCTTCGGCCAGACGCCGGTGCAGGGTGCGGGGCGACAGGTAGAGGCGGCGGGCCACTTCCTCCAGGCTCAGGCTGGCGGGGAGGGCGTCCTGCAAGCTGTCCCGCACCGCCTGCACCGTTTCCCGGTCTCGCCGGTAGAGGGTGCTGATGCGCCCCGGGGCGCCCACGAGAAAGGCCGCCAGATCGGCCTCGTTGCGGCGCAGGGGCAGGTCCAGGAGATCGGCGGCTAGTTCGGCCTCCAGGCGATGGTGGTTGAAACGGGGCCGGGCGGTGTAAATGGCCCGGTAGTCGCCCCCGTGGGACGGTTCCGGATAGGGAAAAGCCACCTGGTCCAGGGCTAGGCCCCGGGCCACGAGCCAGGAGCCGAGGCCGTGGATCAGGCGCAGCAGCCATTCGTAGGCGAAGATGCGCCCCGCCTCTCCCCCCTGGCTGCGCAAATCCCGGCTTTCCCAGAGCAGGAGCCGGGCCCGGGGCCCTTGGATTTCTAGGCGCATCTGGAGATCGGGGAGCACCAGTTCAAGAAAACGCCGGGCCCGGTCCAGGGCTTCCCCCAGATTGGGGGCGCCCATCAGGCTGCGGCAGAGAAATTCAAAGCAGCCCGGCCGCAGGGCCCGGGAAAACAGGCCAAAACCCTCGTCCCCCAGACTTTCCACCACCCGGTTATAGAGGGCCGCATAGGCCTGGAGGGGAATGCGGGGCGGTGGCTCCCGGCCCAGGCAGGCCCCCAGGCCCACGGCCTGGAATAGGGGCTCAGGGGGAATGCCGTGGTGGGGCAGGGCCGCCACCATGCCCGTGACAAAGCCCAGGGCCACGGAGCGTTCCGGCGGGATGAGGGCGGTGGTGGGCATGGACGAAGAGCAAAGAAAGATTGGCGGAGTTTGCACGAATTACGGCGGCCAGCGCAATGGCATGGGGGGGAGGCGCCCCACTAAGATGCCAGTTCCTAATAAGAACCGGAGGAGACTGCCATGACGGACCTGAGCTTTGCCAAGAATCTGACGCCCTATAAGCCCACCCACAAGGTGCGCTTTGTCACCGCCGCCGCCCTCTTCGACGGTCATGATGCCTCCATCAACATCATGCGGCGGATTTTGCAATCCACCGGGGTGGAGGTGATTCACCTGGGCCATAACCGGTCCGTGGAAGAAATCGTGGACGCGGCCCTGCAGGAAGACGTGCAGGGCATTGCGGTGACCTCCTACCAGGGCGGCCACGTAGAGTTTTTCAAATACATGATCGACCTCCTGGGCCAGCGGGGCGGCGCCAATATCCGGGTCTTTGGCGGCGGGGGCGGGGTGATTGTGCCGGCGGAGATTGAGGCCCTCCAGGCCTACGGGGTGACCCGGCTCTATTCCCCGGAAGAGGGCCAGCGCCTGGGCTTGCAGGGCATGATCAACGAGGTGGTGCAGGGCGCGGATTTTGACCTTGCCCCGGCTGCGCCCCAGGAGGAAGCGGCGGTGCTGGCTGCCCTGGCCTCCGGGGACCGGCGCCAGCTGGCCCGGATCATTACCGCCCTGGAAAACGGTGCCTATCCGGATTCCCTGGGCCAGCGTCTGCTCACCGAAGCGGCCCGGGTGACCCACACCCCCGCCCTGGGGATTACGGGTACCGGGGGGGCGGGTAAATCCTCCCTCACCGACGAACTGGTGCGCCGTTTCCGTCTGGATCAGGAGGACGACCTCCGGATCGCCATTATTTCCATCGACCCCTCCCGCAAGCGCACGGGGGGCGCCTTGCTGGGGGATCGGATTCGCATGAATGCCATCGCCCACCCCCACATTTTTATGCGCTCCCTGGCCACCCGGGAAACGGGCTCGGAAATTTCCCCCGCCCTGCCCCAGGTGATTGCCGCCTGCCGGCTTTCCGGCTTTGACCTGATCATTGTGGAAACCTCGGGCATTGGTCAGGGGGATGGGGCCATCGTGCCCCTGGTGGATGCTTCCCTCTATGTCATGACCCCCGAGTTTGGCGCCGCGTCCCAGCTGGAAAAAATCGATATGCTGGATTTCGCCGATTTTGTCGCCATCAACAAATTTGACCGGAAGGGGGCGGAGGATGCCCTGCGGGATGTGCGCAAGCAATATCAGCGCAACCGGGAGTTGTTCACCCAGGCGCCGGAAGCCATGCCCGTCTTTGGCACCATGGCCGCCCGCTTTAACGACGACGGGGTCACTGCCCTCTACCAGGCCCTGCTGCCCAAATTGGAGGAAGCTGGCCTGGTGCTCAAGGAAGGCAAACTGCCCCGGGTCTCAGTAAAGGAATCCTCCCAGGGCCGGGCCATTGTGCCGGTGGAGCGGGCCCGCTACCTGGCCGAAATTGCCGACACCCTGCGGAGTTATCACCGGCAAGTGGACGACCAGGTCCGCCTTGCCCGGGAGCGGCAAGCCCTGAGCTTGTCCAAATCCCTCTTTGCCCAGGCGTCCGGCGAGGCCCAGCCCGACCTGGCCCAATGGGATGCCCTGTTGGCGGAAAAGGAGGGGGCCCTGGAGCCTCGTGCCCGCCGCCTGCTGGAGCAGTGGCCGGAAACGGTTCGGGCCTATGGGGGGGAGGACTATGTGAGCATCGTGCGGGGCAAGGAAGTGCGCACTAGGCTGGTGTCCCATTCCCTCTCCGGGACTTCCATTCCCAAGGTGGTCCTGCCCCCCTTTGAAGATCAGGGGGAACTGTTGCGCTTTCTCTTGAAGGAAAACCTGCCCGGGGCCTTTCCCTATACCGCTGGGGTGTTTCCCTTTAAACGGGAAGGGGAAGACCCGACCCGCATGTTCGCCGGGGAGGGGGACGCCTTCCGCACCAACCGGCGCTTCAAAAAGGTGTCCGAGGGCATGCCCGCCCATCGCCTATCCACGGCTTTTGACTCGGTCACCCTGTACGGCTGCGATCCGGATGAGCGGCCGGACATCTACGGCAAGATCGGTAATTCCGGAGTGTCCATCGCCACCCTGGACGACATGAAGGTGCTCTACGACGGCTTTGATCTGTGCGCCCCCACCACGTCCGTTTCCATGACCATCAATGGCCCGGCCCCCATTATCCTGGCCTGCTTTTTTAATACGGCCATCGACCAACAGCTGGATAAGTTCCGCGCCGACCAGGGCCGGGAGCCCACGGCGGAAGAGGCCGCCAAGCTGCGTCAGTGGGTGCTATCCACCGTGCGGGGCACGGTCCAGGCGGACATTCTCAAGGAGGATCAGGGCCAGAACACCTGCATTTTCTCCACGGAATTCGCCCTGAAAATGATGGGGGACATCCAGGAGTTCTTTGTGCATAACCAGGTGCAGAACTTCTATTCCGTGTCCATTTCCGGCTACCACATCGCCGAAGCCGGGGCCAATCCCATTTCCCAGTTGGCCTTTACCTTGGCCAACGGTTTCACCTATGTGGAGAGCTATCTGGCCCGGGGCATGCACATCGACGACTTCGCCCCCAATCTGTCCTTCTTTTTCAGTAATGGCATGGACCCGGAATATTCGGTGATCGGCCGGGTGGCTCGGCGCATCTGGGCCGTGGCCATGCGGGACAAATACGGCGCCAATGAGCGTAGCCAGAAGCTGAAATACCACATCCAGACCTCGGGCCGTTCCCTCCACGCCCAGGAAATGGACTTCAACGACATCCGTACCACTCTCCAGGCTCTGATCGCCATTTACGACAACTGCAATTCCCTGCATACCAACGCCTACGACGAGGCCATTACCACCCCGACGGAGGAGTCGGTACGCCGGGCCATGGCTATCCAGCTCATCATCAACCGGGAATGGGGCGTGGCCAAAAACGAAAACCCCAATCAGGGATCTTTCCTCATGGAGACCTTGACCGATTTGGTGGAAGAGGCGGTGCTCAAGGAATTCGAAGCCATCGCCGCCCGGGGCGGGGTGCTGGGGGCCATGGAAACCGGCTACCAGCGGGGCAAGATTCAGGAAGAGTCCCTCACCTACGAGCACCGAAAGCACGACGGCTCCTACCCCATTATCGGGGTGAACACCTTTCTTAATCCCAAGGCCCAGGTTCCCGTGGAAATTGAGTTGGCCCGTTCCACCGAGGCGGAGAAACAGTCCCAGATCGCCCGTTTACGGGACTTCCAGGCCCGCCATCAGGCCGAAGGGGCGGCCATGCTGGACCGGCTGGGTCGGACGGTGATTGAAAACGGCAATGTGTTTGGGGTGCTGATGGACGCGGTGCGGGTCTGCTCCCTGGGCCAGATTACCTCGGCCCTTTACGCCGTGGGCGGCCAATACCGACGCAACATGTAGCCGTCCCCCAAGTTTTGCCCCAACCCCTGTTTGCCCGGCCGTTGGCCGGGTTTTTTTTGCCCTCCGATGAGGCATTGGGGAAAGGCGGTGTAGGTCGATTCCCACAGGGGCGGCCAATGGCGAAAAAAGTCCTGGGGAGGAGCGGTGGAGGGTAGGTTTATCGTGTTATTTTTATGGAAGTTTTCCCCGCTGGGTTATTGCCGGAATCTATAACCTTAGGCATATTAGCGGGACATAATATACGAGTATCTGGGGGATGATGATGAGCATTGCTAAACGCATGTTGGTGTTGATCCTGGTGGCGGTTTTCGGGGTCGTGGGGATTGGCTTGTGGGGCTTGCGGCAGGCCAAGGTGATTGATGACAACCTGGAATACATTACGACCAACAGCTTGCCCAGCCTGGGCGTGGCCGCATCGGTGGAATCCGAGTTTCTCCGGATGCGGACTCGGATCATGTATCACTTGGCCCACAATGATCCAGCTCAGAAGCAGACGGACGAGAAGCTGATTCAGGATCATCGGCAAAAGATGGAAACCCTGATGCATGAGTATGAGGGGCTGATCAGCAATGACGAAGATGCCCGTCTGCTGGCCAACAGCAAGCGCCTCATTGGGGAATACAACAAGGTGGTGGACCACGCCCTGGAACTTTCCCGAGAAAACAAGGTGGATCAGGCCAAGGAATACCTGTTCGGCAACGGTAAGCAAATCTCCGACGACACGGTGGCCAACATCACCAATCACTACCAGTTCAACGTGAATCTGGCCAAGGAACAGGGGAAAAGTGCGGCGGCCGCCTATGAGAGTAGCGTGGTGGTGTCCATTGTGGTGACGGTGTTCGTGACCCTGTTTACCGCCGGTTTCGGCTTCTGGGTTTACCAGCATGTGGCAGGTTCCCTGGGGCGCATGGTGGAGGCTTTCGAGGCGGTGATGACCCATCTGGATTTCACCCGGCGTGTCGAAGTACGCCATGACGATGAAGTGGGTAAGGCGGTGAAGGCTTTCAATGCCCTGGTGGAAAAACTCCAAGGCAGCTTCCGCCAGATCGCTGACCGCACGGCGGCGGTGAATTCCGCCGCCAACCGGGTGGCGACTGCCTCCAAGGAAATGTCCTCCGCCTCCAGCTACCAGAGCGAAGCGGCGTCCAGCATGGCGGCCACGGTGGAAGAAATGACCGTGAGCATTAACCACGTGGCGGACCGGGCCGGGGAAGCCAATCGGCTTTCCTCCTCCTCCGGGGAGCTGGCCGTGGGCGGTCAGGCCATCATCGGCCAGACCGTGGAAGGCATTAACGGCATTGCGGAAACGGTGCACCAGGCCGCTGACCAAATCGCCCGTCTGGAAACGGACAGCGAGCGCATTAACGCGGTAGTGGCGGTAATTAAGGATGTGGCGGACCAGACCAACCTTCTGGCCTTGAATGCCGCCATTGAGGCCGCCCGGGCCGGTGAACAGGGCCGGGGCTTTGCCGTGGTGGCCGACGAGGTGCGTAAGTTGGCGGAGCGGACCACCAAGTCCACCCAGGAAATTGCCGCCACCATCACGGAAATGCAGACCGGCTCCCAGAATGCGGTGCAGGGCATTCAGGCGGTGGTGGGCCGGGTGGAGGACGGGGTGGCCAAGGCGGAAAAGGCCAATCAGGCCATCCAGGAAATCGGCGGCAGCTCCCAGCAGACCGTGGCCATGGTGAGCGACATTTCCGAGGCCATTCGGGAACAGAGCGTGGCCAGTACCAGCATTGCCCAGCAGGTGGAAAAAATCGCCCAGATGTCGGAGGAAAACAGCGCCGCCGCCCAATCAACGGCGGACACGGCGTCCGAACTGGCTACCCTGGCGTCGGAAATGCAGCAGGTGGTAAGCCAGTACCGTATTTAGGCGGCTGGAGCTTTAAAAAAATGGCGCCTTGGGGCGCCATTTTATTTTGGGGAGCGGTGAAGGGAAGGGCTGTCCAGGGCCGTGGCCTTCGGGAAGGGGCGGCGAGACTCAGGAAGCGGCCAATGCTGCTTTCAGTTCCCGCAGCAATTCTTCCTCTTCCCCCTCTGGCAATTCGTGGCCGGCGGAGAGAAATTCCGCCATGGTTTCCAGTTCCCCCAGGGTGTTTTCCAACACCTGGCGCAGGGCCGGGGCTTCGAAGGGGTGGGGGCCCCGGGCGTGGGCGGCGACCCGGGCGAGTCCTTCGCCTACCCGGCGGGGACCGGTGAGGCCCAGGTGCCCGGCCTGTTCCGCCAGGGCCAGGGCGGCCTTGGCAATGGCTTCCGGGTCCGGGTCCAGCTTATCCAGCTCGTCCCGGATAACATCCACCTGTTCCCCCACCTCTTGGGCGAACAGCTTGACCAGGGTGGGGGAGGGCCGGGGGGCTTGGGGTTGGGGGGCGGCCAGGCGGGGCAGGAGCAGGTCCACCCGCTGGGCAAAGGGGGCCAGACCGAGCAATTCCTTTTCCCCCAAGAGTTCCAGGGTGGCGGCCATGGCGGCGCGCAAATAGGGATCATCGGCCGCGCCCGGGCTTTCCAGCCGATCCGCCACTTCCGCCAGCCCCTCCGTGAGGGCCAGGGTTTCCGGTAAGTTGAGCCGGGTGGCGGCGCTGCACAGGGTGGTGACGGCCCGGCGGAAGCCGCTGCCGTGGGCGTCATCCGCGCTGTTCCAGGCGGCTTCCAGGTCCCGACAGCCCTCTTGCCACTGGGCCACGGCGGCTTCGTCCAGTTGGGGCGGCGGGGGCGGTTGCAGCAGGCTGATGAGTTCGGTGGGGGGCGGCGGATGGCCGCTACCTTGGCGCAGCAATTCCCCCAGTTCCGCCTCCAGGGTGCTTAAGGCGTCCCGGCTATCTTCCAGTACGTTGCGCATCTGGAGGTCGATACGGGCGCAGAGGCGGCGGGTTTCCCCGTTCACGGTGAGGGCGCCGTCGGAAATGGCGCGGAGAAAGGTCTGGGCGGTGGCCCAGAAGGGATGGGCGTATTCCCCGCTTTCCAAATGGGGGGCTAAATCCCGCAGGGCGCCCCGCATTTCCGGCAGGCCGGCCGGGTCACCGGCGGCGTGGAGCCAAGTCAGCATGCCCCGCTGGTAGCGGCTGCGGGCCGCACGACAGACTTGGAGGAGGGCGCTGGAAGCGGGCATGGCAGGTAACGTTGGCCGAAGACAGGGGCGGCGGGCCCCTGTCTCCAGCCTTGGGCTTAGGCGGCCAGCTTGGCGAAGGCGTCGATGACTTCTTGGGGCGCTTGCACCATTTCGATCAACACCCCTTCCCCGGCGATGGGGAATTGGTCATTGGCCTTGGGGTGGAGGAAGCAGATGTCGAAACCGGCGGCGCCCTTGCGGATGCCCCCGGGCGCGAAACGCACGCCCTGGGCGGTGAGCCATTCCACGGCCTTGGGCAGGTCGTCGATCCACAGGCCCACGTGGTTCAAGGGGGTGGTGTGGACGGCGGGCTTCTTTTCCGGGTCCATGGGCTGCATCAGATCCACTTCCACCTTGAAGGGGCCCTTGCCCATGGCGCAGATGTCCTCATCCACGTTTTCCCGCTCGCTTTGGAAATTGCCGGTGATTTCCAGGCCGAACATATCCACCCAAAGGGTGCGCAGCCGGTCCTTGGAGGGGCCGCCGATGGCAATTTGTTGAACGCCGAGAACCTTGAAGGGACGCTGACTCATAATGACTCCTTGGAGAGGGATGGGGGCGACGCCGTCCGGAAGGACTAGCGGCCTTTGAATTCGGGCTTCCGCTTTTCCAGGAAAGCGGTGAGCCCCGTGCGGTAATCTTCCGTGTCCAGGAAGGCGAAAGAGGCGGCTTTTTCCGCCTCGGACAGGGGCCGGTTTTCCTGTAAGCGGCGAATCCACTGCTTGTGCCAGCGGGCCACCAGGGGGGCGCCGGCGACGATGCGCAGGGTGGTGGCTTTTACCTCGGCTTCCAGTTGGGCGTCCGCCACTACTCGGGTGAGCAGGCCTTTGCCCAGAGCCTCTTCCGCCGTCAGGATACGGCCTTCCAGCAGAATTTCCGCCATCACGGCAGGACCGGCCAGGGCCAGCAGCCCGGACATTTCCCCCGGATACATGGAAAAGCCTAGGCGATTGATGGGGGCGCCAAACTTGGAGGAAGCGGCGGCAATGCGCAGATCGCAGTTCCCGGCGATTTCCAGCCCGCCGCCGATGCAGGGGCCCTGGATCAGGGCCACGGTGGGATGGGGGCAGTTGCGCACCCCGTCCAGGGCTTCCGCCACCTTGCCGTGGTAATGGAGGGCTTGTTCCAGGGTGGCCCGATGGGTGAGGAATTCCTCAATGTCCCCGCCGGCGGCGAAGGCATCCCCTTCTCCGCGCAGCACCACACAGCGCAGGCTTTGGTCCTGGCTCAGTTCGGCCATGGTGCGGGCCAGTTCTTCCCACATGGAGAAGTTCAGGGCATTGAGCTTTTGGGGGTTGGAGAGGGTGACGGTGGCAACATTGGCCTCACGGGCCAGGAGAATACTTCCGGTCATAGTGAAAACAGGTGGCTGAGAACTGAAGCGGAATAAAAGGGAAAAATCAGCGGGAAGCGGCTTTGATCATGGCTTCGCTGCCTGCCAGCAGGTGCCGGCGCATGACCTCTTCCGCATGGATGGGGTCCTTGCCCTTGATGGCGGCCATGAGTTCCCGATGTTCCTCCATGGATTTTTTCAAGCGGCCATCCACGGACAGGGACTGGAAGCGGGACAGCTTGAGCACCTTGCGCAGATCCTGAATGACCAGTAGCAGCCAGCGGTTGCCGGCGATGCTTTGCAGTTCCACATGGAAATCCTGGTTGGCCTGGAAATAGGCCGGGATGTCGTTATCCAGGCAGGCCTGCTCCAGCACCTTCTGGAACTGCTCCAGTTTGTCGTAATCGGTGGCCGTGGCTTTCTGGGTCGCTTCGTAGGCGCAGCGACCTTCCAGCATGGCGATGATGGGGAAAATTTCCTGGATATCGTCCACCGACAATTCGGTGACGTAGCAGCCCCGGCGGGGCTTCAGGGTGACCAGGCCCTCGGCGGCCAGAACCTTCAGCGCTTCCCGCAACGGCGTGCGGGAAATACCGTAGTCTTCGGCCAGAGCCTGTTCGTCAATCCAGGTTCCCGGGGGGAGTTCGTGGGCGAAAATACGCTCACGCAAGCGCTCTGCGACTTCTTCGTAGAGGGCTGGTTGGGCAATCCGGATGGCGTTCATGAAAGTAAGGAAATGAGATGCGTTGGCAAGTGGGGAATTATAACCGGCCCCGGGAAAGAGCAAGCCTTGCATACATAATTATGGATACAGTATTATTGTCGATTCTCGATGTCAACCTGGGCCAGGTCCCGCTCCAGTCAGGGAAATGTAGCGTTTTCCCTAGGATGAAAAGCCTGAACCGGGTGGTATGCTGGACGCTGATGCCGGATTCCCCCGAGAGGGTCGGCAGATATATAAAAAAGGAAGGGTTCGTATGTCTGACAAGCCGCAGCTTTTCAATTCCGACAATCTGGACGCCTGGCACGCCGCCGCCGCCAAATCCGCGGGGGGGGATGTGGAGCACCTGAATTGGGTGACGCCGGAAGGGATTACGGTAAAGCCGCTGTATACGAAGAAGGATACGGACGCCCTGCCTTACGCCGATACCCTGCCCGGGTTCGCGCCCTATCTGCGGGGGCCCCAGGCCACCATGTACGCGGTGCGTCCCTGGACCATCCGCCAATACGCCGGTTTTTCCACGGCGGAAGAATCCAACGCTTTTTACCGCAAAGCCCTGGCCGCTGGCGGTCAAGGGGTGTCCGTGGCCTTCGACTTGGCCACTCACCGGGGCTATGACTCGGACAATCCCCGGGTGCTGGGGGACGTGGGTAAGGCCGGGGTGGCCATTGATTCCGTCGAAGACATGAAAATCCTCTTCGACAGCATCCCCCTGGACAAAATCTCCGTTTCCATGACCATGAACGGGGCCGTGCTGCCCATTCTGGCAGGCTACATCGTGGCCGCCGAAGAACAGGGCGTTTCCCAGGAAAAGCTGTCCGGCACCATTCAGAATGACATTCTGAAAGAGTTCATGGTGCGGAATACCTATATTTATCCGCCCAAGCCGTCCATGCGCATCATCGCCGATATTTTCAAATATACGGCGGCGAACATGCCCAAGTTCAACTCCATTTCCATCTCCGGCTACCACATCCAGGAGGCCGGGGCGACCCAGGCTCTAGAACTGGCTTTCACCCTGGCGGACGGTCTGGAATATGTGCGCACCGGGGTCAATGCGGGTCTGGACGTGGATGCCTTCGCGGGCCGCCTGTCCTTCTTCTGGGCCATCGGCATGAATTTCTACCTGGAAATCGCCAAGATGCGCGCCGGTCGGATGCTGTGGCACCGCATCATGAGCCAGTTCAACCCGAAGAAGCCCAAGTCCATGATGCTGCGGACCCACTGCCAGACCTCTGGCTGGTCCCTCACCGAACAGGATCCGTACAACAACGTGGTGCGGACCACCATTGAAGCCATGGCGGCCGTCTTCGGCGGCACCCAGTCCCTGCACACCAATTCCCTGGACGAAGCCATTGCCCTGCCCACGGAATTTTCTTCCCGCATCGCCCGGAATACCCAGCTGATCATCCAGGAAGAAACCCATATCACTAATGTGGTGGACCCCTGGGCCGGTTCCTACATGATGGAAAAGCTGACCCAGGACATGGCCGACAAGGCCTGGGCCACCATCCAGGAAATCGAAGCCATGGGCGGCATGACCAAGGCCGTGGAATCCGGCTGGGCCAAGATGCAGGTGGAAACCTGTGCCGCTGACAAGCAGGCTCGGATCGACTCCGGCAAGGACGTGATCGTCGGGGTGAACAAGTACCGCCGGGAAACGGAAGACCCGGTGGAAATCCTGGAAATCGACAACTTCGCCGTGCGGGAAGCCCAGATCGCCCGCCTCAAGGACATCCGAGCCAAGCGGGACGGGGCTGCCGTCCAAGCTGCGCTGGATGCCCTGACCCAAGCTGCCGAATCCGGCGAAGGCAATCTCCTGGACCTGACCGTTAAGGCTGTCCGCCTGCGGGCCACCGTGGGCGAAGTGTCCGATGCCCTGGAAAAGGTCTTCGGTCGCTTCCGCGCCAACAATCAAACCATTTCCGGGGTGTACGGAGGCGTTGTGGAAGGTGAAACCAGTTGGGAAGGCCTGAAGGCCGACGTGGCCAAGTTCGCGGAAGAAGAAGGCCGTCGTCCCCGCATCATGATCGCCAAGCTGGGCCAGGACGGCCACGACCGGGGCGCCAAGGTGGTGGCCACGGCCTTCGCCGACCTGGGCTTTGATATCGACATGGGCCCCCTGTTCCAGACTCCGGAAGAAGCCGCCCGTCAGGCCATCGAAAACGACGTGCACGCCATTGGCGTTTCTTCCCTGGCTGCCGGTCACAAGACCCTGCTGCCTGCTCTGGTGCAAGCCCTCAAGGATCAAGGCGCGGACGACATTATCGTTTTCGCCGGTGGCGTGATCCCCGTTCAGGATTACGACTTCCTGCTCCAGGCTGGTGCCAAGGCCATCTTCGGGCCGGGCACCCGGATCGAAGATTCCGCCAAGCGGGTGCTGGAAGAAATCCGTAAGGCCCGCGCCTAAACCCGGTTTCCATGTCCATGCTTGAGGCCGCCGAGCCCCGACAGACCGTACTCGCTCCAGCCGACCAGGCGTTGGCGGAGGGGGTGCTGGCCAGCCAGCGCCGCGCTCTGGCCAAGGCCATCACCCTGATCGAGTCCTCCCGTCCGGACCATCAGGAACGGGCCCACCGGCTCCTGGAGCGGCTCTTGCCCGAAACGGGCAAGGCCATCCGGATCGGTATTTCCGGGGTGCCGGGGGCGGGGAAGTCCACCTTTATCGAAGCCCTGGGCACCTGGTTGATCGACCGGGGCCATCGGCTGGCCGTGTTGGCCGTGGATCCTTCTTCCTCCGTTTCCGGTGGCTCCATCCTGGGGGACAAGACCCGGATGGAAAACCTCTGCCAGCGGGAGGAAGCCTTCATCCGCCCCAGCCCCTCATCGGGCAGTCTGGGGGGGGTGGCGGAAAAGACCCGGGAAGCCATGCTGCTCTGCGAAGCCGCCGGCTTCGACGTCATCATTGTGGAAACCGTGGGCGTGGGCCAGTCGGAAACCACGGTGGCGGGCATGGTGGATATGTTCTGTTTATTGCAGTTGCCCAATGCGGGGGATGACCTTCAGGCCATCAAAAAAGGCATTGTGGAAATTGCGGATATGGTGGTGATCAACAAGGCAGACATTGATCCCCGGGCGGCCCAGGTGGTGCGCGCCCAGTGGCGCAATGCCCTGCACATGTTGCGGCACACGAGTTCCCATTGGGAACCCCCGGTCCTCACCCTGTCGGCCTTGCACAAGGAAGGCATTGAGGCGTTCTGGGAGCAGGTGGAGGCCTATCAGGCCGCCCTGGAGCCCAGCGGGGATTTCGCGGCCCGCCGTCACCGCCAGTCCATTGATTGGATGTGGAGTCTGATCGACTCCGGTTTGCGGCAATATTTCCGAAACCACCCGGCGGTGCGCCGGGATCTGCCCGACCTCACCCACGCGGTGGCCGAGGGACGCACCACGCCGGCCGCAGCTGCTTACAAGCTGCTGGCGGACCTGCAAACGTAACGTTTAACCATTCGACCGTTAGGGAGAAGTTCTCATGCAAGACATCATCCGCCAGCTGGAAGAAAAGCGGGAGGCGGCGCGTCTCGGCGGGGGCCAGAAGCGCATCGACAGCCAGCACAAGAAGGGCAAGCTGACTGCCCGTGAACGCATCGAGCTGTTGCTCGATCCCCACTCCTTCGAGGAATGGGACATGTTTAAAGGCCACCGTTGCGCCGACTTCGGGATGGAAGAACAGGTCATCCCCAGCGACGGGGTGGTGACCGGCTATGGCACCATCAATGGCCGTCTGATCTTTATTTTCTCCCAAGATTTCACCGTGTTCGGCGGTTCCCTGTCCGAAGCCCACGCGGAAAAGATTTGCAAGATCATGGACCACGCCATGAAGGTGGGGGCCCCGGTCATCGGCCTGAACGACTCGGGCGGCGCCCGGATTCAGGAAGGGGTGGCTTCCCTGGGCGGCTACGCGGAAGTGTTCCAGCGTAACGTCATGGCCTCCGGGGTTATTCCCCAGATTTCCATGATCATGGGGCCCTGCGCCGGTGGTGCCGTGTATTCCCCGGCCATGACCGACTTCATTTTCATGGTCAAGGATTCTTCCTACATGTTCGTGACCGGTCCAGATGTGGTGAAGACCGTGACCCACGAAGAAGTGACCGCCGAAGAACTGGGCGGCGCCGTGACCCACACCTCCAAGTCCGGTGTGGCCGATCTGGCCTTCGAAAATGATGTGGAAGCCCTGCATTACCTGCGTCGCCTGATGAATTTCCTGCCGGCGAACAACAAGGAAATGCCTCCGGTCCAAAAGACCAACGATCCGGCCAGCCGTTGCGACATGTCCCTGGACACCCTGGTGCCGGACAACGCCAACAAGCCTTACGACATGAAGGAACTGATCATCAAGATCGTTGATGACTGTGACTTCTTCGAAATCCAGCCGGATTACGCCAAGAACATCATTACCGGCTTTGCCCGCATGGACGGCCACCCCATCGGTATCGTGGCGAACCAGCCCCTGGTGCTGGCGGGTTGCCTGGACATCAAGTCCTCCATCAAGGCGGCTCGGTTCGTGCGCTTCTGCGATGCCTTCAATATCCCCGTGGTGACCTTCGTGGATGTGCCCGGGTTTATGCCCGGTACCGCCCAGGAATACGGCGGCATCATCAAGCACGGCGCCAAGCTCCTCTACGCTTACGCGGAATGCACCGTGCCCAAGGTCACCGTGATTACCCGTAAGGCTTACGGCGGCGCCTATGACGTGATGTCTTCCAAGCACCTGCGGGGCGACGTGAATTTCGCCTGGCCCTCTGCGGAAATCGCCGTGATGGGGCCCAAGGGCGCTGTGGAAATCATTTTCCGGGACGAAAAGAACGATCCGGAAAAGATTGCAGCCCGGGAAGCGGAATACAAGGCCAAGTTCGCCAATCCGTTCATCGCCGGTCACCGTGGCTTCATCGACGACGTCATCATGCCGAACGAAACCCGCCGCCGCATTTGCCGTTCCCTGGCCATGCTGCGTGAAAAGAAACTGGAAAACCCGTGGCGTAAGCACGGCAACATTCCGCTTTAAGCGACGGGAGGACACAGACAATGTTCAAGAAGATTCTGATTGCAAACCGGGGCGAAATCGCCTGCCGTGTTATCAAGACCGCCCGCAAGATGGGTATCCAGACCGTTGCGGTCTATTCCGAAGCCGATAAGGATTCCCGCCACGTGCTGCTGGCCGACGAATCCGTCTGCATCGGCCCGGCCGCTTCCAAGGAATCCTATCTGGTGATGGATAAGATCATCGACGCCTGCAAGCAAACGGGCGCCGAAGCGGTCCATCCGGGGTACGGTTTCCTGTCCGAGAATTCCGAGTTCTGCGCCAAGCTGGAAGCGGCCGGAATCGTCTTCATCGGCCCCAAGACCCACGCCATCGAAGCCATGGGGGACAAGATCGCCTCCAAGAAGCTGGCCAAGGAAGCCAAGGTCAATACCATTCCGGGTTACAACGATGCCATCGATACCCCGGAACACGCCGTGGAAATTGCCAAGAACATCGGCTACCCGGTGATGATCAAGGCCTCCGCCGGCGGTGGCGGTAAGGGCCTGCGGGTGGCTTACAACGACGAAGAAGCCTACGAAGGTTTCTCCTCCTGCAAGCACGAAGCCAAAAACGCTTTCGGCGATGACCGGGTCTTCATCGAAAAATTCGTGGAAGAACCCCGCCACATCGAAATCCAGGTGCTGGGCGACGCCCACGGCAACGTGGTGTATCTGAATGAACGGGAATGCTCCATTCAGCGCCGTCACCAAAAGGTGCTGGAAGAAGCCCCGTCCCCCTTCCTGGACGAAGCCACCCGCAAGGCCATGGGCGAACAAGCCGTGTCCCTGGCCAAGGCGGTGCAATACCAATCCGCCGGTACGGTGGAATTCGTGGTGGGCAAGGATAAGTCCTTCTACTTCCTGGAAATGAACACCCGTCTCCAGGTGGAACACCCGGTCACCGAGTTCATCACCGGCCTGGATCTGGTGGAACTGATGATCCGCGTGGCCGCCGGGGAAAAACTGCCCCTCACCCAGGCCGATGTGAAGCGTCAAGGCTGGGCCATGGAATGCCGGATCAACGCGGAAGACCCCTTCCGTGGCTTCCTGCCTTCCACCGGTCGTCTGGTGCGCTTCCTGCCGCCGGCGGAAGTGGAGGGTCAGGTGCGGGTGGATACCGGCGTCTATGACGGCGGCGAAATTTCCATGTATTACGACTCCATGATCGCCAAGCTGATCGTCCATGGCGCCACCCGGGAACAAGCCATTGCCCGGATGCGGGATGCCCTGAACGGCTTCGTGATCCGTGGTATCCGCTCCAACATCCCGTTCCAAGCCGCGTTGATGCAGCATCCCCGCTTCCAGGCCGGTAATTTCAATACCGGCTTCCTGGCGGAGGAATACCCCAACGGCTTCGACGCCTCCATGGTGCCCCACGACGATCCGGCGCTGCTGATTTCCGTGGCCGCCTTCGTCCATCGCCGCTACATCGACCGGGCCGCCAAGGTCTCCGGCCAGCTGCCGGGCCATGAACGCAAGGTGGGTGACGAATGGGTGGTGATCTACAACGGGGAACATCATCCCGTAGTGGCCCGTCCCATCACCGGCGGTTACGTGGTGGAATACAAGGGCGAAACCTACGAGATCGTTTCCTCCTGGCGCCTCGGCCAGCCCATCTTCAACGGTACCTGCAACGGTGAGGAATTCACCCTGCAAGTGGAACGCCACCGCATGGTTTACTGGCTCTTCCACTGGGGCACCCAAGCCAACATGATGGTCATGCCGGCCCGGGCTGCCGAACTGTTGGCCCTGATGCCGGACAAACCCGCTCCCGACCTGTCCAAGTTCCTCCTGTCCCCCATGCCGGGGCTGCTGCGGGAAGTGTCCGTCCAGGTCGGTCAGGAAGTGAAGGCCGGGGAAAAGCTGGCGGTCATCGAAGCCATGAAGATGGAAAACATCCTCAAGGCGGAGCAGGACTGCAAGGTGAAGAAGATTACCGCCAAGGCGGGCGACAGCCTGTCGGTGGACGAAGTGATCATCGAGTTCGAATAAGCTTTTTCGACGCGCAAAAAAAGGCCGGCATTGCCGGCCTTTTTCTTTGGGCGGCGCCGGTTAGCAATGGCTTTGCAGGTAGGCGCCCACCGTTTTATCCACGGCCTGGATGTGGTTAATGAGCCAGTGGGAAAGAAAGACGGATAGATCCAGGGCAGCGGAATCGTCCCCCAGGCCCACCCGTAGTTCCATGTCGTTAACCTGGGCCAGGAGTGATTGGTGCAGGCGTTGGTGTTCCGCCAGCCCCGGGTAAGCGGCGGCGGCCATGAGGGCTTCTTCGTGGGAAAAGTGGTAGCGGGTGTAGTCCAGCAGCTCGGTAACGGCCTCAGTGGCTTTGGTCAGGGTCGCCTCCGGGTCCCCCAGGAGGGCTTGTTGAATCTTGGCCACAATGTCGAAGAGGCGCTGGTGCTGGTCATCGATTTCCCTGACGCCGACGTAAAACTCCGGTCCAAATTGCACAATGGAAGTGGCGTCCATAGCGGTATCTACAGGGAAATGAGGTGGGTGGATTCTGCCATAGGTGGGAAAAATTGGTGCCAATAAAAAAGGCCGGAGGAGTCCGGCCTTTTTTAGGGGTGGGGAGAATCAATCAGACCGGGGCTCCCAGGGCGCCACGCATTTTTTGCAGGGCCTTGGCTTCAATTTGGCGAATCCGCTCGGCGGAAACCCCAAACCGGGCGGCCAGGTCGTGCAGGGTGGCCGGGTCTTCTTCCCGCAACCAGCGGGATTCCACAATTTCCCGGCTGCGGGGGTCCAGGCTGGCCAGGGCGGACTGGAGCCCTTCATTTTGTTGGTGTTCCCGCTCCCGGTTTTCCAGCACCCGGGTGGGTTCGTAATCCCCGTCCGCCAGGTAGGTGATGGGGGCCAGGCGTTCCCCGTCTTCGTCCTCCGGATTGCCGTCCAGGGCCATATCCCGCCCGCTCAGCCGGGTTTCCATTTCCACCACTTCTTCCGGCTTGACCGCCAGTCTGGCCGCAATCTGGGCGGCTTCCGCCGGGCTCAGGGTATCCGTGTCTGCCTTCATGCTGCGCAGATTGAAAAACAGCTTACGTTGGGCCTTGGTAGTGGCGATCTTCACCAGACGCCAGTTGCGCACGATGTATTCGTGGATTTCCGCCTTGATCCAGTGGATGGCGAAGGACACCAGGCGTACCCCCCGATCCGGATCAAAGCGCTTTACCGCCTTCATCAGACCGATGTTGCCTTCCTGAATCAAGTCCGCGTGGGGCAGGCCGTAGCCCAAGTAGCCCCGGGCAATGGCAATGACCAAGCGCAAATGGGAAAGCACCAGCTGCCGAGCGGCATCCAGGTCGTTGTTGTCCCGAAACCGCTTGGCCAGGGCCAATTCCTCTTCCTCCCGCAGTACCGGGAAGCGTTGGGCGGCTTGAATATAAGCGTCCAAATTGCCTGCCGCAGAGGGCAGGGCGAATCCTTGGGATAAGGTCATGGCTTGAGACATGCGGAAACCTCCTAACATCCGTAGCCCTTCCTGGGCTTACGAACTGAATTTTAGCACTCGTATTAATAGAGTGCTAAATCTTCCCGGAGTTTCCTTCTTTTGCCCTAATCCGGAATAATTTTCCCCGGATTCAGAATGTTGGCAGGGTCCAGGCAGGCTTTTAATTGACGCATCAGGGCCACGGCGGGGGCGCCGTGTTCCCGTTCCAGAAACTTGCGTTTGCCCATGCCTACCCCGTGCTCCCCGGTGCAGGTGCCTTCCATGGCGATGGCCCGTTCCACTACCCGCTCGTTGATCCATTGGGCTTCGGCCACATCCTTGGGGTTCTGGGTATCCACCAGCACCACCAGGTGGAAATTGCCGTCCCCCACGTGGCCGAACAGGGCGATGGGAATGGAAACCTGGGCAATGTCCTGATTGGTGGCGTGGATGCACTCCGCCAGCCGGGAAATGGGAACGCACACGTCCGTGGGGAATACCTTGCCGCCGGGCTTCATTTGTAGACAGGCGAAATAGGCCTGGTGCCGGGCTTCCCAGAGGCGGGAGCGTTCTTCGGGCCGGGTGGCCCATTGGAAGCCCTGCCCCCCATTGCCGCTGGCCAGTTCCTGGGTGAGCTGGGCCTGTTCTTCCACCCCCGCTTCGCTGCCGTGGAATTCAAAGAACAGAGTAGGGGCTTCGGGCAGGTCTGTATGGCTGTGGCGATTGACGGCCTGGAGGGTGAAGCTATCCAGCAGCTCGATACGGGCGACGGGAATGCCCATCTGTATGGTCTGGATCACCGTCTGCACGGCCGAATCCACGTCAGGGAAAGCGCAGACGGCGGCGGACATGGCTTCCGGTACGGGATGGAGGCGCAGGGTCAGTTCCGTAATCACCCCCAGCGTGCCTTCCGCGCCCACAAAAAGACGGGTGAGGTCGTAGCCGGCGGAAGACTTGCGGGCCCGGCTACCGGTTTTGACGATTTCCCCAGTGGGGGTTACCACGGTGGCCGCCAGGACGTTTTCCCGCATGGTGCCGTAGCGCACGGCATTGGTTCCGGAAGCCCGGGTGCTGGCCATGCCCCCCAAGGTAGCGTCAGCCCCCGGATCAATGGGGAAAAAGAGACCCGTGCCTTTCAGATCCCGATTGAGTTGGAGTCGGGTCACCCCGGCCTGGACCGTGGCATCCAAATCCTCCGGATGTATGCCCAGCACTTGGTTCATGCCGGATAAGTCCAGACTCAAGCCACCCTGGGGCGCTAAAACATGGCCTTCCACGGAGCTTCCCACCCCAAAGGGGACGAGGGGTACCCGGAACTGATTGCATTGGCGGACCACCCAAGCGACCTCCTCCGTGCTTTGGGCAAAGACCACCCCGTCAGGTAGCATTTCCGGATGGACCGATTCGTCCCGCCCATGCTGCAAGCGCACGGAGTCGCCCTGGGAAAAGCGGGGGCCGAACTGGGCTTTGAGTTGGGTGACAAATTCAGGGGGGAGGGGAGCGCGCGGGGCGGAGGCGTTAGCAGAGGCCATGGTTCAATATAAGTATAGGAAGTTGCAGACAGCGGAAAGCTCACCAGTCTACTACTGCGCTAATTTTTGAGCGAACCGGGGGCGGAAGCTGTGGGGGATGGGGGGCAAAAGGCTCTTTTGAACATTTTTCCCAATTTGCGGCTGGACGCCGGGAAATCTTTTGCTATAATGCGCCCTCGCTTCGCGAAACGGCTTGACAGCTTTGTGTTGAATCGCCATAATTCGCGGCTTCGTTTCGGAGGGGTTCCCGAGCGGTCAAAGGGAGCAGACTGTAAATCTGCCGGCTCTGCCTTCGAAGGTTCGAATCCTTCCCCCTCCACCAGTTGCTGTTGCAGCAACGACTTGTTGCAGGTGAAGAGATTGCGGGTGTAGCTCAATGGTAGAGCTGAAGCCTTCCAAGCTTAAGACGAGGGTTCGATTCCCTTCACCCGCTCCAGGTTGCGGCAACAAGTTGTAAGAGATGCCCATGTAGCTCAGTGGTAGAGCACTCCCTTGGTAAGGGAGAGGTCGGCAGTTCAATCCTGCCCATGGGCACCACTACCCCTCATCTATATCGCGCCGGAAGTTTTGTTAATCTTCTATATTTCGAGGTACCGGAATGGCCAAAGAAAAATTTGAACGTACGAAGCCGCACGTAAACGTGGGTACGATTGGGCACGTTGACCACGGTAAGACGACGCTGACGGCGGCGATTACCACGGTGCTGTCCCGGAAGTGGGGTGGCGAAGCCCGTGCGTACGACCAGATTGATGCTGCTCCGGAAGAAAAGGCTCGTGGTATCACGATCAACACGGCGCACGTGGAATACGAAACGGAAACCCGCCACTACGCCCACGTGGATTGCCCGGGGCACGCGGACTACGTGAAGAACATGATTACCGGCGCCGCCCAGATGGACGGTGCCATCCTGGTGGTGTCTGCGGCCGACGGCCCCATGCCCCAAACCCGGGAACACATCCTGCTGGCCCGTCAGGTGGGCGTGCCCTACATCATCGTCTATCTGAACAAGTGCGACATGGTGGACGACGCCGAACTGCTGGAACTGGTGGAAATGGAAGTTCGGGAACTGCTGTCCAAGTACGACTTCCCGGGCGACGACATTCCCATCATCAAGGGTTCCGCTCTGAAGGCTCTGGAAGGCGACCAATCCGAAATTGGCGAACCCTCCATCTTCCAACTGGCTGATGCTCTGGATTCCTACATCCCCACCCCGGAACGGGCTGTGGATCAACCCTTCCTGCTGCCTATCGAAGACGTATTCTCCATCTCCGGCCGCGGCACCGTGGTGACCGGCCGTGTGGAACGGGGCATCGTGAAGGTTGGCGAAGAAATCGAAATCGTCGGTATCAAGCCCACCGTCAAGACCACCTGCACCGGCGTGGAAATGTTCCGCAAGCTGCTGGACCAAGGTCAAGCGGGCGACAACGTGGGTGTGCTGCTGCGCGGCACCAAGCGTGAAGAAGTGGAACGGGGCCAAGTGCTGGCCAAACCCGGCACCATCACCCCCCACACCCACTTCAACGCCGAAGTGTATGTGCTGTCCAAGGACGAAGGTGGTCGTCACACCCCGTTCTTCAACGGCTACCGTCCCCAGTTCTACTTCCGGACCACGGACGTGACCGGCACCATCGAACTGCCGGCCGGTACTGAAATGGTCATGCCTGGCGACAACATCGCCATGACCGTGAAGCTGATCTGCCCGATCGCCATGGAAGAAGGTCTGCGCTTCGCTATCCGCGAAGGTGGCCGGACCGTCGGCGCCGGTGTTGTTGCGAAAATCATCGAGTAATCTCGATACGCTGTAACAGGAAGCGCCCCGTAACCCCGGGGCGCTTTTGTGGTCTCTGCTGCAGGGGCATAGCTCAATTGGCAGAGCGTCGGTCTCCAAAACCGAAGGTTGGGGGTTCGAGACCCTCTGCCCCTGCCATCCTATAAGACAAATCTAAATGGCCGATAAGATCAAGTTTGCGCTGGCACTACTGCTTCTTGCTGCCGGCGTGGCCGGCTTTTATCTGCTTGGCCAGCAGGCAATGATCCTGCGTGTGCTGTGCGTGTTGGCGGGCGTGGGCGCCGCGTTGGCGGTGGGCTGGAAAACCGAGCCCGGCCAGCGCTTTGTGGTGTTCACCCGGGACGCCATTACGGAGACCAAAAAGGTCGTCTGGCCCTCTCGTAAAGAAACCTTGCAAACCACCGGTATCGTTTTCGCCTTCGTGGTGGTCATGGCTCTATTCCTGTGGCTGACGGACAAGAGTCTTGAGTGGGTGTTGTACGACCTCGTTTTGGGATGGAAAAAATCATGAGCAAACGCTGGTACGTCGTCCATGCCTACTCTGGCTTTGAAAAGAGTGTGCAGCGGGCTCTGACCGACCGTATTGCTCGTTCGGGCATGCAGGACATGTTCGGGCGCATCATGGTGCCGGTCGAAGAAGTGGTGGAAATGAAGGGCGGTCAAAAGAGCATCTCCGAACGGAAGTTCTTCCCCGGCTATGTGCTGGTGGAAATGGAGATGAACGACGACAGCTGGCACTTGGTGAAAAACACCTCCAAGGTGACTGGTTTTGTCGGTGGTACCGCCACCAAGCCCACCCCCATTTCCGAAAAGGAAGTGGACAAGATCATGCAGCAGATGCAGGAAGGGGTAGAAAAGCCCCGTCCCAAGGTGCTGTTCGAGATCGGCGAAACCGTGCGGGTCAAAGAAGGTCCCTTTACCGATTTCCACGGTTCCGTGGAAGACGTCAATTACGAAAAGAACAAGCTGCGGGTGTCCGTCACCATTTTTGGTCGGGCGACGCCGGTGGAATTGGAATTCGGCCAGGTCGAAAAGTCCTGAGTCCTTGTGTGTTTTTCGGGCAGTCCGGTGCCTGGCCGCATTAACCGGACGGAGGAGCAAAAGTAGACTACGGTCGAAATTGCGCTACCACTCAATCACATCTGGAGCCATTCATGGCAAAGAAAATCATCGGCTATATCAAGCTGCAAGTGCCGGCTGGTAAGGCCAATCCTTCCCCCCCCATTGGCCCGGCCCTCGGTCAGCGCGGCCTGAACATCATGGAATTCTGCAAGGCCTTCAATGCCAAGACTCAAGGCATGGAACCCGGTCTGCCCATTCCTGTGGTGATCACCGCCTTCGCCGACAAGTCCTTCACCTTCGTGATGAAGACTCCCCCGGCCACCATCCTGATCAAAAAAGCTGCCAAGATCGACAAGGGTTCCGCCCGTCCCAATGTGGATAAGGTGGGCACCATCACCCGCGCTCAGGCTGAAGAAATCGCCAAGGCCAAGATGCCCGATCTGACCGCTGCCGACATGGACGCCGCCGTGCGTACCATCGCTGGCTCTGCCCGTTCCATGGGCATCAACGTGGAGGGTGTGTGAAATGGCTAAGCTGACCAAGCGTCAACAAGCGCTGCAAGGCAAGGTGGAAGCCGCCAAGCTGTATTCCGCCCCCGACGCCCTGGCCCTGGCCAAGGAATGCGCTACCGCCAAGTTTGATGAATCCATCGACGTGGCCGTCGTCCTCGGCATTGATGCCCGTAAGTCCGACCAACTGGTGCGGGGTTCCGTGGTGATGCCCGCCGGTACCGGTAAGACCGTCCGCGTGGCCGTTTTCGCCCAAGGCGAAAAGGCCGAAGCCGCCAAGGCTGCTGGTGCGGATGTGGTGGGTTTTGATGATCTGGCCGCCGAAGTCAAGGCCGGTAATCTGAACTTCGACGTGGTTATCGCCACGCCGGACGCCATGCGGGTTGTGGGCCAACTGGGTCAAATCCTGGGGCCCCGGGGCTTGATGCCTAACCCCAAGGTCGGCACCGTGACCATGGACGTGACCACCGCCGTGAATAACGCCAAGGCGGGTCAAGTGCAATACCGTACCGACAAGGCCGGTATCGTTCATGCCACCATCGGCCGGGCTTCTTTCTCCGTGGAAAACCTGGAAAAGAACCTGAAGGCCCTGATCGAAGCCCTGGTGAAGGCCAAACCGGCCGCCGCCAAGGGTCAGTACCTGAAGAAAATTGCTGTGGCCAGCACCATGGGCCCCGGCGTGCGTGTCGATCAGGCCAGCGTTTCCGCCTAATACGCGCTGTAGCATAGTAAGAACTTTGGGCCTGGGACACGGTTTTCGTGTCTCAGGATCGTCAAAGACCGCAGGTGTTGGACCTGGTCTGACCTAAGCGCCGCAAGGTGCCTGCGCAGACGGTGTTACCCGAACAGGATTCTCCGTTGGCATTTGCCGATCGTGTTCCTGCTTTAGGTCGCCGTGGGTGTGTCACCAGCAGTAGGGTGACATGAGTTGACTTGAAAGGAGGAAAGGCCTGTGGGTCTCAATCTTAGCGACAAGAAGGCCGTAGTGGCCGAGGTGTCGGCACAAGTAGCCAAAGCCCAAACGATTGTCGTGGCTGAATACCGTGGTATCGAGGTCGGTGACCTGACGACGCTGCGGAAAAACGCCCGGGAATCTGGGGTCTATTTGCGCGTGCTGAAAAACACCCTGGTACGTCGTGCGGTGGCTGACACCGCCTTCGCCGGGTTGGCCGAGCAAATGACTGGACCGTTGATCTACGGTATTTCCGAAGATCCGGTTGCCGCCGCCAAGGTGCTGTACGACTTTTCGAAAAAGAACGACAAGCTGGTGGTGAAGGCGGGTTCCTACGCCGGTAACGTGATGGATAAGGCGGGGGTGCAAGCCCTGGCGTCCATTCCGAGCCGGGAAGAACTGCTTTCCAAGTTGCTGGGCGTCATGCTCGCTCCGGTGTCTGGTCTTGCCTGCACGTTGGCCGCTCTGGCCAAGAAGCGGGAAGAAGAAGGCGCTGCCGCTTAATCGCTCTCCCAAGATATACGATTTAGGAGTTTATCAATATGGCTATTAGCAAAGAAGAAATCCTGGAAGCCGTTGGCGCGATGACCGTTCTGGAACTGAACGAACTGGTCAAGGCCTTCGAAGAAAAATTTGGCGTATCCGCCGCTGCCATGGCTGTCGCCGCTCCTGGCGCCGCCGGTGGTGCCGCCGCTGCTGCCGAAGAACAAACCGAATTCACGGTGGTTCTGGCTGCGGTTGGCGACAAGAAGGTGGAAGTCATCAAGGTGGTTCGTGCCGCCACCGGCCTGGGCCTGAAGGAAGCCAAGGACATGGTGGATGGCGCTCCCAAGCCCATCAAGGAAGGCGTGTCCAAGGCCGATGCCGAAGCCCTGAAGAAGCAACTGGAAGACGCTGGCGCCAAGGTCGAAATCAAGTAATTTCCCCTTGCGTGGATCGGGCTGGCCGCAGATTTGCTGCCAGCCCTTTTGTGCTTTCAGGTCGGCCTAGGTGCCGTTTTTCTGTTTCTGCCCCAGCGTTTAAATCCAAGCAGTTCCCATGCTTTGATTTACACGTTGCACCCGACGGGATGTCCCGCCGGTTTCCCTCTTTGAGGAAATTTGTCTTTTGAGCTCGGAGCGACCATGACCTACTCCTACACCGAGAAAAAACGCATCCGCAAGAGTTTCGCCAAGCGTGCGAGCGTCCTCGACGTGCCTTTCCTGCTGGCGACCCAGCTCGAATCCTATACCAGCTTCCTTCAGGCCGATATTCCCACCGCCCAGCGCAAGAACCATGGGCTGCAAGCTGCTTTTTCTTCCATCTTCCCCATCGTTTCCCATTCCGGAAACGCCCGGTTGGAATTCGTCAGCTACCAGCTGGCCGAACCCACCTTTGATGTGAAGGAATGCCAACAGCGGGGTCTGACCCTGGCGTCCGCCCTGCGGGCCAAGGTGCGGCTGGTGATCATGGACCGGGAATCCCCGGACACCATCAAGGAAGTGAAGGAGCAGGAAGTGTACATGGGCGAAATTCCGCTCATGACCACCACGGGTTCCTTCGTTATCAATGGTACGGAACGGGTCATCGTTTCCCAGTTGCACCGGTCTCCCGGCGTCTTCTTCGAGCATGACCGGGGTAAAACCCACTCTTCCGGCAAGCTGCTGTTCTCCGCCCGGGTGATTCCTTACCGGGGTTCCTGGCTGGACTTCGAATTCGATCCCAAGGACACCCTGTTCTTCCGGGTTGACCGCCGCCGCAAGATGCCGGTGACCACCCTGCTCAAGGCCATTGGTCTGAGCCACGAAAAAATCCTGTCCGAATTCTTCGAATTCGATACCTTCAAGATTCTCAAGAACGGGGTGGATTTCACCCTGGTGCCGGAACGGCTGCGGGGCGAAATCGCCCGCTTCGACTTCACCGACAAAACCGGCAAGGTCATTGTCCCCAAGGACAAGCGCATTACCGCCAAGCACATCCGGGAACTGGATGCGGCCCAGGTGCGCCAAATTGCCGTGCCCGATGACTTCCTGCTCGGCCGGGTGCTGGCCAAGAACATCATCGACCAAGATAGCGGTGAAGTGCTGGCCAATGCCAATGACGAAATCACCGAGTCCCTGCTGGCCAAGCTGCGGGAAGCCGGCGTGGAAGACATCCAGACCCTGTACACCAACGATCTGGATCGGGGCTCTTTCATTTCCAACACCCTGCGTCTGGATGACACCGCCTCCCGTCAGGCGGCTCGGGTAGCCATCTATCGCATGATGCGTCCTGGCGAACCTCCCACGGAAGAAGCGGTGGAAATTCTCTTCCAAGGCCTGTTTTACTCCGACGAGCGCTATGACCTGTCCGCCGTGGGCCGGATGAAGTTCAACCGCCGGGTGGGCCGGGCCGACGTGGTGGAGCACAAGGTGATGATCACCTCCGCTCCCAACAAGAACGAAGCCATCGTCAAGGTTCTGGTGGATGGGGTGGGTCTGACCACCAGCGCCGCCCAGGAACTGCTGGGCGAGCTGCAATATGGCCACCGGGCTGCTTGCGAAAATATGACCCGGGAAGCCGCGGATGCCCTGGCTGCCAAGCTGAAGGCCGCCGGCGCCCACGTGGACGTCAAGGAACAGATGACCCTGTCCCCCCGGGATATCGTGGAAGCCATCAAGATTCTGGTGGAACTGCGTAACGGTCGGGGTGAAATCGACGATATCGACCACTTGGGCAATCGTCGCGTGCGCTGCGTCGGCGAACTGGCGGAAAACCAATTCCGTGCCGGTCTGGTCCGGGTCGAACGGGCGGTCAAGGAACGTTTGTCCCAGGCCGAATCCGACAACCTGATGCCCCACGACTTGATCAACGCCAAGCCTATTTCTGCCGCGATCAAGGAATTCTTCGGGTCCAGCCAGCTGTCCCAGTTTATGGACCAGACCAACCCTCTGTCCGAAATTACCCACAAACGGCGGGTTTCCGCTTTGGGCCCGGGCGGTCTGACCCGGGAGCGCGCTGGCTTCGAAGTCCGCGACGTGCATCCGACCCACTACGGTCGGGTTTGCCCAATTGAAACGCCTGAAGGCCCGAACATTGGTCTGATCAACTCCCTGGCTCTGTACGCCCGGACCAATGAATACGGCTTCCTGGAAACCCCCTACCGTAAGGTGGTGGATTGCCAAGTGACGGATCAGATCGAGTACCTGTCCGCCATCGAAGAAGGCAATTACGTGATCGCCCAGGCCAATGCTGGCTTGGACGACGACGGTAAGCTCACCGACGAACTGGTGATTTGCCGGGAAAAGGGCGAAACCATTCTGGCCGAACCCAGCCGGGTGCAATACATGGACGTGGCGCCGGGGCAGATCGTCTCCGTGGCTGCTTCCCTGATCCCCTTCCTGGAGCACGATGACGCCAACCGGGCTTTGATGGGCGCCAACATGCAACGTCAGGCCGTACCTTGCCTGCGTCCGGAAAAGCCCCTGGTGGGCACGGGCATCGAACGTACCGTGGCCGTTGACTCGGGTACCGCTGTGCAAGCCCTGCGGGGCGGCCTGGTGGACTACGTGGATGCGTCCCGGGTGGTGGTGCGGGTGAACGACGACGAAACCGTTCCCGGTGAAGTCGGCGTGGATATCTACAACCTGACCAAGTACACCCGTTCCAATCAGAACACCAATATCAATCAGCGGCCTCAAGTCCGGGTGGGCGACATTATCGCCAAGGGCGACGTGGTGGCTGATGGTGCTTCTACCGATAAGGGGGAACTGGCCCTGGGGCAGAACATGCTCATCGCCTTTATGCCCTGGAACGGCTACAACTACGAAGACTCCATTTTGCTGTCCGAAAAGGTGGTGGCGGACGACCGCTACACCTCCATCCACGTGGAAGAACTCACCGTGGTGGCCCGGGACACCAAGCTGGGACCTGAAGAAATCACCCGGGATATCGCTTCCCTGGGCGAAGTCCAACTCTCCCGTCTGGATGAATCCGGCATTGTGTACATCGGCGCCGAAGTGGAAGCCGGTGACGTGCTGGTGGGTAAGGTGACGCCCAAGGGCGAAACCCAGCTGACCCCGGAAGAAAAGCTGCTGCGCGCCATCTTCGGTGAAAAGGCCTCCGACGTAAAAGACACCTCCCTGCGGGTACCCTCCGGTATCGCTGGCACGGTGATCGACGTCCAGGTCTTCACCCGGGAAGGCATTGAGCGGGATAAGCGGGCCCAGTCCATCATTGACGAACAACTGCGTTCCTACAAGCTGGATCTGGCTGACCAGATGCGGATTGTGGAACGGGATACCTTCGCCCGGGTCGGTCGTTTGATCGTCGGCAAGGTGGCCAATGGTGGTCCGAAGCGCTTGGCCAAGGGCACGGTGATTACCGAGGATTACCTGGAAAGCATCGATCCCCATACCCGCTTCGATATCCGCATGGCGGACGAAGAAGTAGCTCAGCAGCTGGAACAGCTGAAGGCTTCCCTGGAACAAACCCGGAAAGACTTCGACATTGCCTTTGAAGAAAAGCGCAAAAAGCTGACCCAGGGCGACGAATTGCCGCCGGGGGTGCAGAAGATGGTCAAGGTCTACGTGGCTGTGAAGCGTCGCCTCCAGCCCGGGGACAAGATGGCCGGTCGTCACGGTAACAAGGGGGTGGTTTCCCGTATTGTTCCGGTGGAAGACATGCCCTACATGGCCGACGGTACGCCGGTGGACATCGTGCTGAACCCCCTGGGGGTGCCGTCCCGGATGAACGTGGGTCAGATTCTGGAAGTCCACCTGGGGTGGGCCGCCAAGGGTCTGGGCAAGCAGATTGCCGAAAAGCTGCAAAAGCAGGCCAACGTGGCGGAAATCCGTGCCTTCCTGGACAAGATCTACAACTCCCGGGGCAAGCAAGAAAACCTGGACGAGCTGAACGACCAGGAAATCATGAACATGGCGGAAAACCTCAAGGAAGGCGTGCCTTTTGCCACTCCGGTGTTCGACGGGGCGGAAGAAGAGGAAATCAAGGCCATGCTGGAAATGGCGGGCCTACCCGAATCCGGCCAGGTGCAGCTCTATGACGGCCGTACCGGCGATCCGTTCGACCGCACGGTGACGGTGGGCTACATGCACTACCTGAAGCTGCACCACTTGGTGGACGACAAGATGCACGCCCGTTCCACCGGCCCCTACAGCTTGGTGACCCAGCAGCCTCTGGGCGGTAAGGCCCAGTTCGGTGGCCAGCGCTTCGGGGAAATGGAAGTGTGGGCCCTGGAAGCTTACGGCGCCTCCTACGTGTTGCAGGAAATGTTGACCGTGAAGTCCGATGACGTGAATGGCCGTACCAAGGTCTACGAAAATATCGTCAAGGGTGAGCACAAGATCGACGCGGGCATGCCCGAATCCTTCAACGTGCTGGTCAAGGAAATCCGTTCTCTGGGGATCGATATCGACCTGGATCGCTTCTAACGCCGGCCGTAGCCGTCACGCAATACGTAATAATTTGTCTGCACTATTCACATTCCGTTTGGAGTGAACGATGAAAGCACTGCTCGACCTGTTTAAACAGGTGACCCAGGAAGAGGAATTCGACGCGATCACCATCAGTCTCGCGTCTCCTGAGAAAATCCGTTCCTGGTCCTATGGCGAAGTTAAAAAGCCGGAAACCATCAACTATCGGACTTTCAAGCCGGAACGGGACGGTTTGTTCTGCGCCAAGATTTTCGGGCCGATCAAGGACTATGAGTGCCTGTGCGGCAAGTACAAGCGCCTGAAGCATCGGGGCGTCATCTGCGAAAAGTGCGGGGTGGAAGTCACCCTGGCCAAGGTGCGCCGGGAACGGATGGGCCACATTGAGCTGGCCTCCCCCGTGGCCCACATCTGGTTCCTGAAGAGCCTGCCTAGCCGGCTCGGCATGGTACTGGACATGACCCTGCGGGATATCGAGCGGGTGCTCTACTTCGAAGCCTATGTGGTGATCGAACCGGGCATGACCCCTCTCAACCGGGGCCAGCTGCTCACCGAAGACGACTACCTGGCCAAGGTGGAAGAGTACGGTGATGACTTTGTCGCCATGATGGGCGCCGAAGCCGTGCGGGAACTCCTGCGTAACCTGGATCTGGACCACGAAGTGGAACGGCTCCACGGGGAGCTGGAAACCACCGGTTCCGAAACCAAGAACAAGAAAATCGCCAAGCGCCTCAAGGTGCTGGAAGGCTTCCAAAAGTCTGGCATTAAGCCGGACTGGATGATTCTGGAAGTGCTGCCGGTGCTGCCGCCGGACCTGCGTCCTTTGGTGCCCCTGGATGGCGGCCGCTTTGCTACTTCCGACCTGAATGACCTGTACCGTCGGGTTATCAACCGGAACAACCGGCTGAAGCGCCTGCTGGAACTGAAGGCGCCGGAAATCATCGTGCGCAACGAAAAGCGCATGTTGCAGGAAGCCGTGGATTCCCTGCTGGACAACGGTCGTCGCGGTAAGGCCATGACCGGTGCCAACAAGCGTCCTCTGAAGTCCCTGGCCGACATGATCAAGGGTAAGGGCGGTCGTTTCCGGCAAAACCTGCTGGGTAAGCGGGTGGACTACTCCGGTCGTTCCGTGATTACCGTGGGTCCCCAGCTCAAGCTGCACCAGTGCGGTCTACCCAAGCTCATGGCGCTGGAACTGTTCAAGCCCTTCATTTTCCACAAGCTGGAAGTCATGGGCCTGGCCACCACCATCAAGCAAGCCAAGAAAATGGTGGAATCCCAAGAACCGGTGGTGTGGGACATCCTGGAAGGGGTCATCCGGGAACACCCGGTGATGCTGAACCGGGCGCCTACCTTGCACCGTCTGGGTATCCAAGCCTTTGAGCCGGTACTGATCGAAGGCAAGGCCATTCAGCTGCACCCCCTGGTCTGCGCGGCCTTTAACGCCGACTTTGACGGTGACCAGATGGCTGTGCACGTGCCCCTGTCCCTGGAAGCCCAGATGGAAGCCCGCACCCTGATGATGGCCTCCAACAATGTGCTGTCTCCCGCCAACGGGGACCCCATCATTGTGCCGTCCCAGGATATCGTGCTGGGTCTTTACTATGCCACCCGGGACCGGATCAACGCCCCTGGCGAAGGGATGAACTTTGCCAACGTGAGCGAAGTGCTGCGGGCCGTGAATACGGGCAAAGCCCACCTCCACGCCAAGGTGTCCGTGCGCCTGAAGGAATACGTGAAGGGCGAAAGCGGTGAATGGGTGGAAAAGATCACCCGTTACAACACCACCTGCGGCCGCGCCATCCTGTCCGAAATCCTGCCCAAGGGCCTGCCGTTCTCCGTGATTGACCGGCCCCTGAAGAAAAAGGAAATCGCCAAGCTGATCAATACGGCCTTCCGCCGCTGCGGCTTGAAGGAAACCGTGATCTTCGCCGACAAGCTGATGCAGAATGGCTACGCCCTGGCGACCAAGGCCGGGATTTCCTTCTGCTCTGACGACATGAAGGTGCCGGCCAAGAAGTACCAGATCATTGCCGACGCGGAAAAGGAAGTGAAGGACATCGAGACCCAGTACACCAACGGTCTGGTGACTTTCGGTGAACGCTACAACAAGGTGGTGGATATCTGGGGCCGGGCCGGGGATGCGGTGGCCAAGGTCATGATGGAACAGCTGGGCCAGGAAGAAACGGTGGACCGGCACGGCAAGACCGTCAAACAGGAATCCTTCAATTCCATCTACATGATGGCCGACTCCGGGGCCCGGGGTTCCGCGGCCCAGATTCGTCAGTTGGCCGGTATGCGGGGCCTGATGGCGAAGCCGGATGGCTCCATTATCGAAACCCCAATTACCACCAACTTCCGCGAAGGCCTGAACGTGCTTCAGTACTTCATCTCCACCCACGGTGCCCGGAAAGGTCTGGCCGATACGGCTTTGAAGACCGCTAACTCCGGTTACCTGACCCGGCGTCTGGTGGACGTGACCCAGGATCTGGTGGTGGTGGAAGACGATTGCGGCACCACCAACGGCGTGACCATGAAGGCCATGATCGAAGGCGGGGAAGTGATCGAAGCCCTGCGTGATCGGGTGTTGGGCCGGGTTGCTGCTGTGGATATCGTGGATCCGGAAACCGGGGCTACCCTGGTGGAAGCCGGTACCCTGCTGGATGAAAACATTTGCACCCTCATCGACGATCGGGGTGTGGATGAAGTCAAGGTGCGTACGCCTTTGACCTGCGATACCCGCTATGGTCTCTGCGCCAAGTGCTACGGTCGGGATCTGGGCCGGGGCTCCCCGGTGAATGTGGGCGAAGCGGTGGGTGTGATCGCCGCCCAGTCCATCGGCGAACCGGGTACCCAGCTGACCATGCGGACCTTCCACGTGGGGGGCGCGGCCTCCCGGGCGGCGGCCGCTTCCCAGGTGGAAACCAAGTCCAACGGCGTGATCCGCTTCACCGAAGCCATGCGCTACGTGACCAACGAAAAGGGCGAGAAGATCGTCATTACCCGTTCCGGGGAAGTGGTGGTCACTGATGACAATGGTCGGGAGCGGGAACGGCATAAAGTGCCCTACGGCGCTACCTTGACGGTCAATGACGGTCAGGTGGCCAAGGCTGGCACCAAGCTGGCTACTTGGGATCCCCACACCCGTCCCATCATTACGGAATACGCCGGTCAGGTTCGTTTCGAAAATGTGGAAGAGGGCAGCACGGTGGCCAAGCAGCTGGATGATGTGACCGGCTTGTCCACCCTGGTGGTGATCGATCCCAAGCGGGGCGGCAAGGCCCAGACCAAGGGCCTGCGTCCCCAGGTCAAGCTGCTGGACGAAAACGGTGAAGAAGTGAAGATCACCGGCACCGAACATCCGGTGACCATTACCTTCCAGGTGGGCTGCATCATCACCGTGGTGGATGGCCAGCGGGTGGGTATGGGGGACGTTCTGGCTAAGATTCCCCAAGAATCTGCCAAGACCCGGGATATTACCGGCGGTCTGCCCCGGGTGGCCGAGCTCTTCGAAGCCCGTACCCCCAAGGATGTGGGCATGCTGGCGGAAATCACCGGGACGGTCAGCTTCGGTAAGGACACCAAGGGCAAGCAACGCTTGGTGATCACCGATGGGGATGGCGCCACCCACGAATACCTGATTCCCAAGGACAAGCACGTGATGGTGCACGATGGTCAGCTGGTGACCAAGGGTGAAACCATCGTGGACGGCGAGCCCGATCCCCATGACATCCTGCGTCTGCAGGGGGTGGAGGCTCTGGCCCGCTACATCACCGACGAAGTCCAGGACGTGTACCGTCTCCAAGGGGTGAAGATCAACGACAAGCACATCGAAGTGATCGTGCGGCAAATGTTGCGTCGTTGCACCATCGTGGATCCGGGCGACACCAAGTTCATCAAGAGTGAACAGGTGGAACGGGCCGAAGTGCTGGACCAAAACGACCGGATGGTGGCGGAAGGCAAGATTCCTGCGGTGTATGAACCCATGCTGTTGGGGATCACCAAGGCCTCCTTGTCCACCGACTCCTTCATCTCCGCCGCGTCCTTCCAGGAAACCACTCGGGTGCTGACCGAAGCCGCCATCATGGGCAAGCGGGATGAACTGCGTGGCCTGAAGGAAAACGTCATCGTGGGTCGCCTGATCCCGGCCGGTACCGGCTTGGCTTACCACAATGTGCGTCGTTTCCAAACCGCCGGACAGGACATGGCCGCCGGCCGTGGCTTGGAAGGCGATGGGGCGCCGGAAGCTGCCGCCGAGACTCCCGTCGAAGCGGATGGCGCCGGGCAAAACGACGCGGCTTGACTTTTGACCCGACGTTGACTTAGGGGTTGTCAACCTCTAAAATCTCGGGTCTTTTCGCGGCATAGGCTAACCATTGCCTATGCTTGTATAAAAAAACCTGACTCGGCGCGGTTTTACCGCGCCGGATCAGTTTCTGGCGGCGCTGGCCGCCGTCTTGAGGATTAGCTATGCCGACCATTAACCAACTCGTGCGCAAGCCGCGCGTCGCTGAAACCCTGAAGAGCAAGGTTCCGGCCCTGGACAAGTGCCCGCAAAAGCGGGGCGTTTGCACCCGGGTCTACACCACCACTCCGAAGAAGCCGAACTCCGCTCTGCGGAAGGTTTGCAAAGTGCGTCTGACCAACGGCTTTGAAGTGATCTCCTACATCGGAGGCGAAGGCCACAATCTGCAGGAGCACTCGGTGGTTCTGATTCGCGGCGGCCGGGTTAAGGACTTGCCGGGTGTGCGTTACCACACCGTGCGTGGTTCTCTGGATACGCAAGGCGTCAAGGATCGGAAGCAATCCCGGTCCAAGTACGGTGCCAAGCGTCCGAAGGCTGCCTAATTCATTAGGTAGCTTTAGTAAGTGGCTGCTCCCCTGGGTAGCCAAGAGCCCCGGGCTATGGGAGTCCGGGGGTCAACTGAATCGTCAATTGAGAGGTTGTTATGCCCCGTCGTCGTGAAGTCCCGAAACGGGATATCCTGCCCGATCCTAAGTTCGGTAGCGTGGATGTCTCCAAGTTTGTTAATGCGGTTATGCAAAGCGGCAAGAAGTCTGTCGCCGAACGCATCGTTTACGGTGCCTTCGATCTGATCTCCGCCAAGGGCGGCAAGGATCCTCTGGAAGTCTTCGCGGCTGCCATCAACAATGTGCGCCCCCTGGTGGAAGTTAAGTCCCGCCGGGTTGGTGGTGCTAACTATCAGGTGCCTGTGGAAGTGCGCCCCGCCCGTCGTATGGCTCTGGCCATGCGCTGGCTGAAGGAAGCCGCCCGTAAGCGCTCCGAAAAGTCCATGGGCCAACGTCTGGCTGCCGAAATGCTGGAAGCCTCCGAAAACCGCGGCGGTGCCGTGAAGAAACGGGACGAAGTTCACCGTATGGCCGAAGCCAACAAGGCTTTCGCTCACTACCGTTTCTAATCGTCTTGCGACGCAATTCCCTCTGCGAAGGTTACTAACGTGGCACGTAAAACTCCTATTGAACGGTACCGTAACATCGGTATCAGCGCCCACATCGACGCCGGCAAGACCACCACGACGGAACGCATCCTCTATTACACGGGCGTCAATCACAAGATTGGCGAAGTGCATGACGGCGCGGCCACCATGGACTGGATGGAGCAGGAGCAGGAACGGGGTATCACCATTACCTCCGCTGCCACCACCTGCTTCTGGAAGGGCATGGACATGTCTTTCCCCGAGCACCGCATTAACATCATCGACACCCCGGGGCACGTGGACTTCACTATTGAAGTGGAACGTTCCATGCGTGTTCTGGACGGTGCTTGCATGGTGTACTGTGCTGTGGGCGGCGTTCAGCCCCAGTCTGAAACCGTGTGGCGTCAGGCCAATAAGTACAAAGTGCCCCGTCTGGCCTTCGTGAACAAAATGGACCGCCAAGGCGCGGATTTCTTCAAGGTCTATGACCAAATGAAGACCCGCCTGAAGGGTAATCCTGTGCCCACCGTGATCCCCATTGGCGCCGAAGAAAACTTCGAAGGCGTGGTGGATCTGATCAAGATGAAGGCCATCTATTGGGACGAAGCGTCCCAAGGGATGAAGTTCGAATACCGGGATATCCCTGCTGACCTGCAAGAATCCGCCCAAACCTGGCGCGAACAAATGCTGGAAGCCGCCGCCGAAGCTTCCGAGGAACTGATGAATCAGTACCTGGAAAACGGTGATCTGCCCGAAGCCGACATCATCAAGGGCCTGCGTGCTCGGACTATCGCCTGCGAAATCCAGCCCATGCTCTGCGGCACCGCCTTCAAGAACAAGGGCGTGCAGAAGATGCTGGACGCGGTTATCGAACTCCTGCCCTCCCCGGTGGATATTCCCCCGGTGACCGGCCATGACGACGATGACAAGGAAGCCGAACGTAAGGCTGCCGACGACGAAAAGTTCTCCGCCTTGGCTTTCAAGCTGATGACGGACCCGTACGTGGGCCAGCTGACCTTCGTTCGGGTGTACTCCGGCGTGGTGAATTCCGGTGACACGGTTTACAACCCCGTACGTGGCCGTAAGGAACGGATTGGTCGCCTGCTGCAAATGCACGCCAACAACCGGGTGGAAATCAAGGAAGTGCGCGCTGGCGACATCGCTGCTTTCGTGGGCTTGAAGGAAGTGACCACGGGTGAAACCCTGTGCGATCCGGATGCCATCATTACCCTGGAACGGATGGAATTCCCCGATCCCGTGATTCACGTGGCCGTGGAACCCAAGACCAAGGCTGACCAGGAAAAGATGGGCATCGCCCTGAATCGTCTGGCTCAGGAAGATCCGTCTTTCCGCGTGCGTACCGACGAAGAATCCGGTCAAACCATTATTTCCGGGATGGGCGAGCTCCACTTGGAAATTATTGTGGATCGGATGCGCCGGGAATTCGGCGTGGAAGCCAACGTGGGCGCTCCCCAGGTGGCTTACCGGGAATGCATCAAGAAGGCGGTCGAACAGGAAGGCAAGTTCGTCAAGCAGTCCGGTGGTCGCGGTCAGTACGGTCACGTTTGGCTCAAGATCGAGCCTAACGAAGCCGGCAAGGGCTACGAATTCGTGGATGCCATCAAGGGCGGTGTGGTGCCTCGGGAATACATCCCGGCGGTGGACAAGGGTCTGCAAGATGCCATCGGTAGCGGCGTGTTGGCCGGCTTCCCGGTGGTGGATGTGAAATTCACCCTGTTCGACGGTTCCTACCACGACGTGGACTCCAACGAAAACGCGTTCCGTATGGCGGCCTCCATGGCCTTCAAGGAAGGGATGCGCAAGGCGAGCCCCACCCTGCTGGAACCCATGATGGCGGTGGAAGTGGAAACCCCGGAAGAGTACATGGGTAACGTGATGGGTGACCTGTCCGGTCGTCGCGGCATCGTGCAAGGGATGGATGACATCCCCGGTGGGATGAAGGCGATCAAGGCGGAAGTGCCTCTGGCCGAAATGTTCGGCTACTCCACCCAGTTGCGTTCTTTGACCCAAGGTCGCGCAACCTACTCCATGGAGTTCAAGCACTACTCCGAAGCTCCTAAGAATGTGGCGGAAGCCGTCATCAACAAGAAATAACTTTGTATTGAGGATCTGAAAAATGGCCAAAGAAAAATTTGAACGTACGAAGCCGCACGTAAACGTGGGTACGATTGGGCACGTTGACCACGGTAAGACGACGCTGACGGCGGCGATTACCACGGTGCTGTCCCGGAAGTGGGGTGGCGAAGCCCGTGCGTACGACCAGATTGATGCTGCTCCGGAAGAAAAGGCTCGTGGTATCACGATCAACACGGCGCACGTGGAATACGAAACGGAAACCCGCCACTACGCCCACGTGGATTGCCCGGGGCACGCGGACTACGTGAAGAACATGATTACCGGTGCTGCCCAGATGGACGGCGCCATCCTGGTGGTGTCTGCGGCCGACGGCCCCATGCCCCAAACCCGGGAACACATCCTGCTGGCCCGTCAGGTGGGCGTGCCCTACATCATCGTCTATCTGAACAAGTGCGACATGGTGGACGACGCCGAGCTGCTGGAACTGGTGGAAATGGAAGTTCGGGAACTGCTGTCCAAGTACGACTTCCCGGGCGACGACATTCCCATCATCAAGGGTTCCGCTCTGAAGGCTCTGGAAGGCGACCAATCCGAAATTGGCGAACCCTCCATCTTCCAACTGGCTGATGCTCTGGATTCCTACATCCCCACCCCGGAACGGGCTGTGGATCAACCCTTCCTGCTGCCTATCGAAGACGTATTCTCCATCTCCGGTCGCGGCACCGTGGTGACCGGCCGTGTGGAACGGGGCATCGTGAAGGTTGGCGAAGAAATCGAAATCGTCGGTATCAAGCCCACCGTCAAGACCACCTGCACCGGCGTGGAAATGTTCCGCAAGCTGCTGGACCAAGGTCAAGCGGGCGACAACGTGGGTGTGCTGCTGCGCGGCACCAAGCGTGAAGAAGTGGAACGGGGCCAAGTGCTGGCCAAACCCGGCACCATCACCCCCCACACCCACTTCAACGCCGAAGTGTATGTGCTGTCCAAGGACGAAGGTGGTCGTCACACCCCGTTCTTCAACGGCTACCGTCCCCAGTTCTACTTCCGGACCACGGACGTGACCGGCACCATCGAACTGCCGGCCGGTACTGAAATGGTCATGCCTGGCGACAACATCGCCATGACCGTGAAGCTGATCTGCCCGATCGCCATGGAAGAAGGTCTGCGCTTCGCTATCCGCGAAGGCGGCCGGACCGTCGGCGCCGGTGTTGTTGCGAAAATCATCGAGTAATTTTTACTGATTGTCGGGGCGGAGTGGTTTCCGCCCCGTTGTTCTTTTTGGAAACCAACCATGGCTAATCAAAAAATCCGTATTCGTCTCAAGGCCTTCGATTATCGTCTGATCGATCAATCCGCCCTGGAAATCGTGGAAACCGCTAAGCGCACCGGCGCCGTGGTCCGCGGTCCCGTCCCCCTGCCCACCCGGATTCAACGTTATGACGTGCTGCGTTCCCCGCACGTTAACAAGGCTTCCCGGGATCAGTTCGAAATTCGTACCCATCTGCGCTTGATGGACATCATCGATCCCACCGACAAGACGGTGGACGCTCTGATGAAGCTGGATTTGCCGGCTGGCGTGGATGTCGAAATTAAGTTGCAATAATCAGTAGCTTGCGCGTATAATCCGCGCTCTTTGGCGGGCAGTGCGTCAGCACTGCCCATTTGACGTTCTTGCAGGCCAATCGTAGCCTGCAAAGAGGAGAATAACCATGACTCTAGGCCTTGTTGGGCGCAAGGTCGGCATGACTCGCGTGTTTACCGAGGAAGGTGTTGCAATCCCGGTAACCGTGCTGGATGTGTCGAACAATCGCGTCTCCCAGGTTAAGACGCCGGAAACCGACGGCTACTCTGCCGTTCAGGTGACCTTCGGTGCTCGTCGCCCCTCTCGCGTGAACAAAGCGCTTGCCGGCCATGCGGCCAAGGCTGGCGTTGAAGCTGGTTCCGTGCAGAAGGAATTCCCGGTTTCCGCCGAGGATTTGTCCGGGCTGAAGGCTGGCGACAAGATTTCTGCGGAAATCTTCGCTGTCGGGCAAAAGGTGGATGTGACCGCTACCTCCCAAGGTAAGGGGTTCGCTGGCGCCATTACCCGTCACAATTTCAGTTCCAACCGTGCTAGCCACGGTAACTCCCTCTCCCACAACGCTCCGGGCTCCATTGGTATGGCCCAGGATCCGGGCCGGGTTTTCCCCGGTAAGCGTATGGCTGGGCATCTGGGCGCTGTGAAGCGCACGGTGCAAAGCCTGGAAGTGGTTCGCGTGGACGTTGAACGGCAGTTGCTGTTGGTTCGGGGCGGTGTTCCCGGTTCCAAGGGTGCTGACGTCATCGTGCGTCCGGCGGTTAAGGCCAAGTAAGGGGGCGTGATGGAACTCAAGGTTATCAACGAGCAAGGGCAAGAAGCTAGCCGCTTGCAAGCATCCGATGCGCTTTTCGGGCGTGAATATTCCGAAGCCCTGGTGCATCAGGTGATCGTCGCCTACCAAGCCAATGGCCGTAGCGGCAACCGGGCGCAAAAAGACCGTACCGATGTGAAGCACACCACCCATAAGCCCTGGCGGCAAAAGGGTACGGGTCGTGCTCGTTCCGGTATGTCTTCCAGCCCCCTGTGGCGCGGAGGTGGTCGGACTTTCCCGAATTCTCCGGAAGAAAACTTCACCCAGAAGCTGAACCGTAAGGTTTATCGCGCTGGTGTGGCCGCCATTCTTTCTCAGCTGGCCCGGGAAGATCGTCTGGCTGTGGTGGAAAATCTTTCCGTCGAAGCGCCGAAGACCAAGCTGTTCGCCAATAAGGTGAAGGGCATGGGCTACGACTCCGTGCTGGTGATTACGGATGCCCTGGAAGAAAACGTTTATCTGGCTTCCCGGAATCTTCCCAATGTCCTGGTGCTGGAAGTTTCCGAGGCCGATCCGGTTTCCCTGGTGCGCTTCCCCAAGGTCCTGCTGACTAAGGGTGCGGTTGCCAAGTTTGAGGAGGTGTTGGGATGAGCCAAGAACGTCTGTTGCAGGTGTTGCTGGCACCGCAAGTCTCCGAAAAGGCCACCTTTGTTGCTGACAAGAACGAACAGGTCGTCTTCAAGGTTGCCTCTGACGCCACCAAGCCCGAAATCAAGGCTGCGGTCGAGCTGCTTTTCAAGGTCCAGGTAGAGTCCGTTCAGGTCGCTACCGTTAAGGGCAAGCAAAAACGCTTCGGTCGCTTTATCGGTCGCCGGAATGACTGGAAGAAGGCTTTTGTTAGCCTGAAGCCCGGTCAAGAAATTAACTTTGCGGCCGGGGAGTAATGAGCTATGGCACTGATCAAAGTTAAGCCTACGTCCGCCGGTCGTCGCGCGGTCGTGAAAGTGGTGACCCCGGGCCTGCATAAAGGCAAGCCCGTGGCTGGCCTGTTGGAAAAGCAAAACCGGGGCTCCGGCCGTAATAACAACGGTCATGTGACCACTCGCCATAAAGGCGGCGGCCACAAGCAGCATTACCGGGTTGTGGACTTCAAGCGCAATAAGGACGGTATCCCGGCCAAGATCGAACGCCTGGAATACGATCCTAACCGCTCCGCCAATCTGGCCCTGCTCTGCTACGCCGACGGCGAACGTCGCTACATCATCGCCCCTAAGGGTGCGGTGGTCGGTCAGCAAGTGATCTCCGGCTCCGAAGCTCCGATCAAGATGGGTAACGCCCTGCCGATCCGGAACATCCCCGTGGGTACCACCATTCACTGCATCGAAATGCTGCCCGGCAAGGGTGCCCAGCTGGCTCGCGCCGCCGGCACCTCCGTCCAGCTGCTGGCTCGGGAAGGTTCCTACGCCCAGCTTCGTCTGCGGTCCGGCGAAATTCGTCGGGTGCACGTCGAATGCCGTGCCACCATCGGTGAAGTGGGTAACGAAGAGCACTCCCTGCGGTCCATCGGTAAAGCCGGTGCCAATCGCTGGCGCGGTATCCGCCCGACCGTTCGTGGCGTGGCCATGAACCCGGTGGATCACCCCCACGGCGGTGGTGAAGGTCGTACCGCTGCCGGTATGAATCCGGTCAGCCCCTGGGGTACCAAGACCAAGGGTTATCGTACTCGTAGCAACAAGCGCACGAACTCCATGATCGTGCAGCGTCGTCACAAACGGTAAGGGGTAAAACATGGGACGTTCTGTAAAAAAGGGCCCGTTTGTCGATGCCCATCTGATCAAGAAGGTGGACGCTGCCCGCGCTAGCAACGATAAGCGACCCATCAAGACCTGGTCTCGCCGGTCCACCGTTCTCCCCGATTTCGTTGGTTTGACCATCGCGGTTCATAACGGCAAGCAACACATTCCCGTTTATGTGACCGAAAACATGGTTGGCCACAAGCTCGGTGAATTTTCTTTGACTCGGACCTTCAAGGGTCACACCGCCGGTAAAAAGGCGAAGAAGTAAAGGAGCGTATATGGAAACTCGTGCAAATTTGCGCGGCGTCCGGCTCTCCGCCCAAAAAGGCCGTTTGGTGGCGGATCTGGTCCGGGGAAAGCAAGTGGGTCAGGCGTTGAATATTCTGACCTTCGCCCCCCAAAAGGGCGCCAAGATCGTCAAGAAAGTGCTGGAGTCCGCGATTGCCAATGCGGAACATAACGACGGTGCCGATATCGACGAACTCAAGGTGAAGATCATTCACGTGGAGCAAGGGACGACGCTGAAGCGTTTCACTGCTCGGGCCAAGGGGCGGGGTAACCGCATCCTGAAGCCTACCTGTCACATTTTTGTGACTGTCGGGAACTGAGGATCAGCAATGGGACAAAAAATCAATCCGACTGGTTTTCGCCTGAGCGTGAACCGCAATTGGGCTTCCCGCTGGTATGCCGGTAGCCAAGCGTTCTCCTCCATGCTGGGTGAGGACATCCAAGTTCGGGATTACCTGAAGAAGAAGCTGGCCCACGCCTCCGTGGGTCGGGTTCTGATCGAACGGCCCGCCAAGAACGCACGGGTGACGGTGTTTTCTGCCCGCCCTGGTGTTGTGATCGGCAAGAAGGGTGAAGATATCGACAGCCTGCGCACCGAGCTGCAACGCATCATGGGTGTGCCGGTGCACGTCAGCATCGAAGAAATCCGTAAGCCCGAGCTGGATGCTCAGCTGATTGCGGATTCCATCGCCCAGCAGCTGGAAAAGCGGATCATGTTCCGTCGCGCCATGAAGCGGGCCATGCAAAACGCCATGCGTCTGGGTGCCCAAGGCATCAAGATCATGAGCTCCGGCCGGCTGAACGGTGCGGAAATCGCCCGTACCGAATGGTATCGGGAAGGCCGGGTGCCTCTGCATACCCTGCGTGCCGACATCGACTACGCTACCTCCGAAGCCCGTACCACCTATGGTCTGATCGGGATCAAGGTGTGGGTGTTCAAGGGCGAATCCCTGGGCGGTGAGCCCACTGTTGCCGCCAACGACAACGCCGGAGAAGAGCCGGCTCGTAAGCCTCGGCGTAACACCAAGGCTGGCGAGGGCGAAGGTGCTCCCGCGAAACGAGTAAGAAAGGCAGGTACCAAAGATGCTGCAGCCTAACCGCAGAAAGTATCGTAAGGAGCAAAAAGGCCGCAATACGGGTCTGGCGACCCGTGGCGCCAAGGTTAGCTTCGGCGAATTCGGCCTGAAGGCAACCGAGCGTGGCCGTTTGACTTCCCGTCAAATTGAAGCCGCCCGGCGTGCCATGACCCGTCATATCAAGCGCGGTGGCCGGATTTGGATCCGTGTGTTCCCGGACAAACCCATTTCCAAAAAGCCCGCCGAAGTTCGGATGGGTAACGGTAAGGGCAATCCGGAATACTACGTTGCCGAAATTCAACCCGGTAAGGTCCTTTACGAGATGGACGGTGTGGATGAAGCCCTGGCTCGGGAAGCTTTTGCGCTTGCCGCCGCCAAGCTGCCTTTCACGACGACCTTCGTGACCCGTCAGTTGGGGTAATCATGAAAGCCAAAGAACTCAGAGCAAAGAGCGTCGAAGAGCTCAATCAAGAGCTAGTCGACCTGTTGAAGGCCCAGTTTTCCCTGCGTATGCAAGCCGCGACTCAACAGCTGGCCAACACCAGCCAGCTGGGCAAGGTGCGCAAGGATATCGCTCGGGTGCGTACCCTTCTCGGTGAAAAGGCGGTGCAGCAATGACTGAAGCTACCAGCATCAAGCGCACGCTCATCGGGCGTGTGGTCAGCGACAAAATGGACAAGACCGTGACGGTTCTGATCGAACGCCGGGTGAAGCATCCGGTGTACGGCAAGATCATCACCACGTCCAAGAAGTACCATGCCCATAACGAGGGCAATGAAGCCAAGTCCGGCGACCTGGTGGAAATCGAGGAAGTTCGTCCTCTTTCCCGCACCAAGTCCTGGAAGGTGTCCAAGCTGCTGGAAAAAGCGCGGATCATCTAAAAAATAGTGCTTGCATTACGGCGGGGTATTGGTTAATATCCTGCCTCCTCTTCGGGGGCCCGCATCGTCGGGCCCCCGCGTTTTAATCCTCCCCCTACGGGGTCCAAGACTAACCGCACTTGTGCGGGAAAGTTGGAGCGAAAAATGATTCAGATGCAGACTATTCTGGATGTGGCCGACAATACCGGCGCGCGTTCAGTGATGTGTATCAAGGTCCTTGGTGGCTCCAAGCGTCGCTACGCCGGCGTTGGTGACATCATCAAGGTATCCGTTAAGGATGCGGCTCCTCGCGGGCGCGTCAAGAAGGGCGACGTCTATAACGCGGTGGTTGTGCGTACCGCTAAGGGTGTGCGTCGGGCTGACGGTTCTTTGATCAAGTTCGATAACAATGCGGCGGTTCTGCTGAATACCAAGCTGGAACCCATTGGCACCCGGATCTTCGGGCCGGTTACGCGGGAACTGCGTAACGAACGGTTCATGAAGATTGTGTCGCTTGCGCCTGAAGTTCTGTAAGGAGCGAAGATGGAAAAGATTCGCAAGGGTGACGAAGTAATCGTCATTGCAGGCAAAGACAAAGGCAAGCGCGGCACCGTTCTGCGTCGGGTTGGTGAAGACCATCTGGTGGTGGAAGGTGTTAACCGCGTGAAAAAGCATGTGCGCCCCAATCCTGTGAAGGGCGTGACCGGCGGTATCGTTGAAAAAGACATGGCTATCCATATCTCCAACGTGGCGCTCGTTAATCCTGCTACCGGTAAGGCGGAGCGGGTTGGCTTTAAGCTGCTGGAAGACGGCAAGAAAGTGCGCGTCTTCAAGTCCAGCGGTCAAACCGTGGAGGCTTAAGGAATCATGGCGCGTTTGTTTGATTTTTACAAAGAAACCGTGGTGCCCGGGCTGATCAAGCAGTTCGGCTACAAATCCATCATGGAAGTGCCCCGGATCACCAAGATCACCCTGAATATGGGTGTGGGTGAAGCGGTTCAGGATAAGAAAGTCCTGGAAAACGCTGTGGGCGACATGGTCAAGATCGCTGGGCAAAAACCCGTGGTGACCAAGTCCCGCAAGTCCATCGCCGGTTTCAAGATTCGTCAAGGTTATCCCATCGGCTGCATGGTGACCCTGCGTGGCCCTCGCATGTTCGAATTCCTGGATCGTCTGGTTTCCGTGGCTCTGCCTCGGGTGCGTGACTTCCGTGGGATTTCCGGCAAGGGCTTCGACGGTCGCGGCAACTACAACGTGGGCGTCAAAGAACAGATCATTTTCCCGGAAATCGAGTACGACAAGATCGATGCGCTGCGGGGGATGAACATCAGCATCACCACTACTGCTAAGACGGACGAAGAAGCTCGGGCCCTGCTTGTTGCTTTCAAGTTCCCGTTCAAGAACTGAGGCGATCATGGCAAAACTGTCTTTGATTAATCGGGAAGAAAAACGTCGCAAGACTGTGGCGAAGTTCGCTAAAAAGCGCGCTGAACTGCAGGCTGTTATCGATGACCAGTCTTTGAGCGATGCGGACCGGTTTCAGGCCCGCCTGAAGCTGCAACTGTTGCCGCGTAACTCCAGCCCGTCTCGTCTGCGTAATCGTTGCCAAGTAACGGGTCGTCCTCGCGGCGTGTTCCGGAAGTTTGGCTTGTGCCGGAACAAGCTCCGGGAAATTGCCTTCCGGGGAGAAATTCCCGGTTTGACCAAGGCTAGCTGGTAAGCGGGAGGTTATAGGAATGGCAATGAGTGATCCTATCGCGGATATGCTGACCCGTATCCGTAATGCCCAGCAAGCCGAAAAGGCTAACGTTGCGATGCCTTCTTCCAAAGTGAAGATCGCGATTGCTGGGGTGTTGAAGGACGAAGGCTACATCGACGACTTCGCGGTTCGTGAAGTAGAAGGTAAGCCGACGTTGGAACTGGTGTTGAAGTACTACGCCGGTCGTCCGGTTATCGAACGTATCGAGCGTATTTCCCGTCCCGGGCTGCGTGTCTACAAGGGCAGCCAGGATATTCCCCGTGTGATGAACGGTCTGGGTGTGGCCATCGTTTCCACCCCCAAGGGCGTCATGACTGACCGCAAGGCTCGTACCCAGAACGTGGGCGGCGAAGTCCTCTGCATCGTGGCCTAAGGGGGGAATATGTCTCGCGTAGGTAAGAATCCCATCGCCCTGCCGAAAGGCGTCGAGGTTTCCGTCGGTGAAGAAATCACCGTCAAGGGCCCTCTGGGTGTTTTGAAGATGAAAGCCGTCCCCGCCGTGGCCGTGCAAACCGAAGGTGAACAACTGGTTTGCAGCTTGGCGGGTAACCACCCCAACGCGGATGCGCTGTGGGGTACGGTGCGCGCCAACTTGAACAACATGGTTCAAGGCGTTTCCAAAGGCTTCGAACGCAAGCTGACCCTGGTTGGGGTGGGCTACCGTGCTCAGGCTCAAGGCGATGCGCTGAATTTGACGCTCGGCTTCTCCCACCCTGTGGTCCATAAGATGCCTGCTGGCATCAAGGTGGAAACCCCTTCCCAAACGGAAGTGGTCATCAAGGGTGTGGATAAGCAATTGGTCGGCCAGGTTGCTGCGGAGATTCGTTCTTACCGCAGTCCCGAACCCTATAAGGGCAAGGGCGTCCGCTATGCGGATGAAGTGGTCATCATCAAGGAAACCAAGAAGAAGTAGGTGGGTAAATGATCGACAAGAAGCAGGCGCGTTTGCGCAGAGCCCGCAAAACCCGGGCCAAAATTGCCGAGCTGAAGGCCGTGCGCTTGTGTGTGCATCGCACCAACAGCCATATTTACGCCCAGGTTATTTCCGCCTGCGGCTCCAAGGTGCTGGCTGCTGCCTCCACCGTGGAACCCGAAGTGCGCAAGGAAATGGCCAACGGTGGCAACGTGAAAGCGGCGGAGCGCATTGGCGCCCTGATTGCCGAGCGTGCCAAACAGGCGGGCGTGGAACAGGTTTCGTTCGATCGCTCCGGTTTCCAATACCACGGCCGAGTCAAGGCGCTTGCCGAAGCGGCCCGTGCTGGCGGCCTCAAGTTCTGATCGGGCTGTTAAATTCGAGGTAAGACATGGCTAAACCGCAAACCAAGAAAGCGCAGCAGTCCGACGAACGGGACGATGGTCTGCGCGAAAAGATGGTCTCCATCAACCGGGTCACCAAAGTTGTTAAGGGTGGCCGGATTCTGGGCTTCGCTGCCCTGACCGTGGTTGGTGATGGGGACGGTGGTATCGGCATGGGCAAGGGCAAGTCCCGTGAAGTGCCCGTGGCGGTCCAAAAAGCGATGGACGAAGCTCGCCGCAAGCTGGTGAAAGTGAGCCTGAAGAACGGCACCCTGCAGCACGCTGTGGTGGGTAAGCATGGTTCTTCTTCCGTTCTGATGATGCCGGCTCCTGACGGTACCGGGATCATCGCCGGTGGCGCCATGCGGGCAGTGTTCGAAGTGATGGGTGTGACCAACGTGGTGGCGAAAGCCCACGGTTCCACCAATCCTTACAACATCGTTCGCGCCACTCTGAACGGTCTGAAGGCCATGAATACGCCTTCCGAAGTTGCCGCCAAGCGTGGCAAGTCCGTTGAAGAAATTCTGGGGTAAGAACTATGGCTGACAAAAAGATCAAAGTGACGCTGGTGAAGAGTGTCATTGGCACCAAGCAGGACCATCGCGCTACCGTGAAGGGCCTGGGGTTGCGTCGCCTGAATTCTTCTTCCGAGTTGATCGACACCCCGGCTGTGCGCGGCATGATCAACAAGGTTTCTTACCTGTTGAAGGTGGAGAACTAAGATGCAGTTGAATACCATCAAACCCGCGGAGGGGGCGACCCACTCCAAGCGTCGCGTGGGTCGGGGCATTGGCTCCGGCCTCGGCAAGACCTGCGGTCGCGGCCACAAGGGGCAAAAGTCCCGTGCCGGTGGTTACCACAAGGTCGGTTTCGAAGGCGGTCAAATGCCTTTGTATCGCCGTCTGCCGAAGCGTGGCTTCTTCTCTTTCACCAACGCCCGTAACGTGCAAGTTTGCTTGTCCGAAATTCAGGCGCTGCCCGTGGAAGAAATCGATCTGCTGGTGCTGAAGCAAGCTAACGTGATTCCCGCGAACGCTTTGTCCGCCAAGGTGATCCTGTCCGGGGAAATTACCCGCAAGGTAGTCTTGAAGGGTGTGGGCGCGACCAAGGGTGCCAAGGCGGCCATTGAAGCTGCCGGTGGCAACGTTGCCGAGTAATTAGTTTTACGTGAGATAGGATTCGATTTTGGCTACCAATAGCAATCTCAACGCAAATAGCGGGAAGTTCGGCGACCTTAAACGTCGTTTGTTTTTCCTTTTGGGCGCGTTGGTGGTTTATCGGATCGGCGCTCACATCCCTGTGCCTGGAATTGATCCCGCTGTTCTGGCGGATCTTTTCCAGACCCAGCAGGGTGGCATCCTGGGCATGTTCAACATGTTCTCCGGTGGCGCCTTGAAGCGGTTTACCCTGTTTGCCTTGGGGATCATGCCTTACATTTCGGCATCGATCATCATGCAGCTCATGACCATCGCCTCGCCTCAGCTGGAAGCGCTGAAGAAGGAAGGCGAAGCCGGTCGTCGTAAGATTACTCAATACACGCGCTACGGTACCGTGGCGCTGTCTTTCTTCCAAGCATTGGGCATTGCCATGATGCTGGAAGGCCAACCCGGCCTGGTTCTGGACCCCGGGTTTATGTTCCGCCTGACCACGGTTACTACCCTGGTCACGGGCACCATGTTCCTGATGTGGCTGGGTGAGCAGATCACCGAGCGGGGCCTGGGCAACGGTATTTCCATCATCATCTTCGGCGGGATTGCCGCAGGCCTGCCCAACGCTATTGGCGGCCTTCTGGAGTTGGTACGTACCGGCGCCATGCACCCGGTGACGGCCATATTCATTACCGCTCTGGTGTTCCTGGTGACCGCCTTCGTGGTTTTCGTGGAACGGGGCCAACGCAAGATTTTGGTGAATTACGCCAAGCGTCAGGTGGGCAACAAGATTTATGGTGGGCAAAGTTCCCATCTGCCCTTGAAGCTGAACATGTCCGGGGTGATCCCGCCCATCTTCGCTTCCAGTATCATTCTGTTCCCTGCTACCGTGGCTGGCTGGTTCGGCTCCAGTGACTCCATGCACTGGCTGAAGGACATCGCTGCCACCCTGTCCCCGGGGCAACCGATTTACGTGCTGCTTTACGCAGCGGCCATTGTGTTCTTCTGCTTCTTCTATACCGCCCTGGTATTCAACTCCAAGGAAACGGCGGATAACCTTAAGAAGAGCGGCGCCTTCGTCCCCGGCATTCGTCCCGGGGAACAAACCGCCCGTTACATCGACAAGATTCTGATGCGCCTGACCCTGGTGGGTGCGGCTTACATCACCATCGTTTGTCTGCTGCCCGAATTCTTGATCCTGAAGTGGAACGTGCCGTTCTACTTTGGTGGGACGTCTCTGCTGATTATTGTGGTTGTGACCATGGACTTCATGGCTCAAGTACAGGCTTACATCATGTCCCACCAGTACGAAAGTCTGCTGAAGAAGGCCAACTTCAAAGGCGGTGGGTTTCCTTTAGCCAAGTAGGAATCCCGCAACGCTACTCGGATCATGGCGAAAGAAGATCTGATTGAAATGCAAGGGGAGGTTGTCGAGAACCTCCCCAACGCGACTTTCCGTGTCAAGTTAGAAAACGGACACATGGTGTTAGGTTTTATTTCCGGAAAAATGCGGATGCATTACATCCGTATCCTTCCGGGGGACAAAGTGACGGTGCAATTGACACCCTACGACCTGTCCCGGGCCCGGATCGTTTTCCGGGTCAAGTAAGCAAGTCTCTACGCAGTTGGATGTAATTGGGTTAATGGCTGGCTGCGCCAGGCGCCCGGTATTTAGGAGCAAATCATGAAAGTGCTGGCATCTGTCAAGAAAATCTGCCGCAATTGCAAGATCATTCGGCGCCACGGCGTGGTTCGCGTAATTTGCAGCGATCCCCGTCACAAACAGCGCCAAGGCTAAGTCCCTGGTGGTGTTTTCGGGTTGAATTTGAAGTTAATTCAACAGTATAATCACAAGTTTCGCATCTTCGGGGTGACTCAATGGCCCGTATCGCTGGGGTAAATATTCCCAACCATCAACATACCGAGATCGCTTTGACCGCGATTTTCGGTGTTGGACGTTCCCGTGCGCAGAAAATCTGCGACGTCGCGGGCGTTCAGCGTTCTACCAAAGTAAAAGACCTGACCGACGCCGAAATGGAACGGCTTCGCGAAGAGGTCGCCAAGTTCTCCGTGGAAGGCGATCTGCGTCGTGAAGTTACCATGAGCATCAAGCGGCTCATGGATTTGGGCTGCTACCGTGGTCTGCGTCACCGTAAGGGGCTTCCCGTCCGCGGGCAACGCACCCGGACCAATGCCCGTACCCGGAAGGGTCCGCGCAAGGCCATCCAAAAGGGTAAATAAAAGGATAGGAAATGGCTAAGACTGCTGCCAAAGTACGGAAAAAAGTAAAAAAGAATGTGGCCGAAGGTATCGCCCACATTCATGCTTCTTTCAATAACACCATCATCACCATCACCGACCGGCAAGGCAACGCTTTGTCCTGGGCGACTTCTGGTGGTGCCGGTTTTAAGGGCTCCCGTAAGTCCACTCCCTTTGCCGCCCAGGTGGCCGCTGAAGCTGCCGGTAAGGCCGCACAAGAATGCGGAGTGAAGAACTTGGAAGTCCGGATCAAGGGCCCTGGCCCTGGCCGCGAATCCGCCGTTCGTGCCCTGAATGCTCTGGGTATGAAGATCACTGCCATCTCCGATGTGACGCCCATTCCTCACAATGGTTGCCGTCCCCCGAAGAAGCGTCGTATCTAATAGGAGTTTAACGTGGCTCGTAATCTCGATCCTAAGTGCCGTCAGTGCCGCCGGGAAGGCGAAAAGCTGTTCCTGAAGGGCGAAAAGTGCTTTACGGACAAGTGCTCCGTTGAACGTCGGTCCTACGCTCCTGGCCAACACGGCCAGAAGTCCGGCCAACGCCTTTCCGACTACGGCATTCACCTGCGTGAAAAGCAAAAAATCCGTCGTATCTACGGCGTGCTGGAAGGCCAATTCCGGTCTGTGTACCGGGAAGCCGACCGCCGTAAGGGTGTGACTGGCGAAAACCTGCTGCAATTGCTGGAAAGCCGTCTGGACTCCGTGGTTTACCGCATGGGCTTTGGTGCTTCCCGCTCCGAATCCCGCCAAGTGGTTCGCCACAATGGCATTCTGGTTAACGGTCATCGGGTAAATATTCCGTCTTTCCAAGTGCGTCCCGGGGACGTGGTGGAACTGACCGAAAAAGCCCGTGGCTCCCTGCGCGTTAAAGCCGCTCTGGAAGCCGCTGAAGGCCGTGGTTTCCCCGAATGGCTGGAAGTGGATGCCAAGGCCGGTAAGGGAACCTTCAAGGCCCGTCCGCAGCGCTCCGAACTGCCGTCCACCATTAACGAAAGCCTGGTTATCGAACTTTATTCCAAGTAATGCTTGGGAAGTTTGACTGAACGGACAAAGGACAGCACATGCAAAGCAGTGGACTTTTAAAACCGCGCATCATTGATGTGCAAAGTCTGTCGCCGGTGCAAGCGCGGGTGGTGATGGAGCCGTTTGAACGCGGTTACGGTCACACCCTGGGCAATGCCCTGCGGCGGATTCTTCTGTCCTCCATGCAGGGCTACGCCCCCACGGAAGTGGCGATCGAAGGGGTACTCCATGAGTACTCCACGATCGATGGGGTGCAAGAAGACGTGGTGGACATCCTTCTGAATCTGAAGGGTATTGTCTTCAAGCTGCACGGCCGGGATGAAGTGGTGCTGCAGTTGAAGCACGACGGCGAAGGTGTGGTGAAGGCCGGTGATATCGAGTTGAGCCACGATGTGGAAATCATCAACCCGGATCACGTCCTGGCCCACGTTTCCCCCGGTGGCAAACTGGCGATCGAACTCAAGGTTTCCAAGGGCCGGGGCTATGTTCCCGGGACCATGCGTAACCTGGGGGACGAAAAGAGCATCGGTAAGCTGGTGCTGGACGCCTCCTTCAGCCCGGTGCGCCGGGTGAGCTATTCCGTGGAAAGCGCCCGGGTCGAGCAACGTACCGACCTGGATAAGCTGATCATGGACATCGAAACGAACGGTGTCGTTGATCCGGAAGAAGCCATCCGTACCGCCGCTCGGATCCTGATGGAACAGCTTTCCGTCTTCGCGGATCTGGAAGGTACCGCTCCCCAAGTGGAAGCCCAGAAACCCGCCCAGGTGGATCCGGTGCTGCTGCGTCCGGTGGATGACCTGGAATTGACGGTGCGTTCTGCCAACTGCTTGAAGGCGGAAAACATCTACTATATTGGCGATCTGATTCAGCGGACCGAAAACGAACTGCTGAAGACTCCGAACCTGGGGCGCAAATCGCTCAACGAAATCAAGGAAGTTCTGGCTGCGCGTGGCTTGACCTTGGGCATGAAGTTGGAAAACTGGCCGCCCGCTGGTCTGGAAAAGGTCTAACGCGTTTCGCGAATAGAGAGGAATAGAAAATGCGTCACCGTCTGGGTCTCCGCAAATTGAATCGTACCAGTGCCCACCGCCTGGCGATGCTGCGCAACATGAGCGTCTCCCTGTTGCGCCATGAAGTCATTAAGACCACTCTGCCGAAGGCCAAGGAGTTGCGTCGGGTTGTTGAACCGATCATCACCCTGGGCAAGAAGCCGAGCCTGGCCAATCGCCGTCTGGCTTTTGACCGTCTGCGTGACCGTGAAATCGTCGTCAAGGTGTTCGACGAGCTCGGCCCCCGTTACGCCTCCCGTAATGGTGGTTACCTGCGCATCCTGAAGTGCGGTTTCCGGGACGGGGACAATGCTCCCTTGGCCATCGTGGAACTGCTGGATCGCCCCGAGCCTCAAGAAGCCGCTGAAGCTCCCGCGGAAGCCGCCGCTGAATAAGCCAAGCTGCCCCTAGAGCAAAAAAGCCAGGCCTTTGCCTGGCTTTTTTATTGCCCGCTTATAGGTGCGGACTATACGGCTGGCAGGGCGGGGGAAGCCGTAGCTCGGAGGAATAGGGCACGGGCCCGCTACTGCATATCCTCCCCTTGATCCGCCGCCTGCTGGAGTTGCCACATGTTGTAGTAACTCCCTCGGGCCGCCAGGAGTTCTTCGTGGCTGCCGCTTTCCACCACCTGACCTGCTTTGAGCACCAGAATACGGTCCGCGTCCCGGATAGTGGATAGGCGGTGGGCGATGATCAGGGTAGTGCGCCCCCGGGCCGCTTCCGTGAGCTGCCCCTGGATGGCTTGCTCTGTGGCCGAATCCAGGGCCGAGGTGGCTTCGTCGAAAATGAGGATGGGGGGATTCTTTAAGAGGGCCCGGGCAATGGCCACCCGCTGTTTCTCCCCTCCGGAAAGCTTCAAGCCCCGTTCCCCCACGGGGGTGTCCCAACCCTCCGGTAGGGAGGCGATGAAAGCGCCCAGCTGGGCCGCTTCCGCCGCCTTGATGACTTCTTCCCGGGAAGCGCCGGGGCGGCCGTATTGAATGTTGTAGAAAATGCTGTTGTTGAACAGCACCGTGTCCTGGGGAACGATGGCGATGGCACTGCGTAGGCTGTGCTGGGACAAATCCCGGAGATCCTGGCCGTTAATGGTGATGGCGCCCCCCGTCACGTCGTAAAAGCGATAGAGGAGGCGAGCCAGGGTGGATTTCCCTGCCCCCGATTCCCCCACCACCGCCAACGTTTTTCCTGCCGGAATGGTGAAGCTGACGCCCTGGAGAATGGGCCGGGCCGGCTGGTAAGCGAAGGTTACCTGATGGAAGCGGATTTCCGCCGGGCCGTGATCTAGCACCTGGGCATTGGGCCGGTCGGCGATTTCCTGGTGTTCATGGAGCAGGCCGAACATGCGCTCAATATCCGTAAGGGCCTGACGGATTTCCCGATACACCACCCCGAGGAAATTGAGGGGCATGTAGAGCTGCATGAGGAAAGCATTCACCAGTACCAGGTCCCCCACGGTCATGGTGCCATCCAGAACTCCCAGGGTGGCCCGCCACATCATGGCGGTGATGCCCAGGGCGATGATGGCCTGCTGGCCTAGGTTGAGCAGGGAGAGGCTGATTTGGCTGCGGGTGGTGGCGTCTTCCCATTGGGCTAAGTCCGCGTCGTAACGTCGGGCCTCGAAGTCCTCATTGTTGAAGTATTTGACCGTCTCGTAATTGAGCAGGCTGTCCACCGCCCGGGTGTTGGCCCGGGAATCCGTTTCGTTTACCGCCCGGCGAATGGCGATACGCCGGTTACTCAGCCAGACGGTGTAGAGAATGTAGGTAACCAGGGAAATGCCCGTAATGATGGCAAAGGCCGGATCGTAGCGGGCGATGAGGATGCCCAGTACCAGCCCCAGTTCCACCAGGGTGGGGAGTATGGAATAGAGGGTGTAGCTGATCAGGCTGGCAATGGAGCGGGTGCCCCGTTCAATGTCCCGAGACACGCCGCCGGTCTGGCGATCCAGGTGAAAGCGCAGGGATAGGCTGTGGAGATGGCCAAAGACCTGTAAGGCCACATGACGGACCACCCGCTGGGTGACCCGGGCAAAAAGCATTTCCCGGAGTTCGGTAAAGAGGGAGGTGCCGAAGCGAAGCAGACCGTAGAGCAGCAACAGGGCCAGGGGCAGCACCAGCAGGGCCCGGCTGCCGGTAAGGGCGTCGATGATGTGCTTGAAGACAATGGGCACGGCCACATTGGCCAGCTTGGCGCCCAATAGACAGGCCAGGGCCAGGGAAACCCGGCCCTTGAATTGCCAGAGGTAGGGGAAAAGGGCTTTCAGGGTCGGCCAGATGTGGAGCTCTGGCGCGGGCCGTTGGGGATCGGGGGGCAGGGTATGGCGCATGGCCCATTTTAGCAGGCCAGGACCGGGGCGCTCCCCGGTTGTGGGCCAAGGAAGACCGTGCCCCGGGGCTTCTATGGAAGGGGCTTAATTCCAGCCGATAACGTCGTAGCCCAGGTCCCGCAGGCAGCGTTGGACGAAGTTCCGATACACCGGATTGGCCTTATCGCCCCGGAAGGCGCCGTGTACCGCTCCGGCGGCTCCCCCGGCGGCGGCGCCCGCCGCCGCGTTCTGTCCCCAGTGATTGCTGCCCCGGATCAGGCTACCCGCCGCGGCGGCAGCGGCCCCCACGGCCGCCCCTTCAGCGCCGCTACGCAGGACCTGGCTGCCCCCCGTGGGGGAGAGCCCCGCTTCCTGGGCCTTCCCCTGGCAGTGATCCACGTCTTCCTGAGCCCGGGCCTGGCCCACCCGGTTCAGATGATCGTTGGGGTAGAGCACGGGCCGCTGGTTACCGGCGCTGGCGCAGCCGCCCAATGCCAGGGCCAGGACCAGGGTGAGAGAAGAGGGAGGGAAGCAGCGGGATGGGGTCTTCATGGCAAGCAAGGGATAGGGAGGAAAAAGCGGGGCCAGTGTAGGCCCCAGGCGCCGCCTTGACCAGAGGTGGGTCGGGAAAAAAGAAAGGCAAAAGTCGAAAAAATCCCTTGCCAAGGCCAATGCTTTCGGTATGATTCAAACGTTCGTTTAAATCATAAGAAGGTTGGGAACTTCCATGGCTGCCTTAGCTGCCACCAACGATAGCAAAATCGCCGCCGCCACCCGGGAACGTATTCTGGATACGGCGGAGCGCCTTTTTACGGAAAACGGTTTCGACGCCACCTCCATGCGCATGATTACCAGCGGCGCGGAGGTCAATCTGGCGGCGGTGAATTACCACTTCGGTTCCAAGGAACAGCTGATCCAGGAAGTGTTCCGGCGCCGCCTCACCTGGCTGAACCAGGAACGGCTGCGGCTTCTGGATGAACTGGAACGCCAGTCCCCGGACGGGCGGGTCAAGCCGTCCCAGATCGTGGACGCCTTTTTTGGCACCCTGATCCGCATGGCGGAGCAGGACGAACAAGGCGGGCGCACCTTCATGCGCCTGATCGGCCGCACCATGACCGAGCCCTCCGAATTTATCCGGGCCTTTTTTGCCGAGGAATACGCGGCGGTGGTGGAGCGCTACAAACAGGCCCTATTTACGGCTCTGCCCGACGTGCCCAAAGCGGAAATTGTCTGGCGCTTTCACTTCATGCTGGGGGCCACGTCCTACGCCATCGCCGGCACGGACGCCCTGCGCATCATTACGGATTGGGGCATTGCGCCCCAGGACGACGAGGAAGCGCCCGCCAAGTTGTTGCCCCGGCTCATGTCCTTCCTGCTGGGCGGCCTGCGGGCCCCCTTGCCCCCTACCGGTCCCTGATTCATTCACGACTCCCCATGCCGGCATAGATCGGTGGGAGACCCTAAAAGGAGACAAACCATGATGCACCTGAATTTCTGGCTGTTGCCCTTGGGCGCCCTGGCGGCCGTTCTGGTCCTTTTAACCCTGCCCGCCCTGCGTCGGCCTCTCCTGAGTCGGCCTTTGCTGGGGATTTACCGGCGCATTTTGCCCCAGATGTCCGACACGGAGCGGGAAGCCCTGGAAGCCGGGACGGTGTGGTGGGAGGGGGAGTTGTTCCGGGGCAAGCCGGATTGGGCCAAGCTCCTGGCCTATCCCCAGCCCCGGCTCAGCCCTGAGGAGCAGGCCTTTCTCGATAACGAGGTGGAAACGGCCTGCGCTATGACCGATGACTGGCGGGTCTCCCACCAGCTCTACGATCTGCCGCCGGAAGTCTGGCAATACATCAAGGAAAAGGGCTTCCTGGGCATGATTATCCCCAAGAAGTACGGCGGCCTGGAGTTTTCCGCCTACGCCCATTCTCAGGTGGTGACCAAGCTATCCACCCGCTCCTCCGCTCTGGCCGTGTCCGTCATGGTGCCCAATTCCCTGGGGCCCGCCGAACTGCTGCTCCACTACGGGACGGAGGCCCAGAAAAACCACTATCTGCCCCGTCTGGCCCGGGGCCAGGATGTACCCGCCTTCGCCCTCACCAGCCCCTGGGCCGGTTCGGACGCCGCTGCTATCCCGGACTATGGGGTGGTCTGCAAGGGCCAATGGCAGGGCCGGGAAGTCCTGGGCATGAAGGTTACCTGGGACAAGCGTTACATCACCCTGGGGCCCGTCTGCACGGTGCTGGGCCTAGCTTTCCGCCTCTATGATCCGGAGGGCTTGCTGGGGGACAAAAAGGATATAGGCATCACCTGCGCCCTGGTGCCCCATGACCACCCGGGGGTGGAAATCGGCACCCGCCACTTCCCCCTCAACGCCGCCTTCCACAATGGTCCGACCCGGGGCAAGGAAGTGTTCATGCCCCTGGAATTCATCATCGGCGGCCCGGCCATGGCCGGCCAGGGCTGGCGCATGTTGATGGAGTGCCTGGCGGCGGGGCGCTCCATTTCCCTGCCTTCCTCCAATACGGGCATGGCCAAACTCACCGCCCGGGCCGTGGGGGCCTACGCCCGGGTGCGCAGCCAGTTCAAGATGGCGGTGGGCAAGTTTGAAGGGGTGGAGGAGGCTCTGACCCGCATCGGCGCCCACACCTACATGATGGACGCCACCCGGGTGATGACCGCCGGGGCCGTGGATCTGGGGGAAAAGCCCTCCGTGGTCTCCGCCATCGCCAAATACCACGTCACGGAACGGGCCCGTCAGGTGGTCAATGACGGCATGGATGTGATCGGCGGCAAGGGCATTTGCCTGGGGCCCTCCAATTTCCTCGGCCGGGCCTATCAGCAGATACCCATTGGCATTACGGTGGAAGGGGCCAATATCTTGACCCGCAGCCTGATTATCTTCGGCCAGGGCGCTGTGCGCTGCCATCCCTATGTGCTGGCGGAAATGGAAAGCGCCCAAAAGAAGGATCTGGCCGGTTTCGACCGGGCCCTCTTCGGCCACCTGGCCTTTACCGTGGGCAACGGCTTCCGGGCTTTTGTCCTGGGCCTGACCGGTGCCCGCTTCGCCACCGTGGCCGCCGATGTGGCCCCGGAAACCCGAGCCTACTACCGGCAACTGACCCGCTTTTCCGCCGCCTTCGCCTTCCTTTCCGACCTTGCTATGCTGGTCCTGGGGGGCGGCCTGAAGCGCAAGGAAAAGCTCTCCGCCCGCCTGGGGGACATCCTGGCCCAGATGTACCTGATTTCCGCCACCCTGAAACGCTACGAGGGAGAAGGCCGCCAATCGGCCGATCTGCCCCTGTTGCACTGGTCCGTTCAGGACGCCCTGGTCCAGGCCCAGGAAGCCTTCCTGGGGGTGTTGGACAACTTCCCCAAGCCCCTGGTGGGCTGGCTTCTGAAGGCCCTCCTGTTCCCCCTGGGTCGTCCCCATCGGGCCCCCGCCGACACCATGGGCCACCAGGTGGCCAAAGCCCTGATCGCCCCGAGCGCCACCCGGGACCGGCTCACTTCCGGCTGCTACGTGGCCAAGACGGAAGAAGATGCCGTGGGAGCCGTGGAATTGGCCCTGGCCGCCACCCTGGAAGCCGAGCCCATCGAAGCCAAGATTCGGGAGGCGGAGAAAAATGGCCTGTTCGACGGCAATCCCCTGGCCAATGTGCGGGACGTGGTCCAGGCCGCCCTGGCTGCCGGGGTGCTGAACGGGGCCGAATACGCCCTGCTCCAGCGCCGCAATGCCCTGCGGGACCGGGTCATCCGGGTGGATGACTTTCCGCCGGATTTCGGTGTGGCCAGCGCCCTGAACAAACCGGAGGCCCGTAAGGCAGCCTAAACCCTGCCTGCCCTGGAAGCGGCGCCGCACCTCGCTTCCAGGACCCGGGCTTCCAACCCACAAGCAGCACAAGCCAAGGAGAGAGACATGGCCCAGCAGCAAGCCTTTGAGCCGGTCTACGTGGTGGATGGGGCGCGTACCCCCTTCCTCAAGGCGAAAAACGGTCCCGGCCCCTTTGCCGCCGCCGATCTGGCGGTCCAGGCCGGGCGCGCCCTGCTGGCCCGCCAGCCCTTTACCCCGGAAGATCTGGACGAGGTGATCCTGGGCTGCGCCAGCCCCAGTCCGGACGAGGTGAATATCGGCCGGGTGGCCGCCCTGCGTCTGGGTTGTGGCAACGGGGTGACGGGCTGGACGGTGATGCGCAACTGCGCTTCCGGCATGCAGGCCCTGGATTCGGCCATGGCCAACATCCAATCCGGCCGTTCCCAACTGGTCCTGGCAGGGGGCGTGGATGCCCTGTCCCGGGCGCCCCTGCTCTACAACCAGACCATGGTGCTGTGGTTTGCCGCCCTGATGCAGATGAAAACCCTGGGCCAGAAGGCCCGCCATTTCCTCAAACTGCGTCCCGGGGTGCTGCTCAACCCGGTCATTGGCTTGATGAAGGGCCTCACCGATCCGGTGGTGGGCCTGCTCATGGGCCAGACGGCGGAAAACCTGGCCTGGCGCTTCGCCATCAGCCGGGAGGAAATGGATGCCTTCTCCCTCCGTTCCCACCAGCGGGCGTCAGCGGCCAAGGCGGCGGGCGCCCTGGGGGAAATCGTGCCCCTGGTGGGCGTGGACGGCCAGATTTACGCCGAGGATGACGGGGTGCGGGCCGACGCCAGTCTGGCCGGACTGCAAAAGCTCAAGCCCTTTTTTGACAAGCCCTATGGCCGGGTTACCCCGGGGAACAGCTCCCAGATTACGGACGGCGCCGCCTGGCTGTTGCTGGCCTCGGAAAGTGCGGTGCAGCGCTGGAATCTCCAACCCCTGGGCCGCATTCTGGATGCCCAATGGGCGGGGCTGGACCCGGCCCAGATGGGCCTGGGCCCGGTCCATGCCATGACGCCTTTGCTGCAACGCCATGGCCTGGGGCCCAACGATCTGGACCTTATGGAAATCAATGAGGCCTTTGCCGCCCAGGTCCTGGCCTGCCTTCGGGCCTGGGAAGACGACGCCTATTGCCGGACCGAGCTAGGCCTGCCCGGCGCCCTGGGCCGCCTGGACCCGGACAAGCTCAACGTGGACGGGGGCGCCGTGGCCCTGGGCCATCCGGTGGGGGCCTCCGGGGCCCGCATTGTCCTGCACCTGCTCCACGCCCTGCGGGCCCGGGGTGGCGGCCGGGGCCTGGCCAGTATCTGCATCGGGGGCGGCCAGGGGGGCGCCATGTTGGTGGAAACCGGGGGAGCTCAACCATGAAAATGATCCACAACGACGCCACCGCCTGGCAGCACTGGCAACTCACCCGGGACGGGGAAGGCCTGGCTTGGCTCTCCCTGGATAAGGCGGGGGAGCGCACCAATTCCCTTTCCGCTGCGGTCCTGGCCGAATTGTCCGGGGTGTTGGACGAGCTGGATCGTCATCCGCCCCGGGCCCTGATTCTGCGTTCCGCCAAAGCCGCCGGCTTTATCGCCGGGGCCGATATCACCGAATTTGACGCCCTGGGGGAGGCGACCGCCGCCCGGGCCATGGTGTCCCGGGGCTGGGACCTGTGCAACCGGCTCGCCGCCGTGCCTTATCCCACCCTGGCCCTGGTGCGGGGCCACTGCCTGGGGGGCGGCCTGGAGCTGGCCCTGGCCTGCCGCACCCTGGTGGTGGTGGATGAACCGGGCACCAAGCTGGGCCTGCCCGAGGTCCTGCTGGGAATTTTCCCCGGTTGGGGGGGCATGGCCCGGCTGCCCCGGCGGATGGGCCCGGGCGCGGCCCTGGATATGATGCTCACGGGCAAGACCGTGGATGCCAAAAAGGCCAAGCGCCTGGGCCTGGCGGACGCCTGCGTGCCGCCCCGGGTCATGGAAGGGGCGGCCCGTAGCTTGGCCCTGACGCCACCCCGGCGGCGGCCCTTGCCCCTGGTGCAACGCCTGTTTCTCGGCCCCCTGCGCCCGGTGGTGGCCCGTCAGGCCCGCCAGCAGGTGGCCAAGCGGGCCCGGCCCGAACACTATCCGGCTCCCTACGCCATCATTGAGCTGTGGGCCAAGCACGAGGGCAATGCCCTGGCGGCGCCGGATCTCCTGGACGCCATTGTGGCTTCCCCCACCACCGCCAATCTGCTGCAGGTGTACCGGCTCCAGGAACGGCTCAAGGCCTTGGGCAAGGGGGGAGATTTTGCCCCCACCCGGGTCCATGTGGTGGGGGCCGGGGTCATGGGGGGGGACATTGCCGCCTGGTGCGCCGCCCGGGGCCTCACCGTGACCTTGCAGGATCAGACCGTGGCCCGTATTGCCCCGGCCATCCAGCGGGCCTACGGGAGCCTTTCCAAGCGGCTCAAGGACAAGCTCCAATTACGCAACGTCATGGATCGGCTGATTCCGGACCCGGAAGGTCATGGGGCCGCCCATGCGGATGTGGTCATCGAAGCCATATTCGAAAACCTGGGGGCCAAGCAGCGCCTGCTCCAGGACCTGGAAGCGCGCATGAAGCCGGAGGCGGTGCTGGCCACCAACACCTCCAGCCTGTGCCTGGAAGACCTGGGCCGGGTGCTGCAACGGCCGGAGCGGCTGGTGGGTCTCCACTTCTTCAATCCGGTGGCCCGTATGCCCCTGGTGGAAGTGGTGAGCGGCGCGGGGGGCGATCCGGCCATGACCCGCAAGGCCTGTGCCTTTGTGGGCCGCATCGACAAGCTGCCCCTGCCGGTGCGGAGCGCTCCCGGTTTTCTGGTGAACGCCGTGCTCGGCCCCTATCTCCTGGAGGCCATGGCCTGCGTGGATGAAGGCCTGACCCCGGAGACCGTGGATGAGGCCGCCCTGGCTTTCGGTATGCCCATGGGCCCCCTGGAACTGGCGGACACGGTGGGCCTGGACATTGCCATGGCCGCCGGTGCGGCCCTGACGAACCAGGGGGCAACCCCGCCCCACTGCCTGACCCGGCTATTCCAGGCGGGCCATCTGGGGCGCAAGACCGGCCAAGGCTTTTACGCCTATCCGGCAGGCAAGGTGCGCAAGGGGGCGGCGGGACCCGTTCCCGCCGGATTGGCGGAGCGCCTGCTGGCGCCCCTGATCGCCCGCACGGCCCAATTGGTGACCGACGGGGTGGTGGCGGATCAGGACCTGGCGGACGGGGGGGTAATATTCGGCACCGGCTTCGCTCCCTTCCGGGGCGGGCCGCTTCATTACGCAAGGAGCCGAAATGTCTGATACCCCCATCCAACTTCCCGACCGGGAACCCACTTTGCGCGTCATGGCCATGCCCTCCGACGTGAACCAGAACGGCGATATTTTCGGCGGCTGGGTCATGTCCCACGTGGATATGGCCGGTGGCATCGTTGCCATGCGCCGGGCCCGGGGCCGGGCAGTGACCGTGGCGGTCAATTCTTTCCAGTTTAAACAGCCCGTGTCCATTGGTGACGTGGTTAGCCTCTACGCCAAAATCATCAAGGTGGGCCGTACCTCCATCACCATCGACGTGGAAGTGTTTGCCGAACGCAATTACTTCCGTCCGGTGACCGTCAAGGTGACGGAAGCCACCCTCACCTATGTGGCCATCGACGTGGGGGGCAATAAGCGGGAGCTGCCGCCGGAAGAATCTTGATTTTTTACCACCCGGGCCCGTCGGCCCGGGGGTAAGCCCGAGGGGAGCAGGGAACTCCCCCATTTATAACCAGAGGAGACAAACGCATGAACAAAGCACTGATGGCGCGGGCCCTGCCCGCCACGCTGCTGGGGCTCTTTTCCGCCCAGGCGGGAGCCGCAGCTTTCCAATTGCTGGAGCAGAGCGCCAGCGGCCTGGGCAATGCCTTTGCCGGTTCGGCGGCGGTGGCGGAAAACGCTTCCACCGTCTATTTCAACCCAGCGGGTATGACCCAGCTGGCGGGCAATAACCTGTCCGTGGGCTTCAATTACATCACCCTGAAGACCCAGTTCCACAACGGCAATTCCGCCAATCCCTACGGTCCCTATGCCCGTAATTTGAGCAACGACGGGGGAGATGCGGGGGATGCGGCGGTGGTGCCCAATTTCTATTTCACCAAGGAAATCACCCCCAACTGGTATATCGGCTTTGGCGCCGGCGGTCCCTTTGGCCTGCGCACCGACTATCCCTCGGATTTCCGGGGCAAGTATCTGGCCCTGAAATCCGACATCCAGGCCATCAACCTCAACCCCAGCATCGCCTACAAGGCCAATGACCGGGTGTCCCTGGGCTTTGGCCTGAATTACCAGAAATTTGAGGCGGAGCTGAGTTCGGCGGTGAATGGCAGCGTCTACGGGGATGGGAAATTCAAGGTCAATGGGGACGACTGGTCCTGGGGCTGGAACGCGGGGGCCCTGTTCACCCTGTCTCCCCAGACCAAGATCGGCGTGTCCTATCGCTCCGCCATCCAGCATGAGGTGAAGGGCAACTACAACCTGAGCGGCCTGCCCACCCTGGTGATTAACCAGGCGGGTTATCCCAGTACCTCCGGCAACGCCAAGGTGTCCATCAAGCTGCCGGAAACCTGGATCCTGAGCGCCACCCACCAGCTCAACGACCGCTGGGAATTGCTGGGGGATGTAAGCATGACGGGGTGGTCTTCCGTACCCGAACTGCGCATCAAATTTGCCAACGGGGCGCCGGACAAATATTCCACCTATAAGTGGAAGGATTCCTGGCGGGTCGCCCTGGGGGCCAATTACACCCTCTCCGAACGGACCAAGCTGAAGTTCGGCCTGGCGGTGGATAAGACCCCCCTGGACGGCAGCACCTACCGCACCCCCCGCCTGCCCGACGAAGACCGGCTGTGGCTGTCCCTGGGACTGCAATACAAGCTCATGCCCGGCCATACCATCGACGTGGGCTACGCCTATCTGAGTGCCAAGGACGCCAAGATCCACGACTCGGGCACCCCGGCCAACGCCATGCAAAACGGCGTGCTGGACGGCACCTACAAGAGCCACGTGCAAATCCTGGGCGTTCAGTATTCCATGCAGTTTTGATCCGGTTGCCGGGCGGCGCCTCTGGGTCGCCCGGGCCCCCCACTGCATAACAACCAGAACATAAAAGGAGACCTGCAATGACCCGTTTGATCGTTCGCCGCGCCGCCGTTCTGGGGGCCGGGGTAATGGGGGCTCAGATTGCCGCCCATCTGGCCAATGGGGACATCCCCGTCCTGCTTTTCGATCTGGCCGCCCCGGAAGGAAACCCCAACGGGGTGGCGGAAAAAGCCCTGGCCGGGCTGAAAAAACTGGACCCGGCGCCCCTGGCGGCGCCGGACCGGCTGGCCCATATCGAGCCCGCCAACTACGACCAGCATTTGGATCGGCTGGCGGACTGCGATCTGGTGATTGAAGCCATTGCGGAAAAAATGGAGTGGAAGGCGGATCTGTACCGGAAAATCGCCCCCCACCTGGCGCCGGAGGCCATCCTGGCTTCCAATACCTCGGGTCTGTCCATCGGCGCCTTGGCCGAGACCGTGCCGGAAGCCCAGCGCTCCCGCTTCTGCGGCATTCACTTTTTTAACCCGCCCCGCTACATGCCCCTGGTGGAAATCATCCCCACGGGCAGCACTGACGGGGCCATGGTGGACGAGCTGGAAACCTGGCTCACCAGCCGCCTGGGCAAAGGGGTGATCCGGGCCAAGGACACCCCCAATTTTGTCGCTAACCGGGTGGGGGTGTTTTCCATGCTGGCGGTGATGCACCACACCCAGCGCCTGGGTCTGGGCTTTGACGAGGTGGATGCCCTCACGGGCCCGGCCATTGGCCGTCCCAAGAGCGCCACCTACCGCACGGCGGACGTGGTGGGCCTGGATACCCTGGCCCATGTGGTGCAAACCATGGCGGATACCCTGCCGGAGGACCCCTGGCACGGCCATTTCCAGATTCCCGCCTGGCTCGCCGGGCTCATCGGCCAGGGGGCCCTGGGCCAAAAGACCCGTTGTGGTGTGTTCCGCAAACAGGGCAAGGAAATCCAGGTGCTGGACCTGGCCCGGGGCGCCTACGTGCCCGCCCGTTCCGCCGAGGCGGTGCTGGCGCCGGAAGTGGCGGCCATCCTGGGGGAACGGGACCCGGCGAAAAAATTTGCCGCCCTGCGGGCCTGCGCCCATCCCCAGGCCCGTTTCCTCTGGGCCATTTTCCGGGATTTGTTCCATTACTGTGCCTACCACCTGGGGGATATCGCCCATAACGCCCGGGATGTGGATCTGGCCATGCGCTGGGGCTTCGGCTGGAGCCTGGGGCCCTTTGAAACCTGGCAGGCGGCGGGTTGGGAGGACATCACCCGGGCCATTCAGGCGGATATTGAGGCGGGGGAAAGTCTCTGCGCTGCGCCCCTGCCCGCCTGGGTTATGGCCCGTAGCGGGGTCCATGAGCCCGCCGGCTCCTGGTCTCCGGCCACGTCCAGTCTGGTGCCCCGTTCCGGCCTGCCGGTCTATGGCCGCCAGCTTTATCCGGAAGCGGTCCTGGGGGAAGCGCCCCGGGGTCGGGGCGAGACGGTATGGGAAAACCCCGGCGTCCGCTTGTGGGTCCATGGCCTGGACCCGAAAATCGCCATTCTTTCCTTCACCTCCAAAATGCACACCATCGGCGACGAGGTGCTGGATGGATTGCTGGAAGCGGTGGCCCGGGCGGAGCGGGATTTCGACGGCCTGGTGCTGTGGCATGAGCCCCCCTTCGCCGTGGGGGCCAATCTCAAGCAGGTGAGCGAGGCCTGCGCCGCTGGGCAGTTCCATCGCTTGGAAGCCACCGTGGCCAAATTCCAGCAGGCTTCCATGGCCCTCAAATATGCCCAGGTGCCCACGGTGGCGGCGGTTCAGGGCCTGGCCCTGGGGGGGGGCTGCGAGTTTGTCATGCACGCCGCCCACCGGGTCATGACCCTGGAAAGCTACGTGGGCCTGGTGGAAGTGGGGGTGGGCCTGATCCCCGCAGGCGGCGGCTGTAAGGAGTTTGCCCTCCAGGCGGCCCGGGCCGGGGCTCGCCAGGCGGGCGGGGAAGTGCTGCCCTATCTGCAAAACGTTTTCCAGACCATCGCCCTGGGCAAGGTCATGAAAAGCGCCCTGGAAGCCCAGCACCAGGGCTTTGCCCAGGCTGGGGACGATGTGCTGTTCCACGCCGGGGAGCTGCTCTACGTGGCGCTGCGCCGCGCCCGGGCTATGGCCGAGGCAGGCTGGCGGCCGCCCTTGCGGGCCCGCCAGGTGCCTGTGGCGGGCCGTCCCGGTATCGCCACCCTGGAAATGCTGCTGGTGAATATGCGGGAAGGGGGCTTCATTTCTGCCCACGATTACCGGGTGAGCAAGGCCGCCGCCACCGCCCTCTGCGGCGGCGATGTGGAGCCGGGCAGCCGGGTGGATGAGGATTGGCTCCTGGCGGTGGAGCGCCAGGAATTCGTCGCCCTGCTGAAGACCCCGGAAACCCAGGCCCGGATACGGCACATGCTGGACACCGGCAAACCCCTGCGCAACTGACGGTAGGCGCCGGGGGGGAAATCCGCCCCGGCGCCGAACCACGCGGCTTCCGCCGCGTTACGGAGGAGACACCATGAAACCTATACAAGACGCCTATATCGTCGCCGCCACCCGCCTGCCCGTGGGCAAGAAGGGGGGTATGTTCCGCTCCACCCGGCCGGATGACATGCTGGCCCACGCCCTGCAAGCCGTACTGGCCCAGGTGCCCCAGATGGACCCGGCCCTGGTGGAGGATGTGATCGTGGGCTGCGCCATGCCCGAAGCGGAGCAGGGCATGAACGTGGCCCGCATCGGCGCCCTGCTGGCGGGCCTGCCGGACACGGTGCCGGGTCTGACCATTAACCGCTTTTGCTCTTCCGGCCTGCAAGCCGTGGCGGACGCGGCGGCCCGCATTCGCCTGGGGGAGGCGGAGGTGATGCTGGCCGCCGGGACCGAGACCATGAGCCTGATGTCCCAGATGATGGGCAACAAGGTTTCCCTCAATCCGGCCATTTTCGAGGGCAACGACCATCTGGCCATCGCCTACGGCATGGGCCTTACCGCGGAAAAGGTGGCCCAGCGCTGGGGCGTCAGCCGGGAAGACCAGGACGCCTTTGCCCTGGCCTCCCACCAAAAGGCCGCCGCCGCCCGGGCGGCGGGCCATTTCCAGGCGGAAATCAGCCCCTACACGGTGCGGGCCCATGTGCCGGACCTGGCCAGTGGCACGGTGCGAATCCTGGAACAGGTCTGCGACCAGGACGAAGGGCCCCGGCTGGACGCCAGCCTGGAAAAGCTGGCCAAGCTCAAGCCCGTGTTCGCCGCCGGGGGCAGCGTCACGGCGGGCAATTCCTCCCAGATGTCCGACGGGGCGGGGGCGGTGCTCCTGGTGTCGGAGGCCGTGCTGAAGCGCTTCAATCTTCAGCCCCTGGCCCGCTTTGCCGGTTTTGCCGTGGCCGGGGTGCCGCCGGAGGTGATGGGCATGGGCCCCATCGCCGCCATTCCCAAGGTGCTGGCCCGGGCCGGGGTGGCCCAGAGCGATCTGGACTGGATCGAGCTGAACGAGGCCTTCGCCGCCCAGGCCCTGGCGGTGATCCGGGAACTGGACCTGGACCCGGCCAAGGTCAATCCCCAGGGGGGCGCCATTGCCCTGGGCCATCCCCTGGGAGCTACGGGGGCCATCCGCACCGCTACCCTGACCCACGGCCTGCGCCGCACGGGGGGCAAATGGGGCTTGGTCACCATGTGCATCGGTACCGGCATGGGGGCGGCGGGCCTGTTCGAGGCCCTGTAAGGGCCGCCCCTAGGCCTCGAACCCACCGGGGGCTGGCCCGGCCCCCGGTTCCCTTCTAGGAGATAGTCACCATGCTGCCCAAATGGTGGATGGCCCTGCCGCCCCGCTGGCGGCCCACGGCCCTGCGCCTCGGTTTTAACTGGTTTCCCGCCTGGCGGGCCACCGGCGCCCGGGTGCTGCGGGTGGCGCCGGACATGGGCTCCCTGGTGGTGGCCCTGCCCCTGCACCGGGGTACCCGCAATGCCATGGGCACCCTCTTCGGCGGTGCCCTGTTTGCCGCCACCGACGGTATCCATCCCACCCTGCTGGCCCTCCAGCTGGGGCCCGGTTACATCCTCTGGGACAAGGCCGGGGCCATCCGCTACCGGCGCCCGGGGCGGACCACCCTTTACGGGGAATTTGCCCTGGCGCCGGGGGAGGCGGCGGAGGTGCGCCGTCTGGTGGCCCGGGACGGGGAGTGTGAGCGGACCTACACGGTGCTGCTGAAGGACAGCCAGGGGGTGGTGCACACGGAAGTGGAGCGCACCGTCTATATTGCCGACAAGGCGTTTTTTCGCCGCAAAGGGGCGGCGGGCCAGGGGGGAGCGGGGCCGGGGAGCCTTTTCCGGGAGGCGGGACAGTAAAGAATACGCAACAAGGGCCGCCCCCCCGGGAGCCCTCTGGCATAATACGTGCCCATGACTCACTTGGGGCCGCACAAACAATGAACCAGGAAGGGTGGCTGGCGTCCGTCGGCTTGAGCTGGCGGGATGGGGTGATTGCCCTGATCGGCCTGCTCGGCGTCTATATCGTCCTGGCCTTCCTGCGCCTGAACCGCATCCGCCATCCCGCCGCTCCTGGCGGGCGGGCCGCCGATCTGCCCCCGCTCAAAGACCAGGACAAGACCGATCCGGATCTGCTGGGGGACGTCTATACCCGCTCCGGCACCCTGGCCCCGGACCCGGAAGCGGCCCCCGCCCCGGCCCCTATCGTCCCGCCCCGGGATTTCGCTTGGAACGAGCCCCCCGCCGCCTTCGGTGAAGAAAAATTCATCGAAGGGGTGGAGCGGGAGCTGGACCAACTGCGGGACGAAGTGGCCATGCTGCGTCAGGAATTTTCCCTGCTGCGGGACGAAGTCCGCAATCAGGTGAGCCAGCTCAAAGCCTCCCAGAACGTCTCCCCCCTCTACAGCGACGCCATGCAAATGGCCATGGCGGGCCATGATGCGGAGACCATTGCGGAGCGCTGCGGCATTGCCCGGGCAGAGGCGGAACTGGTGGTGGCCCTGGCCACCAACCGGAGCGAATAAATTTTAGGGAGAGGTCATGGCTGAGATGAAAATCGTGGGCAACAAGGCTCCCCAAAAGGGCAAAGCCGCCCCCAAGCCGGGGAAGGGGGAAAGCCCCGATCCCCTGGATCAGGCCCAGGAGGACATGAAGCGCCAGTTGGGCCGCCGTATGGCCTTCGCCGGGGTGTTGATTGCCGTGCTTCTGGGGGCTCTGGCCCTTTTTGATAGGCTCAGCGCCCCGGAACCAGAGCCCCAGCCCGAGGCCGCCGCGCCCCTGCCCCCCAGCCCCCCCAAGGAAGTGTCCCAGCCCGTTACCCCGGCTCCTAGCACCAGCACGGCCCCTAGCACCTCCACGGACACGGAAAAACCGGCGGAGCCGGACGTGAGCGCGCCTCCGGTGGAAAAGGGCGCCCCCGCCCCCGAGCCCCTGCCCACTCCGGCGGTGAGCGCCAAACCCGCCCATCCCGCTGCTCCGGCCAAGGCTGCTACGCCCCGGGAAGGGAGCAAGGGCGGGGAAAAGGTGGGCCGGGCCCATGACCAGACCCCGGCCCCTGCCGCCAAGACTGGTGCGGCTCCTGCCCCCGCCCCCAGCACCGCTCCGGCCCCGTTGGCGAAAAGCCCAGCCCCGGCCCAGGTGACCCGCCAGACCGCCCCCGCCCGTCACCCGGGCACCCAGACCACCACCTCCAGTCAAACGGCCGCCAGTCAGGCGCCGACCCCGGCTCCCGTGGTGCCCGCGCCGGTGACCAAGCTACCGGCCCCGCCCCGGCTGTTCTCCGGCTATCTGTTGCAGGCCGGGGTCTTCACCAGCGCCCAGCGGGCGGAAGAGCTGTACGCCAAACTCCAGCTCAACGGTATTCCCGCCAACATGGAAGCCCGGGTCAGCGTGGGCCCCTTCAAATCCAAGGCGGAGGCCGATGCGGCCCGGGAAAAGCTGAAAGCCTTGGGGATTGATTCCGTCCTCCTGCCGCCCCGTAGCCGCTGAGTCGTGAACTGCTGAACCCCTGAGTTGGAGAGCCCCCGGAGGCGCCGCATCGTCCCACGGCCGTTTCCTCGCGACGCCCCCAAGCCTGGGGGCGTTTGTTTTTCTTGGGGGAGGGCAGGTGGCTGCCTGGTGGCCTCAGGAGGTCGGGGTGGATGCCTGGGCTAGTTGCTTTTCCAGGCGCCGGGCGAATACGGTCATTTCCTTGGCCGCCTGAATGTCCTTGCGGGCCGTGGCCACGGCCACCCCCTGTCGGTAGGCGGCCAGGGCGCCGGGTAGATCGCCTCCTTCCTGCCGGGCTTTGCCCAGGAGTTTCCAGGCGGCGGAAAAGTTCGGGTCCCGGGCCACCGCTTCTTCCAGATGGGCGGCGGCCCGGCGCCCATCCCCGGCCTTGAGCCATTCATTGCCCAGGGAATAGCGGAGCAGGGCCCCGTCCCGGGGGCCGGCGAGGAGTTTTTCCAGATTTTCAATGACGGTGGCGGACATGGTGGGGCTTTCTTGGCTGGGGCGGGGAGGAACCGCCCTATTGCTTGGAGGCCCGATACCCCTTATCCGTTCCCCGATGGGGTGTTAATCCGGGGCCAATGGCCTAGGGCGCTGGGGCCTTCCGGGGCGGCGGGCTGGCGTGGTGGGGGCGGGTCCGTTAACATTTGCCCCTGTTCGCCGTTTTTCGGGGCGTGCCGCCCCTCTCTGAAAGGATTCCAAATGGGCAAGACCATTATCGCCACCGACAAGGCGCCCGCCGCCATTGGCACCTATTCCCAAGCCGTGAAGGTGGAAAACACCGTGTATCTGTCCGGCCAGATCGGCCTGGACCCGGCCACCGGCAATCTGGTGGAAGGCATCGACGCCCAGATCGTGCGGGTCTTCGAAAACCTCAAGGCCCTGGCGGAAGCGGCGGGGGCCTCCCTGGGCCATACGGTGAAACTCAACGTCTATCTCACCGATCTGGCCAATTTCGCCAAGGTCAATGAGACCATGGCCCGCTACTTCCCCCAACCCTATCCCGCCCGGGCCGCCCTGGGCATTTCCGCCCTGCCCAAGGGCGCCCTGGTGGAAGCGGACGCCGTTCTCTACGTCGGCTGAGCCACCTCCCTTGGCCGAGAAAAAAGCCGTCCCGGCCCCGGCCAAGAAGCCTTCCAAGAGCGCCGGGGCGCTGCAACAAAAGCTGCGCCGCCTGGGTCTGGTGACCCGGGACGATCTGCTGCTCCATTTTCCCCTGCGTTACGAGGACGAAACCCGGGTGGTCACCGTGGAGGAGGCTCCCTGGGACGCCCCGGTCCAGCTCCAGGTGTGGGTGGAGGACGTGGCCATCCACTTCCGCCCCCGGCGCCAGCTCCTGGCCCGGGTCAAGGATGCCAGCGGGGAACTGTGGCTGCGCTTTCTCAATTTCTACGGCAGCCAGACCAAGCAGTTGGAACGGGCCCGGGACGAGGGCCTGCAACTGCGGGTATTCGGGGAAATCCGGGGCGGTTTTTTCGGCCGGGAAATGGTCCATCCCCGCTACAAGCTGGTGGCGGAAGGGGAAGCCCTGCCCCAGGCCCTGACCCCCATTTATCCCACCACCGCCGGGCTGGCCCAGTCCGCCCTGCGCAAGCTGGTACTGCGGGCCCTGGGAGAGGCGGATCTGGGGGATTCCCTAAGCGACGCCCTGCGGGACAAATTTCACCTCATGCCCTTTGCCGAGGCCGCCCGGCTGCTGCACCGGCCCCCCCCGGGGGTGGATGAGCGGGCCTTGCAGGAACGCCACCATCCGGCCTGGCGCCGCATCAAATTCGACGAGGTGCTGGCCCAGCAATTGTCCCTGCGCCGCGCCTATCTGGCCCGGCGGGAAAAGGGGGCGCCCCGGCTGGCGGCGCCCGGCCACCTGGCCCGCCAGCTCCTGGCCCGTCTGCCGTTCCACCTCACCGGCGCCCAGGACCGGGTGTGGCGGGAGATTGCCGCCGATCTAGCCCAGCCCTATCCCATGCAGCGCCTGCTCCAAGGGGACGTGGGCAGCGGCAAGACCATTGTGGCGGCCTTGGCCGCCTGCCAGGCCATGGAAAGCGGCTATCAGGCGGCCTTCATGGCCCCCACGGAAATTCTCGCGGAGCAGCATTTTCAGAAGCTCTCCGCCTGGCTGGAACCCCTGGGCATCCGGGTGGCCTGGCTGTCCGGTAGCTTGAAATCCGCCAAGAAAAAGGCGGCCCAGCAACAGGCCGCCGCCGACGCCCAACTCATTGTGGGCACCCATGCCCTGATCCAGGAAGGGGTGGATTACGCCCGCCTGGGCCTTTCCATCGTGGATGAGCAGCACCGCTTCGGCGTGGCCCAGCGCCTGGAATTGCGCAAAAAAGGCCTCAATCCCCACCAGCTCATGATGTCCGCCACCCCCATTCCCCGGACCCTGGCCATGAGCTATTACGCCGATCTGGACGTGTCCGTGCTGGACGAGTTGCCCCCCGGACGCACCCCGGTACGGACCAAACTGGTGGCCGATGCCCGCCGGGACGAGGTGGTGGCCCGGGTGCGGGACGGGGTGGCCGACGGGCGCCAGGCCTATTGGGTCTGCCCCCTCATTGAGGAAAGTGAAAAGCTGGATCTCCAGGCCGCCATGGACACCTACGCTGCCCTGGTGGAAGACCTGCCCGAACTGCGCATTGGCCTGGTCCATGGCCGCTTGAAGCCGGAGGAAAAGGCGGCGGTGATGGGGGCCTTCGCCGCCGGGGACATCCAGGTTCTGGTGGCCACCACGGTCATCGAAGTGGGGGTGGATGTGCCCAATGCCAGCCTGATGGTGATTGAACACGCGGAACGCTTCGGCCTGTCCCAGCTGCACCAGCTCCGGGGCCGGGTGGGCCGGGGCGTACACGACTCGGTGTGCGTGCTGCTCTACGCCGGTCCCCTGGGGGAAACGGCCCGGGCTCGGCTGAAAATCATCTACGAAAATACGGACGGCTTTGAAATCGCCCGCCAGGATTTGCAACTCCGGGGCCCGGGGGAATTTGTAGGCAGTCGCCAGAGCGGTGTGCCCCTTTTGCGCTACGCGGACCTGGAACAGGACGGGGATCTGGTGGAAGCCGCCCGGGGCCTGGCGGAAAGCCTGTTGCGCCAGGCTCCCGAGGTGGCGGCCCGCCATCTGCGGCGCTGGCTGGGAAGCCGGGAAGAACTGCTGAAAGCCTGATGGGGCGTGGCTCGGCGGGCGGCAGGGCGACCCGTTTGTTGACCCGCATCAAGGAATGGGAGGGGCCGGGGGGTAGGATGAAATCGTTGGTTGGCCTAGGCAAGCGACAACACCCAATTTTTCGCAAAACCTAAAAAAAGGACCACCCATGATTATGGAACTCGACGGCGATCTCCTTCTTTCCCAAGCCCAGGCTATTGCCCACGGCATAGCCCCCAACGACAACTTCGACAGCGGTCTGGCCCTCAGTCTGCGGGAGCGGTGGCCGGCTCTGTACAAGGATTTCCGCCATTACTGCCATCTCCATTCCCCTCGTCCCGGCAGCCTCTGGGCCTGGAGCGGGGTGGGCGGGCCCCGCATCGTCTGCCTCTTTACCCAGGCCGGTAGCGACAACCCGGGGGGGAAGCCGGGCAAGGCCACGGTGGAAAGTGTGCGCCACAGCCTGAAGGAGCTGGCCCACTGGCTGGCCACGGAAAACATCCAGTCCCTGGCCCTGCCCCGGTTGGCCACGGGGGTGGGGGGCTTGGACTGGGCCACGGTCCAGCCCTTGGTGGCCCAAGCTCTGGAAGCCTACCCGGGCAAGGTGTATGTCTACACCACCTTCCATAAGGACGTGGCGGGGGCCGAAGCCTAGGCCTGAGATGCCCGGCCCCGGGCCCAAGCCCGGTGCGTCCTTGCTTTGACGGAGGGCCCGGGATTGCCGGGCCCTTTTCCTTGGCCGTGCCCCTGGACACGACGTCGGACAACCGGTCCGGCGCCGGGGTTTCTGGGGGGGACGGCCTGCCCTATTTTTCGGAGGACTTTCCTATGCAAGCCGATGACATCCAAACCGTGGCCGTGGTGGGTACGGGGGTGATTGGGGCCAGCTGGGCCGTGGCGTTTCTCGGTGCCGGGCTGGCGGTGCGGGCCACGGACCCGGCCCCGGGCGCCGAAGGCCGGTTGCGGGACTTTGTCGCCCGGGCCTGGCCCGACATGGTGAGCCTGGGGCGCCACGGCGGGCGCAGCCTGGAAGCCGCCCAGGCGGCCTTGGTGTTCTGTGCCGATCCGGGGGAAGCGGCCCGGGGCGCGGCCCTGGTCCAGGAAAATGCCCCGGAGCGCCTGGAGGTGAAGCGGGAAACCTACGCCCGCTTGGAAGCCGTGCTGGCGCCCCAGGCCCTGATTGCCTCTTCCACCTCCGGCATTATGCCGAGTCAGCTCCAGGCCTCCCTTCAGCATCCGGAGCGTCTGTTGGTGGGCCATCCCTTCAACCCGCCCCATCTCATTCCCCTGGTGGAAGTGGTGCCCGGGCAGGCCACCACGGAGCCCTATGTGGCCCTGGCCATGGATTTCTACCGTCGTCTGGGCAAGACCCCCATCCGGCTGCGCAAGGAGGTGGTGGGCCACATCGCCAACCGGCTGCAAGCGGCCATCTGGCGGGAGGCGGTGTATCTGGCCCGGGAAGGGGTGGCCTCGGTGGAGGACATTGATTTGGCGGTGGCCGCCGGGCCGGGCCAACGCTGGTCCATCATGGGCCCCAGCCTGACCTTCCATCTGGCCGGGGGCCAGGGGGGCATGGCCCATTTCCTGGAACACCTGGGTCCGGCCATGGAAACCTGGTGGGCGGCTTTAGGGGACGTGCATCTGGATGAGCCCACCCGGGCCATGCTGGTGAACGCCTTCGGCACCCCGGATGAGGCTCAGTTGGCCCGGGCCGTGGCCCATCGGGACCAGGCCCTATTGCGGCGCCTGAAGGCCTTGGCGGCGGATCAGGCTGATACGGGGAAATAAGGGGGAGGGCGGGTGTTCCGCCATGCTTTAGTTCAGAAGGCCGGGGCGGGGAGATATTCTCCGCCCCGGTTTTTTTCGGCGGGGCCTAAGCCTGGAGGTGCTTTTCTTCCACCATACGGTCGAAGAGGGCGAGCAGCCGGTCGCTTTCCCCTTCCAGGGCGGTCATGGCCGCCAGGATTACCGCTTCTTCCGGAATGTCCTTGCCCCCTTCCGTGAGGGCCACCCGCACCTGTTCCCGAATCTGGGCTTCCGGGTCCTGCATGGCGCTGAAGGCGGCGGTGTCGCCGAATTCCCGCAGGCCTTCCTCGGTGCGCCAGGTACTCAGGTCGGAACTCATTTCGTGGGTCTGGCCTTCTTCCAGGGCCGTGTAGGTGAGCTGCTTGCGCATTACGTGGCCCACCTTCTGCAAGGTGGTCTGGGATTTGTCCCGCACCCGCACCACCCGACGCAGCACCTGATCCGAGCTTTGGGCCAGGGTTTCAAAGCGCTGGCGGAAGGATTCCACCGATTCTTTTACCGTATCCGCCACCGAACCCGCCTTGCCCGCCCGCTGCTGCATGTCGTCGATGCGGCCGGAGAGGGTGGCGAGAATGCCCTGGACCTGGTTGGCCGTGCTCTTGCTCCGTTCCGCCAGCTTGCGCACCTCGTCCGCCACCACGGCAAAGCCCCGGCCCGATTCCCCGGCCCGGGCGGCTTCGATGGCGGCGTTCAGGGCCAGCAGATTGGTCTGGTCCGCTATGGCGGAAATGTCCGCCAGGGAGGTTTCAATGCCCCGCCATTCGGTGGCCAGGGCGTGGCTGGCCTCGTTCATGTTATTGACGGAATGGACGATGGTGTCCAGCTCCCCGGACAGTTCCTCGGCGCTTTCCAGGCTGGCCCGGGCGCCGGAGGCATTGTCCCGGGTGATGTCCGCCACCTGCTCCATGGCCCGGCTGATTTCCGTTAAATCGTTCTGGCTGCCGGACAGGTTATTGCGCAGGTGGGGATTGTTCAGAGCCGCCAGCTGGGAGGCCAGCCGGTTGCGGTGAACGAAGGCGCTGTTGTCCGCCATGGCCTGAATGGACTGGTTCATACCCTTCAGGGATTCGGCCAGAATGCCCGGCAGACCGGCACTGATGGGCCGCCGGCTGTAATCCCCGGCGCTGACCCGGCGGAAGCAGGTGTTGATTTCCTTGAAGTAGGTTTCGATCAAATCCAACAGATCGTTCAATTCCCAGGCCACCAGGCCCACTTCCCCCATGTCCCGGGTATGCACCGCCCGGTGGTGGAATTCCCCCTTGCCCGCCAGCCCCAGTTGTTCATGGAGGGAGGACAGCAGGGAAAAAATCCGGTGCAGATTGCGCCAGACGTAAAGGGCCAGGCCGATGGAAACCAGGGCCAGGCACAGCCCCACCACCATGTGGGCCGGGCCGGGCAGCAGCAGTTCCGTGGCCACATACAGCACCATCATGGTGTTGAAGGCGATGAGCCAGTAACCGATCTGGGTTTTCAGGAAGGGGGGGTATTTCCGTGCCGCGCTCATGACCGTCCTCCCGCCTTACAGCCCAGGGCGTCCCCGTTCAGTTGCAAGACAAATTGTTCATAGCTGATCTGGCGCTGGGCCATCTGTTCCTCCAGCCAGGCCACGGAGGCATCCGGTCCGGCGGATTTGCCCGCCTGGGCTTCGATGTCGCACATGGTGCGATACAGGGGAATGACGGTTTCCACCGCGGCCCGTAGGGGCGGGCGGCGCACCGAGTAATAGCCCACCAACTGCTTCTGGGCGTCGTAATCCGGGGTGATATTGGCGAAGACCCAGTAATAATTGCCGCTGGCGGTGAAATTCTTCACCAGTCCGAAAAATTCATTGCCCCCTTGCAGGGTCTTCCACATCAGGCGAAACACGCCACGGGGCATGTCCGGGTGTCGGATGATGTTATGGGGTTGGCCCAGCAACTGGTATTCCGCATATTCCGCAATGCGCATGAATACCCGGTTGGCGTAGGTGATGTGACCGCTAGGATCGGTCTTGGTGACGATGAGCTCATGGGGTTGCAGCTTCACCTCATGGCTGTTCGCAGGCACTGTTCTTGGCATGGGATCGTGCTTTCGTGGGTAACTGGCTCATGAGGGGCTTGTCAGGAAGGCAACAAGCCCGTAATCGAAGCAGTGTAACTCATTGGCGCCCCTAGGCTATTCGCCATAATTAGGGAAGAACCAGCAGGGACGCCCATCTCCAAGGGGTTACCCGGCGTCGGGTGCTCAGAAAGAGCAGGAAAAAACCAGTCCCCCAGGGGAAAGCTGGGCCTCTCCCCTATTGGAAAAGCTTGGGCCAGCTAGAAACCAAGACCGTCCCGTGGTGCCTTGCAAGGGGCCCCGAGCCCCGGCAATCAGCAGCCCTTGGTATTTAAGGTCACCACCGGGGGCGTGGTGCCGTTGTAGGTGTATTGCACCGAGCAATACATGGGGTCCGTGGCGTCTTCCAGGCGCCAGCCCGCGTCCCCGTTGGGAATGGAGCCATTGCCATAGCCGTAGAAATTGAACTGGCCATTTTTGACCGCCGCCGTGGATAAATAGCAGCCGTCACTGGCCGGGGCTTCCATCCCCAGCTGGGTGGCGCCGATGCCGTCGCACCACCGGTCCGGATAGCCACTCCAGACCCGCACCTGGGAACCGTCCGTCATGGTGACCCAGGTAATGTTGTCCTCTTTCCCCGCCGTGCCCGCCCCCCGCACCGCAATCAGGGAACTCACAATACCCATGGCCGAATTCACCGATCCCCCCAACCCCTTCACCGCCGCCGCCCGGGCAGCAGACCGATAATCCGCATAAATGGGCAGGGCCACCGCCGCCAGAATTCCCAAAACCAGAATGGAAATGACCAACTCCACCAGGGTGAAACCGGCGGCGGGGATGGGCTTTATCCGTGTTCCGAGGGACCCCCGATAGGCGGGGGAATATGCCGGAAGGTGGGCTTTTGAAGGGAGATTTGCAGGGAAGGCGGAGGAGGAAAGGCCCATGCTGAACCACTTATGGAGGATCAAAAAAACTGATTCATCATAATAGGAACCGCTCTGCGGTGCCAGACGGGCCGCGCTGGGGCTTTTCCCCAACGTTTCCTTGGCAGACGATTGCCTGCCAGAAAAAGCAAAAGGCCCACGGGGATCGTGGGCCTTGGGAATTCTGGTGGTGATGGGCAGAAAATGCCTTTGTCACAACCGCCATCGAAAAATCAATGAGTTACACAATCTCTGGCACCTGCCTGTAGTGTACTTTGTGTGAAAGTCGGATGGCAAGGGGGAGACGGTTTTTCGGTACAGCAGCTATGACATAGGTCTAAGCAAAAGTCGTCGGGTTACAATCACGTTTTCTGCCTGTTTGTTTGGCGTGCGGCGGTCACGCTTTTTCGGACAGTTGGCTAAGCTAATGCTGACCGGTTGAAAGGGAAGTGAAAGATGGGAACGAAACGCAAGCAACACAGTGCGGAATTCAAGGCACAAGTGGCGATGGCGGCC
>JAYRGQ010000003.1:0-214943 GCA_041907765.1 Rhodocyclaceae bacterium | reverse complement strand
GCTGCCCACAAGCTCCACAGTGCTCAAGCCAATCGTTATAAAATCCGGGAAAGTCAAAACCAAAACCCCGGCACCGGCCTTAGCTTATTCCAGCCCGGTGGCTGTCCAAACGACCGGGACCACCGCAGGGGCCTGGTTTCCCGTTCCCGCCAGGAGGGGGATTTGCGGGTGAAGCCGGTGTGTCTCACAGAGGCAGGCCAGGGGGTGATTGAAGCTGCCATGAAGGATCTGGTGGAGGCTACCGGGGCGTGGCTGCGTGGTGCTTTAGCGCCGGAGGAACTGGGGCAACTACAAAGCCTGCTGGCCCGATTGGCGGGGGCGGTAACGGGGAATGTGGCGCCTGGGGCAGGGGAAAAGCCCCTCAAATAGGGACGCCCAAGGCAAGGGGGTAACGGGAGGGTGGGGCGCCCTTCCGGAGGAAAAGTCCGCTCGTCGGGAAAGTCCATCTATTGGGAAAGCTGGGACCGATTGCCGATCCACTAGGCCGGGATTGGGTTTAAGGGGCTCGGAGAGCGGTTGGTGTAAGGAACCGGGTAGAAGAAGGGCTGAGATGAGGAAAGCGGCCAAGGCCGGGACGTGACCCGTGGCGTCCCCTATGTCCCCTCTCGGCTAAACCGGTCCGCCCTCCCTGCTTTAGCCTCAGACCACCACCAGACTTTGCCGCCCCCACCAGGTTTCCCCCGGGGCCAGTTCGATGGGCTGGGCCACGGCGGCGGCTTCCACGCAAAGCATGTAGCGGAAACCGTTGGGGGGCATGTCGTCCATGGCCCCGCACTTTTCTTCCCAGGGATTCCACACCACTAGATCGGGGAAGCCTTCGGCGTAAATGCCCAGGGTCCGGTCCCCGTCTTGCAGCATCAGGGGCTTGGTAATGCCCGGATAGAGCCGGTCCACCTCTTCCTCCACCTGGAGCTCCGTGCCCGTGTCCTGGTATTCCTGCTGGTCGCAGCGATCCAGATAGGCGTTGCCGTGGAGGCCGGTGAGAGTGCTTTCCTCCACCTCTTTGACTTTGAGATAGGTGTGCAGGGCGGCGGTAAAGCTAAAGGCTTCTCCGTCTTCCTGGTCCGGGTTTTCCACTTCCAGTTCCATGTCCAGGCGCTGGCCTTCCAGGGCCACGGTGAATTCGGCCTTGAAGGGATGGGCCCAGTAGCCGTAGCTCACCTCGTCCGCTTCCAGGGTAAAGACCGCCAGCACCGCCTTGCCGTCTTCCCGGAGCTCGCTTAAGCGCCAGGGCAGCAGGCGGGCGAAGCCATGGCGATGAAAAGGGCCGGTGTCGGCGAACTGGGGAAAAATAATGGGCACGCCACCCCGAATGGCCATTTCCGGCTCAAAAAAGGAATCCGGGCTGAGATAGAGCTGTTCCTTGCCCCCGGCGGGAATCCAGGACACCAGTTGGGCGCCCTGGCGGGTGATCACGGCTTTGGCCCCATCCGGGGATTGGAGATGGACGGCTTCCAGGCCGTTGAAATCGGTGTAATCGGGTAATTCGGTCATAACGGGGGAGAAGGGGAGGAAAGTGGGGCAGGGCGGGCATTTTACCCCGAGCCGGGGCGGACCATGGGGCCCTGGCCCGGGTGAACGGAAAACGCCGGGGAAGCCCCGGCGCGGTGCTCGGGGCACCCGGATGAGCCGGGCGCCCTTGGCTGAGGTTGGCCTAGAGGCTGTGCTCCAGCACCCGGCGGCTAACTTCCGGGGTCACTTCCCGGGTTTCCCCCAGGGCGGTCATGCCGTGGGCCTTGAGCTGGGCGATGACCTGCTCCACCCCCTCCTGGCCCACCCCATAGTCAGACAGGCGGGTTTTGGTGCCCATGGCTTCGAAAAATTCCCGGGTCTTGGCGATGGCGGCGTCGATACGGGCCGCCACGCTGCCTTCCCGAATGCCCCAGACCCGTTCTCCGTACTGGAGCAGCTTGGCTTCCTTGGCCTGACGCCGTTCGTTCATCATGGCGGGCAGGACCACCGCCAGGGTCTGGCCGTGGTCCATGCCATACAGGGCGGTGAGTTCGTGGCCGATCATGTGGGTGGCCCAGTCCTGGGGCACGCCGCAGGCGATGAGCCCGTTCAGAGCCAGGGTGGCGGTCCACATCACATTAGCCCGGAGGTCGTAATCCTGGGGATTGGCCAGGGCTTGGGGCCCGATTTCCACCAGGGTTTGCAGCAGGCCTTCGGCGAACCGGTCCTGGACCGGGGAATTGACCGGGTAGGTCAGGTATTGCTCCATGACGTGGACGAAGGCATCCACCACCCCATTGGCGATCTGGCGGGGAGGCAGGGTAAAGGTCTTGGTGGGGTCCAGCACGGAAAAACGGGGATAAACGGCGGGATGGAGGAAGGGAAGCTTGGCTTTCAGCGCCTTCCGGGTAATCACCGCCCCGTTATTCATTTCCGAGCCGGTGGCGGGCAGGGTCAGCACCGTGCCCAGGGGCAGGGCGCCGGTGACCTTGGCCCCGTGGCTGGTGAGAATTTCCCAGGGATCGCCCTCGTAGCAGGCGGCAGCGGCGATGAATTTGGTGCCGTCAATTACCGAGCCGCCGCCCACGGCCAGGAGAAAGTCGATTTTTTCCCGGCGCACCAGTTCCACGGCGGGGAGCAGGGTTTCAAAGGTCGGATTGGGTTCAATGCCGGAAAATTCCAGCACATGGCGTTGTCCCAGGGCGGCTTTGACCTCGTCCAGGGTGCCGTTTTTGCGCACACTGCCGCCGCCGTAGGTGATCAGCACCCGGGCGTCCGCCGGCACCTGTTTGTCCAGGTCGGGGATCCGGCCCTTGCCGAAAAGGATGTGGGTGGGATTGTAATAATCGAAGTTCTGCATGGCAGTCTCCTGTAGGGGGAAAGGGGCGGACCGATTCGGTCCGGAAAAATCAGTCCTGGGCTGGGGTGAGGCCCAGGCGGGCCCGGGTGAGCACCATGGCCTGATCCAGGGCGCTGGCGTCCCGGCGTAGCTTGGTGAGCAGGCTGGCGCCCAGCCACAGGGCGTAAAGTTCCAGGGCGGTGGCGGCCGGATCCAGGTTGGGGGGCAGGGAGCCATCCTGTTGTCCGGCGGCCAGGGCGGCCGCCAGACGGCCCATGATGCGTTGGGTGCCCTGGTCCAGGGCCTCCCGCATAGCTACGGACAGGTCCGATACCTCGGCGGAGAGCTTGACCACTAGGCATTGTTCCTCTGCTCGGCAGCCGCCCTGGTGGCAGCGCCAGCTTTCCCAGTAATTCACCAGGCCGGTCGCGGCCTGGGGCGTGGCCAGCAGCCCGTTTAGGTCGGCCAGGTAGCGATCGAAATAGCGCTCCAGTAGGGCGGTGCCGAACTGTTCCTTGGAGCGGAAGTAATGGTAGAAGGAGCCCTTGGGTACCTGGGCGCTGCCCAGAATTTCCGCCAACCCGACGGCGGCGAAACCTTTGCCCAGAATAATGGCTTCCCCCACTTCCAGAATGTGCTCCCGGGTGTCCGGATGGGGAAGGGATGGGGTATTCATGGACCCCAGTCTAAATAAAATTAGACCGGTCGTCTAGTAAACAAAAAAACGTGATTCCGGCGGGTGGCGCCACGCCCTTTTCGGGGGTTAGTGCCTGATCCGGTGGACGAAAGAAACCGCTAACGCTAGGGCTGGGAGCGGAAAAACTGGCTGGGAGGAACGCCGAAAGCCCGTTTGAACATGGCGGTGAAGGCGCTGGGGCTGGCGTAGCCCAGTTCATTGGCGATCTGGGCCAGGGGCAGATTCTGGGCCACCAGGGTGGCGGCCCGGGAAAGGCGCAGTTGCTGGCGCCAGAGGCCGAAGCTCATGCCCAGCTCACTTTGGAATAGCCGGTTCAGGGTGCGGGGGCTGGCCCCCACCTGGGCCGCCCAATCCGCCAGGGGGCGTTCCGTGGCCGGATTTTCCAGGAGGGCGTCGCAAAGGGCCTTGAGACGCCGATCCCGGGGCATGGGCAGGCCCAGGGCCAGGGGCTGGGCCTGGCGCAGCTCTTCCAGGAGCAGGGTCTGGATCATGGTGCGGCGGGGCTCTTCCGGGGGCGGGGTGGTCACCAAGGCTTCGCTCAAGGCCCCTAGCAAATGGGAGACGGCCACCACCTTGCAGGTTGTTTCCGGCAGGGGGGATTTGGCCCCGTCCACGTACAGGGTGCGCAGCTCCACTTCCCCCAGGGTGACCAGGTGATGGACCACCCCGGCGGGAATCCAGATGGCCCGGTAGGGAGGCACGATCCAGGCCGTGTCTTCCGTGGAGAGGCGGATGGTGCCTGCCACCGGGTAGGCGAACTGGCCCCAGGCATGGCTGTGCCAGGGAATTTCCATATCCGCCGCGCCCTGGCGGGGATTCACCGTGATCGGTTCCTCCGGGCTGGGGGGGCGACGCTGGAGATTGGGGAAGGTTTGGCGGGCCATGGCAGGGGATTTGGCGTAGATGCGATAATTATTGTCCAATTGCTTTGTTTTTGCCAAGCCTTTCCCAGGTAGCATAGGCAGGTCAAATTCAGGGCGGTTTGCCCTTTGCCTTAGCCGATAGCGAGGATGTATCCATGAGCGCAGCTGTTGCCACCTCCGCCACCGAGCCCCAGGAAGGGCGCCGGGACGGGGGCATTATTGCCGTGGTGGGCTTTGCCCACGGGGTTTCCCACTTTTTTCACCTGCTTCTGGCGCCCCTTTTCCCCTGGCTGATGAAGGATTTTTCCCTGAGCTTCACCCAGATCGGGGTAACCATGACCCTGTTTTTCGTGGTTTCCGGCTGTGGTCAGGCCCTGGCTGGCTTTGCCGTGGACCGCTGGGGTGCCCGGCGGGTGCTGTTCTGCGGGGTAGGGAGCCTGATTGGCGCCGGTTTGGTGCTGGCGGCGGCCCCTGGGGTCTGGGCCCTGTTTCTCTCCGCTGCCTTGGCGGGGGCGGGCAATGCGGTATTCCACCCCTGCGACTTCACCTTGCTGAATCGGCGGGTATCCCCGGCCCGGCTCGGCCACGCCTTTTCCATCCACGGCCTATCCGGCAACCTGGGCTGGGCGGCGGCGCCAGCCTTCATGACCGGGCTGGCCACCCTGGCGGGCTGGCGCATGGCGGCCCTGGGGGCGGCCCTGTTGGGCGTGGTGGTGCTGGTGATCCTCTTCATCTGGCGCCGCCATCTGGCCACGCCGGCCTTAAGCCCTGAAGCCGCCAAGGCCGGGCAGGGGGATTCGCCCTTTGCCTTCCTCAAGGTGGGGGCGGTGTGGCTCTGCTTCGGCTTTTTCTTTTTCACCACGGCCGCCTTTGGCGCCTTCCAGAATTTTGGCACCCCGGTGCTGGAACGGGTCTATGGCCTTTCCCTGGCCCTGGCCGCCTCTTCCCTCACCGCCTTCCTTCTGGGGGGCGCGGCGGGGATTGGGGTCGGGGGCTTTTTCGCCGGGGGCACGGTAGCCCACGACCGGCGCATTGCGGCCCTGTTGGTGGTGGCGGCCCTTCTGGCCCTGGTGCTAGCCTCCGGCTGGATACCGCCGATTGCCGTACTCCCCGTTATGGCGGCCATGGGCTTTTGCACCGGCCTGGCCGGACCTTCCCGGGATTTGCTGGTGCGCCGGGCAGCGGCGGCCCGCTTTGGGCACCAGGCCTATGGCCGGGTCTATGGCTTTGTCTATTCCGGCCTGGATTCGGGCCAGGCCCTGGCGCCCCTGTTGTTCGGCCCCTTCATGGATCGGGGGGCCTTCGCCGGGGTGCTGGTGGGGGTCGCCCTGTTCCAGGCCTGCGCCGTCTTTACTGCCCTGGGGGTGGGACGGAATCAGGCCAAGGGCGGCTAAAGCCGTGCATCGGACCCAAAAAGGGGCGACGTCGCCCCTTTTTTTATGCCTTCCTCGGACCCAGTCCCCACTAAGAAAAAAGCCCCCGAAGGGGCGGAAAAGGAGGGTACAGCAAAGGGGCTGCCCGGCGGGGGGCGAGGGGTATCAGTGGCTGCGGCTGGAGCGGCGACCACGGGGGGCGGGGCCATCCAGGGAGTCTTCCAGACCTTCCGTCACCTTGCTGGCGCTGTCGCTCAGGCTGGTGACGGTTTGGTCCAGGCTGGAGACGGTTTCCTGGATTAACTGGACGGCAGGGAGGATTTCCGGGGGCGTGGCCCGGCTGGCCTTGTCGATGCTGTAGGCCAGATATTCGTTAATGCCGTGGGCCTGGGATTCGAAGGACTGGATCAGCTGTTCCTGGGCGCTGACCCAGGTATCCAGCCAGTCCCGGGAAAACTGGATGGCGTGGTCCTTGATGCTTTCCCCCAGGGAATGGGAGAGATTCTGGGTATTTTCCTGGGTGCGCCGGGAAAGATTGGCAAGGCAATCGTCCTGGGCCGAACGCACCACATTCAGGGTCCGTTCGCCCTGGTCCAGGGCCAGATGCACCAGCCCGGCGAAGTGGTCGATGGCGTTCAGGCTCAGGGTGCCCGCATTGGGATTGAGATAGTACATGGCTGTGCTCCGAGGGAAGGGGGTAGGCTCGTTTTTACCCGCCCCTCGTTACAGGGAAATGACGCGGACATGGGGGTGGGGTCGCCGGAACGCCTTCTATTTTCTTCCTTGCCTTTCCCCCTTGTTTGCCTCTTGAAAAGCCGGGGACAGCCTCCACCTGGGGAGGGTGCAAGCTTGTTTCTGCACTTGGTTTTCCCCTAGAGAAGCAGGAGATACAAAATGCTGAACCTGGTCTATAACAGCGAATCCTATTCGGTCCTGGCCTATCCGGCCCAGCAGGGCTATGAACTGCTGGACAAGGAAGGGCAGCGCAGCCTGTTTATTCAGGGCGCCCAGGCCCAATGCTTCATGGCCTCCATTGAAGCCGTGGCCACGGACGATCCGGAAGTGGAGACCATTGACGCCTTTCTGGACGAATACTGCGCCGGTAGCGCCCGGCCTATCGTTTATCAATAAGGCTTCGCTATCCCGGCGGCCTGCCGGGGAGGCGCTCCCCCGGGCCCCTGTCACCCCCTTCCGGCTGGGGGCGAGGGAGCAAGCCGGTTATAATGGCCCCTTCTTTACTGCTTTCCGGACATAGACCCATGGCGATTTACGAATCCGAACACACCAAGTTCATGCGCGAACAGCTGGCCCAGCACCCGGAATGGGTGGAAGACCAGCGCCAGGGCCGGGCCCTGTGGTGGGACAAGGAACTTTCCCCTGCCGAGCAGGCCGGTTTTCAGGCCGCCAAGGTGGCCCAGAAGTCCTACCCCTACGACGTGAACAGCAAATAACTGTTTCTTCCTTCCCCGGTTGGCCGGGGATGAAAAAAAGGCCGGTCGCCCCTTCGGGTTACCGGCCTTTTGTATTGGCGGGGGCGGGAACCCGGGTCGCCACCTCCGGTGCCGACGGGCCCACCCCCTGGGAACGGTCAATCCTGTAGGCTGAGAATCACCCGTTTGACGGTGGAATCCTCCGGATGGGGATGGATGGCAAACCCCAGGCTGCTCATGAGCTTGAACATCTTGGCATTGCCCGACAGCACGTCCCCCACCACCGCCCGGTAGCCCTTGCTGCGGGCGCAATCGATGATGGCGGCCATGAGGCGGCGGCCGATGCCGTGCTTTTGCCATTCGTCCGAGACGGCCAAGGCAAATTCCACCGTTTCCCCGTCCGGGTTGGAAACGTAGCGGGCCACCCCGATCTGGACGTCCTTGCCTTCCTTTTCCGTGACGGCCACAAAGGCCATTTCCCGGTCGTAGTCGATCTGGGTGAAGCGCACCAGCATGGATTGGGTCAGCTCCCGCAGGGTGTCCATAAAGCGGTAATACTTGCTTTCCTCGGACAGCTGGGCGACGAATTCCTTCTCCATTTCCGCATCTTCCGGGCGGATGGGGCGTAGGGTCACGATCTGGCCATCCGGCAGCACCCAGTCGTCGATGAGGTGGGAGGGGTAGGGGTGGATGGCCATGTGGGAATAGCGGTCGTCCGCCGGGGCCGCGTAGTCGATGACTATGCGGGCATCGGCGGCCACCGCACCGTTTTCATCCACGATCAGAGGATTAAGATCCAGTTCCTGAATCCAGGGCAATTCGCAAACCATTTGGGAGATGCGCAGCAGCACATCTTCCAGGGCCTGGAGATTGGCCGGGGGCATGTTCCGGTAGTTTTCCAGGAGCCGGGCTGCCCGGGTGGAGCGGATCAAATCCTGAGCCAGATAGCTGTTCAGGGGAGGTAGGGCGATGGCCGTGTCGCCAAAAATTTCGCATTCCGCCCCCCCCACCCCCAGGGTGATGACCGGTCCGAAAATCCGGTCCCGCAGCACCCCCACCTTCAGTTCCCGGCCATTGGGGCGGGCCACGAAGGGCTCGATGGAAACCCCGTTGATCCGGGCATTGGGCACGTTGCGGCCCACGGTGTCGATAATGTCGTGGTAGGCGTTACGCACCGCCGCCGCATTGGCGATATTGAGGCGCACCCCGCCCACCTCGGATTTGCGGGAGAGGTCGGGGGAATCCACCTTCATGGCCAGGGGAAAACCGATCTGTTCCGCCAGGAGCAGGGCTTCCGTGGGGGTGCGGGCTACCATGGTCTGGGCCACGGGCACCTTGAAGGCCCGCAGCACGGACTTGGATTCCATTTCGGAGAGCACCTTGCGCCGTTCGGAAAGCACCGCCTCGATCAGCATCTTGGCCCCTTCCGTCTCGCTCTTGGCCTGACGGGGCGCCGGGTCCGGGGTTTGCAGCAGGAGCTTCTGGTTCCGGTAGTAGGTGGAAATGTGGGAGAACAAATCCACCGCCGTTTCTGGCATACGGAAGGCAGGAATGCCCGCCTCCGTGAGCAGACGGCGGCAGGCCAGGGTGTGCTCTTCCCCCATCCAGCAGGCGACGATGGGCTTGGCGCAGGTTTCGCTGGCGCTAATCACCGCCCGGGCCACTTCCTCCGGTTGGGTCATGGCCTGGGGCGTGAGCATGACCAGCAGGCCGTCAATTTCCTCCGCCTGGGTGCAGGCCAAAATGGCGTCCCGGTAACGTTCCGGGGTGGCGTCCCCCACAATATCCACCGGATTGGCGTGGGACCAGTTGGGGGGCAGCACCCCGTTCAAGGCGGTGACGGTCTGGGGCGCCAGGGTGGCCAGGGGAATGCCCAGTTCCGTAGCCCGATCCGCTGCCATGGCGCCGGGGCCGCCCCCGTTGGTCATAATCAGCAGCCGGTTGCCCCCAGGGCGGAATTTGGAAGCCAGGCCCCGGGCGGCGTAGAAGAGCTGGCCGATATTGCGTACCCGCACCACCCCGGCCCGCTTGATGGCCGCGTCAAATACCGCGTCCGAGCCGGCGGCTACCCCGGAATGGACCTGGGCGGCGGCGGAGCCGGAGGCATAGCGCCCGGCCTTGAGCAGAATAATGGGCTTGATGCGGGCCGCCGAGCGCAGGGAACTCATGAAGCGCCGGGCGTTGCGGATGCCTTCCACGTACATCAGGATGTAGTGGGTGCGGTGGTCATAGACCAGGTAATCCAGGATTTCCCCGAAATCCATGTCGCTGGAACCGCCCAGGGAAATCACCGAGGAAAAGCCCACCCCATTGACCTTGGCCCAGTCCAGAATGGCGGAACAGAGGGCGCCGGACTGGGACACCAGGGCCAGATTGCCCGGATTGGCGGATACCTGGGCGAAGGTGGCGTTGAGCTTGATGGCCGGGCGGATGAGGCCGAGACAGTTGGGGCCCAGAATGCGCACGTTGTAGCTGCGGGCGATTTCCAACATTTTCCGTTCCAGGGCCGCCCCCGTATGGCCCGCCTCGGCAAACCCGGCGGTAATGACGATGGCGAATTTGACCCCGCTGCGCCCGCATTGCTCCACGATTTCCGGCACGCTGCGGGGCTTGGTGGCGATCACCGCCAGCTCCACCCGGGCGCCGATTTCCTCGATGGACTTATAGGCCGGTAAGCCTTGCACCGTCTCGTGCTTGGGGTTGATGGGGTAGAGCCTTCCCTGGTAGCCCCCCTCCAGGAGATTGCGCAAAATAACGTTGCCCACCGACCCTTCCCGGTCGGAGGCGCCAATCACGGCGACGGCTTTGGGCTCGAAAAGGCTCGTCAGGTAGTGTTGTTCCAGCATGATTCACCTATGGGTCGGCAGTGGCGATAGGGTGGCGGCTGGGAAGCCGTCCGCTCCGGTGGGGCCCGGGTGAAACTTCCCCGGTATTTTTGTTGTATGGTGCGGCGCAAAAATTTATCACGCCTCCATCTTTACGTCAGCAGGGGAAAGCAATTGAAGTCTAATGGAAATTCCGTGAGGGAGGGGGCACAAGCATTAGGGACCCCCTGGGGGGAGCCTTCCCCCTGGATCGTGGCCCACGGGGAGACCCTGGCCCCCGGTGGTCGGGTACTGGATCTGGCCTGCGGTCGGGGGCGCCACGCCCGTTATCTGGCGGCCCGGGGATTCAAGGTGGTGGCGGCGGATTGGGACCGGGAGGCCCTGGCCAGTCTGGTGGGCATTGCCGGGCTCCAGCCCCTTTGGGCGGACCTGGAGGGCGCCCCCTGGCCCTGGGGCACCGATGCTTTTGATGCCCTGGTAGTGAGCCGTTACCTCCATCGCCCCCTGCTGCCCCATCTGCCGCCCACCTTGAGACCCGGGGGTGTGCTGCTGTACGAAACCTTTATGGTGGGCCAGGAGGCCCTGGGACGGCCCCACCGGGCGGAACACCTGCTCCGCCCCGGGGAATTGCTGGATTGGGCCCAGGGCGCCGGGCTGGTGGTGGCGGATTTCCAGGAAGGCCCGGTGACCGTGGCCGGGCGTCCCCAGGTGCTGCAACGCCTTTGCGCCCGGCGCCCGGGGTAGGGGCATCCGCCTTAAGGGGCGGGGGGCGCCGCCAGCAAGGCCCGGGCGGCCCGGGTCAGGGTGGCTTCCTCCAGGTTGTCCAGCACCAGGGGGGCGGCCGTTTTGCCCTGGGTTTGGCCGTCCGGGCCGTAATGGCGTAGGGAGCGCTGGTAGAGGGGGTCGTAGTGGCGCTCCAGCAAATCTGCTACCAGGGTGGGCCAGTCCCCGGCGGCGATGAGGGCCTGCCAGCGCCCCAGGGTTTCCTTGCCCACCAGTTCCTTCAGCCGTTCCAGGCGCCCCAGCAGGGCTTGCCGGTCCCTTAGGAAATAATCGTAATCCTTCAGCAGGTAGGCGACCCGGGCTGCCATGGGCACGGCCACCGGCTGGCGCTGGGCGGCTGCCATGGCGGTGAGGAGGGCGGTGGGCAGGGCCAACCGCCCCACCTTGCGGCTTTCCGCTTCCACAAATAGGGGACGGGCCGGGTCCAGGGCTTCCAGCTGTTGCCAGAGGGCGGTTTCAAAGGCTTTCTGGGAGGGCTGGTGCTGGCCCGGGCACAGACCCAAGACCGAGCCCTTGTGGCAGGCCAGGGCCTCCAGGTCCAGAATCTGCCCCCCTTCCCGGGCGATAGCCTGGAGCAGCCGGGTTTTGCCGCTGCCCGTGGGGCCGCTGATGACCCGGAGCTGGAAGAGGCCGGGTAACGCTTCCAGCTGTTCCAGAACCCGGTGCCGATAGGCCTTGTAGCCCCCTTCCAGCTTGCAGGCCTTCCAGCCCACCTGGCGCAGAATAATTTCCATGGCGCCGCTCCGCTGTCCGCCCCGCCAGCAATAGACCAAAGGCCGCCATTCCTTGGGCTTGGTGGCAAATTGCTGGCGCAGGTGGTGGGCGATGTTGACCGCCACCAGGGCCGCTCCCAGCTTACGGGCCTCAAAGGGGGACACCTGCTTGTACAGGGTGCCCACCTCCGCCCGCTGGGCGTCGTCCAGCACCGGGCAATTAATGGCGCCGGGAATGTGGTCTTCCGCGTATTCACTGGGGGTGCGGACATCAATGATTTCCGCAAACTGGTCCAGCTGTGCTACGGTCGCCACCCCATATTGCTGCATGATAGGGACTTTCCTGAATAATTTTGAGGCGGGATTCTACCGGCTCCCCAGTGCTTGAGGTCATGCTGGCCGGCGGCGTCCCGATGCGCACATGTCCGAAAATAACCCATCCGAGGCGATCAAACTTACCGCCTTTTCCCACGGGGGCGGCTGCGGCTGCAAAATTTCCCCGGCGGTGCTGGAAAAAATCCTGGCCGCCACCCCCAGCGCCCTGATTCCGCCCCAGCTGTTGGTGGGGACCGAATCCTCCGACGATGCGGCCGTGTATCAGCTCAACGAAGAGCAGGCCATTGTGGCCACCACGGACTTCTTCACCCCCATCGTGGACGACCCCTACGATTTTGGCCGCATTGCGGCCACCAACGCCCTGTCCGACGTCTATGCCATGGGGGGGCGTCCCCTCTTTGCCTTGGCAGTGGTGGGCATGCCCCTGGATAAGCTGCCCCTGCCGGCCATTGAACGCATCCTCGCCGGGGGCGCCGCCATTTGCCAGGAGGCGGGGATTCCCATCGCCGGCGGCCATTCCATCGACGTGCTGGAGCCCATTTATGGCCTGGTGGCCCTGGGGGTGGTCCATCCCCGGGAATTGCGGCGCAACCGGGATGCCCGGGCGGGGGACTTGCTCATTCTGGGCAAACCCCTGGGCATCGGCATTCTCTCCGCCGCCCTGAAAAAGGGGCGGCTGGCGCCGGAGGATTACGCCACCATGGTGGCCCTGACCACCCGGCTCAACCGGGTGGGCACGGAGCTGGCCCATCTGGAGGGCGTCCATGGCCTGACCGATGTGACCGGTTTCGGCTTTGCCGGCCACTTGCTGGAAATTTGCTGGGGAGCGGGGCTGCGGGCCAAGGTGCGCTTTGCCGATCTGCCCCTCATCCCGGCGGCCGTTGCCCTGGCCCAGGACGGCGTAGCCACGGGCGCCTCGGGGCGTAACTGGGCGGCCTACGGAGATCAGGTGCGGGGGGCGGAAGCCTTGCCCGAGTGGCAGCGCAAACTGGTCACCGATCCCCAGACTTCCGGCGGCCTCCTGGTCAGCTGCGCCCCCGAGTCCCGGGAACAGGTATTGGCCTGTTTCCACCAGGCCGGTTTCCCGGAAGCCCGGGTGGTGGGGCGTCTGGAAGCCGGCAGCGCCGGACTGGACCTGGAACCCTGATCCCGGCGCCCTAGCGCCCGCCCTTCAGGAGCGGGTGCAGCCCCTGCCACACGTTATCCAAAAGGCGGGGCTGGGCGGCGGCCACGGGATGGAGCCCATCCCCCTGGAATAGGGCGGGCTGATCCGCCATCCCAGCCAGGAGAAAATCCACCAGGGGCAATTTGAGACGCTGGGCCAGGGTGGGGTAGGTTTGCCGGAAATTTTCTCCGTAGGCCCCGTAATTGGGGGGCAGGCGCATGCCCACCAGGAGCACCCGGGCGCCCGCTTGGCGGGCCTGGGTGACCATGGTTTCCAGATTGCGGCCCATGGCCGCCAGGGGCAGGCCCTGCAGGCCGTCGTTGGCCCCCAGTTCCAGTACCACCACCGCCGGTCGGTGTTCCCCCAAGGCCCGGGGCAGGCGGGCCAGCCCCCCCGCCGTGGTTTCCCCGGAAATGCTGGCATTCACCACCCGATAGTTCAGGTGGGCCTGGGCCAGCCGTTTTTCCAGCAGCACCGGCCAGGCCGCTTCCCGGGGCAGGCCGTAACCGGCGGAGAGGGAATCCCCGTAGATGAGCACCACAGGGGCCCCGGCGGCGGCCAGCAGGGGCATAATCAGGCAAAGGGCGCCCAGGCCCAGGCATCGCCAATTCAGCCTATCCAAACCCAGATATTTTTTAATCATGTCCAATCAACCTTTGTTGGCAGTCCGTGATCTGTGCAAAACCGTGGGGGACGGGGAAGGGCGCTTGACCATTCTCCAGGCGGTGAATTTTGCCATTGCCCCCGGGGAAACCGTGGCGGTGGTGGGCGCCTCCGGCTCGGGCAAGTCTACCCTGCTGGGCCTGCTGGCGGGGCTGGATGAGCCCAGCGCCGGCCAGGTATGCCTGGACGGCGTTTCCCTATCTGACTTGGATGAGGATGGTCGAGCCCGGCTGCGGGGGCGCCTGCTGGGCTTTGTGTTCCAATCCTTTCAGCTGCTCCCCGCCCTGACCGCCTTGGAAAATGTGCTGCTGCCCCTGGAGCTGTCTGGGGTGGAAAACGCTGCCGCCCTAGCGCGAGACTGGCTGGCCCGGGTGGGGCTGGGGGGGCGTCTGGACCATTACCCCAAGCACCTTTCCGGCGGGGAGCAGCAGCGGGTGGCCCTGGCCCGGGCCTTCGCCCCGGCGCCCCGCCTGATTCTGGCGGATGAGCCCACGGGCAACCTGGATCAGGCTACCGGTACCCAGATCATGGATTTGATGTTTCGCCTGAATCGGGAGCAGGGAACCACCCTGGTGTTGGTTACCCACGACCAAGCTATGGCGGCCCGTTGCGGGCGACAGCTGCGGGTGGCGGAGGGGAGGGTGGAGGGGAGGGTGGAGGCCTTGGTCGGGGTGGCTTAAAGGGGTGAGGGGGCGCGCAAGGTGCCGCCGGGCTTAGCGGTCCTCGGCCCGGACGATGTGATCCGCGATCCAGGCCCGCAGGGAGGCGGGGGAGGGGTCGAAGCGGTCGTAAATCATCAAGCTCTGGCCAAAAACATAGGCGTAGAGCAACAGGCTACGGGCCTTGGCTTCCCCTTCCGGAAGGCCATATTCCTCGAATAAGCGCCGGGCATTTTCCAGACGGCAGTTGTCCACCTCGGCCACGATGGCCGCCGCATGGGCATCCCGTCTCGCCCATTCCCGCACCGCCAACTCAATGGAAACCCCTTTGCGGCTGCGGGCCGCGCTATACACGTCAATGACGTGGTAGATCTGCTCCCGCTCCTTGCCCGGCTGGGCCGTGGTCTGCTTGATAATGTCCCGGATACGCCCGTCCTTCCAGGTATCCAGCACGGCGGTGAGCAGGTCCTGGCGATCCTTGAAATGCCAGTAAAAGCTGCCCTTGGTGACGCCGAACTGCTTGGCCAGCACCTCCACCCGCAGGCCGTCCAGGCCCTGGTCCGCCAGCACATGGGTGGCCAGCTCGATCCAGTCACGGCGATCCAGTTGGGAGCGGGTTTTGATGGGGGCGTTTTTCATGCGAACTCATTGACAGGGAATACCCCATACGCTACCGTATGCAGAGCCATACTGGCAAGTATGGGAGCCAATCTCGACGCGGTTCAGGGGGCAAAACCCGGGCCGCGAATCCATAACGATTCACACCTGCCAGATCCTGAGGAGGATGCATTGAAAGTCTTGGTGCCAGTAAAACGAGTCGTGGACTACAACGTCAAGGTGCGCGTCAAAGCTGACGGTACCGGCGTGGATATCGCCAACGTCAAGATGTCCATGAACCCCTTTGATGAAATTGCCGTGGAAGAAGCCGTGCGCCTGAAAGAGGCCGGTATCGCCACGGAAGTGGTGGTGGTCTCCGCCGGGGTCGCTGCTTGCCAGGAAACCCTGCGTACCGCCTTGGCCCTGGGGGCCGACCGGGCCGTGCTCATCGACAGCGACGCGGACCTGCAACCCCTGGCCGTGGCCAAGCTGATCAAGGCCGTGGCCGACAAGGAACAACCCCAATTAGTGGTGTTCGGCAAACAGGCCATTGACGACGATTCCAACCAAACCGGGCAAATGTTCGCCGCCCTGCAAGGCTGGCCCCAAGCCACCTTCGCTTCCAAGGTGGTGGTGGCCGACGGTAAAGCCACGGTTACCCGGGAAGTGGACGGGGGGCTGGAAACCCTGGAACTGGCGCTGCCTGCCGTGGTGACCACGGATCTACGCCTCAACGAACCTCGCTACGCCACCCTGCCCAACATCATGAAGGCGAAGAAAAAGCCTTTGGAAACCCTCAAGCCGGCGGATCTGGGCGTGGATGTGACGCCCCGTCTCAAGACCCTCAAGGTCAGCGAGCCGCCCAAGCGGCAGGCGGGGGTGATGGTGCCCGACGTGGCCACCCTGGTGAATAAGCTGAAGAACGAAGCGAAGGTGATCTAATGGCTATTCTGGTTATTGCCGAACACGACAATCAATCCCTGAAGGCGGCGACCAAGAACGCCGTTGCCGCTGCCACCAAAATCGGTGGCGACATCGATGTGCTGGTGGCCGGTGCCGGTTGCGCCGCCGTCGCGGCGGAAGCCGCCAAGCTGGCGGGCGTGGCCAAGGTAAAGCTGGCTGATGCGCCCCAGTTTGCCGACCAAACCGCTGAAAATCTGGCGGCCCAGGTTATTTCTATGGCCACCGGTTACAGCCACATCGTGGTGGCTGCCACCACCTGCGGTAAGAATTTCGCCCCCCGGGTGGCCGCCCTGCTGGACGTAGCCCAAATCTCCGACATCGTCGGAGTGGAATCTGCCGACACCTTTGTGCGCCCCATTTATGCGGGCAATGCCCTGGCTACGGTGCAATCCGCTGACAGCGTTAAGGTCATCACGGTGCGTACCACCGCTTTCGATGCCGTCGCCGAAGGCGGTGCCGCTGCCGTGGAAACGGTGGCTGCCGTGGCTGACACGGGTAAGGCCAAACTGATTTCCCGGGAAATCACCAAGAGCGAACGGCCCGAACTCACCGCCGCCCGGATTATCGTTTCCGGCGGCCGTGGGGTGGGCAGCGGGGAAAACTACCACAAGGTGCTGGACCCCCTGGCCGACAAGCTGGGTGCCGCCCAAGGCGCCTCTCGGGCCGCCGTGGATGCGGGTTTTGTGCCCAACGACTACCAAGTGGGCCAAACCGGCAAAATTGTGGCTCCCGAGCTGTACATTGCCGTGGGTATTTCCGGCGCCATTCAGCATTTGGCCGGGATGAAGGAATCCAAGGTCATTGTGGCGATTAACAAAGACCCGGACGCCCCCATTTTCCAAGTGGCGGACTACGGCCTGGTGGCGGACCTTTTTGAAGCGGTGCCTGAACTCACGGCGGCGCTCTGATCCGTTCCCCCGGGATTGCAGGCTATGAACCTGCCCGACAGCCTCCTTGCCCCCCTCTGGTACGAGGGGGGCTGGGGGCTGTTTGTTTTGGTGCTCAGCCTGGCGATCTGGCGCGCCCCTTGGCGGCGCCTGGGGGACAACATCCAGTCCAATGTCTGGCTGGGCACGGCGGTGTGTCTCACCGTGCTGTGGAGTATGAAAGCCGGGGTTTCTCCGGGCCTCAACCTGCATCTTTTGGGGGCCATGGTCTTTACCCTGGAATTCGGTCCCGCGTTAGCCTTCATCGGCCTTACCCTGGTTTTGGCCGGGATTACGCTGAACGGTGCGGCGGGATGGGCCAGTTTTGGCCTGAATGCGTTGTTGATGGGGGCGGTTCCGGTAGGGATTTCCTACGCCATTTACCGATTTACCGACCGGAAACTGCCGAAAAACCTGTTTGTGTACATTTTCGCCAACGGTTTCTTCGGTTCCGCCCTAATGATCCTTGGGACCGGGCTGGCCGCTTCCGGCGTGTTGGCCCTGGCCGGGGCTTATACCCTGGAAAAACTCAGCGAGGACTTCCTCCCCTATTTCATTTTGTTGGGGTTTTCGGAAGCCTGGCTGGCCGGCATGGTCCTGACCTTGTTGGTGGTCTATCGCCCGGAATGGGTGTGGACCTTCGACGATTCGGTGTATCTCGCTAAGAAATAAGCACAACCATTTAATACAGAGGAGATAGCTTTAATGAGCGAATATATTGCCCCCCTCCGCGACATGCAGTTTGTCATGAAGGAACTGGCTGGCCTGGATCAGGTCCTGCAACTGCCGGGTAACGAGGAAGTGGATGCGGACGTGGTGGACGCCATTCTGGAAGAAGCTTCCAAGTTTGCTTCCAACGTCCTGTCCCCCATTAATTTCTCCGGCGACCAGGAAGGTGCCCACTGGGCCGACAAGGCCGTGACCGTGCCCGCCGGCTTCAAGGAAGCCTATCAGCAGTTCGCCGAAAACGGCTGGACGGCTCTGCCCTGTGATCCGGAATACGGCGGTCAAGGCCTGCCCAAGCTGGTGGCCACGGCGGTGAATGAAATGTGGAAGTCTTCCAACATGGCTTTCGCCCTGTGCCCCATGCTCACGGCGGGCGCCATCGAAGCCCTGCTCACCGCTGGCTCCGACGAACTGAAGCAAAAATTCCTGCCCAAGATGGTGGACGGCACCTGGACCGGCACCATGAATCTGACCGAACCCAATGCGGGCTCCGATCTGGCCGCCGTGCGCAGCCGGGCCGAACCCCAGGGCGACGGCACCTACAAGGTGTTCGGGCAAAAGATTTTCATCACCTACGGCGACCACAACATGACGGAAAATGTGGTGCACCTGGTGCTGGCCCGGACCCCCAACGCTCCGGAAGGGGTGAAGGGTATTTCCCTGTTCGTGGTGCCCAAGTTCATGGTCAAGGACGACGGCTCCCTGGGGGAACGGAACGACGCCTACTGCGTTTCCATCGAACACAAGCTGGGCATCCACGGCAGCCCCACCGCCGTCATGGCCTTCGGTGATAACGGTGGCGCCACCGGTTATCTGGTGGGCGAAGAAAATCACGGGCTGGCCTACATGTTCGTGATGATGAACGCCGCCCGCTTTGCCGTGGGCCTGGAAGGCGTGGCCCAGTGCGAACGGTCCTATCAACGGGCCGCCGTTTATGCCAAGGAACGTATCCAAGGGACCGAACTAGGTGTTAAGGGCGGACCCAAGGTGGCCATCATCAAGCATCCGGACGTGCGCCGCATGCTCATGAGCATGCGCTCCCTCACGGAAGCCACCCGGACCCTGGCCTATGTGGTGGCCGGTGCCCTAGATAACGCCAAATCCAACGCCGACCCGGAAGCCCGGGCCAAGGCCCAAGCCTTTGCGGATCTGATGATCCCGGTGGTCAAGGGTTGGAGCACGGAAACCGGTATCCAGGTGGCTTCCACCGGGGTGCAGGTGCATGGCGGCATGGGCTTCATCGAAGAAACCGGCGCTGCCCAGCATTTGCGGGATGCCCGGATTACGGCTATCTACGAAGGCACCACCGGCATTCAAGCCAATGACCTGATCGGCCGGAAAATGGCTCGGGAAGGGGGCGTCACCATTAAGGCCGTAATCGCCGAAATGCGCGCCCTGGATGCCCAGCTGGCCGCCCAGTCCGGCGCCGAATTCGCCGTGCTGCGTAGCCGTCTGAGCAGCGCCGTGAATTCCCTGGAAGAAGCGGTGAACTGGCTGTTGGACAACTTCAAGCCCAACATCAAGGCCGCCCACGCGGGCGCCGTGCCTTTCCTTCACCTGCTGGGCATCGTGGCTGGCGGCTGGCAACTGGCCCGGGGTGCTCTGGCGGCCCAGGCCAAGATCGACGCCGGCGAATCCGACCCCTTCTACAAGGGCAAGATCGTCACCGCTCGTTTCTTCGCCGACCATCTGATGGTGCAAGCCCCGGCCCTGACCCAAAGCATCGTGGCCGGAGCAGAAGGCAGCCTGGCTCTGGAAGAAGACCTGTTCTAAGGGGATTTCTCCTCCAAGCAAAACGGACCCCGCGGGGTCCGTTTTTTTATGGCGGGATTGTTGCCTGGCGGGGCCTACGGCCTAGTGGGGCCCGCCGGACTTCGGAGAAGGGGGCCGAAGCGCCACTCCCGCCGAAGATCAGCGTTTTCAAGGCGTCTAGGCGGGCGCCCCGGCCCGGTCCGGCAAGCCCCGGGTCAGGCTGGCCATGGCGCCGATGTTGATATCCGCTACCAGCACCCCATCAAAGCTGCCAGCCGCCTGGATGGGGATGGCCAGGGTGAGGCAAAAGTCCTCCGTGGCGCTGGAGAGGTAGATTTCCGAAATATAGGGCAGATGGCTTTGGCTCACCTGGCGGTAATAGTCGTGGTCCGCCCGGCTTACCCCCATGCCCCCGGCCTTGATGCGGCCATACATGTCCGGGTTGATCCAGTTGGGGAAGCGCTGTACCCCGTCCCCGTCCAGCTCGAAGACCATTTCAAAGAAGGGGTAGCTCTTGAACCAGGTATCCAGGGCATGGGGGTCCCGACAGCGGGGAGCGGCCAGAAACTCCTGCAAGGCCTGGATGGCGTTGTGTTTCCACAAGCCGCTCTTGCCCTTGTTGCGGTGTTTCAACAGGCTGGGCGGGGTGCCTTCCACCACAATGACGCTACCCAGTTCAATCTTGCCCACCTTTTTCAGAGCCGCCGCCCGCTCGGCCGCCGCCACCGCGTTGTCCAAGGGGGCGGTGCGACCATTGACCACGGCGATGGAAATGGAGGCGATGGGGTGGGTGCAGCCATCTTCGGTGAGAAAATGGCCCCGTTGAATGTCTTCCTTGTCGTAGAGATGGGCGGCCAGGGATTCGAACTGGTCCATCACGTCCAGCAGGTCTTCCGTCAGATCCACGCTGCGACCTTCCTGGATCAGGACAAAATCGTCCCCGCCGATGTGACCCAGGAGGCAGTCCCGACGGCCAATGAAATTGAAGCGCAGCAGCTCCGCCAGGGTGCGGATCATGGCGTCGCCCCGGATAAAGCCGTAACGGTCGTTGTAGGCCTTGAAGTGATCCAGGTCGATATACACCAGACTGACTCCACCCCCTTCCGCCAGGCGGCTTTCCAGGGTGTGGCGCAGATTGGGGCCGGTGGGCAACTGGGAGAGGGGATGGAGGTTATTGCCGTTTTCCCGGCGGGCCAGCATCTGGGCGATGAGGGTCATGGGGTGGATGATGCCCATGTATTCTCCATCCCCGGAGGTGACCACCCAGGGGTCCGCGTCCCGCCGGTCGTGGTAGAGCACCCGGGCCAGGGCTGCGGTGGTGAGCCGGTGGGGCAGGCTGCGGGCCACGGGTTCGCACACCTTGCCCAGGCTACGGGTGTGCTGGGCCAGAACCCGGCCCCGGCGGGCCATGCCCACGGGCTGGGCGTGGTCCGTGACCACCACCAGAGGCAGGGAGGGATTGTCCGTAAAGAGCTGACGAGCTTCTTCGATGGGGGTGGGAATTTCCAGGGCGGGCCAGCAGTCCATCAGATCCGTGAGCTGGAAACGCTCCATGGGCCGGCTGCGACAGGCGTCATCCAGGTGGGGCAGGGGGGTGACCCGGGGCGTGGTGGCGGGGGCCGGATGGGCGAAGAAAAAGCCCTGGGCATAGCTGATGCCCATGTCCCGGACGAAATTCACGTCTTCCGGCCGTTCCAGCCCTTCCGCGATAACTGTGGCGCCCAGGCGCTGGGCCATGGAAACGATGGCTTCCAGAAGTACGGAACGGACCCGGCTACCCTGGGCCCCATGGACGATACTCCGATCCACCTTAATGAAGTCCGCCCGCACCGCCGCTAGGGTGGATAGGCCGTTAAATCCCGCCCCCATGTCATCCAGGGCAATGCGGAAGCCCTGCATGCGCAGCGCCTCGCAGCTTCCCGCCAGGATAGTGGGATCCACCTGTTCCGACTCCACCACCTCGATGATGATTTCCCGCCGGTCAATGCCTAGCTGGTCTAGACGGCTGACGAAGCGCTGCGCCCATTGTTGGTGCAGCAGGTTTTGGGGCAGCACATTGAGAAAAAGGGGCGTTCCCCGGGGGAAGCGCTGGGCCTTGGCCGCCAGGGCCAGGAGCTGGCATTCCACGTCCAGGTCTGCGGCCCGGTGCAGTTGCTCCGCCAGGAGAAAGGCTTCGGCACCGTTGAGCAGGCGCCCCGTGGGGTTTTCCAGGCGACATAGGGCTTCAAAGGCGAACACCTGGCCCTGGGCCAAATCCACCAGGGGCTGGAAGTGCATGCACAGATAGGGGGTGAGATCGGCCAGCATCCAGGCATTCAGGCGCCGGGCGTGGAAGGTGTTGAAGGGCAGGGCCTGTTGCAGGGTGGCGATGGCGCCGCCATCCCCGTTTCCCTGGACCTGGAGCACCAGGGTTTCCTTCAGGGTTTCCGGATTAGTTTCCCGGGAAAGCCGCTCCAGTAGGTCGTCCTGGCTGGCTGGGCTGGAAAAGTCAAAGGACCAGACGTGCTGATCCACCTGCTGTCCGCCCAGTTCGGTCCAGATTGCGGGAATGTAGGGGCCGTCGTACTTGAGTAGGAGTGCCATGATGGTCAAGGGAGAGTATTTGCTTGGTATTAAAGCAAACATCGCACCATGACCCAATGCCCGGGAAAGGCCCATAAATCGGGCAAATGCACCGGCAGGGGGAAGAAAAATGCACCGCTCCGGTGCCTTCTCCTCAATATTCGGCGTGGAAGCGGAAGCCGATCACATTCACCGGCCCCCGGTCGGCGTTATAGGCCGGATTTTGAATGCGCTGGTAATCCAGGGTGAAGGAGACATCCTTGGCCGTCACCAGGCTGTAGTAGGTTTCAAAAATGTCTTCCGGTCGGTAATTCAAGGCCCCGTCCCCAATGAAGAAGGAAATGCCCCCGGCCGCCAGATAATCCCGCCGATCCTTGGAAATTTCGTTACGCATCCAGGAAATCCCCACCGTATCCTGGGCGCGGCCCCAGCGCTGGCCGGTGAGAACCAAGCCGGAGGCAAAAGAACCATCCACCTCGGTGAAGGCCTGGGTTTCCGTGTGCCCGTCCGCCTTCATGAGGCGCAGGAAAAAGCCCAGATCGTCCGTCAGCTCCTGCTCCACATTGACCCCCAGGCCGTACTTGGCCTGCACCCCGTTACGCACCTTGAAAATGCTGGGGGCTTCCCCGTGGGCCTGGCCGTAGTTGATGGCGTCCCGGTAACGGGCCAGTACCGCCTGGTTCCGCCAGGCCAGCACCCGCAGGGCCCCGGGGCGCCCCCCCAGGGTATGTCGATGTTCCACTTCTACCTGATCGCCGAAGTGGCGGAAATACTGGAAATCCAGGGGCAACAGATTGGGGGATTGGGGTGTGGTCATGCGCCCGAAGCGCAGGGTCCAGTCGTCCTTGTACCATTCCCCCGCAAACCCCCAGCCGAAGCCCCGGGCGTCCGCCGCGTAATCGTAGGCGGCGTAGCTCATATTGCCCCAGTTCATGAACTGGACCCGGGGATCCTTGGCGTAGCGGTTGTTATCGAAAACGTCCAGGGTGGAGAAATTGCCCAGGGTGAGGACAAAGCGATTCTTGTCCTGGCTCCCCGCCAGCTGATTGATGCCCCCCTCCACCTTTTCCTCCCCGCCGCCCTGATTCCAGGTCTGGCGCAGGAAGAGGCGTTGCCGGTAGGCCTTGGGAATGGTGCCTGAGGAGCGGGTGATTTCCCCGTTGGTGAAGCCCCCGGTGCCCAGCAGGTTGGAGAAAGGCACTCCCTGAGCCACTTCCACGTTGAGGTAGGCTTCCCCGCCCTGCCAGGGGCGGATGCCGAAATAGCCCGTGGTGGTAAAGGTGTAGCTGCGCTCCGTGCTGGTCAGGAGGCTGTTGTCCCCGCTGTAATCGGCCTGAAAGTGCTGCTTGCGCTGCCACACATAGGTGGTTTGAAAGCGGGCGCTGCGGCTTTCGTAATCCCCCTGATCCCCGCTTGCCCCACTGTCCGCACCCCGAACCCCAGTCGCACCCGGGTCCGGTAAGTTGTCAGCCCAGACAGGGAGGGCGAAAGCGAGGAGCAGGGCGGTGGCGAGGCAGGAAAGGCGCATGGGGCGAATTCTTTGGGGGCTGTTTTGGGGAATAAAAAAGGCCGCCCTGGGCGGCGGCCTGCATTGTATTGCGCTTTCGTGACAACTACATGACTGGGCGCCCTACATATTGGGGTAATTGGGCCCTTCGCCCCCCTGGGGCACCACCCAGGTGATGTTCTGGGTCGGGTCCTTGATGTCGCAGGTTTTGCAATGCACACAGTTCTGGGCATTGATCTGCAAACGGGGGCTTGAACCGTCTGCTTCCCGGACAATTTCGTACACCCCGGCCGGGCAGTAGCGCTGCTCGGGGGCGTCGTACTTGGCCAGATTGACCTCGATGGGTACCTTGGGGTCCTTCAGGTGCAGGTGGCAGGGCTGGTCTTCCTCGTGATTGGTGTTGGACAAAAACACGGAAGACAGGCGATCGAAGGAAATAACCCCGTCCGGCTTGGGATAGGCGATGGGCTGGCACTCGGCCGCAGGCTTCAGCTTGGCATGGTCCGGAATGTGGTGGTGCAAGGTCCAGGGCACTTTGCCGCCAAAAAGCTTTTGCTCCATGGCGAACATGAAGCTGCCCAGGTGCAGACCCTTGCTGATCCAGGGCTTGAAGTTCCGGGCCCGATAGAGCTCGTCGTAGAGCCAGGAAGCCTTGAACTTTTCCGGGAAAGCGGTCAGTTCGTCGTGGGCCCGCTTGGCGCCCAGGGCCTCGAAACAGGCCTCGGCGGCCAGGGAGCCGCTCTTGATGGCGCAGTGGGACCCCTTGATGCGGGAAGCGTTAAGGAAGGCCGCATCGTCACCGATCAGGGCGCCGCCGGGGAACACCAGCTTGGGCAGGGATTGGACGCCCCCTGCCGCAATAGCCCGGGCCCCGTAGGCCACCCGCTTGCCCCCTTCCAGGAATTCCCGAATCTTGGGGTGGGTCTTGTAGCGCTGCATTTCCTCAAAGGGGGACAGGTAGGGGTTTTCGTAGCTCAGACCCACCACAAAGCCCACGGCCACCAGGTTGTCCTCCAGGTGATAGAGGAAACCGCCGCCGTAGGTGGCGCTGTCCATGGGCCAGCCGGCGGTATGGACTACCAAACCGGGCTGGGATTTTTCCGGTTTTACTTCCCACAGCTCTTTGATGCCGATGCCGTAGGCCTGGGGATCCACCCCTTCCCGGAGCTTGAAATGCTGTTGCAGTTCCTTGCCCAGATGCCCCCGGCAACCCTCGGCGAAGAGGGTGTATTTGGCCAGCAGTTCCATGCCGGGCTGGTAGGCCGGGCCTTGGGAGCCGTCTTTGAGTACCCCAACGTCCCCGGTGGCCACGCCCTTGACCGCGCCCTGGTCGTCAAACAGGATTTCCGCCCCGGCAAAGCCCGGGTAGATTTCCACCCCCAGGTTTTCCGCCTGCTGGGCCAGCCAGCGGCAGACATTGCCCAGGGAAATAATGTAATTGCCTTCGTTATGGAAACAGCTGGGTAGCAGGAAGGTGGGCACCTGGGTGGCGCCGGTTTCCGAAAGAAACAGCACCCGGTCTTCCGTGGCCTGGGTTTTCAGGGGGGCGTCCAGCTCTTTCCAGTTGGGAATGAGTTCGCTCAAAGCCCCCGGGTCCATGACCGCGCCGGACAAAATATGGGCCCCGATTTCGGAGCCCTTGTCGATCAGACAGACGGAAACATCTTCCCCGCCTTTGGCCACGTTTTCCGCCGCCAATTGCTTGAGGCGAATAGCGGCAGCCAACCCGGCGGGTCCGCCGCCGACGATCAGTACATCATATTCCATGGATTCGCGTTGCATTGCGATCCCTCCTCGTCAGTCGTTGTTATGTGAAAACGCATACTATACGTTAACGTATGGAAACTTCAATGGATAGGTCGCGGAAAGCCGCGCCAGCACTGGATCGAGGCGGAAAGTAAGAGACGCTTTAATGGGGCAAACGGATGCTGCGGCGCAATAAAAAAGGGCTTCCCCGAAGCCCTTTTTTCATCTTTTTCAGAAAAGACCGACAAATATCTAGGAATGACTCCCGAAGAAGCGCCCCAGGGTGCGGGAAAGCCAACCCCCTTCTTCCTTTTCTTCCACCAGGACGGTCATCTTGGGTTTGACGGCGGGCACGTAGGCGGAGTCGTCATTGCGGATGTGGTTGAAGAGCCAGCGGGACAAGAGGCGGTGCAGGCCGCCGGCCACATCTTCCCCGGCCTTGAATTTCTCCTGGAACTCCGCCACCCGGCGCACAAACAGCTCGTGCACTTTTTTATGCCCCCGGAGATATTCGTAGCCCGAATCCTCCATGAGGGTTTCCTCAAAGGCAAAGTGGGAGAGGGTGTAATCCACTAGCCCTTCGATCACTTCCCCGATCAATTCCCGGTCACCGGTGGCCTGGGCATCTTCCAGTTGGTTGATGAAATCCACGATCTGCCGGTGCTGGCCGTCGATGACGGCAATGCCGGTATCCAAGTTATCCGTCCAGACCAGATGGGCCATGGCCACTCCCGTAATCTTTTATAACTATAGGGTTACACATTTTACCAGCATCCCGGACCAGGGGATTTGCTCCTGACCCTAGGAATTTGATTTAAATCAGCAAAACCCGGACTTTTGGAGAGACGGTAGGGCTAAAAATAGGGAGGGTGGGCGGAGCGACCAAACAAAAACATGCCATTATGTTTTTACTCTTGCCCCGTCCCCAGGCCTTCTTGCCCTGGAATTACGGAGAAATAGGGGAACGGGGACAAAACCCGAGGACACCGGCGGTAAGCCGGGGATAAGGGGAGGGGAAAGCCCCACTTTGACCCGGGCAAAGACAACCTTAGGGCCAGGATAGGAGGAGGCCCGGGGGGCATGCCCCTTATCACGCCGCCCCTTAGCTGGGCAATCCGTCTTTTTCCAACCTCTCCTTGAAGGCTTCCGGGTGGAGTCCCAGCAGGGGCGCCAGTTCTGCCAGCCATTGCCGCCATGGCGCCGCCGGGTCTCCGTCCGCTTTGCGCCAGGGCAGGAATTCCTCGGCGCCCCGGGCCAGCAATTCCTCCCGAAAAGTGGCCCCGCCGCCACAAAAGCAGGGGTAGCGCCGATCTCCCAGGGCCAGAAGACTGAAGCGGAGACCGGTCAGGGATTCACCTCCCAGGCGGGCGAGAAATTTTTGCCCCGCCTCCGGCACTTCCCCCTGCCCGGTGGAGGACACCAGTAAGAGGCAATGGGGATGGGAGGTCAGATCCTGGGGGCGGAGCCCATCCAGCGCCGCCCAGGTGACGTTCACCCCGGCCTGGGCCAGCATCCGGGCGGTGGCTTCTCCGTAGCGAGCGGCGGTGCCGGTCTGGCTGGCGTAGGCCACCAGCAGGGTGGCCCCCTTATGCTCCCGACGATTCCTACACCTGAATCCGCCCCGGCGGACCCACCAGGTCCATAGACCGGTAATCAGCAAGGCGCTCAGCAACAAAGCGGCCAACAGATTCAGAAGCCCGGACCAGGGCCCCGCCCAGGTGCCTTCGTGGAGCTGCTTAACCAAGCCTGGTTTGGCCGTCAGGGGGCGAACCTGCCCCTTGCCATCCACCATGAGCCGCTGGAGCTGCCCCGCCCGATCCTGGGCCACAATGAGCACCGTTCCCTGGCGAAAGCGCCTTATCTGGCGGATGTTGTCCAGATTTTCCGCCCCATCCACTAAGCGGACTGCCTGGGCCAGGGCCATGACTGGCGGTTTGCCCCGTCCCTCTCCTTTGAGTGGGGGGTTGCCCGGGCCACCGGGGGCGCCGGTGCCGATATGGAGAATCATCAGTATGGCGGTCACCGGGGTTAGAAGGGCCAGGGGGGCCAGCAGCCAACCCAGCCCCTGGTGCCAATCCATTAATCCCCATTGTCCCAGTTGGGCTTTCAGACGCGGCCAGCCCAGGAGCAGACCCAGGGCCAGGATGGCCGTCATGGCGTAGGTGGCGACTTCCACCAGGAAATCAGCCCGGAGCAGGAGGGTTTTATGCAAGTCCTTGGCCAAGCCGAACCAGTCCCGATCCTGATTGGGGACGGGGGCCAGACTGACCGAATCGTAGCTCTGGGGGCTTGCCCCGCCTCGGCCTTGGAGTGTGAGGCGTTGGCCGTCCGAGGAAAGACTAGCGCTGGCGATTCCCCCTTGGGGATCCAAGGTTTCCAAGGCCCGGACCCAGGCTTGGGGCGCCAGGCCGGGCAAAGGACGGTCAGCCTGCCAGGCTTCCCAAATGGGTTTACAGGCGAGGAAGGCGCCGGACAGGAGAATAAGGAGAAAGAGAGGGGCAAAAACCAGGGCGGCCCAGCGATGCAAAAAAGCCAGCCCGCGCCGGGAGGGCATGGGGATCATAGTCATAGTTTCGAAAATGGAGAAAGGGCGCCCCATCAGGGAACCCCTGTCGCCCGAAAATGGCTGGCGGTTGCGGCTGGCGGCGAAGGAGGGCAGGGCAGTGTGGCGGGATTTTGGGTAAAGGGGCGTAAGGGCTCCGTAAATTTGGGTAAAGCTTAGGCAAAAACCCGCCCGGGAGCCTTGTGGGGCGGGCTGCCATGAGTATCATCCCTTCCATCTTGAAAACTTGCCGGACCCACCATGACCCGAATTTTGCTGGTAGACGACGACGTGGAACTGGCCTCCCTGCTCAAAGAATATTTGGAACGGGAAGGCTACGAGGCCCAGCTGGCCCATGACGGAGAAACCGGGGCCCAGACAGCCCTGAGCGGCGCTTTCGACCTGATCGTGCTGGATGTGATGCTGCCCCGCCTAAACGGCATTGAGGCCCTGCGCCGCATTCGGGCCGCCAGCCTGGTGCCGGTGCTCATGCTCACCGCCCGGGGGGACGACGTGGATCGGGTGGTGGGACTGGAGCTGGGGGCCGATGATTACGTTCCCAAGCCTTGCACCCCCCGGGAACTGGTGGCCCGCATTCGGGCCATTCTGCGGCGCACCCAGGGCATGGGCGCCCCCACGGGGGAAGGGGAAACCGCCCTGAGCAGCGGCTCCTTGGAATTGCGGCCGGAGCGGCGCAGCGCCACCTGGGGCGGCCAGAGCCTGGAACTGACGGCGGCGGAATTCAATCTCCTGGAAGTGCTGGTGCGCCACGTGGGCCAGGTGGTGGATAAAAACACCCTATCCCAGGAGGGCATGGGCCGTCCCCTGACCCGCTACGATCGCAGCATTGACGTCCATATCAGCAGCATTCGCCGCAAACTAGCGACCTGCACCCCCACGGAATTAATTCAGACCATCCGGGGCGTGGGCTATCAGCTCATCCGGGAGTAGGGGGCGCCATGGGACGGCTGTTCTGGAAATTTTTCCTCGCCTTCTGGCTTGCCCTGCTGCTGGCCGGGGCCAGTGTGGGCACCCTGTTCTGGCTGCACCGGCAAAACCAGGCCGCCGCCAGCCCGGATTTATCCATCTCCCCCCGCAGCGCTTTCCAGATCAACGCCAGCCTGGCGACCCTGCGCCATGGCGGCCCGGAAGCCCTGCGGGAGCTGTTCCAGGAATGGGACCGGGAAACCGAGGCCCACGTCTATGTGGTGGATGAACAGGGGCGGGAGATTCTGGGGCGTAAGGTCTCCCCGGAAGCGGTGCAGCAGGCCCGGGACATGGCGGCCGCACCCCGTCTCTGGGGACCCACGGCGGCCCGATTGCAGGCCGCCAGGGATGGTCATACTTACCTGTTGTTTGTGCCCGGGGACCGGTTTTCCCCCGGGGAACCGGTCCGGCGCCACCCCCATCCACCCTGGGGCTTGCTGGTGGCCGGGGATCTCCTTGCCAGCCTGCTGGTTAGCGCCCTCCTGGCCTGGTATCTGGCCAAGCCCATCCGCAGTCTGCGCTGGGCCTTCAACAAGGTTTCTGCCGGCCATCTGGAAACCCGGGTGAGCTTGAAAATGGGCCGGCGCCGGGATGAAATTGCGGACTTGGGGGTGGATTTCGACCGCATGGCCCTGCGCTTGCAACAGCTGGTGGGAGGGCAGCGGCGCCTGCTCCACGACGTTTCCCATGAACTGCGTTCTCCCCTGGCCCGGGTTCAGGCGGCCATAGGCCTGGCCCGGCAGCAGCCGGAGCGGACCAATGCCTGCATGGATCGGATCGAGCAGGAGGCCAGCCGGCTGGATGAATTGGTGGGCCAACTCCTGACCCTGTCCCGGCTGGAAGCGGGTATGCCCGGTTCCCGGGAAGATGGTCTGGATCTCAACGAACTGGTGGGGGCCGTGGCGGATGACGCCCGCTTCGAAGCGGAAGCCCAGGGTAAGGGGGTGAGCTTTCAGGGGGATGGGGAAGCCCTGCTCCAGGGCCAGCCCGAATTACTCCACCGGGCTTTTGATAACGTTATCAGAAATGCCCTGAAATACACCGCCCCCGGAAGCGCCGTGGAGGTTCAGGCCCGTACCGAGCCTTTGCCCGACGGCCAGCGCTGTTTCCGCCTGACCGTGGCGGATCGGGGACCCGGGGTGGCGGAGGAAGATCTGGACGCCATTTTTAATCCCTTCTTCCGGGGAGAAAACGGGGGCTTTGCGGACGGTTTTGGTCTAGGGCTGGCCATTGCCCAGCGGGCCATCCAGGCCCATGGGGGCAGCATCCTGGCCCGTAACCGGGAAGGAGGCGGGCTGGTGGTGACCATTCTCATGCCCCTCCGAGGGGCGACGGCGAAGGTTTGAGTTTTCTTTGGGGCAAATTTTTGTTGAGCCCCATTCCCCAACAAAAAGGCCATCCCTCGGGATGGCCTTTGTTTTTCCTGGGAAAGGAAATGGGGGTGCGCTTAGCGGTGGGAGAACTTGGCCGCCAGCTGCTGGAGTTTTTCCGTCCGGCGTTTTTCCGCTTCCGCTTCCCGTTCCGCCGCTTGTTGGCTCCGGCGCCGTTCTGCGTCTTTTTTGAAGCGTTCCTTGAGGGTTTCCGCCGCGTGCTGCCGGTGTTCGTCCGTCAGGGCGTCGCTCTGATTGCCTTCCAGATCAAAGCGGTGGGTGCCTTTTTCCACGCTTTTCAGGTAGCGCACCGAATTAGTGTGGTGGCGCAGGGTGAGGCGCAGCACCTTCTTTTCCAGGTCCGGCATTTTTGCCAGCAATTGCTTGTCGATGCCGATGGCCAGGGGACGGCACTCCCGAAAGACCTCGAACTGTTCCTGCAAGCGCTTGAGCAGCGCCCGGGAAGCCTGAACGGGAGAAGGAGCGGTAGCAGGAGCCGGAGCGGCTTCCGGGCTGACAGCGGTTTCGACAGAAGGATTAGGGGTTTCGGCGGCAGGTGCGGAACTCATTGCGACGGTAGTTTTAGGTAACAGGGTGCGGAAGCGTACCACGTCTGCCCTCGGGATTCACCGTCCGGTGACCGTCCAGGCTAGAAGACCTGACAAAGTGTGGGGGAAATACCACTGTGCTGGGGGTGCCAGGGCAAAAAGGGCTCAGGACTGGGGCCGTTTCTTGGTTTTGTTTTTGGCCTTGAGATTTTTCCCGGGTTTCGCCGGGGTTTTTGCCGCTTCCGGATGTTGGGAGCGCCATTCCCAGGGCGCCAGGGGGCTTTCATCCCCCCACAGGCCCAGGCTCTCGAATTGGGCCTTGGATTCGGCGATTTCAAAGGCTTGGGCTTCCGCCGCCGGCTGGAAACGGGCCTGTTGCCGGGACCACCAGGCCATGCCGTGACGCAACTGGCTGAGACCCACGTCCTGGCCGTGGCAGCGCACGGCGGCTAGGGTCAGATTGGGCAGGGGGTGGCGGCGCCCCATGGTGCGGGGCTGGATATGAGCGGATTGGTCCAGGCACAGCTCGGAAAGGGCCTGACGGGCGTGTTCCCCGTATTTTTGCCGCAGTTCGGGAGCGTCAATGCCCGCCAGACGGATGCGCTGGGTTTGCTTGCCCTTTTGCACCCACAGGGTGTCCCCATCCACCACCTTGATAACCCGGGCGGTGAAGGCGGGTTCGGCGGCGGATAACTCCGCCATGGTCAGGCCATTGAGGAGGGTGAGACCCAGGAGCAGAAGCAGGGAGCGTTTCATAGGCCGGGCATGTTTGCACGGCCCGGAGGGGAAGGCAATACCCCGGCCTGACCGGACCGGGGTATTGGAGGGAATGTTACAAAAAATCAGACGGAAAGGGCTTCCCGGGCCCCATCCGCATCCATGGTGGCACCCGCCCCGGAGAGGATGATTTCTCCCCGCTCCATGACCAGATAATGATCCGCCAGGGAGCGGGCGAAATCGTAGTACTGCTCCACCAGCAGAATGGCCATTTCCCCCGTTTCCGCCAGGCTGCGGATGGCCCGCTCTATGTCTTTGATAATGGAGGGCTGAATGCCTTCCGTGGGCTCGTCCAGAATCAGGAGCTTGGGCCCCATGGCCAGGGCCCGGCCTATGGCCAGCTGTTGCTGCTGACCGCCGGAAAGGTCGCCGCCGCGCCGGTGCAGCATCTGCTTTAGTACGGGGAACATGGTAAAAATCCGTTCCGGAATTTTGCTGTTACCCGGCCGGGTAGCCAGGCCCATGAGCAGATTTTCTTCCACCGTGAGGCGGGGAAAAATTTCCCGACCCTGGGGCACGTAGCCGATGCCCGCCTGGGCCCGTTGGTGGGCGGGGAGGGTGGTGATATCCCGCTCCCCGAAGGTAATGCGCCCGGTCTTGGCGGGTAAGAGGCCCATGAGGCACTTGAGTAGGGTGGTTTTGCCCACCCCGTTGCGCCCCAGCAGGGTGGTCACCTTGCCCATGGGCACCTCAAAATCGAGGCCCCGGAGAATATGGCTGCCCCCGTAGTACTGGTTCAGGTCTTGGACTTTTAACATGGTTTTTCCTTAAGTCGGGGAAGGCTGACCGGGTCAGCGCCCCAGATACACCTCAATGACCCGGGGATCGGCCTGGACCGTAGCCAGATCCCCCTCGGCCAGGACCGAGCCTTCGTGGAGCACGGTGACCTTGCCCCCCACGCCGGTGGAAAGCTTTTCCACAAAGGCCATGTCGTGTTCCACCACCATTAGGGAATGCTTGCCCGCCAGGGAGACAAACAGCTCGGCGGTGCGCATGGTTTCGTCGTCGGTCATGCCCGCCACCGGCTCGTCCAGGAGCAGGAGCTTGGGCTCCTGCGTGAGCAGCATGCCGATTTCCAGCCATTGTTTCTGGCCGTGGGAAAGGAGCCCGGCGGGGCGATCCGCCTGATCCTCCAGACGAATCAGCTTCAGGGTGTCGGCGATCCGGTCCCGCTGACTGTCGTCCAGGCGGGCGAAGAGGCTTTTCCACACCCGCTTATCCGTTTTCATGGCCAGTTCCAGGTTTTCAAAGACCGTGTGGGTGTCGAAAATGGTGGGCTTCTGGAATTTTCGGCCGATGCCCGCATGGGCGATTTCCGCTTCACTTAACCGGGTCAGATCCAGGGTTTGGCCGAAGAAGGCCGTGCCTGCGTCGGGCCGGGTTTTGCCGGTGATCACGTCCATCATGGTGGTTTTGCCCGCCCCATTGGGGCCGATGATGCAGCGCAATTCCCCCACGCCGATGGAGAGACTGAGGTTGTTCAGAGCCTTGAAGCCATCGAAGCTCACGGAAATATCCTGGAGGTAGAGCATGACCCCGTGGGACAGGTCCAGTTCCCCGTCCTGCTTCAGGTGGGTGAGCCCCTGGGCTTCCCCCTCCCACTGATTGTTGCGTTGCCCCTGGGGGGCGGTGGCGACGGCGTTCATAGCCCTTGTCCTTTCTGCTTGCGAACCAGCTGCTGCCAGAGCCCCACAATGCCTCGCGGCAGCAGCAGGGTGACGACAATGAACAGCAGACCGAGGAAAAACAGCCAGTATTCCGGGAAGGAAACGGTGAACCAGCTCTTGGCTAGATTCACCACAAAGGCGCCGATCACCGGCCCGATCAGGGTGGCTCGGCCGCCCACCGCCACCCAAACGGCGATTTCGATGGAATTGGCCGGGGACATTTCGGAAGGATTGATGATGCCCACCTGGGGTACGTAAAGGGCGCCAGCGATGCCGCACAGGGCCGCCGAAAGAACCCAGATGGAGAGCTTGTACCAGAGCGGGTTGTAGCCCAGGAACATGACCCGGGATTCCGCGTCCCGCACCGCCGTGAGCACCCGCCCGAACTTGGAATGGACCAGCCAGCTAGCCAGTACCAGGGTGGCCGCCAGGGCCAGGGCCGAGAGGGCGAAGAGCACCACCCGGGTTTCCGGGGAAGTTACCGAATAGCCCAGGATGCGCTTAAAGTCGGTGAAGCCGTTGTTGCCACCAAAACCCGTTTCGTTGCGGAAAAAGAGCAGCATGGCGGCGTAGGTGAGGGCCTGGGTGATGATGGAGAAATACACCCCCTTGATCCGGGAACGGAAGGCGAAGTAGCCGAAAACGAAGGCCACCAGGGCCGGGATCAGGACCACCAGTAGGGCAGCCCAGAGGAAGTGGTCCGTCCCCTGCCAGTACCAGGGGAATTCCTTCCAGTCCAGAAACACCATGAAGTCGGGCAGGTCCGCGCCGTAGCTACCGTCATGGCCGATCTGGCGCATCAGGTACATACCGAAGGCGTAGCCCCCCAGGGCGAAGAAAATGCCGTGGCCCAGGGACAAAATGCCCCCGTAGCCCCAGATCAAATCCATGGCCACCGCCACCAGGGCGTAGCACATGATCTTGCCCCCCAGGGTGACGTAATAGTCGGACAGGTGAAGGGGGCTGGCCTCGGGCACGGCCAGATGGAGTAGGGGCACCAGCACCAGGGTAATGGCCAGGAACAGGCCCAGGGCCAGCCACCCCTTGGGGCCCAGACCGGCCAGATAGCGCACGGTCAGGGGCTGGCGGCCTGCCGCCACGGGGGGCAGGGTTTGGGAGGGAGATTGGGACATGGGGAACGTCCTCTCAGTTATCAACGAACCGGCCCTTGAGGGCGAACAGCCCTTGGGGACGCTTCTGGATGAAGATGATGACAATGGCCAGGACGATGATTTTGGCGATTACCGCCCCCGCCCAGCCTTCCAGGAACTTGGAAACGATGCCCAGGCCCAGGGCGGCCCAGACGGCGCCCGCCAGCTGGCCCACGCCTCCCAGCACCACCACCATGAAGGAATCCACGATGTAGCCCTGGCCCATATCCGGCCCCACATTGGCCAATTGGGAGAGGGCCAGGCCGCCCAGACCGGCGATGCCCGCCCCTAGGCCGAAGGCCAGGGTGTCGATGCGGGCGGTGGGTACTCCGACACAACCGGCCATGGCCCGGTTCTGGGTCACCGCCCGGACGAACATCCCCAGGCGGGTTTTGTTCATCAGCAGCCAGACCAGGAAGAGGACGAAGAAGGCGAAGCCGATAATGGCGATCCGGTTCCAGGGCAGAGTCAGATTGGGCAACACCTCAATGCCCCCGGACATCCAGGAGGGATTGGAAACTTCCACATTCTGGGCACCGAAAATCACCCGGGCAGCCTGGATCAGCATCAAAGACAGGCCCCAGGTGGCCAGCAGGGTTTCCAGCGCCCGGCCGTAGAGCCAGCGGATTACGGTGCGCTCCATGATCATGCCGATCAGGGCGGCGCTGAAGAAGGCCACGGGTACGGCGGCCAGGAGATACCAGTCCTGAGCGTTGGGGAAGTGGCGTTGGAAAAAGCCCTGCATGAAGTAGGCGGCGTAGGCCCCCACCATGAGCAGTTCCCCGTGGGCCATGTTGATCACCCCCATCACCCCGTAGGTGATGGCCAGACCCAGGGCGGCCAAGAGCAGGATGCTGCCCAGGGAAACGCCGGTGAAGATGCGCCCCAGGTTATCGCCCCAGGCCAGCCGATGGTCGATGGACTTAATGGCAAATTTCACCTCGGCCCGCACCTTGGGATCGGTTTCCACCCCCTCGTCTAAGCGGGACAGGAGCAGACCCCGAATGTCCGGAGAGCCGCTCTGGCCCAGGTCCTTCACCGCCTGCATGCGCAGGGTGGCGTCCGGGCTGTTGAGATTGGCCTGGGCCAGGGCTTGCACCAGGAGGGCGCGGATTTTACCGTCCTTTTCCCGGGCCACGGCCTGGGTCAGGAGGGGCGCCATTTCCGGCCCCACGTCGCTTTGCAGTTCCTGGGCGGCGGCCAGACGCTTGTCCGGATCCGGATCCAGCAGGCGTAGCCCGGCCAGGGCGTTATCCAGTTCGCCCCGGGCCCGGTTATTGAGGCTCACGTTGTCCCCGTTGTCCGGCACCTTGGCCAGGGGGCGGCCCGTGAGGGCATCCAGGGCTTTATCGTCCGCCTGGATGTAGAAACTTTGTTGGTTGCCGCTACCCACGGCATAGAGGTTGCCATCCGACAGGGCCTGGAGCAGACGCAGGGCGTCCCCGTCCGGGGTCTTGGCAATTTGCTGGATGGCGGTGATTTTCTGGTCCGTGTCATCCCCGTTCAGCTGACGCACCAGAGCCGGGTCCAGGGCGGCCCAGGCGGGCGTCGTCAGCCAGCAGAGAAGCAGGACAAGGAATCGGAATTTCATAATAGTCTCGATAGGGAGAGGGGAGGCCGGCAGGGGAAGGGGACCGGCACTCCCGGAAAAACGCCCGTCCGATCAGGACCGGGCGGGCGTCGTCGAGGGGCGGCCCTAGGGTCGCTGACCCCGGGCTTACTTGCCTTCCGGCTCGTCCTTCTTGCCCTTGTTGCTGGGGATGTAGGGGCTCCAGGGTTGGGCCTTGATGGGGGCGGGCGTCTTCCACACCACATTGAACTGGCCGTCGGCCCGGACTTCCCCGATGAACACGGGCTTGTGCAGGTGGTGGTTCTTGGGGTCCATTTCCAGGGTGTAGCCATCCGGGGCTTTGAAGGTTTGTCCGCCCATGGCCGCAATCACCTTATTCACATCGGTGCTGTGGGCCTTTTCCACGGCCTGCTTCCACATGTGGATGCCCACGTAGGTGGCTTCCATGGGGTCATTGGTGACCACCTTGGTGGCGTTGGGCAGGTGACGCTTGATGGCCCAGTCCTTGTACATCTTCACGAACTTGGTGTTTTCCGCGTTCTTCAGGGACATGAAGTAGTTCCAGGCGGCCAGGTGGCCCACCAGGGGCTTGGTATCCACGCCCCGCAGCTCTTCTTCACCCACGGAGAAAGCCACCACCGGCACGTCCTTGGCCTTCAGCCCGGCATTGCCCAGTTCCTTGTAGAAGGGCACGTTGGAATCCCCGTTGATGGTGGAGATCACTGCCGTCTTCTTGCCTTCGGAGGAGAACTTCTTGATCTTGGCGATAATGGTTTGGTAATCGCTATGACCGAAGGGGGTATATTCCTCCAGGATGTCCGCGTCTTTCACGCCCTTGCTATGGAGGAAGGCCCGCAGGATTTTGTTGGTGGTGCGGGGATAAACGTAGTCCGTACCCAGCAGCACAAAGCGCTTGGCACTGCCCCCATCCTTGCTCATCAGGTATTCCACGGCGGGAATGGCTTGCTGGTTGGGCGCCGCGCCGGTGTAGAAAACGTTCTTTTCCAGTTCTTCCCCTTCATACTGGACCGGGTAGAAGAGCAGGCCATTCAATTCCTTGAACACGGGCAGCACGGACTTGCGGGACACGGAGGTCCAGCAGCCGAAGACCACCGCCACCTTATCCTTGCTCAGGAGTTGCCGGGACTTTTCCGCAAACAAGGGCCAGTTGGAAGCCGGATCCACCACCACCGGTTCCAGTTTCTTGCCCATGACCCCACCGGACTTGTTGATTTCGTCGATGGTCATGAGGGCCGTTTCCTTCAGCGCGGTTTCGGAAATAGCCATGGTCCCGGAGAGGGAGTGGAGAATGCCGACCTTGATGGTGTCGGCGGCGTAGGCGGAGACGGAAACCATCCCGGCGGCGGCCAGGGCAACGGTAAGGGCCGTGGCCTTGATAAAGCTGCGACGCGTTTGCATGTGGGACTCCTGATAATGAGAAGGGGCGAAGTGTTGAACTGCAATGCGCCTTCAGATTAAGGAGTCCGCCCCCGGTCAGGAATACGCAGGATTGCGTATCGGGCGGGAGCTGGGTGGGGCGGAGAAGGAGGGGGTGGGTCGCTTTTTCCGGGGATTTATAAAGACAATATCAATTTAAAACCAGGGTATTATGCTTATAAATTAAAGTGCTTTATCCGGGTTGCCAGCGGGTAAAGTGGAGGCCGCCTTCGCCCCTTCGCCCACCAGGGAACCCACCAACAGCAGGGCGGGAGAAGCCAATCCGGCCCGGCTTACCCCTTCCGGCAGGTCCGCCAGGGTGCCCAGCACCTGGCGCTGGGCCGGGGTGGTGGCCCGCTCCACCATGGCCGCCGGGGTCTGGGGCGGAAGGCCGTGGTCTATCAGGCCCCGGCAGATTTCCTCCAAGCCGCCCAGACCCATGTAAATAGCCAGGGTCCGGTCCGGTCGGGCCAGCCCCTCCCAATCCAGATTAATAGAATTATCGTGACGGTGGCCCGTGGCAAAAATTAGGGTTTGGGCCTGGTCCCGGTGGGTCAGGGGAATGCCCAGGACTGCCGCCACCCCGGAGGCGGCGGTGATCCCCGGCACAATTTCCCAGGGAATGCCCGCCTGATCCAGGGCGGCCGTTTCTTCCCCCAGACGCCCGAAAATCAAGGGGTCCCCCCCTTTTAGGCGCACCACCCGATGCCCGGCCAGGCCCAGTTCCACCAGCAGGGCATTAATTTCTTTCTGGGGCAGGGCGTGGTGCCCGGCCTGCTTGCCCGCATAGATACGTCGGGCGCCGGGGGCGATGAGGGCCAGCACCCCGTCGCTGACCAGCTGGTCATAGACCACCACCTCCGCTTCTCCCAGAAGCCGGGCGGCTTTCAGGGTCAGAAGCTCCGGATCGCCGGGACCGGCGCCCACGAGGAAAACCTGGCCGACGGAGGAGGGAACGGGGGTAGGGGAGGTCAAGGCGGGAATCCGAAAGAAGGGGGTATTAAAAAAGCCCGGGCAGCAACCCCGGGCCGTGGCGGCATTTTAACCGGTTTCCCCCGACCGCCGATTCCCCGAAGCGTCCTTAACCGCCTTGTTTGGGCTGGGGCGTGGCGGCATCCGCCACCGGGTTAAGCTGGCCGTCCCAGCCGCCCCCCAGGGCTTTGATGAGCAATACGGCGGCCGTGTATTGGCGCCCCAGCAGGGTGAGGGCGCTGCGCTCGTTGGTGAGGGCCGTGGTTTCCACGGTCACCACATTGAGGTAACTCACCGTGCCCGCCTTGTACTGGTTGGTGGTCAGGGTGACCGATTCCCGGGCCGAGGCCACGGCGGCGTTTTGTACCTGGATTTCATCCTTCAGGATGCGTAGGGCCACCAGGTTGTCTTCCACTTCCCCCAGGGCCCCCAGCACGGTCTGCCGGTAGGCGGCCACGGCCGCATCGTAGGCGGCCCGGGCGCCGCTCACCTTGGCCGAGCGGGCGCCACCATCAAACAGGGTTTCCGCCAGGGTGGGGCCCAGGGACCAGAAACGGTTGGGGGCGCTGATCCAGTTAGCCAGGGTGGCGCTCTGGTAGCCTCCGCTGGCGGTGAGGCTGAGACTGGGGAACCAGGCGGCCTGGGCGACGCCGATCTGGGCATTGGCCGCCGCCACCTGGCGCTCCGCCGAGGCAATGTCCGGACGCCGTTCCAGCAGGGCGGAGGGCAGGCTGAGGGGCAGATCGGGCAGCTGGTAGGCCAGGGACGCCGGGGCCAGGGAAAATTCCCCCGGCGCCTTGCCGATCAGGAGGGCAATGGCGTGTTCCAGCTGGCCCCGGGTGATTTCCACATCCAACGCCAGGGCCTGGGTGGATTTAAGTTGGGTTTCCGCTTGCACCACATCCGCCCGGGTGGCTACCCCCACGGCGTACTGGTTGCGGGTCAGTTCCAGGGACCGGGTATAGGCGGCCACCGTGCGCTCGTAGAGCCTTTTTTGTTCCTCCGCTACCCGTAACAAAAAATAGTCCTGGGCCAGGGTGGCCTGGGCGGAAAGCTTGGCGTTGGCCAGGGTGGCGGCGCTGGCCTGGGCCGTGGCCGTGCCCGCTTCCACGGAGCGGCGGATGCCACCCCACAAATCCGCTTCCCAGCTGGCGTCCAGACTCAGGCTGTGCTGGGTGGTAACCCCCTTGCCCGTCACGGTGCGTCCCCGGCTATCCCCCAGGCTGGCGGAAACGGTGGGGAAATAGGCCGCCCGGGCGCCCTGGGCTTGGGCTTGGGCTTGACGATAAAGGGCCTCGGCCTGGCGCACGTTCTGGTTATTGATGTCGATCCGGGCTTCCAGGTCGTTCAATACCGGGTCGCCGAAAATCTCCCACCAGTTGCCCTTGGGGAGCTGGTCCGCCGGCTGGGCGCTTTTCCAGCCCTGGGCTTCCTTGAATTGGGCGGAAAGGGGGGCGTCGGGACGCACGTAATCCGGGCCCACGGTACATCCGACCAGGCTGACTCCCAGGATCACCGCCAGACTCCAGGGAGCGGGAAAAAAGGCGGACGGGGAGGCGGAAGCCAGGGGGAAATGGGGCTTGGAGGACGGTTGGACGGCCGGAGCCAAGGAAATAGGGGGCATGTGGGCCTCACTGTTCATTGAGGGCGGGAAGGGGCGCAGTTTTGCGCCCCCGGCGCCGTTCCCACCAGAGGCGGAAACGGTCCATGTAGAGATAGACCACCGGCGTGGTATAGAGGGTGAGCAGCTGGGACAGGGCCAGACCGCCCACAATGGCCACCCCCAGGGGCTGGCGCAGTTCCGCCCCTTCGCCGCCGCCGATGGCCAGGGGCACCGCCCCCAGGAGGGCGGCCATGGTGGTCATCATAATGGGTCGAAAACGGAGCTGGCAGGCCCGGAAAATGGCTTCCTTGGGTTCCAGACCGTCCCGCCGCTGGGCCTCGATGGCAAAGTCGATCATCATGATGGCGTTTTTCTTGACGATGCCGATGAGGAGCAGCACCCCGATCAGGGCGATGACGGTGAATTCCATGCCAAAGGCCAGGAGGGCCAGGAGAGCCCCCACCCCGGCGGAGGGAATGGTGGAGAGAATGGTCAGGGGGTGGATGTAGCTTTCGTAAAGCACCCCCAGAACGATGTACATAGCCACCACGGCAGCCAGGATGAGCAGGGGCTGGTTATGGAGGGAATCCCCGAAAACCTTGGCTGTGCCCTGGAAGCTGCCGTGGATGGAAGTGGGGGCGCCGATTTTGTCGATGGCTCCGTTAATAGCTTCCGCCGCCTGGGACAGGGACACCCCGGCCTTCAGGTTAAAAAACAGGGTGGAAGCGGCAAACTGGCCCTGGTGATTCACCGCCAGGGGGGTGGTGCCCGGGCCGAAACGGGCGATGGCGGAGAGGGGCACCATGGCCGTGGCGCTGCCGTTGGGAGAAGAGGCGCCCCCCAGGGCCGAATTGGCGGTCAGCCCCGTGGTTTGGGCCTGGGTGCCGCCGGGCACATAGATAGCCCCCAGGGCTTCCGGGTGCTGCCAATATTCCGGCGCCACTTCCATGACCACGTGGTACTGGTTCAGGGGGGCGTAGAGGGTGGAAACCTGGCGCTGGCCGAAAGCGTCATTGAGGGTGGCATCCACCCGACTGGCGGTAATGCCCATGCGGGCCGCCGTGTCCCGGTCGATGGTCACGTAGGTGGAAATGCCCGCATCCTGGCTATCGGAACTCACATCTTCCAGCTCGGGCAGACCTTCCATGGCCTTCTTTACCCGGGGCTCCCAGGCCCGGAGTTCCGCCAGATCGTCCGCCTGGAGGGTGAATTGGTATTGGGCGTTACCCGGGCGGCCGCCCACCCGCACATCCTGGGCGGATTGGAGAAAGAGGCTGGCGCCGGGCACATGGGCCAGTTTTTTGCGCAGCCGGTTAATCACCTCGTCGGAAGACACCTTCCGTTCCTTGAGGGGCTTGAGGCTCATGAACATCATGCCCCCGTTGCGCTGACCGCCTCCGGTGTAGCCCGCCACAAAGGCCACCGCCGGGTCTTTCATGATAATGCGTTGAAAGGCCTCCATTTTCTGGCGCATGGACTGGAAGGAAATGGCCTGGTCCGCCTGGACCATGCCCATAATCCGTCCCGTGTCCTGTTGGGGGAAAAAGCCCTTGGGAATGATGATGTAGAGATAGACCGTGAGCCCCACGGTGGCCAGCAACAGGGTCAGCACCAGGCGGCTGTGATCCAGGGCCCAGGCCAGGCTGTGGCGATAGCCGTCCTGAAGGTCGTCAAACAGGGTTTCCAGCCCCCCGAGAAAGCGGCGCCAGAAGCTGGGCGGCCCCTGGGGAGCAGCCGGTTGCGGCGCCCCTTTGCCCGTCTTGCCCAGCAAATAGGCGCACAGGGTGGGGGTGGTGGTGAGGGAAACCACCAGGGAGACCAAAATAGCCACGGACAGGGTGACGGCGAATTCCCGGAAAAGGCGCCCCACAATGCCCCCCATGGCCAGAATGGGGATAAATACGGAAATCAGGGACAGGCTCATGGAGAGCACGGTAAAGCTCACCTCCCGGGCGCCCTGGAGGGCGGCCTTGAAGGGGGGCATGCCCGCCTCCCGGTGCCGGGCGATGTTTTCCAGCACCACAATGGCGTCATCCACCACAAAGCCGGTGGCGATGGTGAGGGCCATGAGGGACAGGTTGTCCAGGCTATAGCCGCACAGATACATGACCCCGAAGGTGCCGATCAGGGAAACGGGTACGGCCACGGCGGGAATCAGGGTGGCCCGGCCATTGCGCAGGAAGAGGAAGACCACCAGGATCACCAGCCCCACGGAAATGGCCAGGGTCTTTTCCACGTCCAGGAGGGAACTGCGGATGGTGGTGGTCCGGTCCATGACCACCTGGGTATTGATGGACCGGGGAATGGAGGCTTCCAGATTGGGCAGCAGGGCCTTCACCCGATCCACCGTGTCGATGATATTGGCCCCGGGCTCCCGGTAAATCATCAGGGTGACGGAGGGTTTGCCGTTGGCCAGCCCGGCATTACGCAGGTCTTCCACCGAATCATCCACCCGGGCCACGTCGGCCAGACGCACGGCAGCGCCGTTGCGGTAGGAGATGACCAGGGGCAGGTAATCGGCAGCGTGGTTAGCCTGGTCATTGGCCTGAATCTGCCAATGCCGGTCCCCGTGCTCAATGCTGCCCTTGGGCGTGTTGGCGTTGCTGGCCGCCAGGGCGGTGCGCACCTGTTCCAGGCTCAGGCCGTACTTGTTCAGGGCGTGGGGATTGAGTTCCACCCGTACCGCCGGCAGGGAACTGCCCCCCACCTGGACTTGGCCCACCCCATCCACTTGGGCCAGCTTCTGGGCCACGATGGAGGAGGCGGCGTCGTAAATGCGGCCCTGGCTCAGGGTGTCCGAGGTCAGGGCGACGATCATTACCGGGGCGTCCGCCGGGTTAATTTTTTTGTAGGTGGGATTGCCGGGCAGGCTGGTGGGCAGCAGGCTGCGGGCCGCGTTGATGGCGGCCTGTACGTCTCGGGCGGCGCCGTTGATGTCCCGATCCAGGTCGAACTGGAGAATGATCCGGGTATTGCCCTGGGAACTGCTGGAGGTCATTTCCGTGACCCCGGCGATACGGCCCAGGGAACGTTCCAGGGGGGTGGCCACGGTGGCCGCCATGGTTTCCGGGCTGGCCCCGGGCAGATTGGCGCTCACCGCAATGGTGGGAAAGTCCACCTGGGGCAGGGGCGCCACGGGCAGGAGCAAAAAGGCCAACAGCCCGGCCAGGGCCACCCCCAGGGTAAGCAGGGTGGTGGCTACGGGGCGATGGATAAAGGTGGCAGCCAGGCTCATGACGGCTTTCCGTCTTCCGTCACCGGGGTGGCATCCGGCTCATCCCCTTCTTCTCCGTCAGCCTCCGGCCGGCCGAAGCGCTGGCGCAGGCGGCGGGAAAGTTTGTCGAAGGCCAGATAAATCACCGGGGTGGTGAATAGGGTCAGGGCCTGGCTCACCAGTAGCCCCCCCACCATGGTGATGCCCAGGGGGTGGCGCAGTTCCGAGCCCACCCCGGTGCCCAGCATCAAGGGCAGGGCCCCCAGGAGGGCGGCCATGGTGGTCATCATAATGGGCCGGAAGCGCAGCAGACAGGCCTGATAAATGGCTTCCCGGGGCGGTAGCCCCTGGTTACGCTCCGCATCCAGGGCGAAGTCGATCATCATGATGGCGTTTTTCTTGACGATGCCGATGAGCAGGATGATGCCGATAATGCCGATCACCCCCAGGTCGTTGCCGGACAGGAGCAAGGCCAGGAGGGCGCCTACCCCGGCGGAGGGCAGGGTGGAAAGAATGGTGATCGGATGAATGTAGCTTTCGTACAGCACCCCCAGGACGATGTACATCACCACCACCGCCGCCAGGATCAGCCACAGTTCATTGGACAGGGAGGCGCGGAAGGCCCGGGCCGCCCCCTGGAGATCGGTTTCAATACTGGCGGGCATGCCCAGTTCCGTTTCCGCCTTTTCCAGGGCGTCTACCGCATCTCCCAGGGATGCGCCATCCGCCAGATTGAAGGAAATATTGGCGGCGGGGAACTGACCCTGGTGGTTGATGAGCAGGGGGGCGGTCCGTTCTTCCACCCGCACCAGGGCAGAAAGGGGCACCTGGGTACCGGCGGAGGTGGTGAGGTGGATGTCGTTGAGGGAATTCAGATCCTTTTGCAGGTCCGGACTCACCTCCAGCACCACCCGGTACTGGTTGGACTGGGTGAAGATGGTGGAAACCAGCCGCTGGCCGTAGGCGTCGTAAAGGGCGTTGTCGATGTCGGAGGTGGCCACCCCCAGGCGGGAAGCCGTGGCCCGGTCAATCACGATGTAGGCCTGGAGGCCTTTATCCATCAGATCGCTGGTCACGTCCTTGAATTGGGGCAAGCCCGACAGCTTATCCACCAGCTTGGGCACCCATTGGGCCAGTTCGTCGAAATCCGCGTCCTGGACGGAAAACTGGTACTGGGTGCGGCTGACCCGGTCTTCAATGGTCAGATCCTGGACCGGCTGGAGATACAGGTCGATACCTCCCACCCCCTGGGCCCGCTGCTGGAGCCGGGCCATGACCGTGGCCATTTCGTCCCGGCTGGCCTTGGGCTTCAGGTTAATGAGCAGGCGCCCGCTGTTCAGGGTGCTGTTGGTGCCATCCACGCCAATAAAGGAAGAAAGGCTATCCACCGCCGGGTCCTGGAGCAGGGCCTGGGCCAAGGCCTGCTGGCGGGCGGACATGGCGGCGAAGGAAATGGATTGGGGCGCTTCCGAAATACCCTGAATGGCTCCCGTGTCCTGGGTGGGGAAAAAGCCCTTGGGAATAAAGATGTAGAGCAGGACGGTGAGGGCCAGGGTGCCCAGGGCCACTCCCAGGGTGGCCTTTTGCCGATCCAGCACCCAGGTGAGCATGCGCCCGTAACCGGCGATAACCCGATCAATGAAGCGGCCACTGGCGTGGTAAAAGCGCCCCTGCTTTTCCTCCGGTACATGGCGCAGGATTTTGGCGCAGAGCATGGGGGTCAGGGTCAGGGAGACCACGGCGGAAATCAGGATGGCCACCGCCAGGGTAATGGCGAATTCCCGGAACAGGCGCCCCACCACATCCCCCATGAAGAGCAGGGGAATGAGCACGGCCACCAGGGAAAAGGTCAGGGAAATAATGGTGAAGCCGATCTGGGCCGACCCCTTGAGGGCGGCCTGGAGGGGGGATTCCCCGTTTTCCAGGTAACGGGCGATGTTCTCGATGACCACGATGGCGTCGTCCACCACAAAGCCGGTGGCAATGGTGAGGGCCATGAGGGTCAGGTTGTTGATGGAAAAGCCGGCCAGATACATGACCCCGAAGGTGCCCACCAGGGACAGGGGCACGGCAAAGCTGGGGATCAGGGTGGCGGGCAGGTTGCGCAGGAACAGGAAAATCACCATCACCACCAGGGCGACGGAAAGCAGCAGCTCGAATTGCACGTCATCCACGGAGGAGCGGATGGTCACCGTGCGGTCCGTCAGGGGGGTGACTTCCACGCTGCCCGGCAGGGAGGCCTTGAGGTCCGGCAGCAGGGCCTTGATCCGATCCACCACCTGGATCACGTTGGCACCGGGCTGGCGTTGGATATTGACGATGATGGCGGCCTGATCGTTGGCCCAGGCGGCCAGCTTGACGTTTTCCGCGTCATCCACCACATCCGCCACGTCCGTGAGGCGGACCGGGGCGCCGTTTTTATAGGCCAGAACCATGGACCGGTATTCCGCCGCCGAGCGGAGCTGGTCATTGGCGTCGATGGTGGAGGCCCGGGTGGGGCCATCAAAGCTGCCTTTGGATTGGTTGGTGTTATTGCTGTTGAGGGCCGTGCGTACCGCTTCCAGGCTGATGCCGTAGGAAGCCAGGGCCTTGGGATTGACCCGCACCCGCACCGCCGGGCGCTGGCCGCCGCTCAGGGAGACCAGGCCCACCCCGGGCAACTGGGCGATTTTCTGGGCCACCCGGGTATCCGCCAGATCCTGGACCTTGGTCAGGGGCAGGGAAGGGGAGGTGACCGCCAGGGTCATGATGGGCGTGTCCGCCGGATTCACCTTGCTGTAGATAGGGGGCGCGGGCAGGTCGGCGGGGAGCAGGGTATTGGCCGCATTAATGGCCGCCTGAACCTCCTGCTCCGCCACGTCCAGGCTCAGAGACAGGTCGAACTGGAGGGTAATCACGGAGGCGCCGCCCGAATTGGCGGAAGACATCTGGCTCAAGCCGGGCATTTGCCCGAACTGGCGCTCCAAAGGGGCGGTAATGGAGGAGGTCACCACCTGGGGGCTGGCCCCCGGATAGAGGGTCACCACCTGGATGGTGGGGTAATCCACCTGGGGTAGGGCAGAGAGGGGCAGCAGCCGGTATGCCACCAGGCCCACCAGCAGAATTGCCAGCATGAGCAGGGAGGTGGCGACCGGACGGAGGATAAAGAGGCGGGAGGGGCTGGCCATGATGGGAAGAAGGAAAACCGGGTCGGTGGGCGGGCAATGGCCCGGAATTAAGGTCTTGTTTCAGTGGGGTGGAGCGGCACCGGGTGGGCTCCACCCGGCCCCTTACCCCCGGCAGCGCCGTAGGCGAGGCGGGGAGTAAGGGCTAGGCCGGTCATGGGGCGGGCTTGGGGCCAGGGGCGGCGCTGCCTGGTTGCCCCGGCGCCCCGTGGTGGCGGCCCTTGCCGCCCCGTTCCGCTGCGGCGGCCTGACGGGCGGCGGTGGCCTTGTCGATGGGGATGACCTTGCCTCCGTCCTTCAACTTGTCCGCTCCGTCCGCCACCACCACGGCTCCGGCCTGGAGGCCGGTGAGTACGGCGGTGGTTTCCCCCTGGGTGGGGCCCAGGGTCACGGGGGTCATGCGGACCTTTTTGTCCGCCCCCACCACATAGACAAAGGTGGCGTTTTGCTTGCCCCGCTGCACGGCGGAGGTGGGAATAAGCACCACGTCGTGGAGGGTATTCACCAGCATGCGCACATTGACGAACTGGTTGGGGAAGAGCTTGTTATCCTGGTTGTCGAACAGGGCCCGGAGCTTTACCGTGCCCGTGGTGGTGTCGATCTGGTTATCCACGGTAAGCAGGGTGCCGGTGGCGATCAACTCGGTCTGGGCCCGGTCATAGGCTTCCACGGGCAGGGCGGCGCCTGCGGCCTTGTCCCCATGCCCCGGGTGACCGCCGGGAGCCTTGCCATGACGACTAGCCGGCTTTTCCCCGTTCCAGGCGTAGCCGGAGGCGGTGGGGTGGGGCGTCACGACCCCAGCAGGGGCCGGGGCCCCGGAGGTGACTGGGGACTGGGGCTTGGCGCCCGCCGGACCTCTGTGGGGGGCAGCGGGGGCCTTGTCCCCGGCGTCGGCTTTGTGGCCGGTGAGCCGGGCCATGACCTGATCCAGGTTGTCTTCCGGAATACTGAACACCGCCGTAATGGGCTGGAGCTGGGTAATGGTGACAATGCCCGTGGTGTCCGAGCTGTGGATCATATTGCCCGGGTCCACCGCCCGCAGCCCCACCCGGCCGCCGATGGGGGCGGTAATCCGGGTATAGGTGAGTTGCAGCTTGGCGTTATCCACCCCGGCCTGATCCACCGCCACCGTGCCCTGGTATTGGCGCACCAGGGCGGCCTGGGTATCCACCTGTTGCTTGGCAATGGAATCCTGGCTGAGCAGGGTCTTATAGCGGGCCAAGTCCAGCTGGGCGTTATTGAGCAGGGCCTGGTCGTGGAGGAGCTGGCCCTTGGCCTGGGCCAACTGCACCTCGTAGGGCCGGGGGTCGATTTCCGCCAGGAGCTGGCCCGCTTTGACCATTTGACCTTCGGTGAAGCCTACCCGGACCAATTGGCCGTCGATGCGGGATTTGACCGTCACTGTGTTGCGGGGGGTAATGGTGCCCAGGGCGTTGATATAGACGGGCATATCGCCGTTGCGAGCCGTGTCCACAATCACCGGGGCCGGGCGTCCCGCCCCGAATTTGCCGTGTTTACCCCCTCCGCCCGGACCGCCCTCCATGGCGCCGCCGCTCGGGGCGTGGCTGCTGCGGTAGGCGTAAATACCGCCCCCCAGGGCCAGGAAACCGGCGCAGACCCAGAGCAGGGGGCGACGGTACCAGGGGCGGGAGGTGGCGGGGAGCGGGGCGTTGGGGGTGGTCATGGGGCGCCTGAAAGAAAAAATAAGGCTGCTGTCGGGATTGGGGTGAATCTGTTTTTGAGTTTTGCCGGTGGGCTACCCCATCGGGCTGGAATGGCTTGCAAGGTTAAACAAATCCAGCCGGGGCGGCGCCCTTTCCTAGGGCTTTTTACCTAACTTTACGGCCGGGAAATACTTCATTTACGCTGCCGTCAGCCCAGGGTCAGTTTCGGGAAACGGCGGGGATTTTTCCTTTCCCGGAAATCCGGGGTCTTTTCCCTTCTAAGGGGCTAGGAGTAACAGCCCGCCATTTTCCTCTCCCTGGCGGGCTGGGTAAATTGCTTCCGCCACCCCATCTATCCCGTGAGCAGAATTCCCCGCCCGCACCGTGAAATTTCTGGCAAAAACCCCGGGTCTGATAAAATCCGGACTTTCCGTTTTTCTGGGCCGAGATGAAGTCCGCCCCCACCATTGAATTTAAAGGCACCAATCTTTCCCTGATGGTGCTCCAGGCTACCCTGCGCTCCGGCGAACCGGATGCGGTGGCGGCCGCCCTGGAAGCCCTGTGCGGCCCCACGCCAGACTTTTTCAGCGGCGAACCCACGGTCTTTGATCTGGCCGAGCTGGGGGCAGACGCCTCCGTGGATTGGGCCGGACTCCTGCCCCTGTTGCGCCGTTACTCCATTAGCCCCCTGGGGGTGCGTAATGCCGGCCCGGCCCAAGGGGAAGCGGCCCGGTCCGCCGGGCTCATTCTGGTGGAAGACGCGGAAATCCATGCCCGCGCCCCGGCCAGGTCCCCGGAACCCACGCCCCCTGCGGTGGAGCCTGAACCGGTTCCCGAGGTAAGCCCAGCGCCCCCCGTGGCCCAGGCGGCTCCGGCACCAGCCGCCCCCCCCGTTCCGCCCCCGCCTTCCGGCTCCATTATCGTGGATCGGCCCCTGCGGTCCGGTCAGCAGGTCTATGCCCGGGGCGGAGATGTGGTAGTGCTGGCCATGGTGAATCCGGGAGCCGAAGTCATTGCGGACGGCAATATCCACGTTTACGCCCCCCTCCGGGGTCGGGCCCTGGCCGGGGCTCAAGGCAATACGGAGGCCCGCATTCTGACTACCTGTTTCGAGGCGGAACTCACCTCCATCGCCGGGGTATACCGGACCTTTGAATCGGGCACGGAAAAGGCCCTCACCGGTCAGCCGGTGCAGGTGCGCCTGGAAAACGAGCCCGGCAGCCAGCATCAACGCCTGGTGCTGGAGGCTCTGACCATCCGCTGATAGCCGTTTCGGCCCGGACGCTTTATCATTCGCCCATCATTTTTCAACGCCATTTCCGAGGAAATCCTCCATGAGAATCATCGTCGTCACATCCGGCAAGGGTGGGGTAGGTAAAACCACCACCAGCGCCGCCTTTGCATCCGGTCTGGCCCTGCGGGGCTTCAAGACGGCCGTCATCGACTTCGACGTCGGCCTGCGCAATCTGGACCTGATCATGGGCTGCGAACGCCGGGTGGTGTATGACCTGGTGAATGTGATCAACGGGGAGGCCAATCTGAGCCAGGCCCTGATCAAGGACAAGCACGTGGACAAACTGTCCATCCTGCCCGCTTCCCAGACCCGAGATAAGGACGCCCTCACCGAAGAAGGGGTGGAAAAGGTCCTGAAGGAACTGGAAACCATGGGCTTCGAATACGTGGTGTGCGATTCCCCCGCCGGTATCGAGCGGGGCGCGGTCATGGCCCTGACCTTCGCCGACGAGGCCATTGTGGTTTCCAACCCGGAAGTGTCCTCCGTGCGGGACTCGGACCGCATCCTGGGCATTGTCCAATCCAAGTCCAAGCGGGCTATGGAAGGCCATGAGCCGGTCAAGGAGCATTTGCTTATCACCCGTTACACCCCGAAGCGTGTGGAAGACGGGGAAATGCTTTCCTACCGGGACGTGAACGAACTCCTGCGGGTACCCCTGCTGGGGGTCATTCCCGAGTCCGAAACCGTGTTGCAGGCGTCCAACCAGGGCACCCCGGCCATCCACATCAAGGGCAGCGACGTGGCCCAGGCCTATGAGGACATGGTCAGCCGCTTCCTGGGCGAGGATCTGCCCCTGCGCTTTGTGGATTACCAAAAGCCGGGCATCCTGAAGCGCCTGTTCGGAGGGAAGTAACCATGTCTCTCCTCAGTCTGCTGTTCGGCCAAAAACAGAAGTCGGCGGTAGTGGCCAAGGAGCGTCTCCAGCTCATCATCGCCCGGGAACGGGGTTCCCAGGGCAGCCCGGACTTTCTTCCTGCCCTGCAAAAAGAGCTGATCCAGGTGATTTCCAAGTACGTCAATGTGGATCACGACGACATCAAGGTGTCCCTGGAAAAGCAGGGCAATTTTGAGGTCCTGGAAGTCAATATCGTCCTCCCTGACGGCAAGTCGGCCTAGGCCCATTTGCTTCAAGGTAAATAAAAAACGGAAGCCGGGTGCTTCCGTTTTTTATTGGGGCTGAGCCGGTCTCCGGACCTGATGCCTCTCCGCTTAGGATTCCACCGGCGGCAGGGGCGCCACCTCAAAAGCGTCCCCGGTGGTAAAAAACTGGCCGCCCGCCACGTAATGCAGGGTGCGGTGGTCCGGATCAGGAAAATGCCAGCGGCCGTCGCTGAAAATGTCCGGATCGGCCCAGGCGGCTACCACCTGGGCAATGAACAGATCGTGGCGCGTCTGGTTGTCCGGCCGGGGCTGAACCCGGCATTCCAGCCAGGCGGCACAGCCTTGAATCAAGGGCGCTCCGATCTGGGAAGCGGGGAAAGCGGCAAAGCCACAGCGCTTTAACTTATCCTGGCCCACCAGCTCCCGGGCGGAACAGGAGCCCGCCGCCAGCACCTTGGCAGCCTGATTGCGCACCGGCAGATTCAGGGCGAATTCGCCGGAAGCCTCCAAAAGTCCCCGGCTATAGGTCTGGCTATCCAGCACCAGACAAACCAAGGGCGGATCGAAATCCAAGGGCATGACCCAGGCGGCGGCCATGACATTGCGCGCTTCCCCGTGGGCCGTGGTGACCAGGGCCACGGGGCCGTGATTGAGGAGCTTGTAAGCCTGGGGGAGGGGAACGGGAAGGGGCGTGTTCATGGGGCCATTATAAGGGACCGGGCTTCTCGCCAGTTCCGCCCCCTGATTCCGGGGGGCTTATGCCCCGTTTTGCCCCACCCGGCGTGGCTTTCCGGCCCGGAATGGGGAGGGGCGATGCTACAATGGCCCCTTCCCAAAATCCGGAATCCTCCCCGGGCCTCCCGCTCCTTTTCGGCGAAGGCCCTGACCCTTCCGGGCCCAATTCCACGCCTTTCGCCCATGCTCGAATCCCTCCTCGATCCCCGTTGGCCGTTCTATGGGGTGGCCGCCGTCCTTGGCTTACTCTCCCTGGGTTTTGTTATTCGTTTCGTGGTGCCTGCCTGGAAATTGGGGCGCCTGCTGCATGGGGTAACGGCCCGGCTGGCCCAGCCCCAGACTGGGGAAGAGGGACAGGTGGCGCCCCGTCCCGATCCCCGGGTACTGACCCGGGAGGTATTCCAGGACAGCAAGCTTTCCCATCTGTGGCGGGAATATGCCCAGACTCTCCACCCCACGGAGGTGGTGGCCAAGGACGGCCAGCCCGGCGGCCTGCGCTGGCGGGCCACGGCCTTGGCGGAGACCTTTTTTACCGAACAGGCCCTGGTGGATACCCCCCTGCGGGTGGAGTTTTACAAGCATTTGCCCGGCATTCTTACCGGCATCGGCATTTTGGGCACCTTCACCGGCCTGATTCTGGGGCTGACCCAGTTCCAAGTGGGGGGCTCCGCCGAAGTGGTGCGGGACAGTCTGGCGGTGCTGATTCAGTCCGTGGGCCACGCCTTCAAGGTTTCCGCCACGGCCATCGGCCTGGCCATGCTCTTTACCTGGATCGAACGCTCCCTGGTGGCGGCCCGCTACCGCCAGGTGGAACGGCTCAACCAGGTGATTGACGGCCTGTTCGATAGCGGGGTGGAAGAGGAATACCTGGCCCGGTTGGTGCGGGCCAGCGAAAACACCGCCCACCAGGGCGCCCAACTGCGGCAGGCCCTGGTGGGGGAATTGCGCCAGGCCTTGGGCCAGTTGGTGGTACAGCAACGGGAAGAGGGCAAAAAGCAGCAGGAAGCCCTGGCCGCCGGACTGGCTCAGGCGGTGTCCACCGCCCTGAAGGAGCCCATGACCCGGATTGCGTCCACCATGGAAAAGCTCAGCGCTGGCCAGGGGGATACCTTGGGACAGGCGGTGGGCCAGGCCCTGGACCAATTCGCCGGGCGCCTGGGGGATCAGCTCCAGCGCCAGCAACAGCAGGGGGATGCCCAGCTGGCCCGCAGTCTGACCGCCCTGGAAGGGGCGGGCAGTGCCTTTGAATCCGGTATCGGCCGTCTGGAAGTCCTGGGTCGGGAGGCGGTCAATGCCCTGAGCCAGCAATTGCAGGGCTCGGCCCGCCAGTTGGCGAGCCACCAGGAAGCCCAGCAAAGCCGCCTGACGGAGGAAACGGAACGGCTCCTGGCCCGGGTGGCGGACCAATTGAGCGGCCTGGGGGATCAACTGGGCCAGGCGGCCCAGTCCTTGCAAGGCGGTGTGGTCCAATTGGGGCAAGCCAGCGCCGGAGCCGTGGATCAGCTGCGCCAAGGGGCGACGGCGGTGCGGGAAGCCTGCGGGGAATTTGCCGATGGGGGCAAGGAATTCAGCCTGGGGGCCCAGGCGGTGATGGAAGCGGGGGGGCGCATCCAGGCCGCCGCCCAATCCCTGGTGGAGGCCAACACGGGCAGCCGCCAGATCCTGGAAGAACAGCGTCAGCTGGGCCTGGCCCTGGTGCAACTGGTTCAGGAACTGGGACGTACCGTGGAAAGCGCCCGCAAGGAAGCCTCCCTGACCGGGGAACTGGTCAGCACCCTGGAAGCCGCCGCCAGCCAGCTCAAGCAGGCGGAAAACCAGGCGGAGACCTATCTCCAGGGGGTGAATCAGGTCCTCACCCAGGCCCACAGCGCCTTTGCGGAAAATGTGGAAAAGACCCTGAAGGAAGGCAACACCCAGTTCCAGCGGGAGCTGGCGGAAGCGGTGAGCTACCTCAAGGGGGCCATCGAGCACCTGGGGGATGTGCTGGAAACCACCGGCGAGGCCCGTTAAACCATGTTTGGCTTGAGCCGACCCGCCAAACCCCGCCGGGACGAGGCGGAAAAACCCTTCTGGATTTCCTTTTCCGATCTCATGTCCGGCCTCATGGTGCTGTTTCTCGTGGCCATGACCGTGGCCCTCCTGGCCATTACCCGCCAGGTCAGCGAAGGGGAACAGGATAAGGCCCGGCGGGACAAGGACATCCACGCCCTGCTGCAACGGGTGCAGCGGGAGGTGGTGCGGGATTTTCCCGGGGTGACGGTCCACGGCCAGACCATAGATTTTGGCGACCAGGCCCGGTTTGACACGGATAGCCACCGCCTGAGCCCGGACGAGGCCCGGGTGCTGCGCCGCTTTGTGCCCCGGGTGCTGGCCCTGGCCCGGGACCCCCTGGGGGAAAAATGGCTCAAACGGGTGGTGGTGGAAGGCTTTGCCGATACCCGGGGGAGCTATTTGCACAATCTAAACCTCAGCTTGCAACGCTCCGAACGGGTACTGTGCGTACTCCTGGCCGACGGCCAGGGGGTGGCCGAGCCCCTCTCCGCCCCGGACCGGCAACTGGTGCGGGACATTTTCCTGGTGGGAGGCTCTTCCTATAACGAGCAACGCAGCAGCCCGGAAGCCAGTCGCCGCATCGAACTTAAGCTGGAATTCCTGGATGTGGGGGAAAAACGTCCCTCCGGCCCGGTCATGCCCCTGGACGGGGATACCCGCTGCCCCATGGATTGAGCCATGCCCCGGACCTTTGCCCATGAATGATCTGGAACAGCTGGACTTCGCCCTCACCGGCATTATGGCCGGGCGGGAAGGGGGCGCTTCCTGGGGCGACCCCACCGCCATGGCCCGGGCGCTGGGGGCCGTGCGCCGGGCCTTCGGGGATATGGAAGCCCTGGCCGCTTCCCCCCGGGGCGCCCGGGGGGTACTGGCCCTACGGGTGACAGGGGGGCATCCAGGCTACCTGGACATCAAGTACGCCTGTTACGGCATTGCCCGGAATTCGGGCTGGGACGGCCGCCGGCCTTTGGATGACGAGCGTCTGGTGCGCAGTCTGTTGCAGCAGGTGGATGGCTTGCAAGCAGTTTCCCGGCGCTTTCGCCAATGTTACCGGGGGCTACTCACGGGCTATTTCGCCTGCCCCGCCTATCTGGAAACCGTCCCCGCCGGGGACCCGGGTTACCCCAACTGGTTGCTGCTGCGCCGCTATCTGCAAGCCCACCTACCCCAGGTGGCTGAATCCCGCCCGGCCCTGGCCTGGGCGGAAACCCTGGGCCGTTACCCGGAATTCCTAGGGCAGGACCCGGCCGCCCCCTGGGCGGAAGCCCAGCTGGCGGGAGACGCGGGGGAATGGAACACCCTCTGCCGTCACCTGGACTTGCCCCCCACCTGGTCTGTCCGGGTTGCCCTGGGGGCCCAGGTGCGCCTCTGGCTTTCCCGCCGGGAGGGAGTAGGGGGGGCGTCCCTGACTCCGGATCTGGCCCAACAACGTCAAGCCCTGGCCCAAGGGCTCCAGGAAGCCCGTCAGGCCCAGTATTTACCCTACGGTCTCTGGAAAAGCTGGCTGACAGCCCTGGGCCTGGAAGAGATGCTCAGTTCCTGGGACGGAGGTCTGGCTGGATGAGCGTAGCGGACGTAGTACCGGAGGCAGGGGAAGCGGCTCTGACCGTCCTCGATGCCACCGGAGAAGCCGCCCCCTGGCGCCTCTGGTTCGACGGTTCCGCCCATCCCAATCCGGGCCCCATGGCCTGGGGCGTACGTTTGGAAGCGCCGGACGGGCGCAGCTGGGAGCGTTGTCATAAAATCGGCCGGAGCGGCTGCAATAACGAAGCCGAACTCCTGGCCCTGGAAGCGGCCCTACTCTTAGCTCGGGAGCAGGGGGCGGGCGCCCTGGATATCCGGGGCGACAGCGATTTCGTAGTCACCCAGGTCCAAGGGGGAATCCCTGCAACCGTATCTCGCATGGCGCCCCTGGTGGCACGACTGCGCCTTCTGCTGGCGAGCCAGGATCAGGCCACCCTCACCTGGGTGCCCCGGCACCGCAATCGGGAAGCAGATCGGCTCTGCCGTCAGGCGTTTGGCCTGGCGCCCAAGCCCGCCCCCATCCCCGGCCACGGCGCCCGACGGCGCCGGGCCTGATTTTTTTATCGGCGGTGGCGCCTACGGTCCACAGCCCCACCAAGAGGAGCCCCCATGCATCCGGCCCCTGCGGAAATTCTGGCGGCTAGCCTGTTTGCCCTGGCCATTCTCCACACCTTTGCCACCCGTCTGTTTCTCCACCTGGCCCATACCCGCCCGGCCCATGGGGGACTCTGGCATCTCCTGGGGGAGGTGGAGGTGGCCTTTGGTTTTTGGGCCATGGCCCTGGTGGCGGCCCTGTTTTGGCTGCAAGGCCCCGCCCAGGCCATCGCCTATGTGGAAGGGCTCAATTTCACCGAGCCCCTGTTTGTTTTCGCCATTATGGTGATCGCCGGCACCCGCCCGGTGTTGCAGGGTGCCAGGACCCTGGTTAGTCGTTTTGCCCGCCTGTTGCCCCTGGATGCGGGCCCCGGGTTTTTCTGGAGTGTGCTGGTGCTGGTGCCCCTGCTGGGCTCCTTTATCACCGAACCCGCCGCCATGACCCTGGCCGCCCTGCTGCTGGGGCGCGCCTATCTGGGCCGGGAAGGTCTGTCCCCGGCCTGCAAATACGCCACCCTGGGGGTGTTGTTCGTCAATATTTCCATCGGCGGCACCCTGACCCCCTTTGCCGCGCCCCCCGTGCTCATGGTGGCCCATGCCTGGGGCTGGGATACGGGCTTCATGCTGCAAACCTTCGGCTATAAAGCCGCGCTGGCGGTGGTAATTAACGGCACCCTGCTGACCTGGATTTTCCGCCGGGAGCTGGCGGGGGCGCCCGAAGCCTCGGAGGAAGAGGGGCCAGCCGTCCCTCTGCCCCTGATCCTGGTCCATCTGCTGCTCCTGGTGGGGGTGGTGCTGGGCGCCCACCATCCGGTGCTGTTTCTCGGGCTGCTGCTGTTTTTCTTGGGGGTGGCCCAGGCCTATCCCCGGTATCAGGCGCCTTTGATTCTCCGGGAAGCCCTGCTGGTGGCCTTTTTCCTTGGCGGCTTGGTGGTGCTGGGGGGCATGCAGAGATGGTGGCTCCAGCCCCTGCTCCTATCCCTGAGCCAGGACGGGGTCTTTGTCGGGGCCACCTTGCTGACCGCCTTTACGGATAACGCGGCCCTGACCTATCTGGGGTCTTTGGTGCCGAATCTGCCTGCCAACTTCCAATACGCCCTGGTGGCCGGGGCGGTGACCGGCGGCGGCCTGACCATCATTGCCAACGCCCCCAATCCGGCGGGGCAGGCCATTCTGCGTCAGTATTTTGGGGAGGAGGGGATCAAGCCCCTGGGGCTCCTGGCCGCCGCCCTGCTGCCCACCCTGGTGGCGGGCCTGGCCTTCCGTTGCCTGTAGAATGGCGGCAATACTTCACTTCACGAGGATTGGGGCGCCATGGCCCACGCAGCTTGTAACGGCATAGAGCTGGAATACGAATGTTTTGGGGAGGCCGGGCAACCCGCCATCCTCCTGATCCAAGGCCTGGGGCTACAGCTTATCCACTGGCCGGAAAGCCTCTGCCAGGCCCTGGCGTACCAGGGTTACCGGGTGATCCGCTTTGATAACCGGGATTGCGGCCTATCCACCCATCTGACCCAGGCTAAGCGCCTGCGCATGGGCCTGGCCGCCCTGGCCTACGGCTTCCACTTGCCCTTCCGGGTGCCCTACACCCTGGAGCAGATGGCCCAGGACTGTCTGGGGCTCCTGGACCATCTGGGTATTCAAAAGGCCCACGTGGTGGGGGCTTCCATGGGGGGCATGATCGCTCAGTTGCTGGCCGCCCGGCACCCGGAGCGGGTCAAGAGCCTGACTTCCCTCATGTCCACCACCAGCAGCCGGCGCCTGCCCTGGGGCAAGCCGGAAGCCCTGCGCTCCCTGTTTTCCCGGCCGGATAACAGCCATGACCCGGAAAGCGTGGTGCGCTATCTCTTCAATATCCAGAAAATCGTCGCCAGCCCGGACTACCCGACCCCGGACGGGGACAGGGAAGCCTTGATCCGCCAAGCCATGGCCCGGGCCTATTACCCGGCCGGGGTGGCACGCCACCTGTTGGCTGTGATGGCGGGCAAGGACCGGCGTCGGCTGCTGGGGCGCATTACCTGCCCCAGCCTGGTCATCCACGGGGAAGCGGACCCCCTCCTGCCCCTGGCCTGCGGCCGGGATACGGCCCAACATATTCCCGGGGCCATTCTCTACACCATTCCGGGCATGGGCCACGATTTTGCCCCCGGCTTAATGCCCATCTGGGCCAACGCCATCGGCGAACACGTGCGCCGGGCCGAGGCGCCGGACGCCAGCATTCACCTGGGGAGCGCCTAGGCTAGGGCTGCCCCAAAGCCGCCAGCAGCCGTTCCAGGCTGGCGGCGGTATCTTCCCGATCCGTGGCCACCGGCAAGCGCAGGGGCTCTTCCTCCGGTGCCCAGCGGGGCTCCTCAGCCAGCTGGTGTTCCAATATTTCCAGGGTGGCCTCCGAGGCATCCCCGCCTTGCTCCTGGCGTTGGCGAACCCGCTGCTGCAGGGTTTCCGGAGCCGCCTGGCATTCCAATATTCGACAGGTCAGCCCCCGCCCCTGGGCCAAAGCGAGAAACGGGGCCCGCTGTTCCGGTGTCAGGAAGGTGGCATCCACCACGCAGCTATAGCCATTGCCCAGAATATCCCCCGCCAGTTCCAGCAGACGGCCATAGGTGCGCAGGCCCGCTTCCCGGGAGTAAATGCCGGTGCCCGCTCCGGAATGACTGCTTTCCCCCGCCCCTAAGCCATAAAGCCGCTTGCGCTCCACGTCGGAGCGAATCAGGGGGGCGCCTAGCCGGGCCGCCAGGGCCTCGGCCAGCACGGACTTGCCGGAACCGGAATAGCCGTAGGTGAGCACCAGCACCGGGGGGGAAGAGGGTAGGGCGGCTCGGGCGTAGGCCATGTAGGAGTCCGCGTCGGCCCGGGCCTGGTGGGCCGCCTCCCCATCCCCCTGCTGCCCCGCCAGGAACAGGGCCACCTTGGCCCGCACCATGGCCCGATATAGGCAATAGAATTTCAGCACGGCCAGCCCGGCGTAATCCCCGGTGCCGGACAGGTAGGTATTGAGAAACGTCCAGGCCAGATCCGGGCGTCCCCGGTGTTCCAGGTCCATGACCAGAAAAGCCGCCTCGTTGATAACGTCGATCCAGCGCAGATTGGGGTTGAATTCAATGCCGTCGAAGGCCATCACCTGCCCACCCACCTCCACCAGATTCCCCAAATGCAGGTCCCCGTGGCATTCCCGCACCCAGCCCTGCTCCCGGCGCTGGGCAAAGAGGGGGCTTAAACGCTCCCCCTGGGTCCGGCTCCAGGCCGCCACCTCCCCCAGTTGGGCGCTAAAGGCATCCCCTAACAAGTCTGCCAGTTGGGCAAAGTTTTCTTCTACCGGGTAGGCGATGGCCGCCGGAGTACCGAACGCCCCTTCCTGGGGGCCGGCGATAGCGGCCTGCCTCTGGTGAAAGTCCGCCAGCAACCGGCCCACCCTGCCCAGGTGGGTGGGAGTTAAGCGACCTTCCCTGAGCATGCGGTCAAACAGCCCTTCCTGGGGAAAACGGCCCATTCTGACAGCGTATTCCAAGGGGGCGCCAGCGCCGGAGAGCCGAGGGGCCTCTGGCGTGCCGAATAGGGGCTGCACGTCCAGATAAATGGATTCCGCCATGCGCCGATTGAGGCGAATTTCCTCCTCACAGCAATGGCGCCGGGCCGCCAGGGTGGAATAGTCCAGAAACCCCAGATTCAGGGGCTTTTTGATTTTGTAGGCATAGTCCCCCGCCAGCAGCAGAAAGGAGGCATGGGTCTCAATCAACTGCCGCGGGCCCGGCTCCCCCGGCAGTTCCGTGCCTTGCATCAAGGCGGTCACGAGGCGCCGCTGATCAACCAAATCCAGGGAAGCAGGGGAGGGGGGTTCTGTCATGGGTGTTTTCCGTTACGGTATTTCAAACGCCCATTGTGCCCCTTTTTTGAGCGGGTTCCTTACTCGGTGGGAGCAAGGTTCTCCGTTCTAAAGGCGGTTTGGTGCCTCCCCACGAGTCCAGTCGTACTGTTATCAAATAGGTGGTTTGCCCTGGAGCATTCGGCCTAGCGCTTTATAGGGCTGCCCCTGCAAGACCTTTTGGGCGGGCCCCACATCCACTAGGGGCGGGGCCTTTCGCGGAGGAGCTTGATCCAAGACGACACTTTTCCTGGTCTCAGTACCCTCCAGGCAAGGCGAGGATTGCAAGCTTTTTCCCCGATCGCCCACGCAGGTATACAAGGTTCCACCGGAGCAGATTCCTGTGCCCATCGCCAGCAGTAACAATAAAACTCTCCCCATAATCTCTCCCAAGCAATCCACTTCCGTAAAAATTCTAGACCCGTCAGGGATAGGAGAGAAATCAGCTTTATAGTTCCTCCCTGAAAAATCCGGGGGAACATGAAGAGCTCGACTAGGCCATTTGCTTCTACCTTGGCTAGTGTATTATTTTACATAATACAAATTATACGAACTATCGGTAATGAATCCGCAGGTCTTCGATGGCCATACCTCCGCATCAACAAGCGGCTCGACAATTACCCACAAAAAACCAGCAAAACAGCCCCACTTCGGCCCGTTTCCCCTTGTGCACACCAACCCCAAACGGTATAATTTCCGTTATCGAAAAACGTCACAATAAACGCAAATGGCCAAGGAATTTACCCCCGCCGCGATGGCAACACCGGAACTACCTGGACTGAGCCGCCGAGGCCGGCCTCGGGCTTTGCATCCGTTGAGCCCGGCGGAGCGAGCCAAGCGCTTTCGGGCGCGTCGGGCGTTTATGAGTGCGGTTCAACGACTCAAGGATTCCGGCCTAGATCCTTTGGCCCTGCTCCAAAGCCTGGATACCCAGGACGCTTGATTCTCTTTCTGGAATGACTTTTTCTATGTTCAAACCCGTTCTTGCGATTTCTCTGGGAGCCGCCTTGGGGGCGCTGCTACGCTGGCAGCTGGGGCTCAAACTCAACAGTTTTTTTCCCTCCCTGCCGCCGGGTACCCTGGTCGCGAATCTGGTGGGTGGCTACATCATCGGCCTGGCGACCGCTTTCTTTGCCCAAACCCCAGCTTTGTCGCCGGAATGGCGCCTGCTGGTTATTACGGGGTTTTGCGGTGGCTTGACCACCTTTTCCACCTTTTCCGCCGAAGTGGTGTCTCTGCTACAGGAAGGCCGTCTGGCCATGGCCCTAGGGTCGGTGGCGACCCACGTCACCGGCTCCCTGGTCATGACCCTGGCGGGGATCTGGACCTGGTACCTTTTGCGGCAAGCCTGAGGAGAATAAAAATGCAGGGATATCAGCTGACTTTTTTGACCCAACAAAACCGTAGCCATGACCACCAACCCCTAGCGGAATGGCTGCTCCAGGCGGCCAAGCGCCTGGGGATTCGGGGGGCCACCCTGATCGCGGCATCGGAAGGGCTGGGCCACGACCAGCGCATCCACTCCGCCCGTTTTTTCGATCTAGCAGACCAGCCCCAGGAAGTGCTGATGGTGGTTTCAGAGGCGGAAGCGGTCGCCCTGTTTGCCCTGATTGCCCAGGAAAAGGTGAAGGTTTTCTACGTCAAGACCCCAGTGGAATTTGGTACCACCGGGGATTAGGCTAAGTAACAGAGTGTGGGCGTGGTGTAGGCGGCAAGCCCGAAAGCTCAGTGCAGCGCCCCGCCCGCCGGGGCTTCCCGGTGCCGCAGGGACCATTCCCGGACCATTTCGTCCGCGCCCGACAAGGTTTGCTGGCGAAATGTTTCTGGCATTTGCTGGGCCAGGGAGGCGAAGAGCTGCTGGGTTACTTGCTGGGCCAGGCCTTCTTGGGCCAAGCCATGCTCCAGGCAGGTGGTTTGAATGTCCGCCAGGGACTTGGCCACCACCACCCAACCCAAGCGCGGCATGGAATTAAACAGGCCCAGCATCAAGCCCCCCAGGTGGGCAGTAATTTCTTGGGCGGCTTGAGCCTCGCTTTCCGCAATGGCGGCATGCCAGAGGGCCACGTGGAGGGCGCTATGCAGCTGCACCTTGAAGGTAAAGCCCTTCTCATCCTCTTCCGCCAAGTTTTGGAAAAACACCTGGCAGGCGGCCTCATTTCCCAGCCGATCCCGCAGCGCCCCCACCAGTTCGCTTAATCCGGTCAGGGCGCCAGCGCCCACCAAGGGGGTATAGGCCTGGCCCCATTGATCCAGCCCCAACAGGGTGGCCGCTTGGTGAAGCAAAGCCCCCTCTTCCGTGTCGCCCCCCTGCCAAGCCAGGAGGCGCTCCAGGATTTCCTCAACCACGGCCCGCCGCTCCTGGGCTGGATGCTCCACGGTGGCCCGCAAGGTCCGGGTGAAAGCGTCCTGAATGACGGTAGCGGCTTCCCGTTGGCGTTCGGAGGACATCAGGGAAAGGTAGGTGTCCGTCAGGGGCTGGGCGTTCTGGGTGTTTTCGGGCATGGGCAGTGGGTGGCTGGGTTATTTGTCTTGGGCGCCGGCCTGGCGCAATACCTCGGCAATATCCGTATTGCCGTTCTTTAATGCCCATTCCAGGGCCGTCAGGCCGTTACCGTTTTGGTAATTCACTTCCGCGTGGTGCTTCAGGAGCAGGCGTACCGCCCCCATCTGTCCGTTGCGGGAGGCAATCATCAGGGCAGTGGAGCCGTTGTCCCCAGCATCATCCACGTCCGCTCCCTTTTGCAGCAGATATTCCATAATTTTTTCGTGGCCATTGAAGGCGGCGTAAATCAAAGGCTGCCAGCCCTGTTCCCGGTCCAAGGGGGCGCCCGCTTCCACCAGGCGCTTGACCACGGGCAAATGGCCTTTAAAACAGGCCAGGAGCAGGGCGTCGTCCCCATAGCGGTTGCGGGCGGTGATTTTGGCCCGGCGCTTGATCAGTTCTTCCACCAGCGCCAGGTTGCCGTTGCGGGCCGCGATCATCAACAGGGTATTGCCCTCCCCGTCCGCCGTATCCACCTCCATGCCCTGCCCCAGCAAATCCACCACGTCTGCCGTATTGTCCAGATTCACGGCCCGCAGCATGTCGTCGTAACTTTCCGACCAAGCGGCAGGGGCGGAAAGGGCCAGGAACAACAGCCCCACAAATAAGCGTTCCATTAGCTAACCTCTAATTTTGTTGGGTCACCAGGCAAGCAGCGCCTTGGCCCCCGGAAATAGGCGGAAAAAGTTGGCGCAGCTCGCGGCTTCAATATCCTCCACGGGGAGCCCCTTGAGCCGGGCCACCTCTTCCGCCACATAACGCACCCAGGCGGGTTGATTGACCTTGCCCCGATAGGGGGTGGGCGCCAGATAAGGGGAGTCGGTTTCCACCAAAAAACGGTCCAGAGGCACCCGGGTGGCCACGTCCTTGACGGTAGCGGCGTTTTTGAAGGTGACGATGCCGGAAAAAGACAGGTAAAAGCCTAGATCCAGGGCCCGCTGCCCCACGGTCCAGTCTTCGGAAAAACAGTGCATGATGCCCCCCACCGTTCCGGCCCCCTCCTCTTCCAGAATGCGCAGGGTATCTTCGGCGGCGTCCCGGGTATGGATCACCAGGGGTTTGCCGCAGGTCTTGGCGGCCCGGATATGGCGGCGAAAGCGCTGCCGCTGCCATTCCGGCCGATCCTTGTGCCAGTAATAGTCCAGGCCGGTTTCCCCAATGGCCACCACCCGGGGATGATCCGCCAGCTGGATCAGGGTGGCCTCATCCGGGTCCGCCCCTTCCGTCACTTCCGGGTGCACGCCCACGGAGGCCAGTAGATTGGTATGGCCCTCGGCCAAAGCCAGTACCCGGGGGAAATCTTCCAGATTGACGGCAATACACAGGGCGGCGCCGACCCGGTGTTGGGCCATGGCGTCCAGAACTTCGGCGGTACATTCTTGGAATTCGGGGAGATCCAGGTGACAGTGGGAGTCGATAAGCATGGAAAGCAATAAGGGCTAGGGGCCCTTAGATGGTGTGGGTGGCCCGGCTGGAATGCATGACCCCGGCCAGAAGGCCCTCGATTTTACGCCGGGCTTCCACCCCGCTTTCGTCGTTATTGAACAGAACGCCGATGCCCTGGGCCTTGCTGTTCTGGGCGCCGGTGGGGGTAATCCAGACCACCTTGCCCGCGATGGGCAGTTTGGTGGGGTCTTCCATCAGGGAGAGGAGCATGAACACTTCGTCCCCCAGCTGGTAGTGCCGGTTGGTGGGAATGAAAATGCCGCCGTTTTTCAGGTGGGGCATATAGGCCGCATACAGGGCGGACTTGGAATTAATGTTCAGGGAGAGGACGCTGGGGCGGGTAGCGCCGCCGGGAGCGGCTTTAGGGTCGTACATGGTTTCCTCCGGGGGGCGGAAACACCCCTTGATAGGCAAACATGACTTCTTCCAAAAACAGTCTGGAGTTTAGCGGGTGTTCAGACTGCACTTTAAATTCATAAACTTTCTTGTTGAATCTAAATAGCTTCTTTTGATCAGCGCTTTGCGCGAGTTGCTCTATTGTAGCCACTTCATCCACAAAAAAGCGGGGCGCCAGGTGGTGACTAGCCAGAATCAAATCCGTCGTCCACTTCTGCACCCATTCCATCACCCAACGCAGGGCCAAGGTGCCGGACTTGTCCCCTTTCAACAAGCGCTCCACGGCTCCCGCTGCCTCCAGGGGAACGAGTCGGCCGCCCTGGCTTAACAGCTTAACCATGGTTTCCAGAAGCTGGGCCTGCTGATTGGCGGCCAAATTGACCGCCAGGAGGGGGGCGCCCCCCGCCAGGGCCAGCCAGCGGGCGGCCTCTTTGAGGCCCTGCTCCGCCAGCCAGCGCTCCGCCAAATCGGCGCCGGGCACAAACACATCCACCCGCTGGCAACGGCTGCGGATGGTGGGCAGCAGCCGATCCGGCTCGTGGGAAACCAGCAGGAACAGGGTGCCGGGCAGGGGTTCTTCTAAACCTTTAAGCAGGGAGTTGGCGGTACTCCGATTCATAGCCTCCGCCGGATGGAGCAGCACAATGCGCCGTCCCTGGCGGTGGGTGCCGACGTGGAGAAATTCGTCCAGCTCCCGGATTTGCTCAATCGTGATCTGCTGACTGGGCTTTTTCTTGCCCCCGTCCCCCTCCTCTTCCCCGCTCTCCCCGCCCATGGCGGCGGGCTGCACCAGGCGAAAATCCGGGTGATTGCCCTGGGAGAACCAGTTGCAGGCCGGGCATTGGCCGCAGGCCTGTTGGTCGGGGCGGGGGTGTTCGCAGAGCAGGCTGGCGGCAAACGCCTGGGCTATCTCCAGTTTGCCCACGCCCCGGGGACCGGAAAGCAATAGGGCGTGGGGGAGCTGTTCCCGGCGGGCTTGCAGGTGTTGCCAGGCTTGGGGCTGTAAATCAAAAATATTCATAAACAATTAGATGTAACCAATTGTTCAATCTCTTTCTTGATTTCATCCAGGCTACCTTCCCCCCGAATTACCTGGATTCGCTCCGGGTGCTCCGTCGCACGTTCCAGGTAAGCCTGGCGCACCCGCTGGTGGAAATCCCGTTTTTCCTGCTCAAAGCGGTCCAGTTGGCGGGTGGTGGCGATGCGAGCTTGGGCCACTTCCAGGGAAACATCGAAGAGCAGGGTCAGGTCCGGCTGAAAGTCCCCTTGCGCCCAACGTTCCAGGGCTTCCAGCTTGCCCTTGTCCAGCCCCCGGCCACCGCCCTGGTAGGCCATGGAGGCATCGGTAAAGCGGTCGGAGATCACCCAGGTGCCCTTTTCTAGGGCGGGATAAATCACCCGGGCCAGATGCTCCCGACGGGCCGCAAACATAAGCAGGGCCTCGGTTTCCAAGTGCATGTCATCGGCCAGGAGCAGGGCTCGGAGCTTTTCCCCCAAGGGGGTGCCCCCGGGTTCCCGGGTCGTCAGCACCCCGTGGCCCCGCTGGCGCAGCCAGTTGGCCAGCCATTCGATGTGGGTGCTCTTGCCCGCGCCGTCGATGCCTTCAAAGGTGATGAACTTGCCCCGTTCGCTCATGGACTTGGTCCCTTGGCCCCTAGGGGCGATTTTTTAATTGATAGCGGGCCACGGCCCGGTTATGGCTTTCCAGGTCGGCGGAAAATTCGCTGCTGCCGTCGCCCCGGGCCACAAAATACAAGGCGCTGCTGCGGGCCGGATGGAAAGCGGCCTGGAGGGCGGCATTGCCGGGCATGGCGATGGGCGTGGGGGGCAGCCCCCGGTGCCGATAGGTATTGTACGGCGTATCCCCTTGCAGGTCGGCCTTGTGCAGATTGCCGTCAAAATTCCGCCCCAGGCCGTAGATGACCGTGGGGTCCGTCTGCAAGGGCATGCCCCGTTTGAGGCGATTGAGGAAAACCGCCGCGACCTTGGGCCGATCCTCCGCGACGGCCGTTTCCTTTTCCACCAGGGAGGCCACCACCAGAGCCTGGTAAGGGGAGGTGTAAGGCAGACGGGGTTCCCGTTCCTGCCAGGCCTGCTGGAGCCGGTCCTGCATCAGGTGATAGGCCCGGGCATAGACTTCCAGGTCGCTACCGCCCTTGTCGAAAAGATAGGTATCGGGGAAGAACAGGCCTTCCGGATGATTTTCCGTTGCGCCGATGTGTTGCAAAATTTCCTTGTCCGTCCAGGCCACGGTTTGGTGGCTTAAGTCCGGATTGGCGTTAATGCGTTCCCGGAACTGGCGGAAGGTCCAGCCTTCGATGAGGGCCACTTCTCCCTGGCTGGTGTCGCCCCGGGTCAATTTTTGCAAAAGCTGCCAAGGGGTTACCCCTTGGCGCAGTTCATAGCTACCAGCCTTGATGTTGGCGGCGCTCCGGGTCAGGCGCACCAGTAGCTCAAACACCCGAGGATTGAGCTCGGCACCGGCTTCTCCTACCTGGCGCCCCACGGCCCGGGCGGTGCTGCCCGAACTGATCTGCACATCCAAAGGACTTTGGCTGAGCGTAATAGGCGTAAAAGCGCTCCAGGCCAGCAGTACGGCCCCTAACAGGGCGAAAGCCCCTACCCCCCCCAGGAGGCGCCAGAAAAATTTCATCGCAACGATCGCTAGCGCCCCAAGGGCGGAACATAATGTGGCCGGGAGGCCGAACCGAACAAAGCACCCCCAAGGGCTGCCGCTTATTAGGGTGGTCGGGGTCAAAGAAAAGGCTGGCGCCCACTTCCCCCGCCCGGCTGCGGCCTGAGGGGCCGAAACCGGGCGATATAATAGACCAATCCCCCTAACTTATCTCAACAGACCAACATGATCAGTCCTTCCTGGCATCAGTTCCTTACCGACCTGGGTGGCAAAATCGCCGACGATGGCGAGGTTTCCGGATTGGGTGGCCCCGTTTCCCCGGCCGCCCCCTATCTCTGCCCGCTGCCCGCCTATGCCCTGATTTCCGCCACTGGAGAAGAAGCCCAGGCCTTTCTCCACGGCCAATTCACCAGCGACGTCAATCACCTTCCGGAAGGGGGACTTCAGCACTCCGCCTGGTGCACGGCTAAGGGGCGCATTTACGCCAGTATGTTGCTTTGGCGTCTGGCGGATGGGGGCTATGACTTGCTGGTGGCCGCCGATCTGCTGCCCGCCATGATCAAGCGCCTGAAAATGTACGTACTGCGTTCCAAGGTGGTGCTGACGGAAAAGGCGGATCAGGTCATTCTGGGCCTGGGGGGGCAAGGTGCCACCGCCCTGCTCCAGGCCCAGGGCGTGACGCCCCCCGCAGAACCCCTGACCCACACCCGCTTCCCCGGGGGGCGAGTGGCCCGTTTGGAAGGGGAAGAACGCTTTTTGCTGGTGCTGGAGGAAGGCGCAGCTCCCGCCTGGTGGCATAAGCTGGTCGCCCAAGCCCAAGCTGCCGATAGCGCCGTCTGGCGCCTGGGAGATGTGGTGGCGGGCATCCCCTGGGTAAGTCTGGCGACCCAGGAAGCCTTTATTCCCCAGATGGTGAATTTCGAGCGCATCGGTGGGGTGAGTTTTCACAAGGGCTGCTATCCGGGCCAGGAAGTGGTGGCCCGCACCCAATACCTGGGCAAGGTGAAGCGTTCTCTGTTCCGGGGCCTTTCCCCCCTCCCTGTGGCGCCGGGTCAAGCCCTGGTGACCCCGGACATGGAAGACGGGGCCGCTGGCCAGGTGGTTAGCGGTGCGCCGGACGCCCAGGGGCAATGGCATTTTCTCGCCGTGCTGCCGGAAAGCTGGCAAGGCCATCCGGTCCACCTGGGGGATAAAGCGGGAGCGGAAGTCACCCTGGCTCCGGTGGCTACGGAAACTCCCGCAGCCTAAGGGCTTTCCCGGGGCATGTGCCTGATCCTGGCCGGATACGGCCTCCATCCCGCCTTTCCCTTAGTGGTGGTGGCCAATCGGGACGAGTTCTATGCCCGCCCGGCCGCCCCCGCCCATTTCTGGGAACAGTACCCCGATTTGTTCGCTGGCCAGGACTTAAGCGCTGGCGGCACCTGGATGGGAATCGGTGCCCAGGGTCGTTGGTGTGCCCTGACCAATTATCGGGACCCTAGCCAGGCCCCGGCGCCCCTTTCCCGGGGGCTGCTGGTGCGGGATTACCTGACCTCCGAACTCGGCCCTGAGGCTTTTTGGCGCCAGCGGGGCCATGAGCCTTTCGGTGGCTGCAATCTGTTGTTCTGGGATGGGCAAGGCTTGAGTTACGCCGCCAATCGGGGCCGGCCTTGGCAGCCCCTGCCCCCCGGACTTTACGGCCTTTCCAATCATCTCCTGGATACGCCCTGGCCCAAGGTGGTTCGGGCGAAGGCGGCTTTTGCTAAGGCCTTGGCAGACCTGGGAGGTGGGTGGAGCAAGGCGGCGGAGCCATTTTTCCTACTCCTGGCCGACGCCCGGCCAGCCCCGGATTCGGATTTACCCCATACCGGGGTCAGCCTGGATTGGGAGCGGGCCCTGTCCCCTATCTTTATTCGCACCCCGAATTACGGCACCCGGGTGTCCACGGTGCTGGCCCTGGATCAAGCCGGAGTTTGGCATTGGGCGGAACAGGCCTTCGGGCCGGAAGGTGCCCTGGGGGCGCGGCAAAGCTGGGAAATTTCGTTCCGTTCCTAGGGGACGAAAACAAAGCGGGGTAGAACGGGCCGGGCCTAATCCTGGTCCCGAATTTCCACCCGGGTGTGAGCCGGAACCAGGTCAAACAGGGCCATAACGTCCTGGTTGGCCATGCGGATACAGCCGTGGGAGCGGGGCTGCCCCAATCCGGCCTCGTCCGCCGTGCCGTGGATATAGATGTAGCGGCGCATGGTGTCCCGTTCCCCCATGCGGTTTTTGCCCGGCTCCAGGCCGGAGAGCCAGAGCACCCGACTGAGAATCCAATCCCGCCCCGGGTGCTGCTCCGCCAGGGCCGGGGAATAGCACTCTCCGGTGGGGCGCCGCCCCACCAGCACGCTTTGGGCGGGCAATCCGCTGCCGATCTTAGCCCGGATCTGGTGCCAGCCCCGGGGGGTGCATTGGCTGCCCGGATGTTCTCCCGGCCCCCGGGCTGCCGTGGAAACGGGAAAGCGATGGAGAACTTCCCCGTTTTCTTCCACCACTTCCAGGGTTTGCCGGGGAATGGAAATGCGCAGAAACATTTCAGATACCTCCCTTGTTGCGTCGACGTTCAGCAAAGAAGTCGGACAGTAGTTGTCCGCATTCCGTCGCCAACACCCCCCCTTCCACCTGGGTGTGGTGATTCAGCCGTTCCACCGCAAACAAATCCACCACGCTGCCATGGACGCCCGTCTTAGGGTCCCGGGCGCCATAGATCACCCGGGCGATACGGGCGTGGAGCATGGCGCCGGCACACATGGCGCAGGGCTCCAGGGTAACGAATAACTCGCAGCCGGGCAGGCGGTAATTTCCCAGATTGCGGGCCGCGTCCCGCAGAGCGGCAATTTCCGCGTGGGCGGTGGGGTCGTGGTCGCCGATGGGGGCGTTAAAGCCCCGACCCACAATTACCCCCTCCTTGACCACGACCGCCCCCACGGGCACTTCCCCCAGGCAGCCCGCCGCCTGGGCCTGGGAAAGGGCTTCCCGCATGTAGTATTCGTCGTTCATGGTCTAAGGCTCTCCCTGGTTTTCTGGCGTGACGGCAGCGGCCGGGCTTTTTTAAGTTGGCCCATTTTCGTTTCCCACCTTGCTGTGCTTCTGGATATTTTTGATAACGTTATCTTTTAGGGTGCTGTGGTCCCAGAGGCCCAACAAGGCGGCGGCGGCTCCCACCAGTCTATCCTTGTCAGCGGCATCCAGGGGGGCGCGTAAGCCTTCCAGGGCCCGGGCCAGGGCCCGCAATTCCCCGTCCCGACGGGCCCGGTAGAGGCGCATATTCTGGCGCACCTGCTCGTCCCGCTCCGCGTAGCGGGTTTTCGGCCGTCCCCGTTTGGTGGGTGGCGGCTCCGGGGCGGAGGGCGGGGGAAGGTCCGGGCTGGGCATGGGATAATATTTCGGATAACGTTATCAAAATTAAACCACAAAAGCTTCCGCGATGCCGACTTCCTTGCTTTCTTCTCTCACTGACCACCTCCCGGGGTTGCAACTACGACCCATGGAGGAAACCCATATTCCCCAGGTGTGGCAACTCCAATGTCTAGCCTATGCCCCGGAATTCCACGAATCGGAAGCCGTCTTCCGGGCAAAACGGGCTGCCTGGCCGGATTGCTGCTGGGTGCTGGTCTGGAACGAGGGGGTGCTGGCCTACCTCTTCGCCCAGGAAAGCCGCCTGGGCCACCCGCCCTGCCTTCATAACGAGGGGCAGGAAATGGGGGCGCGGGACTGCTTCCATCTCCATGATCTGGCCATTCACCCGGAGTTTCGCGGTCTGGGACTGGGGCGCCCGCTGATTGAGGCTGGGCTTGCGGAAGGGCGCCGCCGGGGGCTGGCCTGGGCGTCCCTGGTGGCGGTGCAGCAGTCCGTGGCTTTTTGGGAGAAACAGGGGTTTGGGGAAGGTGGGCCGGAACTTCACCCGCCCTTATCCAGCTACGGGCCGGACGCCCGCTATCTGCTGTGCCCCCTGGGGGAAAAGGCTTAGTTCAGCTTGTCCTTGCCCACATCGGGGAGGCGAAAAACGTCGATACCCTCTTCCTGGAGGGCCTGAAAATCCTCGTTGCTGGCCTGCCCCCGGATGGTCCGGGCCGGGGCTTCCGCGTAATGGATGCGCCGGGCTTCTTCCGCAAAGCGGGGGCCCACGTCCTCGCTACCCGCTTTCAGGGCGCTGACCATTTCCCGCAATAGGGCCAGGGGGCTGGCGGGAGCGGAGGGGGCCGCCGTGGCTGAAGGGGCAACAGGCGCAGCGGTTGGGGCGTCCGGAGTGGATGCCCCGGCCCCCCGATGCAGACCAGCGGGCAGGCAACGCACTTCCCGGCTACCGCAATGGGGGCAGACCAACAGCCCCCCGTCCTTTTGGGCGGAGAAGTCTTCCGGGGAACGGAACCAGCCTTCGAAGCGATGCTCCTGGGCGCAGATGAGGTCGTAAACAATCACGGAATAGGCCAAAAAAGGAAAGGACGGTCGGTCGGTCGGGCGGGCGGATTCTAGCATCTTGCCCGGCGGCCGCGCCGGACGGGCTTATTCGGAGGTGCTGGGGCTCCAGAAGGCCTGGAGTATTTCCGGTTGTTCCGCCAAGGACTGGGTCAGGGCATCCAGAACGCCCCCTTCCGCTGCCGTGGCCACCAGCATGGCCTCGATTTCCACCGCGTCTTCCCCAAAGGCGTGGACAGAAAGGGTGCTGGCCGGGTAATCGGCCCCATCCAAGGCCGCTTCCAGGAGCTGACGCGCCCGTTTTTGGTGAAGTTTGGGGGCGATCACATAGACCGTGTTGGTGACTTCCACCGCCGGGGTATCCAGGGGTTGGCGATTAATCTTATCCACCACGGGGCGCAACAGGGTGTTGGCGGCCAGAACAAAGGCGGTAGCCAGGGCGGCCTCCAATACCAGATCGGCGCCAGCACAGGCGCCAATGGCAGCCGAGCCCCAAAGGGTGGCGGCGGTGTTCAGGCCCCGCACATTACCCTCTTCCCGCATGATGACCCCGGCCCCGAGGAAGCCGATGCCGGAGACCACGTAGGCCAGCACGTGGGTTGCCCCCTCCGCCCCGCCCAGGCGGTTGGCGATATCCACAAAAATGGCTGCCCCCACGGCCACCAGCACATTGGTGCGCAGGCCCGCGGTGCGTTGCCGGTACTGGCGCTCCAATCCCACCAGGCCGCCAAACAGGAAGGCCGTTCCCAGGCTAATCAGGGTATCCAGCAGGGAGGCCAGATTAATATTGGCAACGGCTTGCATGGCAAATTGGGGGAAGGAGATGCGGGAGGTGGGTGGTGCCCGGGACGGGAATCGAACCCGTACGCCTTGCGGCTCCGGATTTTAAGTCCGGTATGTCTACCAATTTCATCACCCGGGCGGGAGGAGCCGAATTATAGCGGTTTCCCCAAGCATGACAAAAGGCTGGTGCGGAAAAACAAAAAGGGAAGCGACCAGCGCTTCCCTTTTTGCATTTTATGGAGCGGGAGACGAGTCTCGAACTCGCGACCTCAACCTTGGCAAGGTTGCGCTCTACCAACTGAGCTACTCCCGCATAAAACTTTTTGGCCCGATACGAATGCGCCAAATTCTTGGAGGCGCGGGCCGGAATCGAACCGACGTAGACGGATTTGCAGTCCGCTGCATAACCACTTTGCTACCGCGCCTCGAAACCGATTACTCGGACTAAAACGGTGCCACTAAAAAAGGGAAGCCGGTGATGCTGAGCTTTCCTTTTCAGAAAAACTTGGAGCGGGAGACGAGTCTCGAACTCGCGACCTCAACCTTGGCAAGGTTGCGCTCTACCAACTGAGCTACTCCCGCGTCGATCAACGAGGTGCGCATTATATAGGCTTTCCGAGAGGTGTCAACAAAGCCGCCAAAATTTGATCAATTTTCTTTGTGCAGGCTGATCTGGGGCCATGCCATACGCATGTAATAACCCATGGACCAGAGGGTCAGTACCGCCGCCACATAGATCAACCAGGTGCCGGCCTGACGGATGTCGTAACCAGCCACGGGGGCCTGATAAAGCAGCAAGGGAATGGCGGACATCTGGGCGGTGGTTTTTACCTTGCCAATCATGGAAACCGCCACGCTTTTGGAGGCGCCAATCTTGGCCATCCACTCCCGCAGGGCGGAAATGGTGATTTCCCGGCCAATGATGATGGTGGCGATCACCGCATTGGTACGGTCCAGCTGCACCAGCATAATCAGGGCCGCCGCCACCATGAGCTTGTCCGCCACCGGATCCAGAAAGGCGCCGAAGGCGGAGGTCTGCTTCAAGGCACGGGCCAGGTAGCCGTCCAACCAGTCCGTCAGGGCCGCCACCACGAAAATAGCCGTCGCTACGCCATTTTTTTCCTGAAACCCGAGCCAGGTGTCCGGCAGGTAAAACACGGTCACCAGCAAGGGAATGAGGAGAATGCGCAGCCAGGTAAGGAGAATGGGTATGTTGAAGGGCATTAATGCAAAGCCGAATAAATGCGTTCTGCCAGCTCCCGATTGATGCCCGGGACCTGGGCCAGGCGGTCCACGCTGGCCGCCATAATTTCCTGCAATCCGCCAAAGTGGGCCAGTAGCGCCCGGCGCCGGGTCGGCCCCACCCCCCCGATGTCTTCCAGACGGGAGGTTTTCCGGGTTTTACCCCGTCGGGCCCGGTGGCCGGTAATGGCGAATCGGTGGGCCTCGTCCCGCACTTCCTGCACCAGATGCAGACCGGGATGTTCGGGAGGCAATTGTAGCGGCGATTTCCGCCCCTCGGGGAAAATCAGTTGCTCCAGCCCGGGTTTACGCTCCACCCCCTTGGCCACCCCGATCATGGGTACATGGCTCAGCCCCAGCTCTTCCAGGGCGGAAAAAGCGGCCCCCACCTGGCCCTTGCCTCCGTCGATCAAAATCAGGTCCGGGCAGACCCCCTCCCCGGCCGCCACCTTGTCGTAGCGGCGCAGCACCGCCTGACGCATGGCGGCGTAGTCGTCCCCGGGCTGGATGTCCTTGATATTGAAGCGCCGGTATTCGGATTTGCGCATTCCCGTGCTCTGATACACCACGCAGGAGGCCACGGTAGCCTCCCCCTGGGTGTGGCTGATGTCGAAGCATTCGATGCGCTGGGGGGCTTCCGCCAGCTCCAGGGCCTGGCGCAGGGCTTCCTGGCGCTGGCCCTGCATGGTGAGGGTGGCCTGGCGGGCGGTAATGGCAATGCGGGCGTTCTGTTCCGCCATTTCCACCCAGATACGCCCGGCCCCCTGGCGGGGTTGCAGCACGGGTACGGGGCGGCCATTGCCATCCTCCAGGCCCGCTAGACCTTCCTCGTCCGGCAGGGCATTGACCAGAATGCGCTGGGGCAGGGGTCGCCCCTCGTAGTGCTGGGCGAGAAAGGCGCTAATGGCCTCTGCTGGGGCGCAATCGCTAGCATTCCGGGGAAACTGGGGCTTGTCCCCCAAATGCTGACCGCCCCGCACCATGGCCAGGTTCAGGCAGAGCACCCCGTTTTCCACCACGGCCACCACAATATCCACGTCCTCGTCCTTGCCGCTATCCACGTACTGCTTATCCTGGATGCGCCGCAGTCCGGAAATCCGGTCCCGCAGCATGGCGGCCTGCTCAAAGGCCAGCTGTTCCGCCGCCTTTTCCATGGCGCTGGTGAGGCGGCGGATCACCTCGTGGTGCCGGCCGTTGAGAAACATGGAAGCCAGCTGCACGTCCCGGGCGTATTCCTCCCGGCCGATGAGCCCCACGCAGGGGCCGCTACAGCGCTTGATTTGGTGCAACAGGCAGGGGCGGGAACGGTTGGCGAAAACCGAATCCTCGCAGGTGCGCAGATGGAAGGTCTTTTGTAGCAGGTGAATGGAGTCCCGGACCGTGGAGGCGGCGGGAAAGGGCCCGAAATAATCCGCTTTGCGATCCGGGCTACCGCGAAAAAAACCCAGCCGGGGGAATTCCTGGCGGGTTAGGAGAATATAGGGGTAGGACTTGTCATCCCGAAAAAGGATGTTGAAGGGCGGGTCCAGGGTCTTGATTAGGTTGTTTTCCAGCAGCAGGGCTTCCGCTTCGGAACGCACTACCGTGGTATCCACCCCGGCAATCTGGCTCACCATAAGGGCGATGCGGGGGCTGGCCAGGGTTTTCTGGAAATAGGAAGAGACCCGGCGCTTCAGGTTTTTAGCCTTGCCCACGTAGAGCACCCGCCCGTCCTTGTCCAGCATGCGATAGACCCCGGGCAGCTCGCTCAGGGTGGCCAGAAAGGACTTGCTGTCGAAGCGGGGGCGCTCCCCGGCGTCGGGCACCGTAATGGCGTTTTTGGTAGCCAACCGCCCCTCAGGAACGGAAGCGGGGGCGCCCCCTTCCCCGTCCGGGAGGCTGGATGGGCTGGCAGGGGGCGTGGCGCCTTGATCTTCAGCCATGGGGGCTCCTACTGCAAATGCTCCCGGATGGCCTGAATCACCCCTTCAAAGGCCTCCGTGGTGAGTCGTCCGGTCCGGGTGTTGTAGCCGCTACAGTGGTAGCTGGAGAAAAGCTGGAGACCGTTGGGCAGAACGTAATGGCAGCCGTGGCCGAAGGGGTAATCCTTGAGCTTTAGCTGTTGGGACCAGAGGATCGCCTGGTGGGCGATGCTGCCCAGGCTGAGAATGGCCTGGAGCTTGGGCATGGCCTGGATTTCCTGGCCCAGGAACGGGTTGCACTGGCGAATTTCCGCTGCCACCGGCTTATTCTGGGGCGGCAGGCAGCGCACCGCGTTGGTGATCCGGCAATCGTACAAAGCCATGGCCGGATTGGCCCAGCCCGTTTCATCCAGGGGATTGGGCTGGGAAGCGAAGCCGAACTTGTGCAGGGCCGGATAGAGCAATTCCCCCGCAATATCCCCGGAAAACGGCCGTCCGGTGCGGTTGGCACCCCGTTCCCCGGGCCCCAGGCCCACCACCAGCAGGCGTCCGTCCAGGGGGCCGAAGGAAGGGACGGCCCGGGCGTGCCAATCCGGATCCCGCTGGCGGATAGCGGCTAGGTGATCGGCTAGGCGGGGGCAAAGGGTGCAACGGGAACAATCGGGAGCTTGGGGGCGGAGGCTGGTCATGGCAACGGCGGAAAAGGAAGGGAAACGGGGGAGCGGCGCTCCGGGAGGGGATGGTACCATCCCGCCCATGAATGCGCCGCGCCAACCAGTCTGGGATATTTTCTGCAACGTCATCGACAATTTCGGGGATATTGGGGTGTCCTGGCGCCTGGCCCGGCAATTGGCCCGGGAGCGGGGCTTCCGGGTGCGCCTCTGGGTCGATGATCTGGACCGATTTTACCCCCTCCTCCCTAGCCTAGCCCCGACTCAGGGCGGCCTTTTCCATACGGCGGAGGGGGTGGAAGTGCGGCCCTGGACGGCGGATTTTCCCCCGGTCACCCCGGGGGAGGTGGTCATCGAGACCTTTGGCTGTCGCCTGCCCGAAGCTTATCTCCAGGCCATGGCCGCCCTGCCCCGCCCCCCCTTCTGGGTGAATCTGGAATACCTCAGCGGGGAAGACTGGGTGGGGGAATGCCACGGCCTGACCTCCCCCCATCCCCGCCTCCCCCTGGTTACCCACTATTTTTTTCCGGGTTTTACCCCGGAGAGCGGGGGCTTGCTTCGGGAAGGAGATTTGTTGGATCGACGGGAGCGCTTTGCCGCCGATCCAACCCAGGCTGCCCGCCTGCGGGATCGCCTGGGCTTGCCAGCGCATACCCTGGAGGGAAACGCCCTACGCATCCTCCTCTTTACCTACGGCCATCTCCCCGTCGCCCCCTTGCTCGACGCCTGGTCCCGGGGCGACCGACCGATCCATTGCCTCTTGCCCCCCTCCCCCGCCCTGCCCCAGATCCAGGCCTGGGTTGGGGAGGGGTGGGAACCGGCCCGGGGTACGGTGCAACGGGGCCAGCTGCGCTTGAGCCCCATCCCCTTCCTGCCCCAGGAGGATTTCGATGCCCTGCTCTGGTTCTGCCACATCAATTTTGTGCGGGGGGAGGATTCCTTTGTTCGGGCCCAATGGGCCGGGCTTCCCCTGGTCTGGCAGATTTACCCCCAGGACGAGGACGCCCATCTGGTGAAATTACGGGCCTTTCTCAAGCTTTACCTGGCCCAGGTGCCAGGGGGACTGAGCCAGGCCATCAGTGCCTTCTGGGAGGTCTGGAATCGGGGGCTGGCGGTGGAGGCCCCTTGGCAAGCCCTGGTGGAACAGCTGCCCCCATGGCAGCAACACAGCCGCCAATGGAGCCAATCTCTGGCTGCCCAGGGGGATTTATGCGGCCAACTCCTGACTTATATGGAAAAAAGCCGGGAATCTCCGGTATAATCCCGCGCTTATTTTTCAAATCCAAAAGCAGGACAGACGATGAAAACCGCACAGGAACTCCGCTCCGGCAACGTGATTATGGTTGGCAAAGACGCCCTGATCGTGCAAAAGGCCGAATACAACAAGTCCGGCCGTAACGCCGCCGTGGTCAAGATGAAACTGAAGAACCTGCTGACGGGCGCCCCCAGCGAAACCGTTTACCGGGCCGACGACAAGTTCGAACTGGTGCAGCTGGACCGCAAGGAAGTGACCTACTCCTACTTCGCCGATCCCATGTACGTCTTCATGGATGCCGAATACAACCAGTACGACATCGAAGCGGACAACATGACCGATGCCCTGAAGTACCTGGAAGACGGCCTGCCCTGCGAAGTGGTCTTCTACAACGGCAAGGCCATTTCCGTGGAACTGCCCACCTCCGTGGTGCGGGAAGTGGTTTACACCGAACCCGCCGTCAAGGGCGATACCTCCGGCAAGGTGCTGAAGCCCGCCAAGATCGTCAGCGGCTTCGAACTGATGGTGCCCGCCTTCGTGGAAATCGGGGACAAGATCGAAATCGACACCCGCACCGACGAATACCGGAACCGGGTGAAATAAGTTACCCCCTCCGTGACGCAAAAAGCCCGGGCATTCCCGGGTTTTTTTGTATCCATTAATAATAAGTAAATCAATACATTGACGTTACTTATTATTAATTAAGATTAAGTATTGAGGAAGATCGGGGCAAAGAACAAAACCTGTCTTTCCCCCGGGGGCGTCACGGCCCCAGCCTTCCCTCCCCCAGATCTACTCCTGCCCCAGGCGCTCTGCCCAGGCAACCCCTTCCTGATAACGGGCTTCCTGCTTAAGTTGTTCCCGGCTCAGGGCTTCCCCCTGGGGCTGGAGGCCCATGAGCCGTTGAATCTTATCTTCCGGCACCTCAACCCGCCAGTTGGCCAGCAGCTCATCCACCGAGGCGGGCTGGTTACATACCAACAGGACATCGCAGCCCGCGTCCCAGGCCGCCTGGGCCCGTTGCTGAATGCCCCCCACCACCCCGGCCCCCGCCATGGATAGGTCGTCACTGAAAATCACCCCGGTAAAGCCCAGTTCCCGGCGCAGTTTGTGAATCCAATAGGGGGAAAAGCCCGCCGGATGGCCATCCATGGCCGGATAGGTAACGTGGGCGGGCATCACCGCCTTTAGGCACCCTTCCTGCACTAGAGCCTGATAGGGAGCCATATCCTCCGTCAGTTCCGCCAGGGAGCGCTCATCCACGGGAATACTGACATGGGAATCCGCCGCTACCCAGCCGTGACCGGGAAAGTGCTTGCCGCAATTGGCCATTCCGGCTGCCCCCATCCCTTGCATCAAGGCTCGGGCCAGATCCGTCACGGCCTGGGGATTGCGATGCAGGGAGCGGTCGCCGATGACCGAGCTGCGGCCGTAATTCAAATCCAGGACCGGGGCGTAGGAAAAATCCACCCCGGCGGCCCGCAGTTCCGCCGCCAGCACATAGCCCAGGGCCTCGGCCCCGGCCAGGGCTTCTCCCGGATTTTGTTCCCAATAGCGACCCAGGGCGGCCATGGGGGGCAGGCGGGTAAAGCCTTCCCGGCAACGCTGCACCCGCCCCCCTTCGTGATCAATGGAAATCAACAGGGCGGGCTGGCGCAGGCTGTGAATATCCCGGCACAGGGCGGCCAATTGTTCCGGGTCCCGGTAATTGCGGGAAAACAGAATGACCCCGCCCACCAGGGGATGGATTAAACGTTGCCGGTCTTCCGGCGTCAGGGCGGTACCGGCCACGTCCGCCATGAGCGGACCAAGGGGCAAGGAGGAAGTCACGACAGGGTCTCCAGAACAACAAAGGCCAACACCGTTTCCTTTTCGTCGCTCAAGGAAAGGTGGGCCCGTAAATGACGGTTTTCCAGATAGCGGGCCAGGGCAGGCCCATAGGCAAAGCCCGGCTTGCCCAAGGCGTCATGGGTAACGGCCAGAGCGGTGAGGGAAGCGGGGGCCCGCACCCCGGTGCCCAGGGCCTTGGCAAAGGCTTCCTTGGCGGCAAAGCGCTTGGCCAGCAGGCGGGCCGGATCGGCACAGACAGCCAGCTCCTCCCATTCGGAAGGGGCCAGAATGCGTTGGGCGGCCCGTTCCCCATGGCGTTGCCAGAGGGTTTCCAGGCGGGCCACTTGGACGATATCCGTGCCGACGCCGAAAATCATTGGGCCACGGCCAGCATCAGGCCCTTCATTTCTGCCACCGCCTGACGCAGGCCGACGAACACGGCCCGGGCGACGATGGCATGGCCGATGTGCAATTCCCGGATGCCCGGGAGGGCCGCCACGGGCTGGACGTTGTAATAATTCAGGGCATGGCCCGCATTAAAGCGCATCCCGGCCGCCAGGATGGCAGCCCCGGCCTGTTTCAACTTAGCCAGTTCCGCCAGGACCGCCGGGCTTTCCCGGTCCCGCCCCTGGTCGTGGAAGGCGTGGGCATAGGGACCGGTGTGCAATTCGCACACCCGGGCACCGATGCGGGCAGCGGCTTCGATCTGGCCTAGATCGGCGTCGATGAAAACGCTGCTCACAATCCCCGCGTCTTGCAGACGGGCGACCACCGCCTTGAGATGGGCTTCCTGGCTGCGCACGTCCAGGCCGCCTTCCGTGGTGATTTCCTGGCGCCCTTCCGGCACCAGCATGGCCATCTGGGGCTTGAGGCGGCAGGCGATGTCCACCATTTCATCCGTGGGGGCCATTTCCAGGTTGAGCTTGACCTGGGTGCTTTCCTTGAGGCGGCGCACATCCTCGTCCTGGATGTGGCGCCGGTCTTCCCGCAGATGCACCGTAATGCCTTCCGCCCCCGCCAGATGGGCTTCTACTGCCGCCCACACCGGGTCCGGCTCATAGGTGCGACGGGCTTGGCGCAGGGTGGCTACGTGGTCAATATTGACGCCGAGTTCAATCATAATTCCTGCAACTCCTTGAAAATTTTACGGCTTTCCAGGGGGCGCCCTTCCAGGTAATAGCCGATTAGGGCGCGCATCAATTGTTTGGCTTCGCTGCGGGAGCGGGGACGCTGCCAGTCCTCCCTGGCCAGATCCAGCAGGCTTTGGCCGGAAACGCAGAGTTCGCTCCCCTCCCCGCTCTCCAGGGGGACGGCCCCATGCTCAATTTCGTACCGGTAGCGGCGTTGGGGGGCAATGGGCTCGCCCCGGGCATCCGCCTCCAGATTTAGACCGTAGCCCAATTCCTGGAGCAGGGCCTTCTCAAAATGGCGCAGATCCGCCTCCCGCAAGCCCTGGGAAATACGTTGCAGGGTTTCCCCATAGACCTGAAACAAGCCCTCATGGGCATCTTCCCGGGGCAGGAGCTTGAGCAGCAGTTCGTTTAGGTAATAGCCGCAGAACAGGGCCTGGCCGGACAGCAACGGTTGGCCACCTTGCCACTCGGCCTTCATCAGGGTCAGCACTTCCCCCTTGCCCGCCCAGCCCAGTTCCAGGGGCTGGAAGGCCATGAGCAGCCCCCGGATGGCGGCCCGGGGACGGCGCGCCCCCTTGGCCAGGAGGGCGACCCGACCGAAATCCCGGGAAAAGACTTCCACTATCAGGCTGGTTTCCCGGAACGGCCGGCCATGGAGCACATAGGCCGGTTGCCGATCCACCCGCTGGCGCAGATTCACCTTGGCGGCTCCCCGGGGCGGGGCTTATTCGTAACCCAGGCTGCGCAGCAGACGGTCATCGTCCGCCCAGCCGGATTTCACCTTGACCCAGACTTCCAGGTACACCTTGCCGTCGAACAGGCGCTCCATATCCTGGCGGGCCTCCGTGGAAATGCGCTTCAGGGTGGCGCCCCCCTTGCCAATAACGATGGCCTTGTGGCCGGGGCGATCCACGACGATGGCGGCGTAGATGCGCCGCAGGCGCCCTTCCACCTCGAACTTTTCCACTTCCACGGTGGCGGAATAGGGCAACTCGTCCCCCAGGAGGCGGAAGAGTTTTTCCCGGATGTATTCGGCGGCCAGAAAGCGTTCGCTGCGATCGGTAATTTCATCCTCGCTAAACATCAGGCCCGGGTTGGGCAGGTGTTTGCGGGTTTCCGTGAGCAGCTCATCCAGCTGGCGGCCTTTGGCGGCGCTGACCGGCAACAGGGCGGCAAAGTCCCGTTTCTCCGCAATCTGGGCCAGGAAGGGGAGCAATCGGCCTTTGTCTTCCAGCTTATCCACCTTATTCACCACCAGGATCACGGGCCGATCCTTGGGCAGCAAATCCAGCACCTTCTGGTCCTTGGCGTCGAAACGCCCGGCCTCGATGACGAACAGCACCACATCCACGTCCGCCAGGGCCTGGGTCACCCCCCGGTTCATGGCCCGGTTCAGGGCATTGGTGTGCTGGGTCTGGAAGCCCGGGGTATCCACGAAAACGAATTGGGCGTCGTCCCGGGTGAGGATGCCCGTAATGCGGTGCCGGGTAGTCTGGGCCTTGCGGGAGACGATACTGATCTTTTCCCCGATCAAATGATTGAGCAGGGTGGATTTGCCCACATTGGGGCGACCCACAATGGCCACATAGCCGGAGCGGATTTTGTCGTTATCGGGCGGGGTATCCATCAGTGTCCTTCCAAGAGTTGCAGGGCAGCTTCCGCCGCTTTCTGCTCCGCATTGCGTCGGCTGGTGCCTTCGCCCTGGGTACGCAGACCGAGAAAATCGATGTCGCAGGCCACCACAAACAGCTGGGCGTGGGATTGGCCCTGGGTACCCAGCATGGTGTACTTGGGTAGGGTGTGATGCCGGGCCTGAACCAGTTCCTGCAAGCGGGTCTTGGGGTCCTTGATAGGCTGCCCCGGGATGATGGACTCAATGTCTTCCTTGAGCATGCGGGCCACCAGGGCGTGGGCGGTGTCAAAGGAGCTATCCAGATACACCGCGCCGATAATGGCTTCGCAGGCGTCCGCCAGGATGGAGGGGCGCTGATGGCCGCCGCTCTTCAACTCCCCTTCCCCCAGGCGCAGGTAATTGCCTAGCTGGAGGTGGGTGGCGACCCGGTAGAGGCTGTCCTTATTGACCAGATTGGCCCGTAGCCGGGACAAATCCCCTTCGGGCATCTGGGGAAAGCGCAGAAAGAGCAGGTGAGCGGCCGTGCAGTTGAGCACGCTGTCCCCCAGGAATTCCAGGCGTTCGTTGTGGGGGGAACTGTGGCTGCGATGGGTGACGGCGGTCTGCAACAGTTCCGTGCGCTTAAATTGGTATTGCAGCGCCGTTTCCAGCGCTTTGAGCGGTGCGTTCAATTACCCTTGTCCTTGCCTGCGGTGCTGCCCTTGAAGTCGATGTCCAGGCTGACGGGCCCACCCAGGGGAATTTTTTTAGTGTATGCAAAAGCGATCACGATATCCCCGTTGTCCTTGGAAATATCCAGATCTGTGCCGTTGATGCTGGTGATATTGTCGATGTCCGCCTGCTTGTCAAAGGCGGTGCGCACCTCGGCCACCGTGGCGTTACTCAGATTGCCGTTGCCCGTAATGGTCTTCAAAGCCTTGGTGATGCTGAAATATTCCACTACCGCCGGCACTACCCGCATCCCGGTAATGGCAATAATAACCACCAGAAAACCGACCACCAGTAGGCCGGAAAGACTCACACCCCGTTGGCGAAACATGGGCTTCTCTCCCTTGAAGTTACTGGAAACCGCCAATACGCTTCAAATCCCCGAAATTAAACCAGATGAAGAAGGCTTTCCCCACCAGATTGGTATCCGGCACAAAGCCCCAGACCCGACTATCCCGGCTGTTATCCCGGTTGTCACCCATGGCGAAATAGCTGTCGGCGGGTACCTTGCAGATAAAACCAGCCTCATTGTAGGTGCAGTTTTCCCGGTGGGGAAACTGGCTGATTTCCGGCACCCCTTCTGGAGCATCGTCATCGTTGAGGAGGCGGTGCTTGACGCCCCCCAGGGTTTCTTCAAATTGCTTGGAGTAGTAGAGCCGCTCCGGATGTTCGTAATCCCCCAAGGCCTTGACCGGTACGGGCTCGCCGTTGATGGTCAGGCGCTTGTGCTGGTAAGCCACCGTATCCCCGGGCAGGCCCACCACCCGCTTGATGTAATCCACGGACGGATCTTCCGGATAGCGAAAGACGAAAACGTCCCCTCGCTTGGGATGGCCCACTTCAATAATCTTTTTATCCAGGATGGGCAGACGGATGCCGTAACTGAATTTATTCACCAGGATGAAATCCCCCACTTGCAGGGTGGGAATCATGGAGCCGGAGGGAATCTTGAAGGGCTCGGCAACAAAAGAGCGGAGCAGAAAAACCAGCAGGATCACCGGGAAGAAGCCGGAGCCGTATTCCACCCACCAAGGGTCCTTGGCGTCCCGGGGGCGCTTTTTCTTCAGCCAGAGGGAATCCACTATCCAAATCAGCCCGCTGACCAAAAGCAGCAGAAAAAGAATCAAGGCAAAGTTCAAAACGTTCTCCGTTATTTGCTATCCACACGCAAGACAGCCAGGAAGGCTTCCTGGGGAATTTCCACGGAACCCACCTGTTTCATGCGCTTTTTCCCCGCCTTTTGCTTTTCCAGCAATTTCTTTTTCCGGGTGATATCCCCGCCGTAACACTTGGCCAGCACGTCCTTGCGCATGGCTTTGACGTTTTCCCGGGCGATGATGGTGGAGCCGATGGCGGCTTGGATGGCCACTTCGTACATCTGGCGGGGAATCAGCTCCCGCATCTTGGCCGCCAGTTCCCGGCCCCGGTACTGGGCATTGGCCCGGTGCACGATGACCGACAGGGCATCCACCTTATCCCCGTTGATGAGGATATCCAGCTTCACCACATCGGCGGCCCGATATTCTTTAAATTCGTAATCCAGGGAGGCGTAGCCCCGGGATACGGATTTGAGCTTATCGAAAAAGTCCATCACCACTTCGGCCATGGGCATGTCGTACTTCAATTGCACCTGGCGGCCGTGGTAGGCCATATCCACCTGATTGCCCCGTTTGGCGTTGCACAGGGTAATGACGGCCCCCACGTAATCCTGGGGCACGAAAATGGTGGTGGTAATGATGGGTTCCCGGATTTCCTCGATCTTGGAAACTTCAGGAAGCTTGGCCGGGTTTTCCACCTGGATGAGGGAACCGTCCCGCAGCACCACTTCATAGACCACGGTGGGCGCGGTGGTAATCAGGTCCTGATCAAATTCCCGTTCCAGGCGCTCCTGGACGATTTCCATGTGCAGCAGCCCGAGGAAACCGCAGCGAAAGCCAAAGCCCAGGGCTTGGGAAACTTCCGGCTCAAATTGCAGGGCGGCGTCGTTGAGCTTGAGCTTTTCCAGGGATTCCCGCAGGGAGTCGTACTGATTGGCCTCCACCGGATAAAGCCCGGCAAAAACCTGGGATTTAATTTCCTTGAAACCCGGTAGAGGCGCGGCAGCCGGGCGATCCGCCAGGGTGACCGTGTCCCCCACCTTGGCGGCGGTCAGTTCCTTGATGCCGGAAATGATGAAGCCCACGCCGCCGGCGGACAATTCGGGCAGGCTCTGGGATTTGGGGGTAAACACCCCTACCTGCTCGCAAAGATGGACCGTGCCCGTGGACATGAGGCGAATCCGGTCCTTGGGGCGCAGCACCCCATCCACCACCCGGACCAGCATGACCACGCCCACGTAGTTGTCAAACCAGGAGTCGATGATCAGGGCCTTCAGGGGCGCCTCCGGGTCTCCCTTGGGGGCCGGCATCCGGGCAACAATGGCTTCCAGAATGTCATCCACCCCCAGGCCAGTCTTGGCGGAGGCGAGCACGGCTTCAGAAGCATCCAGACCGATCACGTCCTCAATTTCCTGCCGGGCGTTGTCCGGGTTGGCGGACGGCAGATCGATCTTGTTCAGTACGGGGATGACTTCCACCCCCTGCTCAATGGCGGTATAGCAATTAGCCACCGTCTGGGCTTCCACCCCCTGGGAGGCATCCACCACCAGCAGGGCGCCTTCGCAGGCTGCCAGGGAACGGGAAACCTCGTAGGAAAAGTCCACGTGCCCCGGGGTGTCGATCAAATTCAGGTGATAAATCTGCCCATCCTTGGCTTTGTAGCGCAGGGCCGCCGTTTGGGCTTTGATGGTAATGCCCCGTTCCCGCTCGATATCCATGGAATCGAGCACCTGGGCTTCCATTTCCCGGTCAGACAACCCGCCGCAGCTCTGGATGAGCCGGTCGGCCAGGGTGGATTTGCCGTGGTCGATGTGGGCGATAATGGAAAAATTGCGAATGTGCTGCATCAGGTAAAAAAGGGTGCCGCTGGGCACCCTTTATCTGCTGGCCGTAAAGCCAGAATTCTAGCGGATTTTGGCCAAAACAGCACCTACGGCCACCGGGTCCAGGAAGTAATGGCACACCTCTTGCCCCTCATGGAGCAGCACCGGCACCAGTTCCCCCCAGCGCTCTTCCAGCTCAGGAAACTGATCCACATCCACCGTTCGTAGAGACAGGTTCAAGGGGGCCAGCAAGGGCGCCAACGCCGCCTCCATGTCATGACACAGGTGGCAGTAGTTTCGCCCCAGCAGGGTAAAACCGGAGGACAAATCCGGGGCCGTCAGGTCCTGGTCCATGGCTTAGGACAAAAGACTCAGAATTACCGGCATGGCCTCGGGGCGATGCACCAGGCGATGCTGCCAGCGCTTGGCCACCACAAAGCCCAGGAGGCCACCCACGATAGCGCCCCCTACCCCACCCCACTCTTGCAGAGCTTCGGGGACCAGCCCCTGACCCAGGGCGGCCCCGGCAAAAATGCAGAGTAGGGGCAGCAGATAAAGCAAGGCAACGCTTTTCAGCAAAACACCTTCCGCCAGGCCAATGGTGACCGTTTGCCCCACCTGGGCGCCGACACCGTTACGCACCCGAAACACCCGGGGAGAGGAACAGAACATTTTGGCGGAGGAGGCGCCGCAACCGCCGGATTCGTGGCAATGGCCACAGCCACCGCCCACCGCTTCCACCAGGGCGGTATCGCCCTTTTCCAGGGCCCGTACTACTGCTTGGGTTTCATTCATGATGTTTCGCCTCGCCAAAGGGCCAGGCGCCTAGGGTTGAGGCCGGAACTACCAGCGCCGATCCGGCGCCGTATCCAGCAAAGGCTTGAGTTTTCCGGCCACCGCTTCCCGCGCCCGGAAAATCCGAGAGCGCACGGTGCCGATTGGACAGTTCATGATCCGAGAAATTTCCTCGTAGCTCATGCCTTCCAATTCCCGCAACATGATGGCGGTGCGGAGTTCCTCCGGCAGGCCTTCCATGGCGGCGTTCACCGTTTCCCCGATCTGCTTGGAAAGGAGCAGGCTTTCCGGGGTGTTGATGTCCCGAAGCTGTTCCCCGTCGTCGAAGCTTTCCGCTTCTTCCGAGTCGTATTCCGTGGACGTGGGGGCGCGGCGCCCCTGGGCGACCAGGTAGTTTTTTGCCGTATTGATGCCGATCCGGTACAGCCAGGTATAGAAAGCGCTGTCGCCACGGAAGGAAGGGAGTGCCCGATAGGCCTTAATAAAGGCTTCCTGGGCCACGTCTTCCACTTCCGACGGGTCCCGGATAAAACGGGCGAGCAAGCGGGAAAGCTTGCGCTGGTATTTTGCCACAAGCTGGTCGAAAGCCCCCTTATCACCGGATTGGGCGCGTTCCACCAACTGCCGGTCTATTTCGCGTTCGCTCATGCCTGTGGGAATGACAAAGAATTAATTGGTTTTTTTGAAATCCCTGGAAGTATAACCCAACCGGCCTTCACCGCCCGTGGGCTATTCAAGAAATGCCCATTTTGCTCCGATCGGTATCCGCCCGGCCGGATACCCCTGCTGCTGCACCGTGCTATAGTACGGGCCGTCCAAAACCCGCGCCATTGCTAAAGAAAAGGCTTAATCGTGGTTCATAATTTCGACGTTCTCATTATCGGTAGTGGCCTGGCAGGCCAGTCTGCCGCCCTGCGCCTGGCAGACAAATGCCGGGTCGCCCTGATCAGTAAACGCCACCTGGAAGACAGCGCCAGCGCCTGGGCCCAGGGGGGGATTGCAGCGGTTCTCGATAGCCAGGACTCCATTGAAGCCCACATTCGGGACACCTTTACCGCCGGGGCTTTCCTCAACGATCCCAAAGCCACCCGCTTTGTGGTGGAAAACGGCCGCCGCGCCATCGAATGGCTCATTGAACAAGGGGTGCCCTTCACCAAAGGAGAAAAGGGCTATCACCTGACCCGGGAAGGCGGCCATAGCACCCGCCGGGTTATCCACGTGGCCGACACCACCGGGCTGGCGGTTCAGGAAACCCTGACCAAGAAGGTCCGCAAGCACCCCAATATCACCATCCTGGAACAACACATCGCCATCGACCTGATCACCGGCGCCAAGATGGGAGAAAAGGAAAACCGCTGTTACGGCGCCTATGTGCTGGACACGGAAACCGGGGAAATCACCACCTATGGCGCCCCGGCCACCCTCCTGGCCTGCGGCGGTGCAGGCAAGGTCTATCTATGCACCACCAACCCGGATACTTCCACCGGGGACGGTATCGCCATGGCCTGGCGGGCGGGTTGCAGCGTTTCCAATATGGAATTTATCCAATTCCACCCCACCTGCCTTTATCACCCCAACGCCAAGTCTTTCCTTATTTCCGAGGCGGTGCGGGGCGAAGGGGGCATTCTGCGTCTGCCGGACGGCACCCGCTTCATGCCCAACCACGATGCTCGGGCCGAACTGGCGCCTCGGGACGTGGTGGCCCGAGCCATTGACTTTGAAATGAAGAAGCGGGGCCTGGACTGCGTTTATCTGGATATCTCCCATAAGCCCCAGTCCTTCCTCAAGGAACATTTCCCCAATATCTACGCCCGTTGCCTGGAACTGGGCATCGACATGGCCAAGCAGCCCATTCCGGTCGTGCCAGCCGCCCACTTCACTTGCGGCGGCGTCATTACGGACCTCAACGCCCGCACCGAAATCCCCGGCCTCTACGCCACGGGGGAAACGGCCTGCACCGGCCTGCATGGCGCCAATCGGCTGGCCTCCAACTCCCTGCTGGAATGCGTGGTGTTTTCGGAAGCGGCGGTCAAGGACATCCTGGCCCAACCCAAGCGGGAAGTGCCCGCCCTGCCCCACTGGGACGCCAGCCGGGTCACGGACGCGGACGAAGAAATCGTCATTTCCCACAACTGGGACGAACTGCGCCGCTTTATGTGGGACTACGTGGGCATTGTGCGTACCACCAAGCGTCTGCAACGGGCCCAGCACCGCATTCGCCTCCTGAAGCGGGAAATCAACGAGTATTACGCCAACTTCCGGGTCACCCATGACCTGCTGGAACTGCGCAATCTGGTGACTACCGCCGAATTGATCGTGCGCTGCGCCATGAAGCGCAAGGAAAGCCGGGGCTTGCATTATTCCCGGGATTACCCGGACCTGCTGCCCAAGGCCAAACCCAGCCTGCTGCGCCCGCCCAAGGTGCGTCGCTAAGCGTTTCCTAAGCCGCCGGCCTACGGTTCGGGCTTTCGCCAGCGCAGCCAAAGCTGCAACTGGCGAAAGCCCGTTTTCTTTTCTACCAGGCTATCCGCCAGCAACACCAGCCAGACAGCCTGTTTCTGCCCCCCCCGACGGCAGCGTAACAGCAGTATCCAGGACCACAGGGTGCTGCCGCCCAGATGCAAATCCACCGGCTGAAAATCCTCCCGGGGCGAGGGGCGCCAGTCCAGATTACCGTTTTTCTCCAGGCGCAGTTCCCCGAGCCAACCGGCTTCCCGTTTCCGCTTCTCCCGCCCCACCCAGCCGCAGACCAGTCCCCAGGCCAGGCCGTAGAGCAGCCGAAGGCCCGGATTGGGTGCGGGCAAAATAAAAACGCCACCCCCAAGGGTGGCGCAGAAACCGGCTAACAACCATCCCAGTCGGCGGGATGGGGCGAGGCCCAGGATCAGAGGGAAGCGCACAGCTTACCTCCGTTCCGAGGCCCTAAGCCCGCTTAAATACCAGAGAACCGTTGGTGCCGCCAAAGCCGAAGTTGTTTTTGACGGCAAACTCGATCTTCATCTCCCGAGCTGTATTGGCGCAGTAGTCCAGATCACACTCCGGATCCTGATTGAAGATGTTGATGGTGGGCGGGGAAACCTGGTTATGGACCGCCAAGATGGTGAATACGGATTCAATGCCCCCCGCGCCGCCCAACAGGTGGCCGGTCATGGACTTGGTGGAATTCACCACCAATTGTGTGGCCGCATCACCAAAGGCCAGCTTAATGGCATCCGACTCGTTCTTGTCCCCCAGGGGGGTGGAAGTGCCATGGGCGTTCAGGTACTGAACCTGATCCGGATTCAGCCCCGCATTGCGCAGAGCGGCCTGCATACAGCGCTTGGGGCCATCCGTGCTGGGGGCGGTCATGTGGTAAGCGTCACCGCTCATCCCATAGCCCACCAGCTCGGCGTAAATCTTGGCCCCCCGGGCCTTGGCGTGTTCGTATTCTTCCAATACCACCACGCCAGAGCCTTCGCCCAGGACAAAGCCGTCCCGATCCTTGTCCCAGGGCCGGCTAGCGGTCTGGGGGTCATCGTTGCGGGTGGACAGGGCTCGGGCGGCGCAGAAGCCCCCCACGCCCAGGGGGGTCACCGTGGATTCAGCCCCACCGGCCACCATTACGTCCGCATCCCCGTACTCGATAATGCGCCCAGCTTCCCCGATACAGTGGGTGCCGGTGGTGCAGGCGGAAACCAGGGCGATGTTGGGGCCCTTGAAACCGAACTGGATGGAAAGATTGCCGGAAATCATGTTGATGATGGAACCGGGCACGAAAAACGGGGAAATCTTGCGCATCCCGCCCGCCGTGTAATCTTCCTTAGTGCTTTCGATGAGGGGCAGGCCGCCGATACCGGAGCCGATGGCAACGCCAATACGCTCACTGTCCGCCTGCTCCGTATCCAGCCCCGCATCCCGCACCGCCTGAATGGCGGCAGCCATACCGAAATGGATGAAGGTATCCATGCGGCGGGCGTCTTTGGGGGAAATGTACTGGGTGATGTCGAAATTCTTCACTTCCCCGGCAATTTTGGCGGGAAAGGTGGAGGTATCGAACTTGGTGATCTGGCCGATACCAGAGCGCCCGGCCAAAATATTTTGCCAGGCATCCTCCACGGTATTGCCAACGGGGCTAACAATCCCCAGACCGGTAACTACGACTCGACGGCGTGCCAATATGAGCTCCGGAGAAAAAGTAGTTAAAAACAGTGCGTCTTAAGGACAGGGCCGGTATCTTGCGATACCGGCCCCAGAAAAGCGACGCAAAAAGGAATTACTTTTGGTGGGAAGTAACGTAGTCGATCGCTTGTTGCACGCTGGTGATCTTTTCGGCTTCTTCGTCGGGGATTTCGGTTTCGAATTCCTCTTCCAGGGCCATCACCAGTTCCACGGTGTCCAGCGAGTCCGCGCCAAGGTCATCCACGAAAGAAGATTCGTTTTTGATATCGGCTTCGTTGACGCCAAGTTGTTCGGCAACGATCTTCTTGACGCGCTGTTCAATGTTTTCCATCAAAGACTCCTTCCCTATTATTGGGTATGTGATACAAACTTGCGTATTCTACCAAACAAGCGGCGCCGCACAAAATTTCGGCCGCCGCTGCGTGGTAACCAGAAACTCAATCCATGTACATGCCGCCATTTACGTGCACGGTGGTACCGGTCACGTAGGCGGCGGCGGGGGAAGCCAGGAAAGCTACGGCCGCCGCAATGTCTTCCGGCTTACCCAGGCGTCCCAGGGGGATATTGGCCAGCAGGCCCGCCTTCTGCTTTTCATCCAGGGCCTTGGTCATGTCCGTGTCGATGAAGCCGGGGGCCACGCAATTTACCGTGATATTGCGGCTTCCCAGTTCCTTGGCCAGGGAGCGGGAAAGGCCCGATACCCCGGCCTTGGCGGCACAGTAATTGGCCTGCCCCGGGTTGCCCGCATGACCCACCACGGAGGTGATATTGACGATGCGCCCCTGACGGGCCTTCATCATGCCCCGCATGACCGCCTTACAGAGACGGAAGACGGACTTCAGGTTGGTGTCGATTACCCCATCCCATTCTTCATCCTTCATGCGCATGGCCAGGTTGTCCCGGGTGATCCCGGCGTTATTCACCAGGATGGTCACGGGAGCAAATTCCTTTTCGATGCGGGCAATCAGGGCATCCACCTGGGCTTGGTCCCGCACTTCCAGTACGGCCCCCTGCCCCTTGGCTCCGGCTTCCTGCAAATAGGCCGTAATGCGCCCGGCGCCCTCTTCCGTGGTGGCCGTGCCGATCACCGTAGCCCCTTGGCGAGCCAGTTCCCGGGCCACCGCCTGACCGATCCCCCGGGAGGCCCCGGTAACCAGCGCGACTTGTCCTTCCAGCACCATCTTCTTACTCCAGAGAAAGGTTGTTTTCGACAGCAACCGCATCCGCCAGGGCCACTCCGGTGACGCCGTCAGCGCAGCGCTTGGTAAGCCCGGCCAGGACCTTGCCCGGACCGCATTCCGCCACGGTGGTAACTCCCATCTGGGCCATTTTGCCGATGGTTTCCACCCAGCGCACCGGATGGAAGGCTTGGCGCACCAGGGCGTCTTTGATCTTCTCCGGGGCCGTTTCCACGCTCACATCCACGTTATTGATGACCGGGATGGTGGGCGCGGCAAAGTCCAGCGCTTCCAGGCGCTGGGCCAGTTTTTCCGCGGCCGGACGAATCAGGCTGGAATGGAAAGGGGCGGACACGGGCAGGGGCAGGGCCCGCTTGGCGCCCTTGGCTTTGCACAGGGCCATGGCCCGTTCTACGGCGCCCTTGTGCCCAGCAATGACGGTTTGTCCCACTGCATTGAAATTCACCGGTTCCACCACCTCGCCCTGGGCCGCTTCGGCACAGGCCGCCAGAATTCCGGCATCGTCCAGGCCCAGCACGGCAGCCATGGCGCCGGTGCCCAGGGGCACCGCTTCTTGCATGGCGGCGGCACGCAGGCGCACCAGGGGCACCGCATCGGTAAAGGGCAGTACGCCGGAAGCCACCAGGGCGGAATATTCCCCCAGGCTGTGGCCAGCCAGCACGGCGGGCTGCTTACCGCCCTTTTCCTGCCACAGGCGCCACACGGCGATCCCGGCGGTGAGCATGACGGGCTGGGTATTGACGGTCTGGGCCAGGGCTTCCGCCGGGCCTTCCGCCACCAGCTGCCACAAATCTTCCCCCAAAGCCTGGGAAGCTTCGTCAAACGTGGCGCGTACCACCGGGGCGTCCCCGTAGGCCGCCATCATGCCGATGGATTGGGACCCCTGTCCGGGAAAAACAAACGCAAAGCTCATTTTTTTCTCCGTATTGCCCGATGGCTCGGGACGTTAAAACTGCACCAAGGCGGCGCCCCAGGTGAAACCGCCCCCCACCCCTTCCAGGAGTACCTTCTGCCCCGGCTGGATGCGTCCGCTACGCATGGCTTCATCCAGCGCCAGGGGCACGGAAGCGGCGGAGGTATTGCCGTGGTGATCCACGGTAACAATCACCCGCTCCATGGGTAGGCCCATTTTCTTGGCCGTGGATTCGATAATGCGGATGTTGGCCTGGTGGGGAACGAGCCAATCCACGGTCTCCGGCGCCACTCCGGCGGCGGCACAGGTTTCCCCAGACACTTCCGCCAGAATACGCACCGCGAATTTGAAGACCCCTTGGCCATCCATACGCAGGAAGGGGTCGCCAATGACCTGGCCACCGCTCACCTGGCCAGGCACGGACAACATGCCCGCCATACTGCCGTCCGCATGCATGGTGGTAGCCAAAATCCCCGGGGTTTCCGAGGCTTCCACCACCACCGCCCCGGCACCGTCACCGAAGAGCACGCAGGTGGTCCGGTCCTTCCAGTCCAGAATGCGGGAAAACACTTCCGCCCCCACCACCAGGGCCCGTTTGTGGGAACCGGAGCGGATGAATTTTTCCGCCACCCCCAGGGCATAGACAAAACCGCAGCATACCGCCTGGAGATCGAAGGCCGTGGCCCCCTTATTCCCCAAACGCCCCTGCAGCAGACAGGCGGTGGAAGGGAAAATGAAATCCGGGGTGGAGGTGGCGACAATAATCAGATCCAGGTCGCCCGCTTCAATGCCCGCTTGGGCTAGGGCCCGATTGGCGGCATGAAAGGCCAGATCGGAAGAAGTCTGGCCCGCTTCGGCGAAATGGCGGGAACGAATTCCCGTCCGGGTCGCCACCCATTCATCGCTGGTATCCACTCCCTGGGCAACCAGATCGTCGTTGGTGACAACCCGGTCGGGCAGGTAACTACCAACACCAGTGATTTTGGCAAACATGTCAGGGCGACTCCTGATGAGAATGGGTGGATTCAGCCAGGGCGGGAGCGTAACGGGCGACCCGACCGGAAATCAATTCAAGCATCTTGCCCCGGACTTCTCCGGCGGCACAGGCAATGGCATGTTGGAAAGCAAAGGCATCGGCGGAACCGTGGCTCTTCACCACAATGCCCTTCAGGCCCAACAGGGTGGCGCCATTATAACGGCGGTGATCCACCCGCTTCTTGAAACCATTGAGGACCGGTAAGGCTACCAGGGCGATGAGCTTGGTCAGCCAATTGCGAAGGAATTCTTCCTTGAGGAAAAAGGCCAGCATCTGGGCCAGGCCTTCCGTGGTCTTGAGGGCCACATTGCCCACAAAGCCGTCGCAGACCACCACGTCCGCATCCCCCTTGAAGACTCCATCCCCTTCCACATTGCCGACAAAGTTGAGGCCGGAATCTTTGAGGAGCTCAGCGGCGTGCTTCACCACGTCGTTCCCCTTAATGTCCTCTTCGCCAATGTTGAGCAGGCCCACGCTGGGGTGCTCTTTTTTGTCGATGGCGGAGGCCAGCATGGCCCCCATGATGCCGAACTGGAGCAGGTTTTCCGGACCGCAATCCACATTGGCCCCCAGGTCCAGCATATAGACATGGCTGCGCATGGTGGGCAGTACGGTGCAGATGGCGGGGCGGTCAATGCCCGGCAGCATTTTCAGCACAAAACGGGAAATGGCCATGAGTGCCCCCGTATTGCCCGCTGAAACGCAGGCATCCGCTTCTCCGGCCTTGACCATGTTCACGGCCACCCGGATGGAGGAGTCCTTTTTATTCCGCAGGGCCTGGGCCGGAGGATCGTCCATGGTCACCACTTCACTGGCGTGCTTAATGGACACCCGGGGAGGCAGGGGGGGGGGCAGAACTGCCCGAATTTTGTCTTCCTGGCCAACCAGGACGACTTCCACATCTTCGGCGCCAGACAAATAGGCAAGCGCCGCCGGCACGGTAACGCGGGGACCGTGGTCTCCGCCCATGCAATCAATCGCTATTGTGATTCCCATCCGAGGGCTCGAATTGGGTAAAAGAAAAGGCAGGGGCCCGCAATGGGACCGCCTGCCTTGGAATGGGGAGATTACTCGCCCTTGGCCTTGGTGACCTTCTTGCCACGGTAGAAGCCGTTGGGGCTCACGTGGTGGCGCAGATGGGTTTCGCCGGTGGTGGGTTCCACGGCCAGGGCCGGGTTGGTCAGAAAATCATGGGCACGGTGCATGCCACGCTTGGAAGGGGACTTCTTGTTTTGTTGAACGGCCATGTCAGGAAACTCCTAAATTGATCCAATTACAAATGCCAGCTTTATTGCGGTCGCGTTTTCAGATTTGCCAACACCCCGAAAGGAGAGGCTTCCTTCTGATCATCAGCTTTCGGTAGAGAAACGCAGCGTTCATGGCGGGGTACCACCGGCAGACTGAGGATAACCTCATCTTCCACCAGGGCGGCCACATTCATTTCCCGGGAAGACGGGACAAAATCCCTGGAGTCATCCTCCAGATCATCCTGAGAAATCTCGCGCCCTTCGGGCACCAGCTCAAGAAGACTATCCACGCTTAACGGGAAATCAACCGGCTCGAGGCAGCGCTGACAAACCAGGGAAAGAACCCCGGCCACTCGCAAACGCAACCTCAACTCGCCACGCTTTCCAACTTCCCCTTGCAGGGAATACTGGATGCTGCCGCTTTTCTCTGCCAGCAAATCATGCAGCCGCGTCAAGTCTGCTAACTGTAGTCGCCCTTCCAGGGTCTCCACATTTCTAGCAAAAGATTGGCTGTCGATCACTTTCTGTTGCGACATAGGGCGCGGATGATATTATTTTTGGCTTACCGTGTCAAAGAAATAGCCGCTTTTCCCGCCTATTTTTTCAAAATAGGCAAGACCTTACGGTCTCCACCTAGTCCGTTTTCTACGCCTCTACGCCCATCCTCCCATGACCACAGTCCAACGCCAGCCCCTGGTGCTGGCTTCCACCTCCCCCTATCGCCGGGAACTCCTGGAACGCCTGAACCTTCCCTTTCTTTGCGCCGACCCCCAAGTAGACGAAACCCCCTTGCCAGATGAGGCCCCCGAACCTCTGGCCCTACGCTTGGCCGAAGCCAAGGCTCGGGCGGTGGCTCACCAGCACCCGGACGCCCTGATTATTGGCAGCGACCAGGTGGCCTATTTAGGTCAGCAGCGCTTTGGCAAGCCGGGCAATCACCCCAATGCGGTGCGCCAGCTCAGCCTGATGAGCGGCAAGACCGTCAATTTCTTCACCGGCCTTTGCCTCTTCAACGCCCGTAGCGGCAAAGTGCATCTCACTGGAATTCCCACCCTGGTAACGTTCCGGGAACTGACGGAAGAGGAAATCCAGACCTACCTGCACCGGGAGCAGCCGTACAATTGCGCCGGCGCCGCGAAATGCGAAGGCCTGGGCATTGCCCTGCTGCGCAGCATCCGGGGGGACGACCCCAACGCCCTCATTGGCCTGCCCTTAATCGCCCTCTGCGACTTTCTCAAACTCGAAAACTACCCCATTCTTTAGCCCATGTCCTTTGGCACCCTTTACCTGATTCCCGTCCCCCTGGGCCCCAACAACCCGGAACAAGTTCTCCCCGCCCCCGTCCTGGAACGGGTGCGCCAGCTGGAGCGTTTTGTGGCGGAAAACGCCAAGAGCGCCCGAGCTTTCCTGAAAACTGCCGGTATCACCCGGCCCTTGCGGGATATTCCCATTGACGAGCTGAACGAACACTCCACCCCGGAGCAGGTTCCTCCCTTGCTGGACCCCCTGCTCCAAGGTCAGGACGTGGGGCTGGTCTCGGAAGCGGGATGCCCGGCCGTGGCCGATCCCGGGGCGGCCCTGGTGCGTCTGGCCCAACAACGCGGGGTTCCCGTGGTTCCCCTGGTAGGCCCCTCTTCCCTGCTCTTGGCGCTGATGGGATCGGGGCTTTCCGGTCAGCACTTCGCCTTCCATGGCTACCTCCCCGCCAAGGAGGAGGAACGGAGCCAGAAGCTCAAAGCCCTGGAAAAAGACTCCCGGCGCCTACAAAGCACCCAGATATTTATCGAGACGCCCTACCGTAACCGGGCTATGTTCGAATCCCTGCTCAAAGCCTGCCAGGGCAACACCCTCCTCTGCCTAGCCACGGATATCACCCTCCCCTCCGAATCCATCCGCACCCAGGCCGTAAGCGCCTGGAAGGCCTCGCCTCTGCCGCCGGATCTGGAGAAAAAGCCCACCGTGTTCTTGTTTTTAGCGCAATAAAAAAGGCCTCCCTCGGGAGGCCTTTTTTGCGGCAACGGAAAAGCCCATGCCGGAAAGGAAGGTCTATTCCGCCTTGGCGGAGGCCTCCATTTTCAAGGAGCGGACAGCCCCTTGAATAACGTCCGCACCGAAACGCTTGGCGAAGCGCTCGGCGATATTTTCCCGCATGGTGTAATCCAGAATCTTGTCCGCCTTGATCACGTCCCGGGCCACGGAATCCACCGTACCGTAGCCGTCAGCCAACCCCAGTTCCACCCCCTTGGTGCCAGTCCAGACCAGACCGGAGAACATGTCCGGGGTTTCCTTGAGGCGCTTACCCCGCCCCTGGCGCACTACGCTGATGAACTGCTGATGGATTTCCGCCAGCATGGTCTTGGCGTATTCCTTTTGCTTGGGATTCACGGGGGAGAAGGGGTCCAGAAAGCCCTTGTTTTCCCCGGCAGTCAGCAGGCGCCGCTCCACTCCCAGCTTATCCATGGTACCGGTAAAGCCAAAACCGTCCATGAGTACACCGATGGAGCCGATCATGCTGGCCTTATCCACAAAAATCTTGTCCCCCGCCACGGCCACGTAATAGCCGCCGGAAGCGCACATATCCTCCACCACCACATAGAGGGGGGTTTTGGGGTATTTCTGGCGCAGGCGGTGGATTTCGTCGTTAATCATGCCGGCCTGGACCGGGCTGCCTCCGGGGCTGTTGATGCGCAGGATGACCCCGGCCGTGCCCTTATCCTCAAAGGCGGAATCCAGGGCAGCGTTGATTTTTTCTGCGCTGGCTTCCCCATTGGCTTCAATGGTGCCGTGCAAATAGATCACCGCCGTATGGCGACCATCGGCCAGTTTGTCCGAACCGCCCCAATCCACCACATAAACCAGGATGGCGGTGAGATAGGCGAACCCTAAAAGCTTGAAGAAAATCCCCCAGCGACGGCGGGTTTTCTGCTCTTCCAGATGGGAAAAGGCCAGCTTTTCCAGGAGCTTGTGCTCCCATTGGGGGTCTTGGGAGGGAGGGTGTTGGGGGGTATCCATAATGGGGGGCTTATTCTTCTTCAGACATCAGATAGACGGAATCGCCTTCTTCGACAACGGTCAGGGGAACCAATCCCCGCCCGTTGCATCGTCCGCCCAGGCAATGGCCGGATTCAGGGGCGTAGAGGGCGCCATGGGTGGCGCAAACCAAGTATAACTTGGAATAATCGAAAAACTCCCCTTCCTGCCAATCCAGCTCCACCGGCACGTGGGCGCAACGATTAAGGTAAGCATATACCTTGCCGCGAAAGCGGACCACAAAGGCGGGCACCTCCTGGCTGCGGCGCATGAAGGTAAAACGGACCCCTTTGCCGCTTTCTTCCAGGTCCGAGGAAGCGCAAATCAGGCGTTTTGTTGCAGCCATGCCCCGAGTTCCTCCACTGAATCGCAACAGACCGCCGCTCCCGAAGCCTGCAATTGGACCTTGGGATGGGCGCCGTAGGTTACCGCTACCCCAGTGACACCGCCGTTCTCCGCCATTTCCATGTCGTGGGTGGTATCCCCAATCATCACCACCTGCTCGGGCGCCACCCCCAGCTCATCCATGAGCTCTTCCAGCATCTGAGGATGGGGCTTGGAAAAACACTCATCGGCGCAGCGGGTGGCGTGGAAATAATTGCCCAAGCCACTATGCTGCAAGGCCCGATTCAGCCCTACCCGGCTTTTCCCGGTAGCGACCCCCAAAAGATGGCGGGTTTCGGCCAAGTGGGCAATCAGGGATTCAATGCCGTGGAATAGCACCAGATCCTGATCCTGGGACAGGTAATGGCGGCGGTAGCTCTCCACCATTTCCCCGTAGCGGGCCGGGGATAGGTCGGGCACGGCAGAACGCAGCGCCTCCTCCAACCCCAGGCCGATGACGTGACGGGCGGCCGCGTCGGAAGGAGGGGTTACCCCCAATTCCCGGCTGGCGGCCTGAATGGCCCCGGCGATGGCACCAGCACTATCCAGAATAGTGCCATCCCAGTCAAAAACCACCAGATCAAAGCGGTGCGCCATATTCCAAAGACTCCGTGCGATTCAGAAAATCCAGAAACTGTTGTAATTGGGTGGGCAAAGGAGCCGCCACGGACAGACTTTCCCCGGTTAAGGGATGGGGGAAGCGCATCTGGTAAGCGTGGAGGAACATGCGCTTCAAACCTTGCTTTTGCAGGGCTTTGTTGAGCTCAAAATCCCCATACTTGTCATCCCCCGCAATGGGAAAGCCGGAATGGGACAGATGCACCCGGATCTGGTGGGTGCGCCCGGTCTTTAACTGGGCTTCCAGCAGGGAAAAGCGCTGCCAGCGGGACATCAGGCGAAAGACGGTGTGGGAAGGCTTGCCATCCGGCGCCACCCGCACCCGCCGTTCCCCGTTATCCAGCAGATACTTGTACAAGGGCAGGCGCACGTTACGCACCTTGTCCATCCAACGCCCGGAAACCAGGGTCAGATACCGCTTATCGGAGCGCCCCCCTTCTCGGAACATGTCGTGGAGAGCGGTCAGGGCGGAACGTTTTTTAGCTACCAGAAGAATGCCCGAGGTTTCCCGATCCAGACGGTGGGCCAGTTCCAGAAATTTGGCCTGGGGCCGCTGTTGGCGCAGGGCTTCGATAACCCCGAAGGACACCCCGCTCCCCCCATGGACCGCAATCCCCGCCGGTTTGTTGATGACCACCAGGGCGTCATCTTCGTAGAGCACGGGCAAATCGGCCTTAAGGGCTTGCCCCCGCACCTCCTCGCTGGCCTCCTCCGCCTCATTAGCGGCATAGCGCATGGGGGGGAGGCGCACCAAATCTCCGGCTTGCAGACGATAGGCCGCCGTGACCCGCCCACTGTTAATGCGGACTTCGCCGCTGCGCAGAATGCGGTATACGTGGCTCTTGGGAATGCCTTTGCAAATGCGGAAGAGGTAATTATCCAGGCGTTGCCCGCCCTCTTCTTCGCCAATAATCAGCTTGGTTACAGAATTTTTGCTAAGGCCTGTCATTTTGAATATACTGGGGCAGGTTTTAGCCCCCCTGCGAAAGAACAATTCTTGCTATAAGACCGAACAGACTTACCCCAGCCACATTCCGATAAGGAAACGGGGTGGGAATTCCGGCAGGCCAAAGATTTTTCGCTTGTGCCAACCTGCACAAGGTCGCAACGGTGAAAACCAACTGGTTAAGTTCGCTCACCAAAAGCAGCGATACTACTCGTTTTGCGCTTAACTGGCACGTACGGATTCCCTCCCCAGCGAGTCACGCAGCCTGATTTTTCTGCCGGGCTGCGGGGCTTTCAGCGATTACTTTCCCACCTTTAGTTGCCATACCGAAATCCGGATGAAACCACGTATTTTCAACTAATTGTGTCGCTACCGGCGTAGGGAGCCCGTCCGTGCATAAGCGCGGGAGCCACCGAATGAAACGCATGCTGTTCAATGCGACACAGGCCGAAGAACTCCGTGTCGCCATTGTGGACGGTCAAAAATTAATTGACCTAGACATTGAATCGGCCGCCAAGGAACAACGCAAAAGCAACATTTACAAGGGTGTCATTACCCGCATCGAACCGAGTCTCGAGGCCGCTTTTGTTAATTACGGCGAGGAAAGACACGGTTTTCTCCCTTTTAAGGAAGTTTCTCGCTCCTACTTCCAACCCGGCGTAGAAGCCGGCAAGGCCACCATCAAGGAAGCCTTGAAGGAAGGCCAGGAAGTCATCGTTCAGGTTGAAAAAGACGAACGTGGCAATAAGGGTGCCGCCCTTACCACCTTCATTTCCCTGGCAGGCCGCTACCTGGTACTGATGCCCAACAATCCCCGGGGCGGCGGCGTTTCCCGTCGCGTGGAAGGGGATGAACGGGCCGAGCTGCGGGACATCATGGATCAGCTGGAAGCCCCCCAGGGCATGAGCCTGATCGCCCGCACCGCCGCCATCGGCCGCAGCGCCGAAGAGCTGCAGTGGGACTTGAACTACCTACTGCAACTGTGGAGCGCCATTGAAGGTGCCGCTGCCCAGCAGACCGGCCCCTTCCTCATCTATCTGGAAAGCAGTTTGGTCATCCGGGCCATTCGGGATTACTTCCAGCCGGACATCGGCGAACTGCTCATCGACACGGACGAAATTTTCGAGCAGGCCAAAGCCTTCATGGGCACGGTCATGCCCAACAACATCAATCGGGTAAAGCGTTACGAGGACGATGTCCCCCTCTTCTCCCGCTTCCAGATTGAGCACCAGATCGAATCTGCCTATTCCCGCCAGGTCAATCTGCCCTCCGGCGGCGCCATCGTTATTGACCACACGGAAGCCCTGGTGGCTTGCGACGTCAATTCCGGCCGCGCCACCCGGGGTCAGGACATTGAAGAAACGGCCCTGAAGACCAACCTGGAAGCCGCAGAAGAACTGGCTCGCCAGCTGCGCCTGCGGGACTTGGGCGGTCTGGTGGTGATCGACTTCATCGACATGGAAAGCCCCCGCAACCAGCGGGAAGTGGAAAACCGGCTGCGGGACGCCCTGCGCCACGACCGGGCCCGGGTGCAGATGGGCAAGATCAGCCGCTTTGGGCTGATGGAATTGTCCCGTCAGCGCCTCCGCCCCGCCCTGGCGGAAACCAGCTACATCACCTGTCCCCGCTGTACCGGAACCGGCCACATCCGCTCCACCGAGTCGGCGGCGCTGCACATTCTGCGCATCCTGGAAGAGGAGGCCATGAAGGACAATACGGCCACCATCCACGCCCAGGTGCCGGTGGATGTGGGCACCTTCCTGCTCAACGAAAAGCGCAACGAAATCCAATCCATCGAGCTGCGCCACAAGGTTACGGTGCTGCTCATCCCCAATATCCACCTGGAAACCCCGGCCCACTCCATTGAGCGCCTACGCCACGAGGATTTGAACCAGGAAGAAACGGCCCAGCCCTCCTACAAGCGGGTTGCTGCGCCGGCCGACGAAGACAAGCTGCCCTCCCTTGCCGCCGCCACTTCGGCGCCCCGCCAGGAAGCGGCCGTGAAGCACATTGTGCCCACCCAACCCGCCCCCATGGCGCAAGAGCCCAAGGCTGCGGCCACCACGGAAGACGGCGGCATTATCGGCAAAATCTTCTCCTGGTTCCGGGGTAACAAAAAGACCGAACCTGCCGCTGAGCCCGTCGCCACGCCCCGTACCCGCAGTCGCAACACCCGGGACAACCAAAACCGGGAAGGCCGGGGTCGGGGCCGGGGACGCAATAACCGGAATGGGGGCGAAGAATCCCGTAACGGCAATGGTCCCCGTAACAACGAACGGAATGCTGCCCCGACCGAAGGGGATAGCCCCAAGGAAACCCAGCGGGAACCCCGGGAAAACCGGCGCCAGCGCGGCGAACGGAATACGGAAGGCAACGGGGAGCGGAACGAACGCCGTAGCCGTCAAAGCAACCGGAACGAAGCAGCGCCGGTGGCGGAGGAAGCCAATAAAACCGCAGCCTTAATGACGCCCCAAGAAAACAACGAAGTTCAAGACCCGAGCGCCAATCAGGAAGGCAACGGTCGGGGACGTCGGGGTCGGCGTAATAACCGGCGGGACCGCAACGAGCGCCGTCCTCAGGAAGGCGCCCCGGAAGCCGGTGTGGAAAGCCCGCGGAGCGAAGGCGCAAGCCAACCTGTCCAAGCGGAAGCGGTCGTAGCCCAAGCGCCCCGGGAACTTCCGGTGGTCACCCCCCTGACGGTGGCTCTTGAAGTCGCTCCTGAAGCGACGCCCGAAGCAGCACCGGTGGTCGCCCAGATCGTGCCAGCCCCCGCAGTGGAAACGGCGGTGGAAACGGTGGCTCCGGTCATCGCCGAGGTAGCTCAGCCCCAGGAACCCGTGGTAGCGGAAGCTGCACCTGCCCCGGCTGAACCGGCTCCCGTCGTCACTGCCCCCCAAGAGGAAGCGACTCCGGCGGTGGAAGAAGTAAAGGAAGAAGCGCCGGCCCCGGTGGTCAGCGTTCCGATCGCCGAACCTGAGCCCGCCCCGGTGCAAACGGCTCCGGCCCCCGCTCCGGTGGTTGCTCCTATTACGGTGGATCTGGACCAAGCTTTGGCTAGCAGCGGCCTGGTGCTGGTGGAAACCAGCCCGGCCAAGGTTCAAGCAGCCGCTCCGGCTCCGGTGGCAGAAGCGCCCAAACCCCGTCGGCGCCGCCCGGCCCCCGTGGTGGTGAGCAACGAACCTTTGGTGCAAGTGGAAACGGGACCTAAGGCCTAATCAAGGTTCCGCCCAATAAAAAAGCCCGGGAAACCGGGCTTTTTTATTGCTCTTGAAGCCTTGGCAGAGGCCCCTGCCCCCTACCTACTACAGGCCTACAGGGCCGGAGAGGCCCGATTAGCAACCGCCTTGGCCCTCGGCGTCAGGCCCAACTCCCGGCGCAGGCTATCCAACAGCCCCTGGGACGCATCCTCCAGCATATCCAGCACCAGATCAAAGCCTTGGCCCAGGCCATAGTAGGGATCGGGCACCTCTTCCTCGTGGAAGTGGCGGGAATAGGACATCATCAGGCGCAGGCGGTGACTACGCTCCTGGGGGCACAAGCCCCGCAGGAATTCCAGGTTGGCTTTGTCCATGGCCAGCACCAGATCGAAGCTGCGCAAATCTTCTTCCACCACCTTGCGCGCCCGAAGATTGGAGATGTCTAGCCCTCGAGCCTGGGCCGCCCGCTGGGTGCGGGAATCCGGCGCCTCGCCCACGTGATAGCCATGGGTCCCGGCGGAATCCACCAGAATCCGCTCGGTCAGCCCGGCTTTTTCCACCAAGTTCCGGAAAACGCCTTCAGCCGTGGGGGAGCGGCAAATGTTCCCCATGCAAACGAAAAGAATCTTAATCATATCGTTATTATTCAGTTAGTTATGGGTGTTATTTGAAGCAAAAAAGCATGATAAAACGTGCGTTTTCGAGCCAATAAAATCAAACGTTTACGGCTTCTTTGTAGAATGGCACTTGCTCAAAAATGGTGCAACTTGCAGCGCACCATTTAGGCCGTTTTCAGAACGACCCAGGCACCCCGGGCGTCGGTGTAAATGTCCGTGGTGCTGCCCTGCTTGTGCCCGGCTATGGCCTGGGCAAAGTCTTTCCCCACTTGCTTCGCCCACAGCCGAATAGAGAGGCTGCGAATCTCGTGAAATGTGGGCGGCACTTTCCCCTCTTCCCACTCCAGTGATGTCCTTTTGCGCGCTCGGGTAAAAGCCCGGGATAGCGTGTCTTTCCATACCTTATCCCCCGGCTTATTCAGAGCCCGGGGCTTGGTGTGATGGATCAGGTAGCGGCTTGCCACGTTGTCCGACCAGCACCCGCGCACCACATCCTCCAGTCGCAAATCTATTCCTCGCCCGTCCTGAGCCGTGACTGTGAGCCGCAGGTCTAGGGGTAGCGCCAGGCGCGTCCCGGTTTTCCCTTGCTCTACCCACAGCTTCCCATCCCGGGCCATGTCCCGGGTGAGCATGGCGATATCTTCCAGGCGTTGAGATGTCACAAGGGCCAGCTCCATCGCTGAGACAATCGACTGCTCACCGTGCTGCTTCGCTGCGTCGTAAATTGTCAGGAAATCGCCCAGGGACAGCCGGGCCCGCTTTACCGTGACTCGCACGGCTTCTGTGACGGCTGCCGGATTGTGCTGTGCCCAGCCGATTGCGATTGCCTTGTTGCAGACCTCAGACAGGAACGAGCGGAAGGACTGGGCCATGCGGGCCTTCCCCTGGCCGACAAAGCCCTGGATGAATTCGTCAATCATGGCGGTGGAAAGTTGTGAATATGGGAGAGTCCCCCACTCCGCCTCCACCCGTGTGATCAACGACTTTTTCGTGCGCAGGGTGTTTTCCGACAGATCCCGCTTGTCCATGTCCTGCACGTACCGGACTAACAGAGCCGATACCGTCCGTGTGTCGTTGCCGGTTACCCGGTCAATCAGCCGGGCTTTATCGCGCAGGCCGGTTACATGGAGGTTAGCTTCCATGGCCTGGGCCTTGGCCGCCGCAAAATCCCGGCCCAGGCCGAAATTCTCGCGTGTGAGAGGGTTGCGCCAGTAGAAATAGCCCCGGGTCTCATAGAGGTGGTCTGGCCAACCCTCGCGGCTACGCTGTCTTCGCCTTCCGGCCATGGATCATCTTTTCGAGTAAGTTGGCGGCTGATTCGTGGGGGATGGGCTGGCCCCGGCGCCGGACATTATCCACCTTGGCCGCATCGTTTGCCGCGCAGTAGTGGGCCGAGGCGCTCACGAAATAGGACCGACCATGCTTCTCTGCTCCGGGGATTTTGCCCTCTCGGGCCCACCGGCGCAAAGTGCAGACGTTGGGGGCGCCCTCGCCATAGGTGGCCCTCCCCCAGGCTTCAAGGGTTAGTAGAGGCATTTTCTACTCCTTTTTTTCGATAGGCTTTTTTCAAATCCCCGGCAATGGTGTGCCCACGCCGGCGGAGTAAATTGGAAAGACGTGCCCGGTCCTGATGACTGGCCGATGATTGGCGCAGCAGTCCGTAGTAACTGTTGGCTGTCTGGAATAATTCCTCAGGCGGCACGGAGGAAACCCGGGCCAGGGCGCACCGATAAGTGCGGCGCCTAATCTCTCTTCGCCAGGGCTTAATGACCTGACCGACAAAATCAATCCCTCGGTCCACCGGCTGAAAAACGGTTTTTTTGGGATTAAGCCGAGCCGCCAGCCGATCCTGGAGGAAGGCCTCGATCTGGCTCTTGGCATCGTTTAACCACTGAGAAGATTCATGCAGCAAAACGAAGTCATCCACATAGCGAATATAGTGCCTGGCGCCGATCCGGTGCTTGATGAACTGATCCAGAGAGTCCAGATAGGTGTTGGCGAAGAACTGGCTAGATAGATTGCCAATGGGCAGCCCCAGATGGCTTGGGTGGCTCGTCAGGCGCTTGTGTTGGGGCACCTTCTCCAGCATGTCCGGATTGCCCCGGTATTCGTAATCCTGACGCGGGTCATGGAACAAAACGGTGTGGGCCAGCCAGGACCACCAGGGGCTGGCGATGTGTGGCGCCAGCAGCCCCCATAGGATGTTCTTGTCGATGCTGACGAAGAAGTTGGCCAGGTCGCACTTGAGGTAATAGACCGGCCGCTTCCAGTTCTGGGTGATGCTGCGGACCTTCTTTTCCAGTCGCTTGGCGGCATACAGGGTGCCGCGCCCGGGGATGCAGGCACAGGAATCGACAATGAACCGGGCGTAGAAATACGGCGCGATTTGATTGTGCAGGAGGTGGTGGACGATCCGGTCACGGAACTGGGCCGCCCAGACCTCCCGGGCCTTGGGCCGGGTGATGACGAAGCAGATGGAGCGGCCCGGCTGGTAGGTGCCAGCCTGCAGCTCCAGGTGGAGTGCCCAGAGGTTGTGCTCCAGATCCTGCTCAAACGCCAGGGCACTCCGTTTGTTGCGCTTGTGCTTACGGCAATCCAGATAGGCCTGCAGCAGCAAGTCGAACGAGTAGTTGGATGAATCTGCTGACGGCACGGACTCTGCCCTCAAAGGAGAGGTTGTTGTTGTTCTGGTTGCCGTTGTTGAAGTTCTGGATGAACGCCGTCCATTCGCACTATCTACGTTGCCCTGCCGATTCTTCAGCGGGGAAACTGCACCAGACCGGCCAGGGGAGCGCCCTGCGGTATCTGCGGTGTGCATGTCCGAGCCCTTGTGAGGCTGGGGTGCGACCAGATTCATAGTGCGCACGGTCATTGGAGCCTTGACCCCACTGAATCAGACGCGGTTTGTGATTTCTTCAGCCACCCGCCGGCCTGCCCGCCGATGGTGTTGGTCAGTTCGATGCTTTGGGACCATACCTTGCGGGAAATGAACCGCTTGTCGAAGCTGACCCGCATCATCAAGCCGACCACTTCCAGCCCTCGGAGAACGTTGCGGATGTGAGCGCAACGTTGCTCCCCGCGGCAGGCATTGGCGTAACCGATCTCCAGGAGCAGATCGACGCACTCATCATGGACACGCTTGCCGAGGCTTTGCTTGAACGTTCGGGGCATGTTGAGTTGCACGTCGGCGGCCAGGGAGAGCAGGGCGTACCCTTTCTGGTAGATCGGCAGGTCGGTATGGATCATGGCTGAAGGACTAAAGGGGTAAAGGGTTAAAGAGGAATCTCGCTGACGGCACGGACTCTGCCCTCAAACGAGAGGTAGTGGGTGTACTGGTAGCCGTTGTCGAAGCCCTGGATGAACGCCGATTTCCCGCTCTTGGTTTTCTCCAGGAGCCAGTGCCAGTAGTCCTGGTTGAACAGGTGTTGCAGGCGATCGAATAGGTCGATGCCCTGGTGGCGGGTAGGCAGATGGCTTTCCATGGCCGGGTTGATCTTCTCGGCGGCGGCCACGGCGTCTTCATAAATCATGCATTTGCTGGGGGCTTCGTCCCAGACGATCAGATGCACCAGGCGCGTCCCATCGCGGGAGAGTGAAATCCCGCCGTAGGTGGCCGGAAGGTCGGCCCACTTGTCGCCGATCTCCGGAACCGCGCTATTTGTGGCCTGGGAAGGCTGCTGGGCGGCGTTTGCCGCACCAGCGATAGCCAGAGCAGCGATTAGGCCGGCTGGCGGTTGCTGGTGGCCCAGGTGGATATGGACGTTCTCGATATGCAGCTTTTTCATGGTCGTTCCCAAGAAAGTATTAAAGGACTCAAGCACTGAGATGAATCAGCCTGACGGCACGGACTCTGCCCTCAAAGGAGAGGTCGTTGTAGTTCTGGCTGCCGTAGTTGAAGTTCTGGAAGAACGCCGATTTCCCGCTGGGCAGCACGGTAGAGGACCAGTACCAGTAGTCGTCGAAGGCTTCTGATCCGCCTTCCGCAAAGGCTTCCAGCGTGGTCTTGGCCGGGGCTTCCTCGGTGTATAGCCATCCCGCCGGAACGCTGTTGGCGTTCTCACCATCGCGCCAGCTGCAATAGTTTTCGTTGCTGGTCGGCTTGAAGTGGCGATAACCGAGCTCCAGCACGTCCCGGGACGGGATCACCCAGTCCTTGAAGCCGTTGATATCCATGGCTTCGACTTGTTGAGCGGCTGGGCTACCAGCGGCGACAAGCGCAGTCATGTTGGCCGCGCAGTCGCAGGGGCTGCCGGCACCTTCGATTGTGATGTTGTCGTCGTGAAGAGAGGTGATGATCTGCCCGGCATGCTTCGGGGACCAGATGACGCCCTTGTGCTGGCCGTTCACGTTGATGATCCCGCCGAAAGTGCCGCCTTCCATGGCGGTTCCGATTTCGATGGTGGTTTGTTTTTGCATGATTTTTCCTTTAGGTTGGTTAAGCGGGGTGGATCAGTTTTTTGACTTGCTCGGTCTCGTCCTTGTCGAGCGGACGCACCCAGATAACGCTCAGACGGTCATTCGACCCTAGGGCGCGGATGCGGGCGGCGATAACGGTGGGGCAGAAGTACCACCAGAGGCGCCCATCGGTCGGGTTCTGGAGAATCCTCATGCCGCTTCCTTGATTTGCCCGCAGGCCCCGTTATCAATCCAAAAGGCCTCAATGTTGGGGAAGTTGATCGTGGGCTGCGCTTTGAGCGTTCCGAAGATCAGTGCTGTCTCGATCTCGCCGTTCATGGCCACGCCATCAAGCCAATACAGCAAGTCTGCGCGGCCCTTGAGATCAAGAACGTCGAAGCGATCCAACACCAGCAGCTTGGCGCCGGCCAGGTGGGAGACGGCCTCTGCGATCATGGCGTCGGCGCGCCACTTCTCGGATTCGCTGATCAGGGCGTAATCGCGGTTGCAGTAGGTGATCCGCATGTCGGGATGGATCACGACCTGGGCCCACTCTGCCATGTCAGACGAGTCGTTCAGCCGCTCATTGATCGGCCCCAGCGCCTCGGCCAGCAGCTCGCCCGGTATTCCGTCAGGGGCCAAGGCGTCGGAAATCTCGGCCCATTCCAAAACATCCACATGCAGGTCGGCGGCCTGGTTAATGACGGCCTGACGACGAGCGGCCTGGTCGGCAATGCCACGGTACTTGTCGGCGTCAGCGCGCCATTCGTCCCGCCGGGTGGTCAGTTCTGCCACTTTGGCCTGTAAAGGCTCCAGATCAATGGCAGCGGCGCCCTCCTCCGCCAACTCCCGCAAGCGGGCGGAGGCCTGCTCGGCAGCGGCCAGGTCGCGCTTGTCGTTGGCGACAGTGCTCTGCAACAGGGCCAGCGCGTTTTCGTACTCGGGCAGCTTGGCAATGGCTTCCGCCTTAACAGCGGCTTCCGTGGCGGTCAGCTCCTGAGACGAATGCGGCCAGCCGTGCAGCTTTTTGTACTCGGCAAGGTGGGTGGAGGCGCGATTGATCAGGCTTTCGTCGAACTGGCCCGGGTTGTTGTTGGCGATGGTCAGGAAATCGTCGGTCACGCTGGCCAGGTCGCGCAGCAGAAATTCGCCCCGGGCCTTCGGATTGACCGGCGCAGCGCCGGCCTTCTCTCGGGCATCGTCCACCTTCTTTTCCCAGGCGGCGACTTCGGCCTCGTCAGTAGCCAGCTTGGCCTTGATGCGACTAATCCGCCCGGCTTTTTCGGCCAGGTCGTCGCGCTGGGCCACCAGCTGCTTGCGGGCCTGGTCCTTGGCTTTGGCCGCCCCCAGGGCCTGCTGGGCGGAGCCTAGCTCCTGCTCCGTCTCTTTCATCTTGTCCAGGGCGGTTTTGTGCCGGTCGGCGGCCTTGTCGGCGTCGGCGGGGAGCGCCTCGGGCTGCCACTTCGCCGCCTTGTCCTTGCCCCAGGTTTCGCCGCCGGTCACGGTCTTCCAGCTGGCTTTAGCGTCCCGGGCCTTGGCTGCCGCCTCTTTCTGAGCAGCGTCGAAGCCGGCGCGCAGGACGGGGGCAATCTGCTCCACCTTCTTGGCGTCGCAGCCCTTGTCCTTCAGGCGCTGCGTGACGCTGGCGCCGTCCAGCTTGACGCCCATTAGGCCGAACAGGAAAGAGCGGCGCTCCTTGTCGTCCATTTGGGCGAAGCGTTGGGCGTCCAGCACAAAGGGCAGCCCCGGCATATCGCAATGGGTCCCCTTCCCGGACGGCAGGACCACCGAATAGGTGGCATCGGCGGTGTCCACCTCGACAAAGCCGGTTTCCTGGCCAGTCGTCACCAGGGCGCCGTAGTCCTTTTTCAGGCCAACGCGGACAGTTTCGCCGGTCAGCGCCATGCGTACAGCCTCTTGAATGCTGGATTTGCCAGCGCCGTTAGGGCCGGCGAACAGGGCCACCGGCTTGTCCAGGCGAACATCAACGGCCCGGGCACCCAGGACGTTGCTTGTGGTGATATGGGTGATTTTCATTTTTAGCTCCCTGCAAGGAATACGACGAGCGCGCACTCGGATTTCTCGTTGTCGGGCTGGGCGTCAGCCGGGCAATCGATGCCCAGCGCCTTTCCAAGCTTTTCCAGCATCTGTTTGGCGCGGAACAGCTCCGGGCCGACAAGGCCGGCTTGACGTTGCAAGGGCATCTTCACGTTGGTCTCGACGCGCTTACGCAGGCGGTCAATCACGTCGTCCTGCTTTGCCTGGGCCAGCTGCTCCCAAGGCTTCGGGAGCAGGCGCAGTTCAGCCAGCAGCGCGCCGAGCAGATCTTTGCCGATGGTGTCGGCGGTCATGTTGCGGATGTCTTGGTTTTCCATGGTGGTGGTGTCCTAAATGTGGGGGATGGTGTTGCTTGATCGTTACTCGATGCCCAGGCCGCCCTGGCTACGGTCACGGCGCTGGCGTTGGGGGGGCTGGGCGGCGTTGGCGATGGCTTGCTCAATGGCTTGCTTTTGGCCATCTCCAAGGCTGCGGGCAATGTCGCGGGCCAGGTCGAAATCACCCGACTTGACTGCGGAGATCGCGTCCTCGAAGCCCGGGCCGTCGCTTTTCTGAGCGCCCTGCCCCGTTTCTTCGCCTTGGGCCGGTTCGCTTGCGGGGGAATCGCTTTTCTCGGTGGACGGGCCAGATTTGAGGCTGTCGATATCGACGGAATAGCCACCGGAGGCATCCTGGGTGGCATCAATCACGATGTCCTGCATTTCTTCGACCGTCTGGAGGCCCATCAGCAGCTCGGGGGCGTAGAGCTTCCCGAAGAAGGAAGCGGTCCGGTACCGGAGCATGACCTCGGGCATCGTCTGCCACTTGCTGCCGTTCTTGCCGTACCAGCCTTCCTTGACAGCCATTTCGATATTGACGGCCGGGGAAGTGATGCGCTCGCCGGTCTCGCGCTCGATCGCCCAGGCAACGCACTCCAGGTTCTGGACTGTGGCCTTGTGCTTGGTGGTCTGCCGCTCACGATTCACCCACTTGGTGACTTCGTACTCGACCTCCTTCTCGCCGAGGTTCTTCAGCTCGAAGCGCAGCGGTGAGAACCGGCCGCAGCCGTTGATCGCGGCGATGATCCACTGCGACGACCAGCTGGGACGCCCCTCGACGATGTACAGGTTCTGCATGACCATCAACGGGTCGGCGCCCATGCGCTGGGCCATGTTGAGGGACACGACGCAGTTGGCTAGGGCATTGGGGTTTTCGACCCCCTTTTTGTCGTCGTAAGCGCGGTAGGCGGCCGGTACCAACGTGCTGCTGGAGAGGAGCTTGGCGGCCCGCTGCATGAGTTCAAATGACTGAAGGGAGCCGAAGCCAGGGGCAACGGCTGGCATGCTTGCCTCACGCGGGGCCAGCTGCTGTTGGCGCATCGCGCTGAGTTCTGCGGTATTGGTTTGAGCGTTCATGGTCTTTCAGGTCTCCGAAGTAGAAATTCAGTCGTGGTAATGGCAGTGGGCGCCATAGGCCGGGCAATACTTGGCGCTGCACATCACGCTTTTCGGGTTGGGCGGAAAAATCCCGTCCTTGAGCATCCGGGCTGCAATCTGGATCAGGCCCGGGTGGTCGTCGGTGCCCAGCAGCGGAGTCTTCACGTCGGCCACTTCGCCGGTGGCGACCGGGGTTTCCTTGGTGGTCTGCAAACCGATGATCTCGGCCGGGGCGTCCAGGCGTTCGCCGCTCGCTTGCTCGGCCATCAGCGTGTAGATGCCCAGCTGAATGTGGTGGCCCTTGGTAACGGCCCGCCGGCCGCCGTCGGCGGTCTTTTCCGTGGCCCGGCCGCCGCTCTTCAGGTCGGAGATACCTTTCCGGCCGTCGTCGGTGATCCGGATGCGGTCAGTGGTGCCGGTGACGCGGACCACGCCGTACTCGGTGCCAATGTCCAGCGCTTCGCAGGTCAGTTCGACGGCGGCGTATTGGCGCGTGGGGCTAATTTCCTGGCAGTAGCGGCTGGTCAGCTTGATGGCGAAGCCGTCGGCCTCGACCGGCGTCAGGCTGTCGTCCCATGCCACCTCCTGGTCGGGGCTTTGCAGCGCGGCCCGGGCCGTATCCACCGCCGTGACCACGTCGATGTGCTCGCCGGTCAGGCGGGACTCGTCAAAGGCAGCCGTCCCGGCATGAATCGCGGTGCCGAGGGCGGCGTTTCCGGATGACGGTATGTGTAGGCCGACGATGTTCTGGAAATACCAGCGGTGGGCGCAGTCAAAAAGGGAGGGCCAGGAGCTGGCGCGGATAGTGGCCAGGGGTTCCGTCGGGAGGTGTTCGGGAGCGTTCATGGTGCTGATCCTTAAATGGTGAGGTGGGCCAGGCGCCAGGCATTGCGGATGCCGTAGCCCCGGCGCAGGAAGTAGATGAAGTTGCCGAGAAACTTCCGCATGTCAGGCGGCTCTCGGCAGCAGGTTCAGGGGGGTGGCTTCGATGCCCAGGCCATCGGTCGGCATGGGCTCGTCACCATCGAAATAGATGTCGATCGCGTTGCAGATCGCATCGCAGGTAGTGAAGGCGAGGACGTTGACCGTCTCGGTCTTGCCGTCGGCACGGATGGAAACGGCAAAGGGGCGCGGGGCCGGCGAAATGTTTTCCGGGGCCAAGGCCGGGGCAAACGGCGCGAGCGCGGAGCAGAAAAGCGGGTGGACGTTGTTCATTTGAATCCCCTTGCTGGTGCGGCCCCCTTACCGGGGGGGGCCGCTTTCCCGTCCAACGGTGCAGCTGACTTGCCACTGCTAGCTTCCGCAGGGCTTCCACCTGCTCCACGTTGCTGCCGCTTGGTCTTTTTCTCCCCCAGTAAGTGATCGCGTCGGAACGCGCTGCCTGGGGCTCACCGGGGCTGAAGGCCGCCCTTGTTCGCCTGCGTTGCGTTGTTCTGCAACGTTGAACAGATTAAACACTATGTTTAATTTCACGTCAAACACTTTGTTTAAAAAAATGCCGAAGGCAAAAAAAAGCCCACCGGGTAGTGGGCATGGGAAAGGACTCCAGATGTCCGGAGTCAGGGCAACAAAAAACCCGCCGGGGCGGGTTTGAGGAAAGAGGCTCCTTAGATCATGCTATCGCCCGACGTACTGCTCAGAATGCCGTAGATGCCTCTGCCAGTTGTCCAAGTAAGTCTTAGCTAACCCAGGGGAACGCAGCACGAGAAGGTTTTCGGCATTTTTCTCTTCTGCCCCCTTTGTGAAGTTGAAGCTTCCGGTGATCACCGTTTGCCGGTCAATGATGATGGTTTTATTGTGGGCAATCGCGTGCTGGGCATCAATGTAAGTAGGGATACCCATGTGAGCCGTGAAGTCGGCAGCGGAGTATTTCTGAGTGCGGTTGCTCTTGTCGAGGATCACAGCTACATCCACGCCTCGCTTTTCAGCATCCACTAGGGCCTTCGCAATTCCCGCGTGGGTAAAAGAGTAAGCCTGCACCCGGATTTCTGATCGAGCATTCTGAATGCTTTGTATTACCGCATCCGCTGCTCCCCCCCGGGGGGAGAAATAAACCCGAGCCGTTGTTTCAAAATCTTCAACGGCAACAGCTTGAGATAAGCAAGAAAAAGCCGATAAGGCAGCAACAGCGAATATTTTCACAACTTTATTCAATTTCGATTCCAACTGCTTTATAAGCTAACGCCAATTCCATTGCTTCCGTTGTCGCCAAATTATCTGCGCTTGCACCAAACTCTTTTGCTTGTTCAAACTTGCCGGAAAGTAGCGCCCCAATTTTTGCTTGCTGGGATAAGCACCACTTCCGATGGGCATCAATCGCCTCATCAATATGATGGCTAGCCTCCTGGTTCGATATTTTGGGGGATTTCATTGAGCTTCCTTTTTCTACAGACGCATCGATTTCAGAAAGAAGCTGCTTGAACTCAGCGCCAAATTTTTCCTTATCAACATCCGACTTAATTTTCCCTGCCCCGGAAAACAAAGTAATTAACTGCTTTTGGGCCCCTACAAGTTCATTCTCTGTAGAAGAGAGGTCGGTATAGACTTTCTTTACGGCTGCGGCATCAGAATCAGCAATGGATGTAGCCTGAGCCTCTACCGGCTTTTCTTTCTTTTCGTCTGGTCTCCCCATCGACACTGCAATGCCGACGATTACGATCAAGACAATAACGCCCGCAATAATTTCAGACTTCTTTTTTGTTGGAGCGGAATTTATTGGGGCTCCGCAGCCTGGGCATGCGGAAGCTTCAGTACTTACGTCTTTCCCGCATTCGCGGCATCTAATCAGCGCCATTTACTTTCCCCTGCCAAATTTTGTGACTAAATTTTTGCTCTGGCATCAACAACAAACAATGCCGTTCTATCGCAGCAGCCCACCATATCCGCGAACCACTCCAACAACACGAAGATCAGGCGTCAGAGGCTTAATTGGGTAACGTGGGTTAAGTGGCTTCAAATACCAATCCCCTCCATCCTTAACCAATTGTTTGAATGTTGCTTCTTCAGCCCCGTTTTTTACTATCACGAAATCACCAGGCATTGATTCAAACTCGGGCTCAACGATAATAACCATTCCCTCTGGGAAAGAAGGCCATCCATTCGGATTTGTCATGCTGTCCCCTTTTACCGTCAGGGCATATGTATGACGATTTACCGGTACGGTGGTAGGAATCATTTCTGCACCACAACCAGGCGTGTAGTTATCCACTACCGATTGGTATTCTCCAGCTTGCACCCATGAAATTAACGGGACCTCGCCACGAACAACCGGCCCGGGGACTACATTCGAGGCAACGCCGGATGATTTTCGCCCTTCCTCGGGAGCCGATAAAAGTGAGTTTTTTAAATCACTTTGATGCGCAACCATCGGGCCTTCACCCGTAAAAATCCATACCGCGGAACATCCAAAAACCTTTTCCGCCTCCATCATGCCGCCCCGTGAAACCCCCCTGGACTCCCAGTTATTCACGGTCTGAGGGGAGACGTTAAGCGCCCTAGCGAGGGCTGATTGCCCCACTACTCCCCCCAGTTTCTCTGCGGCTTCGTAAAGCCGTTCCATTCGTTTATCCATGTCCCCGATTTTTCCCCAGCCAGCGGGCATACGGTTACACATCTTGTTTGACTGAATGTTAAACATAGTGTTTAATCCAAGCACTACTCAAACATGGAAATGCCATGGCAACTGATCGTGACCTCATTGAACGGCTCGGGGGGCCTTCAAAGCTTGCCAAGCTCCTCAACTACCCCAAGGGACGGGGGGCACAGCGTGTGCACAACTGGCTCAAACGGGGAATCCCTGCACGGGTGAAGCTGGAGCATCCCTCGCTGTTTGCGACGCCTCAAGGTGAGCGCAAGGCTGCCTGACATGGCCGGCAAGCTGACTGAGCCCGTAACGGTAAAGCTCGATGACGAGCTGTACCTGTATTGCCAGGGCATTTCGTCAATGAACGACAAAACGGCTGCGGAGTATGTGCGTGGGCTCATTGAGGCGGACCGTGAAAGGAAGCTGATGCAATTCAATTTACTGGCCAAGGCGCTCGGACAAAACGGTTCCGTCGGAACCTGCGGTTCCCAGGAAGAGTAGGCCGGACGATGCCCAAATCTAAGAATCCCAAGCGTTCCCCCTTCAACCCCCTGATTTTGAGCCAGTCCCAGGAGTTTTTCCCTGGGGATTCCGCGCCAGGAATGGCGGGTTACCGGGAAACCCGGCTATCCGACCAGGGAAGCCGTAAGGAGGCCTCCCATGAGTAATACCGTCGCCTCCCGTCAATTCCGGGCCGTGGGCCCCGCTTACGGATCTGCCGTTCCCCGGCAGCGCCTGCCCGCCACCTCCTCCAATATCCGGCGCCTTTTGGTCCGGCAGTCTGCCCTGGGGGCAACCCCGGAGGGCCAGCTCTTCATCTCGGTGGTAACCACCGCCTGGTGGGAAGCCCGGAGCAGTGAGTTTGCGGCCGATTTTTTCAAAAACGGTAGCGCGGGAGTGTTCTGCGACCTCATCGGCTTTGAGGGGGACATCGGGCAAATCTACAAGGACCACCACTTCAAGAACTTCAACGACGACGAGCTGGCCCAGCTGGCTGACTACCCGGAGTTGAAGGAATTTTTCAGGAAACGGGGAAAACAGGAGCAAGCATGAACGACAAACCCAACTACACCGAGGTCGACGCCGAGCTACTGGCCCAGATTCAGGCCGGAAACAACCGCGCCAAGCTGCTTTGCGGACAAGCGCGCCTGCTGAAAAAGGTGGAACCGTTTTGCTCCCATGAGTCGCCCGACTGGCGCGTTATTGATCGGCGCCTCCAGGCGCTCCGCAAAAAAGGGGTTATCCGCCACGACGGCAAGGTTTGGGAACTCGTCAGGGACTAATTCCCAGGAGGTACAGAAATGATCCATCTCTTCAAATTCGCGGGCCTGGCGGCTGCGGCGCTGATCTTCCTGGGCCTGTTCGTCGCCATCTTCTACGGCGCGGTAGCGGTATTCATCCACGCCGGGGGCTGGCCGCTCGGCATTTTCGTTGTGCTTGTTGTGGTCTGCGCATGGCTGATGGTGCGGGCCTGGTGGAAGGGGGTGCGCCATGGCTGAGACCCTAATCGAAAAAATGAAAGCCGCTGGCTTTGTGGAGACCACTTATCCCGGGCAAGAAGGAGTTTTCTTAACGAAGCGAATGCTGATCCAGGAAATGCCTTACGCCAGAGAACATATCGCAGACGGGGAACTCATTTGCGATACCGACAAGGCAGTGATCGAGTTCGTTCCTGACCCGTTGTTCCCCGGCGGGGGCGTCCAAATGTCGGTGGTTGAGTGTGACTACATCGAGGAAGCAGAGTCAATCAACTCAGAGTTTGGGCGGGCGCTGCTTCGTGATGCTGGCGTGGATTGCGAGGTGACGGATCATGGCTGAGACTATCGGACAACTTGCGCTGCGCATCGCCGACGGGATGCCCGAGTGCTGCAACGACGAGAACGCCTGGGGCCGTATCTACGAATTCGAGCCGCAGGAGCTTGAGGCTTTCGCCCGGGCCTTCCTTTCGGAGTTGGATAAGCGCCAACAGCCCTTTGGCTACTTCCGCTCCACACCCTTCGGCTGGGAAGACTGCGCGGAGACAGACGAAGGGGCGATGGCGCTGTATGAGCGGCCAGCGGCGGCGGTGCCGGAGGGATGGAAGCTGGTTCCGGAATCCGACCTGAAAGCTCTCGTAAGCAGCGTCAATGGAAATTGCTACCTGGGTGAAGAACGGGAGCGTGCGCTGGTCAATCAGTTGCTGTCTTCAAACCAGGCCTACGCTGCGCAATTTGTGGATGAAAAGAATAAGGAGCCTGCTAGTCGCCCGGCTGCGAAGCGTTATCGCCGTTGGATTACGTTGTTGGAAGATGTTTTGAAACACGGCAGTCTGCCGAAATACCTACAGCATCAAACGCGCGCAGTAATCGAACAAATCGAAGGCTCGATCAAATACGGTGGTTGTAAATGCAAAAAAGCTCTTTCCACCCCCACCAATCTGGAAGCCGCCCCCGCTTCTCCGGCCCAGGGCCAGGAGGACGACCGGAAGGATGCGGAGCGCTATCGGTGGCTGCGTAACCGTGATGTCGAAAAAAACTTTCCGCGTGATGGCCTATTTATCGGGCGCATTCCAGAGAACACAGTGGTAACTGGAGAAGATGCTGATGCCGCCATCGACGCCGCCATGGCAGCCAGCAAGGAAGGCGGTGCCGACCCGGCCGCCCAGGGGAGCGCCTGCCATGGCTGACTGGCTCCGCTGGTGGCACGTTCAGGGGGCGCCGCGATGAACTATTACGAGCACCACCTGGGCGACTATGCCAAAGACACAGCCCACCTGACCATGCTCGAGGATGGGGCCTACCGGAGGCTGCTTGACCGGTATTACGGGACCGAGATGGGCATCCCCGCTGACCAAGCCCACCGCGTGGCCAGAGCACGCACCCGAGAGGAAAAGGCTGCGGTGGACACGGTCCTCGATGAATTTTTTACGCTGGACGATGGTATTTGGAAAAACAGTCGGGCCGAAGAGGAAATCGCCAAATTTGCGGCGAAGAAGCCCAAGGCCGAGGAGAAGAGGGAGAACGACAAGGAGCGCCAACGCCGCGCCAGGGAACGCCGCAAGGCCTTGTTCGAAGAGCTTTCCGCTCTTGGTGTCCATATGGCATGGAACGCGACGACAGATGAGCTACACGCCGCGCTTGACCGCGCTAAATCACCCCCCGGTCACGATCATGTCACGCCACCTGTCACGCGTGACAACACGGCTACCCAGTCACCAGACCCCAGACACCAGTCTACGGATGAAATAGAGGTAGTAGGTAATCAACCGTTGGTAGGGGGCGACACCGCCGCCAACGCTACTCGGGTCGGGGCTCTCTGCAAGCAGCTGCGCTCTATGGGCATAGAAGCCGCACCGCACTTTCCGGCATGGCCTGACCTGCTGGATCGCTTCACCGACGAGCAGATCATCGCGGTCGCCCAGATCGCTAAGGAGCGCAAGCCGAACGAGCGCATCCACCTGCATTACCTCGTCCCGATTCTCAACGAGCCGTCCAAGGCGCCGAACGCCGCCCGGCGCGCTCCTGCACCCGACAACTTCAACAACCGCGACTACGGACAAGGGGGGCGCCTGTGAATACCGTCGCTGACATGGGGTTACACACCACCCCGAAGACCCGCACCGATAAGTGCGATACCCACGGCCCGTTCGAGGCTCATTGCTTCATCGGATCGATCTGGTCTAAATGCCCGACCTGCTCGGCCGAAGCCGCAGCGAAAGAGAAGGACGAGCGCGAGGCTAAGGCACGAGACGACCGCCGGCAGGCCTGGCAGCGTCGCATCGGCGAAGCCGGGATACCGGAACGCTTCCGCAACCGCAGCCTACAAAGCTTCGTCGCCGAAAACCAAGCCCAAGCTCGGGCGCTGGAGTTCGCCACGGCCTACGCCGACAGCTTTGACGACGCCCTGGCCACAGGCCGCAGCGCCATCTTCGTCGGGAAGCCCGGCACCGGGAAAACCCACCTCGCCGTCGGCATCGGCCTGCGGGTCATGCGCCGCGACAACCGCACGGTGCTCTTTTCGACGGTCATGCGCGCCATTCGCCGCGTGAAGGACACGTGGAACCGGGACAGCTGCGAGAGCGAGACCCAAGCGGTCGCCTCCCTGGTGTTCCCCGATCTGCTGATTCTCGACGAGGTCGGTGTTCAGTTCGGAAGCGACACCGAACGCCTGATCCTGTTCGACGTGCTCAACGAGCGCTACGAGAAGCGCCGCCCGACCCTGCTTCTTTCGAACCTTACGGTCGATGAGGTCAAGGCGTACCTCGGTGAGCGGGTTTTCGACCGGCTGCGCGAGGACGGTGGCGAGGCGATTCCGTTCAATTGGGAAAGCTGGCGCGGTCGCCAGCTCGCTGCCTGATGTGCGGCAGCGCCCCCTGCTCTCGCCCGGACTGCACCTGGGGGGAACGACATCGGGCGGCTTGTGAGGCCAGGACGGTTATGCACTGGCCGAAAGAGCAGCGGGAAAGGTACTACCGGGAAGTGCTGGCGCGACGCGGGCAGGCCGCCATGAAAAAGCTAATCGAAGACGTGAGGATGGAATGGAAAAACAGACAGTCGCTTTTGTGATCCCGGGGATGCCCGTAGGGAAAGGACGCCCGAAATTCGCCCGGCGCGGCAAATTCGTTACGACTTACACCCCGGAGAAGACTGCCAGCTACGAAAATTTGATCAGGGTGAAGGCCGAGCAGGCAATGGAGGGGCGCCCGCTTTTCGACGGCCCGGTGGAAGTCTCAATCCGCTTGATCGTCACGCCCCCGGCTAGCTGGAGCCAGAAAAAGCAGCGCGAAGCCCTGGAAGGTCAAATCCGGCCCACATCCAAGCCCGACATCGACAACGTGCTGAAAGGGATCATGGACGCCTGCAACGAGATCGTCTTTAAAGACGACAAGCAGGCGGTGGCGGTAAGCATCAACAAGCGGTACGGAACCGTCGCCCGGGCCGCCGTGGAGGTACGGGCGCTATGAGCGAAAAGACCATTCCCCTCGTCCGGATCCTCCCTGCCCGGTTTTATGGCCGGGACCCAGCGCTGATCCTGGAGGAAAAGGAAACGGCCATCGCCCGGCGCGTCGGGGGCTGCAAAGGCTGCTGCCGCTTGAATTTCGACGCCAGCGGGGACCGCATTATCGCTAACTGCTCCCGGGGCCTAAAAGTTGGCCGCAAAGGCAAATGCACGCAGTACCGGGAGGTCGAGTAATGGCTACGCACACCAAGAAGCCACTGCCTGTAGGGGCCAGATTCGGGCGGTGGACCATTGTTGATCCGGATTGCGGTCGCTCGAAATCCGGCAACCGATTGGTTCTATGCAAATGCGACTGCGGCAACGAAGGCGTCGTTATCGCAGCAAAGCTGAAGAATGGGTGGTCGACTTCCTGCGGTTGTTTTTCAGCCGACAACCAGCGGGAACTGCATACCCTGCATGGGATGAGCAAAACACCGACCTACAACACGTGGGTAAAAATCCGGGATCGCTGCTTTAACCAGAAATGCCCGAAATATCCGGACTATGGCGGTCGCGGCATCACTGTCTGTGAGCGCTGGCAGGTTTTTGAGAACTTCCTGGCCGACATGGGAGAAAAGCCGAGCCCCAACGTCAGCATCGATCGCATCGACAACAACGGGAACTACGAACCTGGAAATTGCCGTTGGGCTACGGCAAAAGAACAGGCAAACAACCGACGCGCAGCGCGCAAATAAGGGGAGAAGCAATGATTGTTTTGGATAGTGGCGATATTCGATTCACGAGCGGCCACGATGCGCTCGTTTTCGCCTTCAACGTCTCGGACCAGGCATATGACCGGCCGATGATGAACAGAATGGCGTCACCGTCGCAAGGGAAAGGCGGATTGGCCGGTCTTGAAGCCCCCGCGCAGGCCGGCATGATCCGGGCCGAGGTCAAGGCCATGGGCCGTTTGCCCGAGGCTATTTTGATTGCCCGGGTGGCCCCCAGAACAAAACCTTGTAGCTGCCGGGCCGCCTGCTGCTCTGGCCACAAGCCGAACAAGGAATGGACCGATGCCATTGCCTACCTGGCCGACTACGTGCGGACAACCATCTATTCCGGCTGCGTCATTAACGGCATGATGCGCCGTGAGTACCTGGTGCGTTACTTTACCCGCAAGGATGAACGTGTGAGCCTGGAGGCGCTGGCCCAGAAGTACGACATTGCCCGTAACACGGTCAGCGCCCACAACGCAAAAGTAGCGATGTGGCTCGGGGGTAGCCAGCCCAGGAAAGACAAGCCAGCCCAGCCCGGAATAGAACAGGCCGCATTCGATGCGATTGAGGACCGGCTTCGAGCTATCGGAATGGTTGGGGAGTTGGCGGCATGACGACGCAAGCAACCGGCGGCCATACTCGAAAAAAATCTTGACTGAGCAAACAGCGCCCAATATAGTCCGGTTTCAGCTAAGTACCCCGCGTACGCCCAGAACCCGCCCAGCGAAAGCCCGGCGGGTTTTTTGTTGCCTGTTTGTCTCCCCCACCGTTCTCTCTCTTCGGTGGTTTTCCCGCCCCGGGCGCCAGTCTGGGAGCGGGTTTTCTCTTTTCCTCTGTTTATTTTTTTCGCCTATAAAAATGGCAGCTGCCGCCCCATCCCAAATTAGCAGGCGTGGGGACGTTTGGCTGATGGGCCCTCACCGGGTTATGTGTGGCGATTCAACAAACCCGGCCGATGTTGCGGTGCTGATGGGGGGGCGGAAAGCCGAATTACTGCACGCCGACCCGCCCTACGGCATGGGCTTTAATAGCGTAGCGAACGACGACCTTAAAGGATCCCGCCTGGCGGCCTTCCAGCTGGCTTGGTACAAGACGGCACGCCCGTTTTTAAAGGATGCAGCTTCTGTTTATGTGTGGGGCTGGGAGGATTCGCTCTTCGAGTTTTACCTGGCGCTCCGCAAAGACAAGACAGACCGGATCACCAAGCGCAATTACATCGTCTGGGACAAGCAACATGGCCAGGGGATTACCCAGGCTGATTTGCGCCGCTTCGCCCCGGTCACCGAGCATTGCCTGTTCTTCATGCTCGGCCAGCAGGATTTCAGTTCCAATGCCGAAAACTACTGGCCCGGCTGGGAGCCCATACGCCAACAGCTAGTTTCCGCTGTAGAGGCTCAGGGCTGGAAGCTCAAAGACACGAACAGGATCACCGGGACCCAGATGGGCGCCCGGTGGCTTACGAAATCGCAGTGGAGCTTTCCCACGGCGGCAAATTACGCAAAGCTGGTGGCGTCTGCGCCCAAACCAGAAGCCTTTCCGCCCTATGGGAGCCTGCGTCTCAAGTATGAAGAAGCAAAGGCACGGGCCGACAAGGAACGAGCCGCCTTCTATGCAAGACGGGCCTACTTCGACAACACGCATGACGCGATGACGGACGTGTGGCACTTCCCCAGGGTCACCGGGGCCGAGCGCCACGGCCACGCGACGCCCAAGCCTGTGGCCATGATGGAGCGCGTTATGCGCTCCAGCCTTCCTGAAGGCGGTTTGTGCTTCGAGCCATTCGGCGGCAGCGGATCGACGCTTATGGGGGCAGAGGAGACGCACCGGGCCTGCTTCTCGATGGAGCTGGAAGCCAAGCATGTCGATGTGAGCGTCCGTCGCTGGCAGGACTTTACCGGCCAGGACGCAACCCTTTACGGCGATGGCCGGACCTTTGACGAAATCGGAGCCGAGCGCACCAACGCAGGCAACACCATGGCCGACTGATTCGGCTGCATGAAGGGGCGACTATGGCAGGAGGCCAAACGCCGAAAAAACGAGCGCCAGGAGGTGGGCGCAAAAGGTTCAAGCCAGACGATACCCAACGATTGATTGTCTCGATAATGGCCGCCTGTGGGATGCCCCATGCCGAGATTGCGCGCCAGATTACCAACCCAGACACTCGGCTCCCGATTTCAGAACCGACGCTTCGCGCCGCATTCCGCGAGGAGCTAGCCGCCGGGAAGTCCCGCGCCAACGCCATGGTCGCGCAGTCCCTGTTCAATAAGGCCATGGGGGAAGGCAAGGGCGCTGTGGCCGCCGCAATTTTCTGGCTGAAAACACAGGCCCGATGGAAGGAGCCGCCTGCTGGCGAGCACGAAGACGACAACATGCCGCCGGAGTCCAAGTCCTTCACCTACAACGTCGTCGATGGGCGGAAAAGCGATGGCAACGCTGACTAGACCCCAGGCCGCGTTCCTTCAGCTGCCGCACAAGTTTCGTGCCTACGTCGGCGGCTTCGGCTCCGGCAAGACGTGGGTGGGCTGCACCGGCATTTGCGAGGGCTTCTGGAAGCACCCGAGGATCAACCAGGGCTATTTCGCGCCCAGCTACCCCCAGATTCGGGACATCTTCTACCCGACGATGGACGAGGTGGCCCCGACCATGGGGCTGCGGATCGAAATCAACCAGGGCAACAAGGAGGTCCATTTCTACGAGGGCCGGAAGTACCGAGGGACGGCGATCTGCCGCTCAATGGACAAGCCGGAGAGCATCGTCGGCTTCAAGATCGGCAACGCGCTGATTGACGAACTGGACGTGATGAAGCCCGAAAAGGCCACACTGGCCTGGCGGAAAATCATTGCCCGGATGCGTTACAAGGTCGATGGCCTGCGCAACGGCATTGATGTGGCCACCACGCCGGAGGGTTTCCGCTTCGTCTATGAGCAGTTCTACAAGCTGCCGCTGGAGAAGCCGGAGCTGCAAGCGCTGTATGGCCTGATCCAGGCCAGTACCTACGAAAATGCACGGTTCCTGCCGGACGACTACATTTCGTCGTTGCGGGCCAGCTACCCGCCACAGCTGATCGACGCCTACCTCAACGGGCAGTTCGTCAATCTGACCAGTGGTGCCGTCTATCCGGACTTTTCCCGGAAGCTGAACCACACCGATGCCGAAATCGAGCCATCTGAGCCGCTTCACGTCGGCATGGACTTCAACGTCTACAACTGCACAGCCATGATCGGGGTAATTCGGGATAACCGGCCCCTGATTCTGGATGAAATCACCGGCGTACGTGACACGCCAACCATCGCCGCGATGCTCAAGGAACGCTACAAGGACAAGGGGCACCACGTCACCGTCTATCCCGACGCCAGCGGCAAGGGCCACAAGACAGTCAATGCCGCGCTGTCTGACCTCCAGATCATTAAGGACCACGGCCTATCAGTGGCAGCCCGCGACGCCAATCCAGCAGTCAAGGACCGGGTCGCCGCCGTGAACGCCCAGATCATGAACGGGGCTGGTCAGCGGTCGCTGCTTATCAACTCGCGGCGGTGCCCGGTACTAATCGAGGCCCTGGAGCAGCAGATTTACGACAAGAACGGGGAGCCCGACAAAGACAGCGGAAAAGACCACCCGCCTGATGCCCTGGGATATTTCATCCACTTTCGGTGGCCGATCGTTAAGCCGGTCCTGGCCCAACGGGCACAGATCAATTTCATGGCGAGATGAGCGGGAACGCCCAGCGGATTGGTGGCGAGTAACCGCCGCAGGCAGCGACGAGGGTGAGGCTACGTGTTCCGGGGGCTTCGGCCCTTCCTTGCGTGGGCGCGGGCGCTGCCAATTACGAGGACCAGCTGCATGTTCAAAACCATCAAAGGCAAGATCCAGCGCGACAGGGACTTCCCCCAGCGGCAGTTCGACATCGACGTGCTGACCCGCGTCCTGCGCGGCAAGCTCTACGACCACCTGGAATACCCGTTCCACCAGGAAAAAAAGGACCAGATCGGCGAGTACATCCCTTTACGGGACCGCCGGCCGTCAGTGCGCTATGGCCTGTGCCGGATCGTGGTCGATGACTCGGTTTCTCTGCTCTTCTCCGAGGGCCACTTCCCTGCAATCGAGTGCCGGGACGAGGAGACCCGCGACGCCCTGGCCGATCTCGTCAAGGAGACGAAGCTCAACCAGGTCATGATCGACGCCGCCACCACTGGCAGCGTCGGCAGTGTGGCCATTTTCATGCGCGTTCTGGCCAACCGGGTTTTCTTCGAGGTCCAGAACACGCAGTACCTGACGCCTGTCTGGAAGAAGGACGCCCCCGACACCCTGGAGAAGGTGGTCGAGCAGTACAAAGTCAAGGGCTCGGTCCTCAAGGGTCAGGGCTACACCATCGCCGACGACGAGCTGGAGGCCGATTTCTGGTTCATGCGGGAATGGGACGCGAACGCCGAGACCTGGTACATGCCGTGGAAGGTCGGTACCGCTGCTGGCGACGGCGACGCGGACGACAAAGCACCCCAGCCGGACCCGAAGAACACAACGACCCACGGCCTCGGCTTCGTGCCGGTGGTCTGGATCAAGAACCTGCCCGGTGGCGACTCTATCGACGGGGAATGCACGTTCCCGCCCGAGGCGATAGAAACCGCCATTGAGATCGACTACACGCTGTCCCAGAACGGGCGGGGCCTGCGCTATAGCCTGGACCCCACGCTGATGGTCAAGGAGCCGGCGGTCGATAACGACAACATGATCAAGGGGGGAGGCAACGCCCTAGTGGTCAGTTCCGACGGCGACGCCAAGCTCCTGGAAATCAACGGGACGGCCTCGGACGCCGTCCTCAACTACGTGCGCTGCCTACGTGAGCTGGCGCTGGAGACCGCCCACGGCAACCGGGCGAACGCCGACAAGCTCTCCGCTGCGCAGTCTGGCCGGGCCATGGAGCTGATGAACCAGTCCCTGATCTGGCTGGCCGACAAGCTCCGAATCAGCTACGGCGAAGGAGCGCTTCTGGACCTCCTCCGCATGGTCGTAAAGGCATCGGTGAAGTTCAAGCTCCAGAAGAAGGATGGCTCCGAGATTGGCGAACTCAACACCACGGAGCCGTTAACTCTGCGCTGGCCGAACTGGTACGCCCCGACCTATGCCGACAAGCAGACGGAGGCCCTGACGCTTGGCGAGCTGCGCGATAAGCAGCTGATCAGCCAGGAAACCGCAGTCAAGACGATAGCCGGTAGTTACGACATTCCTGATTCGGCCGACGAGCTGCGCAAGATCAAGGCGGAACCGCCCCCGCCTGGGGCTGGAGGGGATACCCCCAAGCCTCGGCAACAACCGCTCTCTCAATCCGAAGACTGACCCCCGCGCCACCACCCGGCCCGCTTGATGCGGGCCTTTTTTATTCCACTGGAGGATGACTGATGTCTGACCCGAACAGCCCCGACCAGGGCAATCCCGACCTGCACATGGGCAATATCGCCCAATTTGCTGCACACAGCCTCAAAGTTCCCGGCGTGATCGTTTTGATCTCGAACGAGGACGGCACCATCGGCATGAGTGCCGCCGGCGTCAACCATGCACGCGCCAACGAGATGTTTTCCGTGGGCACCTACATGAACCTTGACCAGCACTACAAGCTGATCCGCGAAGGTGCTGCCGGCGCCGAGGCCCGGGAGCACATCCAGGCCCTGGACAACTTTGAACGCAAGGAGGTGACGCAATGAACCACGGCTATTTCTCTCGCCTGCTGGCGTTCCTCCTGCCCGTTATTAGCCTGATGCGGTGCTACGTTGATGACCCTAACGGTAGCGGCGGGAACAACAATCCTCCATCCGGAGGCGGGAACAACCCGCCCAACAACCCCGATGACAACCGGGAAACCTTCTCCCGTGAGTACGTCAAAGAGCTCCGCGAGGAGAACAAGGGCTGGCGCCTCAAGGCCACCCAGCTGGAGCGTGAGCGCGACGAGCACAAGACCGCCGCCGAGCGCGCAGCCGCCGAAGCCGAGGGCAAGATCAAGGAAGCCCACACAGCCGCCGAACAGCGCGTGATCCGCGCCGAACTGAAAGCCGAGGCCTTGAAGGCCGGCATGGTTGATCTGGACGGCCTCAAGCTGGCCGACCTCACCAAGGTCAAGATCAATGACGCCGGTGAAGTCGAGGGAGCCACCGAGCTTATGGAAGAGCTCAAGAAGGCCAAGCCTTACCTGTTCGGGACCACGCAGAACAGCAGCACCCCGGGCAACCCGCCCAACCCGAAGCCGCCGGCCGCCAAGAAGGCGACGGAAATGACGCCCGAGGAATACGCGGCTGCCCGCAAGCAATTCAAGTAATCACCACGGCGCCGGAGCTGATGTTCCGGCGCTTTTTACTATCTTTCACCTATCTACGGGCGCATTTGCGCCCTACCCATCGGGGCCTGACGCCCAGGGGATTCACTCATAACCCTGAGTCAAGGAGGCACCATGCCCATTCAGAATATGCCGGCGTCGCTTCAAAACGCCATTCAGCAAGGGTTTCTGGAACGTGAGTTCCAAACCGGGCTGCAATCCGCCCTCGGCTACCGCGCCATCGCGGACCGGGAGACCGTATCCATCAACGTCGGTGAAACCGTCACCAAGACCCGAGCCGGCCTGAAGGCTCCGGTTACTTCGCCGCTTTCCCCTTCCGGTAACACCAATCTGGACAATGGTATTACCCCGTCTAGTCAGACCATTGAGCAGTATGTGCTCGGCATCGACCAGTACGGCGACTCCATCGACCTGAACATCGTGACCAGCCAGGTTGGCATTGCCAATCAGTTCCTGCTCAACGCTACGACCAATGGCGTTCAGGCAATGCAGTCCCTGGACCGCATTGCGCGAAACGCGCTGTTCGCCGCCTACTTGGGCGGCAACACCAAGGTCCGCACCACTCTGGGGGCCCCCGCTGCCACCATCAATGTCGATGACGTGCGCGGCTTTGAAAACGTACTGGCCCCTGCGGCTTCCGGCAACGCTGGTAAGTACGTGTCGGTTTCTGGCTCCTACACCGCATCGGTTCTGATCGGAAGCAACACCTACACCCTGATCGGGACCGCGCGCGACGGCTCCAACGTCTCTGTCACCCCGGGAGGCTATTCCGGCACGCTGACGTTCTCCGGAAACGTGACCGTCGCCGATGGGACTGCTGGCAACGTCGTCCTGCACGCCAATGCCCCGGCCCTGGTGCGCCCGAACGGCAAGTGGAGTGGTGGTAGCGCTTTTTCTGGCACGACTACGACCGCAGGCCTGGTCTCTACCGATGTGCTGACCCTTGGCACGATTGAAGATGCGGTGGCCCAGCTCCGCAACAACACCGGCATCGTCGGCCGGATGTTCAACCTGTACCTGGACAACGTGTCCATGCGGCAGCTTTTCTCCGACCAGGATTTCAAGCTGATGTACCAGGGCCAGTACGGCAGCAAGGAAGCCCAGCAAGGCCAAGTTTTCCAGCTGATGGGCGTTAATTTCGTCCCGACCACTGAAGCTCTGGTGCAGCCCCATCCGACCAATCCTGCGCTGAAGGTACGCCGGCCGATTCTGTGCGCCCCGGGCGCTCTGGTTGAAGGTGACTTCGCGGGCATGACTGAAAAAGCCAAGGAAATTACCGACGGCAATTCGGAAATCCAGCTGGTGGATGGTGTCGTGCAAGTCGTGCGCGGGCCGATTGACCGGCTGCAACAGATCATCGCCCAAAGCTGGTTCTGGATCGGTGGTTACGCCGTTCCGACGGACGCGACCGCCAACCAGAACATCATCCCGACCGCTGGCAACCAGTACCTGAAGCGGGCCGTGGTGATCGAGCACTGCTAACCCAACAGGCCCGGTGCTGATGCGCTGGGCCTTGCTCCCGACACTACGGAGGCCAACATGGCGAAGAACACCCCGAAGGCACCGGCCGCGCCGGCTGATGCCCCGACCACGGACGCAACCGCGCCCGACACTACGGAGGCCAACAATGCCGATGGCTACGAACAACCGCTGGTCGCCGCCGACGGCGACCAGCCCGCAACCGAGCCGACTGCTGATGGCGCTGCTCAACCCGAGGCCGCGCCGCCGGAAGTAACCGATGCCGACGGCGAACAGCCGCCGATCGACAACACGCCGCCACCGCCGATGCCGAAGCGCATCCGCCTGGTCACCCCTTACGGCTTCTACGACGACGCCGAGCAGCTGCGCATGTGGCAAGCCGGCCACGAGACCGACGCCCCCGACGAAATCGAGCTGCTCGTCACCCGCGGTGCCGAGTTCGAGTTCCTGGAGTAAGCCATGTCCTTCACCGACGCGGAAAAGACCGACGTTCGCCGCTTCTGTGGCTACGGCGCGTTCGGCGGTGCCCAGCCGCTCCCCGCGTCGGGCTATCGCTTCTCGACGCAGTACGGCGTGCTTGAGTACAAGCTGAATACCCTGGGTGCAGCCGAAGAGGCTGTGGTGCGCACAACGTACCTCGCCAACCTAGTGCAGTTGGAAACCGACATCATCGGCAGCAGCGGCGTCCGGACCAACCTCGACACCGACGAGGCGGCCGTCTGGAAGCACAACAAGCGCGAGTATCAGGACCGGAAGGCCCTTTTCAATGGTACGCGCCGCGAGCTGTGCAACTTCCTCGGCATTCAACCCGGCCCGGGCCTCGGCTCTGGCGGCCTGACCTTCGTGGTGTGACATGGACGGCGCAACGATTAATGCCAAGATTTATTCTGGCTACGCAAAAGCCGCCCGGGTTATCGGAACGCCTTACCAGCACTACCGGCCGTCCGGGGCCAGTAACCCGATCAGCCCAGGAAACCGCCTGGCCGATTTGCCGGTAAGTCTCAACGCAGACGATCCGACATACGCCCGTCCCAACGTCTATGGCAAGGCAACCTGGTACGCCATCATGGACGGCGCCCAGATGCGGGTCTGGGATTACATCGTGGGGGTCGAGGGCACACTTTTCGTGGCCGCCATGCAACAGCTGCTCCCGATTTTCATGGTGGATTGCAACCGCGTGGTTACGGTCTATCGGCCCCAGCAGCAGACCGGCGCAGGCCTTGGAACGTATGGGGGCACCACGACCGCCAACCAGACGGCTTTAATGACGGCCTGGCCGGCCTCTGTTTTACAGGGCAGTAAAGGCGAGAAAGACGGCTCAGTGCTCCCTGGGGACACTAAGCAGCCATGGTGGCAAGTCCTTCTCCCGGCTGTCCCCGGGGTGACGTTGCGAAGCGCCGACATCCTGGTGGATGATCTGGCGCGCCGTTACATCATCAGCAGCGCCGAGCTTACGGATTTGGGCTGGCGGCTTACAGCAGCGCAGGCGCAGACATGAGCGACATTTCCGACGTTCTCAATATCGTGGCCGCGCAGGTTTCTGGCTTCGTTTATCCAAATGGAACTGGTCAGCCTTCTGTAACCGGCGGCGTCATTCGGGTTTTCCCGGGCTGGCCGGCACAGGCCGCCTTAGACCAAGATTTGGCCAACAGCATCACGAATATCAGCGTCTATCCGTCTGGCCCCGAAGTAAATCGGACCAGATATTCCACCGAACAGCATGTCCTTTCTGTCGCTCAAGCCACAATTTCCCTGGTGGATAACGGGAATGGCACGCTGATCATCGGAGGATCTGTACCGTCCCCGTTTTCCATGCACAACCTGGCCGTATTGATCCAGGGCCAGGCGTTTATCTACCCCGTACAGCCTAGCGATACGCTGACCAGCATTGCGGCCGGATTAGCGTCTCTACTGGCGGCAAAATACCCCGGGATTACCAGCAGCGGGCCCGTTATAACCCTGACGCGAGGGGTGCGGGCCTCTGCGGTTCGCGTAGGCACCAGCGGCCAGGTTGGAACGGAATGGGAACGGCAGATGCAGCGCATCCAGGTGACGGTTTGGGCCCCTACCCCGGACGCCAGAAACCAAGTTTCAACCGCGATCCGGACGGCCTTCGCCAAAATCACTTTTCTCTCCATGCCGGATGGTTTTGGCGCCTGGATAAAGCCAGCAGGGAGCCAGCTGATGGACTCTTTGCAAAAAGCGGTGCTGTACCGGCGCGATCTGTTTTTTGAAATCGAGTACCCCACCACGACTACCCAAACCATCGCGACGGTGGTGGCCCATAAAACCCAATATCAGGCGCCGGATGGTTCGCCTCTTTTGACATCAACCCATTAGGAGCCGATCCATGGCGAAGTCCAGCGAAACCAGCGAAACCAATTCTTCCGTTGCGCAAAACGACGAGTCCAAACCGGACTATTTTCTGACGGTTGTCCATCCGTTTGCCCATTATCCCCGTGGGGCTCTGATTACTGGCCCCGATGAAATCGCTTTCATTGAAGCGGGCGAAAACGCCAGTTTTTGCCGGAAAACCCCCGCTCAATAGCATTTCTTCTCCCCTCTTCCCAAAGCCGCCTAGTGCGGCTTTTTTGTTTTCCAGGGGCCGCCGTTGAGCGGCCTTTTCTTTTGGATAAACACCATGCCTATTTACCAGCAAAACCAGCTGAATCTCGCGGGCCAGATGGCCCCCGGGCTGTATGTCGCCGTGGTCAATCCGCCCCCGGTCGTCCAAGGTGTCGCCACCAATGGCTACGGCCTGGTTGGCGTCGCCTCCTGGGGCCCGGTTAATAGCCCGTTTGGGGTATCGTCTCCCCAGCTGGCGGCATTGTCTGTCGGCCCCGTTACTGTCCGTCAACATGACCTAGCCACGGCCATAGCGATTGCGTTTGCCCTTCGCCAATACAACAACACCGTGGTTCGGGTTTCTGACGGCACTGACACTGCCGCCACGGCTGCCCTCAAAGACGGGGCAGCTACTACGGGCGCTACCCTGACCGGCTTCTATACCGGCACGCTGGGAAACAGCCTGACGGCTACCATGTCGGCGGGGACGAAGCCCAATACCTTCAAGTGCCAGGTTTCCATCCCGGGGCTTTTGTCTGAAATCTACGACAACCTGGGAGTGGGGATTGTCCCCGGGGCCGTAACTGCCGGGTCCGGCTATACCAGTGTCCCGCTGGTGTCGATCAGCGCTCCCCAAACCTCCGGCGGCACCCAGGCCACCGCGAATGCCTCTCTGGTGGCCTTGTCTGCGACCGTTGGCGCCGCTGGCTCCGGCTACGCCGTCAATGACACGCTGACGATGCAGAACGGGGTGGTTTTCAAGGTCACGGCGGCCACCTCCGGCGCCATTTCTACGGTTTCCCTGGTTGCGGCCGGCTCTATCACGGCGGGGGCTATCCCCACCAATCCTCAGGCGGTGATTTCCACGTCTGGGAGCGGCACCGGTGCCACTCTTACCGTGTCTTATGGCCTGGGCCCCCTGACGATCACTAACCCGGGCTCCGGCTACACCACGGCAACGGCCACACTGTCCGGTGGTGGGGCAGGATCTGGCGGCGCTTACGCCATCGGTGTGGGCTGCTGGGCTAATCTGGTTTCTGCGATCAACAACGGGCAATCCGGGGTACGTGGCCCGTCTCAACTGGTGGTTGCGACGATTGGCACGTCTGCCTCCACTCCCACGCTGACCAGCTATACGTTCTCCGGGGGTAGTGATGGGGCGGCGAACGTTACGGATGCCACCCTGATTGGGGCGAACGGATACCCGGCCACCGGCATGTACGCCCTCCAGTCGGCCAACGTCCTGACGGGGAACCTGGTGGATCACCAGACTCAAAGCCAATGGAGCACCATCGCCACGTTCGGCCAACAGCAGGGCATTTTCTTTGGCTCCCAGGGGGCGCCGGGCCAATCCATTTCTACCGTCGCCGCCAATCTCGCCTCCGCTGGCGTGGATAACTACGGCTTCAAGGCGTTTGTGGGGGACTGGGTTTATTGGCAAGACACTGTCAATAACCAGCAACGCCTGATTGCTCCCACGACGATTTGGGGCCCCCTGCGCGCACAGCTGGTGCCGAACCAATCCACGTTGAACAAGCCGGTGAACGGGATCATCGGCACCCAGCGGTCAGCCCAAAGCGTGGCGTATTCGTCCCCGGAAACGCTGCTGGCCGTTCAAGGGCGCCTGGACTTCATCGCAAATCCGGCCCCGGGCGGAAATTACTTCGCGTTCCAGACGGACATGAACACGTCCAGCTATGCCGCGACGAATTCCGAAGCCTACACCACCATGACGAACTTCCTGGCGCTGTCCCTGGGCGCTAATTTCGGCTGGGTGGTGGGTAATCCGCAAACCACTGACCTGCGCCGGGCGGTCAATGACGCCATTTCCGGCTTCCTGGGGACGCTGTGGACGCTTGGATACATCGGGGACGTGAATAAGCCCAACGCCATCCCGTTCTCTGTGGAAACGGACGCGAACAACAACCCCGATGCCCAAGTATCGCTGGGGATCATGCAGACCATGGTGAAAGTGAAGTACCTGGACATCGTCCGAGTCTTCGCCATCTCCCTGCAAGGGGGCGGCACGGTTCAAGTGTCCGTTCAGTAACCCAACAACAGCCGCCTTCTGGCGGCTTTTTCATTGCAGGAGCCATCATGGCAGGACAAAACAGTTTTAACGTCGGGCGCGACGGGGCTCAATTCACAATTATTGATTCCGTGGCCGGACGAGTGACTTTCGGCGGCGTCGTCGGGTTTGATGCGAAGTCCCGGGCGAAGGAATTGGAATCGGAAGGCATTGACGGCAACGTGAAGTTCCGCAATGTCCCGGCTGGTTGGGAAGGGACTTTCACTTTTGACCGGGAAGATGCAAGCGTTGACGCCTATTTCGCGACGCTGGAATCCAATTTCTACGCAGGCCTGCCCCCCCCCACCGGGATCATTACCCACACGGTGAATGAACTGAGTGGGGCTGTCAGTCAATTCCAATACACCGGCGTTGTTCTCAAGCTGTCCGATGCGGGGAACTGGAAAGGCCTGGACAAGGTGTCTCTTTCCGTCGGCTGGAAGGCCTCGAAACGTATCCCCCTGGTAATTGGAGCCTAAGCCCATGTGCAGCGTAAAAGTTAAGCCGAACGTCACCCCTTCCGAAGAACTGGTGAAAAACGCCCTTCAAGAAGTGGATATCACCGACTCCACGGGGCGCACGATTCAGCTGCGGAAGCCGGGGGTGCTGGCCCAATATCGGCTGATTGAAGCCATTGGCCCGGACTGCTCCGAAAACAAGGTCTATATCAGCATGGTGCTTCCGTTGATCTATGTGGGGGCGATTAATGGGGAAATTGTGCCGCCGATCTCCAAAAAATCTCACCTGGAAGCCTTGATTGCGCGGCTCGGTGATGAAGGGATCAAGGCCGTTACCGATGGGATCAGCGAGCATTTCGGCGCCAAGGTCCCGGATGGCGAAGATAGCGATAAGGCCGCACTAAAAAACTCGTAACGGCGACGCCGGTCCGAGAGGCGCTGTGGTTAGTTAAAAACGGCGTCCCATTCGACGTCGCCTTCCAGCTGGACGATATAACCCGGGCGGCCTTCTGCATCATCTTTTCCGAACAGGAAGGGGCCGAGTTTGATTTCGCAACGATGCATTTCAAGGATCCGCCACAGTGAAAACTCTTTCCTCTTTCGCTGAACTGGCGGCGGTCCTTGAAGGGAACACCGTTAAAGCCCTGATTGCATCGGAAGCGGCGCTTGCCCGTGGGGCCAAAATTATCCAGAAAGACGCAAAGGCTAGAATCGGGCATTACCAAGAGGCGGTGGGCCCGTTCCAGGACTGGGCAGAGCTTGCCGAAAGCACGAAGGAGGACCGGGTCAGGCAGGGATACTCTGAAGACGATCCCCTACTTCGTTCCGGGAAATTGAGGGACAGCATTCAGATGGAAGCTTTCCCCCATGAGGCGGTCATTGGTTCCAAGGAAGACATTGCCGCTTACCAGGAATTTGGGACAGAAAAAATCCCGCCGCGTCCGTTCTTAGGGCCAGCAGCCTACGCCAACGCCCCTAAAGTCGCCCGTTTAATCGGGGATGTGGCCGTGTCCGCCATAACAGGCGGTGTGCCAGTTCATCCCTCTCTAGGGTATGACCTGGAGTCTAAAAAATAACGGAAAGAAGAACGTAGGCGAAGAAAAGCCCAACGGCCAGGAAAACGGCAGAAACAATGATGGCCAGGGAAGACATCTGGACCAGACCTATCCGCATTAAAAGCGGCATTTGATGGGTAAATCTGATTCGTTTTGGCGGGTTTTTGGGGATGTATGTTTGGCGCGGATATTGCGCCGAAGAGTGGTCAGCCCACCATTCTTTCAAACGAAATAAAAATGAGAGTCTTGCCATGAGCTTTGCCGCCTACGCTGTAGCGATCAAGTTGAACTTGGTCGATGGGTTATCTCCGGCTTTGACCGGGATTTCCAAGCTCCTGCTGGCAAATAACGCCCATGCGACAGAGCTAGAAAAGCGTCTCCATTCTATCTCAAGCCTGCTGAAAACCGGGGCTTTGATGACGGGGGCCGGTTTCGGCCTGGCCTGGGCGATGAAAGCCGCCACTGGTGAAGCCGTGAAGTATGAGCAACAGCTTAACCGCCTGAAAGCATTGAATCTTGGGGGACCCGCCACCGCAAACCTGACCTCCCTGGCCGATCAGATCGCCCGGGGTACTCGCGGGACCTCCCAGCGTGAAGCCCTACGCCTGGTGACGGAGACCCAATCCATTACCGGCGATGTTGGGCATACCCGGGAACTAACGCCCCTCCTCGCCAAAATGCGGTTTGGCATCGAGACCTATATGAGCGGCGGCGGCCATGGGGAGGGGCACGGCGCCACCGCTGAGCGGCAATTTGCCGACATCGTAAAGGTCATGGAAATGCGCGGGCTGATGCGCAACTTTAGCGAATCCCGCATGAATTCCATGGCCGACTTGTTTGTTAAAAACTACGTGGCCTCAGGCGGCCAGGTCCGGCCGTCCGAATTTTTGCAACTAATGAAGACCGGAGGGGTGGCAGCCAAATCTGTCAATGACGACTTTATGTTCGCCCTGGGCCACATCATGCAGGAAAAAGGCGGGTTCCGGTCCGGGACTGCGTTCATGTCCATGTATCAGAACATGGTTGCCGGGCGGATGCCTCAGCAAGTCGCCGAAACCCTGAAAAAATTGGGCCTGTTGGATAGCTCCGCCATTCATTATGGGAAAACCGGCCACATCACAAAGGTGGATCCCGGCGGCTTGAAAAACTCAAACCTGCTGATGTCCCGCCCGGACTTGTATTTGCAGCAAGAAATCCTGCCTGCGTTAGCAAAACATGGCGTTGATATCAACAATCAACAAGCCGTTTTGTTGAAGCTGAATTCTTTGACTGGCCAGCGAACCGCCAGCGATATGCTCGCCCAGCTGTATTTGGAAAGCGGGCAGATCGGGAATTACATGCGGCAGGCCAAAAACTCCATGGGGGTCAATGCCCTCTACAACCAGGCAGAAAATTCAACTGTCGGGAAGCAGATCGAATTGCAAGCTAGGTTCAATGACCTGGAAAAGACCTGGGGGCAAGCAATTCTGCCCCTGCAAATCAAGGCGCTGGAGGAGTTGATCCCCTTGGCAAAGGATTTTAATAGCCTGCTTGAGCGCCACCCTGCTCTGATAAAAGGCGTTGTGTGGGCACTAGGGTTGCTGGCCGGTTCGCTGATGCTGGCGGGCCCTATAACCATGCTTGCGGGGGCGTTTAAAGCGCTAAGTTTGGCCCTGTCGTTTAGTGGCGTGGGGGGCGTAGGCGGGGCGGTCGGTGTGCGGGCTCTAGCCGCAGCCATTGCAGGAGGCGGCGGCTTATCCCTCGTTGCAGGATTGGCCGCGCTGGGGGCGGCAGTAGCTGGGTTGTTTTTTGTCTTCGACAAGATCCTTCCCAACCACCGCAACGGCGACCGGGACCCAGACCATCCGGGCCAGCACTGGAAATCTGGCGTTAATGGGCGCGGAGGCAAGTGGGAGCCGGATGATCCATCTAGTGGTAATGCCCACGCCGGGGAGCGGTTTGTCCGGTCCGGGCGGTCCGGCTATTGGGTAAAGATCAACACCCAGGTCAATCTTGACGGGAAAAAAGTAGGCCAAGCGGTATCCACCCACATGGCTAAAAGCCTGGGCTCCGGCATGAGTACGGGGGCCGTGGATGGAAATGTGGCTCTACCGATGCCGGGAGTTAAGTAATGGCTGGAATTCTTGGGGCTGTCTCCGGTGTCGGGGCGGCGGTTGGCGGTGTAAAAGCTGTCAAAAACGCCGCAACCGGCATCATCAATGCGGCCAACAACCTTTTCGGCAGCGGGAATGGCCCGACGTTTGCCCAGCCCATCGCCATTAAGCTTTCCCTGGGGGATTTTGTCTTCCAGGAAATGGAAATTCCGGAGAATATTCCGTACCACGCTTCCCAGCGCCTTTCCATCAAAAAGCACATTGGCGGGAAGCGGACCATTGACGCCCTGGGGGAGGACTTTGAGCCGATCACCTGGTCCGGGCACATTTTCCCCACTGCAACGCTTTCTGCCGTAGATCGTGCCAAGCAGCTGGAAAAGCTGAGAAAAGCCGCCCTGCCCCTGCTGCTCACCTGGGATTCCCTACGGTTCCAGGTCATGATTTCCGATTTCCGGCCGGATTACCGATTCCAACGGATTCCCTACACCATTTCCCTGGAGGTGCTTGATGACCTCCGACAGCCGGCCAGCGCCATCGTCAATCCCTCAGTGGATGACCTGGTCTCGAATGGGTTGGATGCGCTGGATAGCTTGATGGCCACGCTGGGGGCCATTGTTGGGCTGTCCAACGCGATAATCAACGGGATTGCCGCGCTGTCTTCGCTGATCGGCAACGTCAAGGTGGCCGTTTATGCGGTGTCCTCATCGTCTAGCTCGGCGTCCTCCGCTTCTCCGGCCTGGAGCCAATCAAAGGGAACGGCTTCCACCGGGTTGGTTTCCACGTCCTCCACGGCTTCAACCGGTACGGCGCCCTCTTCCCTCGACGGCGCCCCGTCGTCTGTTGTGAATCCGATAATGCAGACCGTTGTGGCGGCATTGAATCAAGCGGCGGCCCTTATATCGAGCGTTGATAGCCTGATGGCTGGGGCGTCCGGGGTGGGCGGGGTTGTCCCCGGGGCAAACAATGCGGCCAATGTCTCGGCGATCACCGCTTTTATCGGGGCGAACCAGGCCATTGTCGCGTTGCTGCAAGTCGAATCAACGCTGAATGTGATGCTTTCCAACCTCCAAGAGATCAACTCCAGCGTCAAGATCATCACGGTTTCTGGGGGCAATCTTTACCAGGTGGCCGCACTTGAGTATGGCGACTCCCTGGCCGCCGACCTAATCATGGAAGCCAACGGCCTTTTGGACCCGCAGCTGTCCGGGAATGTCACCCTGATCATTCCGCCTTACAACGCTGCCGCAGTGAATGGCGGCATTCTCTCGGTGTAATCCATGGCCAGTTTTGTTGATTCCAGCGCCCGCAGCCCCCGGGGGCTGGTGAAAATTAATGGGCTAGTCCTGGAACATGGCTGGATTGATTTTGAGGTAGAGAACAACAGCTTCTTCTCAGCCGACACTTTCACCGTAAAGCTTTCGGCCAAGGCTCTGGATGCGTGGGCTAAGGTAACGCCCCAGAAGAGCGGGGCCGCCACGGTGGTGATGGATACTGCCTGGTTCTTAAAGCAGCAGGACATCTACGTTGAGCTGTTTATTGGATTCCCAAAGGATCCGGAGAACTACGGGGCCGCTGATTTGAAGTCCTGGATTTACGGCCAAGCCGATGACCTTGAGTACGACCCGGGCACCCAAATCATCACGATGTCAGGCCGGGACTTAACCCGGCTTTTCATCGATACCAAAACCACCGAGAAGTGGCCAAACATGACCGCGTCTCAGATTGCCGCGAAGCTGGCCGCTTCTCACGGGCTGGATACGAAGCACATCCAGGCCACGACGACTAAATCCGGGAAATTCTATTCGATTGACCACGTCAATTTAATGGACGAACGGTCCGAATGGGATTTGCTGAACTACCTGGCGACGAATGAGGGATTTGTGGTATTCGTCCGGGGGACATCCCTGTATTTCATGCCTCAACCAGACCCGAAGACCACGAAACCCTATGACATGGTCTGGGTGCCACCGTCAGCTGATCAGGGGAGCCCCTCATTTAACGGAATGAACCTCTTGCTCAAACGGGCTTTGACCGTGTCGCGGGGGATCCAGGTAATCATCCGGTCCTGGAACAAGAAACACGCCAAAGGCTTTGTTGTCACCTACCCGAGCAAGGCAAAAACCATCCAGGCAGGGAAATCGTCGGTTGGCTCCGGCGCCCAGATTTATTCGAAAACCGTTCCCAATCTTGACCAGCAGCAAGCCGTTCAAATGGCCCAGAACTGGTACAAGCAGCTGGTGGCGCATGAAATGAAGCTGGATTTGACGATGCCCGGGGACAACACCCTGGATACGGTCTCCATCATTAAGTTGTCCGGGACAAAAACGGCGTTTGACCAGACCTATTTCCCCGACGTAATCACCCGGTCCATGACCTGGGATGGGGGCTACAGCATGAACGTGAGCGCCAAGAACCATTCCCCTGACTCTCAAATTTCGGTGCTCTGATGTCTTTCGAGATTCTTGGAAATGCTATCCGGCAGCAGGCCCGGGCCGCCTGGAGCGATAAGGCGCAGCCCCAAATCTGCGTGATTACGAGCTATGACGGGGCCGGGAACGTCAAAGTCAATGTTTCGCCCGACCCATCAAAGCCCGTTGAATCCAACTGGATGCCGCTAGGCTGCATCGGGGTTGGCAATGGCTGGGGCGTGCTGGTTGGCCCTCAAATCGGGGACCAGGTGCTGTGTGTTTTTGAAAACGGCGATTTCGAGGGGGGCGTCATTGTCGCACGGCTGTTTTCCACGCAGCAGCAGGCCATTCCGGTGCCCAGCGGAGAGGTTTGGGCGGTCCACAAAAGCGGCTCATTCCTTAAATTCGTGAATAGCGGTGACGTTGAATTGAATAGTTCTGCGAATTTGACCGCGACCGTTGGCGGCAACGCGACTGTCACGGCAAGCGGACAAGCGACCCTCCAGGCCGGTGGCACTGCGACGGTAAAAGCCACTTCCATCATTCTGCAAAACGCTGGCGGTGCGCTGAAGGCGCTGCTTAATTCGGTTTTTGCCTCCTGGGCAGCGAGCCATGTGCACTCGAACGGAAACGGTGGGGCGAACACCGGGGTGCCGATAAACGCGCCCCCAGCAGCAGGTCAAACCAGCGTTGTGCAAGCCGAATAACCAAAGCCCCGTTTAGGGGCTTTTTCTTTGGTGCGTTGTTATGGACATATCCCACTACTACGGGGACGACCTCGCTACGTCAGCAACTGGGGATCTGGCCCTGGCCTCGGCGGAACTTACGGGCACCCAGCGTTGCTATCGGCGCCTTTTGACGAATCCCGTCCTCAAAGACAGCGCCGGGACGATCCAGGCGACGGGGGATTACCTGGCCCACCAGGATTACGGCGCCGGGGTCGGGAGAAAAATCGGCGACCCCGGGAATGACCTCGAGCTGAAAGCGCTTATTTCCAGCCAAATGATGATGGAACAGGCCGTAGATCAAAAAAGCCAGCCAACGGTGCAGCTGGTTTCAAGCAATGGCACCGTCAGCGCGGCCATCAAGTACATCAACGCCGACACCTCCGCCCCTCAATTCCTCTCTTTTGACGTTTCCTCTCTTTTGACGTGACGAAATAATGGCCCTCAATACCCAATCCTTCGCGTCTCTGATATCGAACTGGGCCACTGCCGCCCAGGGGAAAGCCAGCCAACTTAAAGACTTCACCATTGGCTCTATACTCCGGGCCATTGACGAAGCCACCGCTTACGTGGCGCTCTGGCTCCAGGGCCTCATTCTGCAAGCCGGGGCGATTTCCCGGGCGGCCACGTCAAACGGCACGGACCTGGACTCCTGGCTAGCGCAGTTTGGGTTTTCCAGACTCCCTGCTGTGTCCGCGACGATGCCGCAGACGTTTTCCCGCTATACCGCCACCGCCCAGGCCCTGATTTACCCTGGGGCAACCGTCCAAACTCAAGATGGTTCGGTTGTTTTTGCGGTAATAGCCGACACGACCAATTCCAACTACAGCACCAGCCTTGGCGCTTATGTCATCCCCTCGGGGACGACCTCTATCAATGCCATGGTTCAATGCTCCACCGCCGGGGTGGCGGGCAACGTCCAAGCCAACACGGTAACGTCTCTCACCACCGCCATCCCCGGAGTCGATTTCGTCAATAACGCCTCGGCAGCGATCAACGGCGAAGATGCCGAATCCGATTCCTCCGTCCGGGCCCGCTTCATCCTGTGGATCGCCAGCCTGGAAGCGGCGACCGTCGCGGCGGTGAAAAACGCGATTGCCAACGTTCAGCAGGGCATGAGCGGGATTATTGTGGAAAATACCCAGTACAACGGGACCACGCAGAACGGCTACTTTACGGCCATCATCAACAACGGCAGCGGAACCGCTTCCTCGACTGACCTGGCGAACGCCGCCAACGCCATTGATGCGGCCCGGCCCCTTTGTTCAACCTTTGGGGCCCACGCGCCGACCGCCCAAGCGGTCAATATCGCCATGTCGGTCACCACCGGGGCCGGATACGTCCATTCATCCGTCGTCGCAGAAGTGATCGCGGCGCTGTCCGCCTACATCCAAAGCATCACCACCACGGAAAGCGGCGCCACGCTGCCCTATACCCAGTTGGCGGCCGTTGCCTATGGTATCGCTGGCGTCACGAACGTGACCGGGGTGCTTTTGAATAGTGGCACCTCCGATTTGACCATTACCTACGCCCAGGCTTTTCAGCCCGGCACAATTTCGGTGCTCTGACATGGCCACTGGCGACCAATCCGACATTGTTTCTCGGCTACAGGCCTATCTCCCCCGGGGCTGGTTCGGGGATTTCCTGTCCAGCCCGGTAATTAACGGTGTCCTGAACGGGATTGCCTCTGTCCTGGCGACCTCCTACGCCCTGATTATGCTGATCTGGGCGCAGACCCGGCTCCAAACTTCTTCGGGCGGCTGGGTCGATCTTTGGGCGGCTGATTTTTTTGGCACAAACCTTCCCCGGAAATATGGCGAGACGGACGCGGCCTACATCGCCCGTATTCAGGTCGCGCTATTCCAGCAGCGATCCACTCGCCCGGCGATGATCAACGTGCTCACCACCCTCACGGGCCGGGCTCCAGTGATTTTTGAGCCGGCCAGGCCCTACGACAGCGGGTGCCTGGGGGCCAGTCAGGGCCCCAATAGCTTCTTCGGCGTGGCCCGGTTCGGTTCTATTGCCTGCCCGTTTTCCGCGCTGATTACTGCCTACCGTCCCAAGATTTCCGGCGGCCTGGCGGGTTCCGCGTACTTTGACGCCCCCCAGATATCTGCTTTCTCCACTGGGTCAGCAAAAGGCTATTTCGGTTCGCTGTCCGCAGAAACCACCATTGCAAGCGACGCCGACATTTACGCCGCCATCAATTCCACAAAGCCGCTGGCTACGAACATCGGCGTCCATATCTCCAATTAACCCCATCCCCTTTCCCCCAATCAGGCCGCTTTATGCGGCCTTTTCTTTTTGAAGGACACGACATGCGTCGAGTACAAACGCAGGTAGGTGCTCAAGTTTATGAGTGGTACGACTCCGCCCAGGCCCAGCACAGCATGACGGCTCTAGCGAAGCTTTGCGCTTCGCTCTTTGGCCAGAATGGGATGATCAACGGCCTGGCCGTTACGCAAACCACGGTCGCTTCCATGTCGGTGCTGGTAGGCATCGGTGAGGTGTATCAGGTAGCCCCCCTGGAATCGTCTGTTTGCGGGACGCTTCCCCAGGACATCTCCCACACGATTCTGAAACAGGGCCTCCGCCTGGATTCCGGGTCTATCTCCGGATTTTCCGCCCCGACTACGTCCGGGCAATCCATCAACTACCTTATCGAAGTGCAGTATCAGGATTACGATCTGAGCCTTGATCCCACCTCAGGGACTTCGCCGGTAGTCCTCCAGTTTTACAACGCCTCCAACCCGACCACGCCCTGGAGCGGCCCAAACAACAGCGGGGCGTCGTCCAATACTTTCCGGGACGGCATTGTTGCCATCCAGGTGAAGGCGGGCGTAGTGGCTACGACCGGCTCGCAAACGACGCCATCCCCTGATAGTGGCTGGCTGCCCCTCGCCGTCGTGACGGTCGCCTACGGCCAAAGCACCATCACCAACGCCAATATCAGCACCTACCCCGGCGCGCCGTTCCTGCCTTCTGGCGGTCTGGTAGTCGGGGGGCTCCAGGGAAACGCCTGCAACATCTCATCTGCCGGGGGAACCGCCGATGCGATCACCGGCAGCTATACCCCGGGCATCACTGCGCTGACCAATGGCATGACGCTGTATGTCCGGGCTTCCTCTGCGAATGCGACGACCACTCCGACCTTCACCCCGAACAGCGGCACCATCGCCGCAAAAACCATCGTCAAGGGTGCAGGCGCCGCGCTCGCGGCTGGGGACATTGCTGGCGTGGGGCATTGGGTTGAGCTTCAATACGATTCAATTTTGGATAAATGGGTTCAACTTAATCCAGCAACTGGTGTTCAACAACAAAATCAATATCAATATCAATATCAATCTTTAACCGCTTCGGTAGCATCAAATGCGCTCACCGTTATTTACGGAGGCGGATTTCTTGATTTTCGCTCGGGAACGCAGAGTAATGGCGCGCCTACCCGTGCTGTTCAGGTTTCCTCTAACGGCATAACAATTCCGTCTGGGGCAACTCTGGGTACTGTCTCCGGACAATCCGCTCGATTGGTATTCTTGGAAGCCTATAACGGTGGGTCCCCGGTCCTCTGCGTTGTGAATCAGGCGGGAGGCGTTCAGCTCGATGAAACCAATCTTATCAGCCCGACCACGATTAGTTCTGGGGCGACCTCCGCAGGCGTTATTTATTCCGCGTCTTCCGTTTCTGCCAATTCCCCATACCGGATTGTGGGGGCCTTCGATATTGTTGAAACTACGGCGGGAACCTGGGCGACGGCCCCTAGCAATGCAATTAACGCGGGGAGTATCGCTTTAAACTCGATAGGCGGATTGGGGTATTCCCAAACTTGGCAAAATTTTACCGAAAGCAAATCGTCGGGTACTACTTATTACAATACCACGGGTCGGCCAATCTTCGCTCTAGTAATGGGAAATAACTCTTCGTGTCTCACTTATGTTAATGGGGTCGCTATTCAACCGAACTCTAACGAGCAAAATACCTCGTCATTTATTGTCCCGGCGGGGGGAAATTACTCGGTTAAAACTTCTCTTTTAAGTTGGTGGGAACTTAGATAATAAACGTAGGGGTATAAAATGCCATATTTTAAAGACAAAGAAAATAAGCTGCATTTCCTGTCCGATGATGACGTATTGAATGGGTGGGCGGCTAATCTCCCATCTGGATGCGTTAAAATTTCGGATGACGAGGCAAAAGAGATTGAAAATCCAGCGCCTACATCCGAACAACTGGCGGCCAAAGCCCGCACCAAACGTGATGCGAAGCTGGCCGAAACAAGCTGGCTAATTGAACGTCACAATGAGCAATTAGCCGCCGCAATCAATACCGCGCTTACTGAAAATCAATACTCAGCATTATTGGCTTACCGGCAGGCATTGCGCGATATTCCTACGCAGCCTGGATTCCCGGCTAATATTACTTGGCCGGAAAAACCCTAACGTTTATATACTGGAAAAGAAATGACTATTCAAACGGCTTATAGGTACGACACGTCAAATTTTACTTTTACCGGCCAAACGACCAGCTGGAACCCGGATTATGGCCCTCTTGTTTTCGGCTGGACTGCGGTCGAGCCCCCCGCCGTCAGTCAATACGAAATTCAAATTTTCGATGTTAATTCAGAAACTTGGAGCATCATACCGGATTTTGTCGGGGTAACGCTTTACACCCCGGAAGGGTTTATCGCCCCCGAAATTACTCAAATCAATGTGTCCCCTGACCCGTCACTCCTTATTTCCCCCAATTTAGCCTATTACCAGCGCCAGCAAATCGCAGTGATGATTGCGGCTTCGGACGCAGCAATTGACTCTGATGCTGGATTTTCTTCATCTGCTACCGGAACGGTCTATATCTATGGAACTAGTGAGGCCTTCCGGGAAGAACTTGAATCTGCCCATGCCCAAGCGATCATCCATGAGAGCGATTCCGGCTGGTCTATCACGCTGACTGCCCTGGACAGCGCAAAGTGGCCTACGGTTGTGACCCACACGGCAGCGCAGGTGTTTTCTGTTGTCGCCGATCAAGCCACCGCCATCGCTACCTCTCGTACTCAACTGGCCGCCCGTATCGCTTCCATCCGCGCAATTACCGACGACAGCGCCACTGGCTATGCCGCCGTGCAGGCAATTACATGGGCCGCGCCCTAAGCGCCATTGACCACGCCTAGCAGGCCGCCTTCGGGCGGCTTTTTTATTTCAAACGCAGAAAGGGGTTGTTGTGACAGAACCGGCTAGCAGTACCGCAGCGGGGGCCGTGCTGCTCTCGGGGGCCCTTGCGGGGGCTCTCACGGGGCAGGATTACTGGACGCTGCTGGGCGGATTCGCTGGCGCACTACTAGCGATGCGCAATCAAGCCCCTCGGGGGGCTATCTCTGCAATTACTGGGCTACTGTCAGTCGTTGTATTTGCCCTGGCCCTTACGTGGCTTTTTATTGACGTACTGCCCGCCGCTGTTGCCGCAGCAGGCCAGACGACGGTGCCCGTGATTGGTCGAGGAAGAATGGCCTTGTCGTGGCTAATCGGCTACTACGCCCAATCGACACTGCTCCCGCTGGGGGCGCAGCTGATCGGAGCGCTTGCCGCTCGACTTGGCAAGTGGGGAGGCAGCAAATGATGCAGACAATCATCATCGTTGTGGCGGCAATAGCCATCCTTTTTCGGGCGGTAACGATCATTGATCGTATGACGGCGGCCACCTGCCTCTATCTATCCGCCGCCTGGGTTGGACTGGGCATCGCCTGTGCATGGGTCACTTGCGCGGCGGTGACAAGAAACGGGCTCAACGAGGCGCTTTCGGCTTTTGTCGTGGCCGTTGCAATCGTCCTTTTTTGTGACCGTCGGCGGGCATTCCGGCGTCGGCCCAGGAAGGTGGCGCTGTGATTACTCTTGACCAACTAAAGCAAATCATCCCCAACGCCGGCCCCAGAGCCGGTGTTTTTTTGGCCCCGCTGAACGATGCCATGGACGAATTTGGCATTGACACTCCGGGCCGCCAAGCAGCCTTCCTGGCCCAGGTGGCCGTCGAGTCCGGCAGCTTGCGCTACGTCGCCGAAATCGCGTCCGGGGCTGCCTACAACGGACGGAAGGACTTGGGCAACACGAAGCCCGAGGCGATCGCCATCGCCAAGAAGAACGGCAGCACGCCCGGGCCGTGGTGGAAAGGGCATGGCCTGATTCAGGTCACCGGCTACGACAACCACCTCGCTTGTGGCCAGGCGCTCGGCCTTGACCTGCTCAACCACCCGAAGCTGCTGGAGGAGCCGACCAACGCGGCCCGCTCGGCCGCCTGGTTCTGGAAGGAGCACGGCTTGAACAAGTGGGCCGATGCCGGTGATTGCGACGGCGTCAGCGACGTAATCAACAAAGGCAGGAAGACCGCGCCCATCGGCGACGCCAACGGCTATCAAGACCGGTTCGCCTTCTACCAGCGCGCAAAGAGCGTGCTTGCCTGAATTCTTCCCTTTTCAAATCAGCCGCCTCCGGGCGGCTTTTTTTATGCCTGGAGGCGCAACACAATGACCGCACCCACCAAAGAACACGAGAAGGCCGACCGCCTGGCCGAGGATGTCTTTTATCCCGACCATTCCCCCCGCTCCGAATCTCCGACCTTCCAGCACACCAAGAAAGCCGGCCATGCGGCCAAGCTGCCCTGCTCTATTTCCGGCCATGTCGATGGCACCGAGTACCACCACGTCTTCATCGAGTGGGCCTTTGCCGACGCCGTAGATTGGGCCACCGTCAAGGGCGTTGCTCTTGGCCAGATCACGCGCCTGCCCGTTCTTGACCTGCACACTGACCAGCCGACCGGGGAAACCTACCCCGCCGAACAGTCGCTCATCTGGATCATCTGCAAGCTGGCCCAGCTGCGCGGCTTCGACTGGCAGGCCTTCGATCCGGAAAAGCCCGAACTGTTCGTGGACAGCATGGCCAACATGCTAGTCCTGCACAGCAAGTTCCACCGGATGAAAGATCATGGCATTCACGTCATGAGTTTTCCTGAGTGGGCTTTCCAGGCGTGGCCGCGCAAAAACGGTTTCGTCTTCACCCCCGATGAGGAGTAATCCATGGCTTCCGCTTGGCTGATTTTTCTGGCTTTTGTCCTGGTGATCGTCGGGATCGTGCTGGCGTTCATCGGAATAACTGCTGCCGCCGATCCGGAAGGCCGTGGCGGCTCTCTTATCGGGCTCGCCCCGGTCGGCCTTATCGCCTTTATTTGCGGCCTGGGCTATCTCTTCTTCCGCCTGTTCGCAGCGGCTCTGCATTTTTTTGGGGGGTAAATATGCTGACCAACATCATCCCCCCCCAGTACGAGCTAACTGCGAAAGTGGTCTGGGGCCTGGTGGTCGCTGTCGCCCTTGCGGGTGCCGGGGCCTGGGCCGCCCGGGGGTATTACCAGCCCCGGCTGGAAGCCTCCCAGTCCGCTCTCCAGCGCCTGGCCGGCGCCGTGGAAGAGCAACAACGACAGGCGGCGGCCAAGCTGTCCCAGCTCACCGACGAGCGCGACCAGGTACAGAACAAACTCAACGCGGCCAGCGCCGCCCAGGAGAAAAAAGATGCTGATGCTCAAAAACAAATTGCCGCTCTTGCTGCTGATTCTCGTGGCCAGCCTGTCCGGGTGCGGCTCGACGCCTGCAATCCCGGAGCCGGGAGTGGTAGTGGAAGCGCCCAAGCTCAAAGCGCCCAAAGTGCCAGCAGTGGTGCAGCAGACCCAGCCCAAGCCTACGGGGTACTTTCTCAGCGAAATCAGGAAAGCCTTGAGCGAGTGATGGAAGAGGCCGAGCAGATCAACGCGGCTTATGCCAGTTGCCGGGCGTCGCTTCTGACCTGGTCCGCCCTGGGCCCCTGGCAACAGTGACCGCAAAAATCATCATCCTAGCCGAGTACCGGGCCACCCACCGCCCCCGGCGCTGCCCGATCTGCTGGGGTTGGTGCTGGGCCCGGTGGTGGGGCTGGTGCAGCAAATGAAGCCAAAGTTCCTGACTGCTTGAGCGCCTTACGAATCCCTTCGCTCACGTTGCCATTTCCGAGCTTGGCCGCGATGGCAACGCTTTCGGCGTCCAGATAGACCTGAACCCGCTTTCCGCCGACATCAGCTGGGCGGCCAACAGGGCGCTTCTCAGGGGCTGGCTCTGGCGCCATTATCTAGCGATTGTAGAAACGATTTAGAAAAAACAGAGAATTTCTAGGCGTAGCAATGGTTTCCGGATGATTGCCGTCTAGTCCCCATGCAAACGAACAATATTTTTATCATGCTTGCCTCCTCCAGGGGGTCACGGCACAACTCGTTCCGTGCCCCGTTTTGTTACCTGCGGAACTCTCCCTGTATGGCGTGGTCGCCTAATCGCTGTCCGGCACAATGGCGCCGAACAGGGCCTGTTTGAGTTTGAAAAGCTGGTCTCGGGAAGCGGCCGCTTTTTCAAATTCCAGGTTCTTAGAAAATTCTTGCATTTGCTTTTCCAAGCGCTTGATTTCTTTCGCTACCTCCTTCTCACTCAGGGACTCGTAGTTGGCCTGAGTCTGGGCTGCTTTAAGCTCCCGGGTAGCGGAATCCGCGTCATAGACGCCATCAATAATATCCTTGATGCGCTTGGCCACCCCCTTGGGTACGATACCGTGGGCTTCGTTAAAGGCCAACTGCTTGGCCCGGCGCCGCTCGGTTTCGCCGATGGCCCGTTGCATGGAGTCAGTCATCCGATCCGCGTAAAGGATGGCGGTGCCGTGGATATGGCGGGCGGCCCGGCCAATGGTCTGGATCAGGGAACGTTCGGAACGGAGGAAGCCTTCCTTGTCCGCATCCAGAATGGCCACCAGGGATACCTCCGGAATATCCAGGCCTTCCCGCAGCAGGTTAATACCCACCAGTACGTCGAATTCCCCGAGGCGCAAATCCCGGATGATTTCCACCCGTTCCACCGTATCAATGTCGGAATGGAGGTAGCGGATGCGGATACCGTTTTCCCGCAAATAGTCGGTGAGATCCTCCGCCATGCGCTTGGTCAGGGTGGTGACCAGCACCCGCTCGCCCTGGGCAATGCGCTTATGAATCTCGGATAGCAGATCGTCCACCTGGGTGGACGCCGGACGCACCTGAATTTCCGGGTCCACCAGGCCCGTGGGACGTACCACCTGCTCCACCACCTGGCCTTGATGCTGCTTCTCATAGTCCGCCGGGGTGGCGGAAACGAAGACGGTCTGGGGCATGAGCTTTTCGAATTCGGCAAACTTCAAGGGCCGGTTATCCAGGGCGGATGGCAGGCGGAAGCCATATTCCACCAAGTTTTCCTTGCGGGACCGGTCTCCCTTGTACATCCCCCCTACCTGGGAAATGGAGACGTGGGATTCGTCAATGAACATCAGGGAGCCCGCCGGCAGATAGTCCAGCAGGGTGGGTGGCGGGTCCCCGGCCTTGCGCCCGGAAAGGTGGCGGGAATAGTTTTCGATGCCCTTGCAGAAACCCAGCTCGTTGAGCATTTCCAGGTCAAAACGGGTGCGCTGCTCAATGCGCTGGGCCTCCACCAGGCGCCCTTCCTTATGGAAAAAGGCAATCCGGTCCCGCAGCTCCGCCTTAATGCCTTCCATGGCCCGCAGCACAGTCTCCCGGGGGGTGACGTAATGGCTGGAGGGGTAAACGGTGAAGCGGGGCAGCTTCTGCATCAAATGCCCGGTAAGGGGATCGAAAAGCTGCAAGGTTTCGATTTCGTCATCGAAAAGGCAAATCCGGATAGCGTATTCCCCATGTTCCGCCGGGAAGACGTCAATCACATCCCCCCGCACCCGAAACGTCCCCCGGTGGAAATCCAGCTCGTTCCGCTCATACTGCATTTCCGCCAGACGTTTGATGATGTCCCGCTGATCCATCCGGTCCCCGGTGCGGATATGGAGAATCATGTTTTGGTAATCCTGCTTGTCCCCGATACCGTAAATGCAGGACACGGTGGCCACGATCACCGCATCCTGGCGTTCCAACAGGCTTTTGGTGGCGGACAGGCGCATCTGTTCGATGTGGTCGTTGATGGCCGAGTCCTTTTCGATGAACAGGTCTCGGGCCGGCACATAGGCCTCCGGCTGGTAGTAGTCGTAATAGGAAACGAAATACTCCACCGCGTTTTCCGGAAAAAACTCCCGGAATTCCGAATACAGCTGGGCCGCCAGGGTCTTGTTGGGGGCCAGCACCAGGGCCGGGCGGCCGGTACGGGCGATCACATTGGCCATGGTGTAGGTCTTGCCCGAGCCCGTCACCCCCAGCAAGGTCTGGAAGGAAAGGCCATCCTCAATGCCTTCCACCAGCTGGCGTATGGCCTCCGGCTGGTCCCCGGCGGGGGGGAAAGGTTGATGCAGCCGAAACGGGCTATGGGGGAAAGTCACCACGGGCGTCTCAGGCGTTTCTGGCGGATTGCTGCTGTTGGGTGTTTGGGTCATGGTAGAATTATCAGTTGCGCCCGTGATTTTGAGGAGCTTTTTTGCTTCCCACGGAAACGCGTTGCAATTTGGCTTTTATTATTCCGCAATTCGAGGCTCGACGCATGACGCCGCGCCCCGTGACTGGCAAACCAGGAGTGCCTAATGACCTCGATTTTCGCTGCCGTGGAGCAAGCTCCGCGGGATCCCATCCTTGGCCTGAACGAAGCGTTCAACGCCGATACCCGCCCCACCAAGGTGAACCTTGGCGTCGGCGTGTATTACGACGATAACGGCAAGATTCCGTTACTCGCGGCTGTCAAGGCGGCAGAGAAAGCCCGCCTGGAAGCCCAGCCCCCCCGTGGCTACCAGCCCATTGACGGCCTGGCCGCCTACAACAAGGGGGTGCAAGCCCTGGTGTTCGGCGCCCAGTCTCCCCTGGTCACCGAAGGTCGGGTTGTGACCGTTGAAGCCCTGGGTGGCACCGGTGCCCTGAAGATTGGCGCCGATTTCCTCAAGCGCACCTTCCCCAACGCCAAGGCTTACATCAGCAATCCTTCCTGGGAAAACCACCGGGCCCTGTTCGAAGCCGCCGGTTTCACCGTGGAAACCTACGGCTACTATGACCCGGCCACCCGGGGCGTGGATTTCGCCGCCATGAAGGCAAGCCTGTCCGCCCTGGAAGCCAAGTCCATCATCATTCTCCACGCCTGCTGCCACAACCCCACCGGCGCCGACCTGAGCGTGGATCAGTGGAAGGAAGTGGTCGCCCTGTGCAAGGACAAGGGCCTGATTCCCTTCCTGGACATGGCCTACCAAGGTTTTGCTGACGGTCTGGAAGAAGACGGCATTACCGCCCGCCTGTTTGCCGAATCCGGCATGCAGTTCTTCGTTTCCAGCTCCTTCTCCAAGAACTTCTCCCTCTACGGAGAACGGGTTGGCGCCCTGTCCGTGGTGACCGCCAGCAGCGAAGAAGCCGGCCGGGTGCGCTCCCAGGTCAAGAAGGTGATCCGTACCAACTACTCCAACCCCCCGACCCATGGTGGCGCCCTGGTGGCGGCGGTGTTGAACACCCCTGAGCTTTACCAACAGTGGGTGGCCGAGCTGTCCGGTATGCGGGATCGCATCCGGGCCATGCGCCTGAGCCTGGTGGAAAAACTCAACGCCAAGGGCGTGTCCCAAGACTTCTCCTTTGTGGTGAAGCAACGGGGGATGTTCTCCTTCACCGGCCTGTCCAAGGAACAAGTGGAAAAGCTGAAGACTGACTTTGGTATCTACGCGGTGGGCTCTGGCCGGATTTGCCTGGCCGCCTTGAACAGCAAGAACATCGACGCCGTGGTCAACGCCATCGCCGCCGTGCTCTAAGCCTGCATCAGCTCACTCCCCCAAAGGGGCGCTTCGGCGCCCCTTTTTTTGAGCTTCCGTTCGATTTTCTGTGAAGTGAGGTGCCCCAAGGTTTCCAGCTAAGGGCGCTTTAGTTAAAGTCGTTGTATAAAAAACACAGTCTGAAACCCATCTAACGCGGGGTATAGGCCAGCAAAGGGCATTACTCCGCCCATTGCTGCACTTGATAGCGGCAGCAGGTCAAAAACACTAGGCAGTTAGCGGTTCGTTTCGTCATCTCGCATCCGCAAGATGACCTCACTACATTATTTGCGGTACCGCCTGAACGATTTCAGCCTTCAGGAACTCTTCGACATAGATATTCTTGAGTCCCCGATTCTCCTCTCCGCGCTCAAAGAATAGCGCCAAAAACGAGGCATCCATTCCGCCTAGTTTGCTGCACCATTTGTATAACATTGAGGAATTGGTACCGTGCTCCCAATCCTGATTTTTGGGTCGGGCTGTCAGCCTTAGCCCGCTTGAGTACGGCAATGATCTGGCTGTCTGAGAAGCGTGAAACCTGCTTGTAAAACCGCCCAGAGCTACTGTGGGGGAATGCCCACGTTTATCCGCCAAGATTTTTGTGGGGGGGCTCATAGGGTACGCCCCCTCCGTCGTCACCAAGCCCAGCCAATTTACCGGCTGGCTGGTGATCAATAAGGCTTTCTAGGGGAAGGGCCGCTCCCCGGGGCAGGCAAGCGCCCCGGGGAAGCATCAGGGGAATTACTTCAAATCCGCCGTTACCGCCGCATGGCGCAGCTTGCGGGCGTAGGCGTGGCGGGCCCGGAGACGGGGGTCGTTAAGGATTTGGCCCAGGGTTTCCCCCAGCACCATCACCACCCCCAGCAGGGGCAGTACCAGCATCAGGCCAGCCACCCCGGCCACCGCCCCCCCCACAAAGATCATTAAAACCGTGAGCAGGGGGTGGAGATGGAGGCTGCGTCCAATGGTCAGGGGCATAAAAAAGAAGTCATCTAACATGCGCACAAAGAGGAACAGGGCGATGGTGCCGTAGGCCATGCCCGGGTTGCCGGGGAAATCCGTGGCCGCTACCAGGACCACCAGAGCACAGCCGATGATGGAACCCACATAGGGCACCCAAGCCAGCACCGCCGTCACCACCCCAAGCAACAGGGGCGTGGACATCCCCAAGAGCCAGAGGCCGATCCCCAGAGCGGATGCATCTAGGGCGGTGAGCTTGAGCAGGCCTTGGAAATAAAGCCGGGCCGTGCGATCCAGCTCATCCAGCAGGGACAGGGTGCGTTCAAAAAAGGCGTTGGGGACGGATTTAACAATGAATTTCTTCAGGCGCCGCCCATCCCGGAGAAAGAAAAATGCCATAAAGGGGGCTAGCAGCAGGGAAGGCAGCCAAGCCGCCACATTCACTAGGGCCGTGGCCAGATAGCGATTCACAAAGGTGGAGGAAAAATTCCGGATGCCTTTGCGCACTTCCTCCGACCAATGGGCGTGGGCCAGCAGATCCGTGCTGCGCTCCAAGCGCCCCAGGGCATGGACGATGAAACGGATGCCTCCTTCCATGTAATGGGCCATCCAGTCCTGCCAGCTCACCGCGTGATTGGCGATCCAAGGCGCGGCTAGGGCCAGGGCGCCTCCCATGGCGCTAAAAGCCACCCCAGCCACAATGGCGGCCGCCCGTTCCACGGAAACCCCCGCCAGCACCAGGCGTCCCTGCCAGGGTAGGAGTGTGTAATAAATGACCAGGGCCAGGAGAAAGGGCACCACTAGCCACAGGACCTGCTGAAACACCACCAGCAACAGGCTGGTGGTAGCCAGAATGGCCAGCCACACCAGGGGGCCGGCAGCAATGGTGTGCCGGGAGTAATGGCTCACAGCACCTCCCGACGCCCTTGGGCCAGGGCCGCGTTACGCAGGCGGTGGCCCAGATGGCGGGCCAGCTGAAGGGAAATCTTGGAAGCAATCACCGCGTGGGTTTCCAGCAACTGGAGAAATTCCCCCCGGAACATGACCACCAGGCTGGAATCTTCCATGGCCCGGGCCTGGGAAGTGCGGTGGATATCATCGTCCAACAGGGCTAATTCACCGAAAAAGCTCCCTGCTTCGTGTTCCCCCAAGGCATGGGCGCTGGCATCCGGGTTAAAAATACCGACCCGGCCCTGTAGCACGATGTAAATGCCCTGGCCTTCTTCCCCCGCGTCAAAAATCACTTCCCCCGCTAGGTAATAGCGTTCGTGCAGCATCATTTCGATGATGTTCAGTTCCCGCCGGGTCAAGCCCCGGAACAGGGAAATGGATTCCAAACGCTTCAATCTGGGGGAAGTTTTTGTAAAACCGAACATGGGAGCGCCAAACAGAGGGATTTCTTCACATCATAAGCCAAGCACCATTATGGAAAAAGCCAGATGGGCCTTATTCATCCGGCCCCATGGTGAGATGTCGCTAGAACGCTACAATTCCACAGGATGGAAGGAAAAACACGGCACCCCGGCGTCAGTCAGCCTCGCCAAGCCCGGGGTCTTAGAAAATGGCCGATATTTTTCCTTTTTCCCCAATTTTCTCCACCCAGGCAAACTTTCCTCCTTTTTTCCCGGTCCAATTCATTACCCCACCTCTGCCGAATTCCATGCCCCCTTTCGCCCCCACCTCCCCCGTCGCAGACCCTTTCGGGCGAAAAATCACCTATCTCCGCCTTTCCCTGACGGACCGGTGCAATTTCCGTTGCACCTACTGCATGGCGGAGACCATGGAATTTTTGCCCCGGGCGAGCATCCTTACCCTGGAAGAAAATCTGCGTCTTGCCCGTATTTTTGTGTCCCTGGGAGTAGAAAAGCTGCGCCTCACTGGGGGCGAACCCATGGTGCGCCACGACTTTCTCTGGCTGGTGGAGCGCCTGGGCTCCCTGCCCGGCCTGAAGGAACTGGTGATGACCACCAACGGCTCCCTGCTGGCCCGCTATGGGGAAGCCTTGGCTCAGGCAGGGGTAAAACGCCTCAACGTCAGCCTGGATAGTCTAAATCCGGCCACCTTTCAGCGCATCACCCGTACGGACCGGCTGGCCCAGGTATTAGAAGGTATTCAGGTGGCTCAGACGGTGGGGCTGGGACCCATCAAGCTCAATACGGTCATGCAGCGGGGCATTAACGACGGGGAGTTGGTCAGCCTGGCCCGTTACGCCCTGGATCAGGGCCTGGACATCGCGTTCATTGAGGAAATGCCCCTGGGGGACCTGGGCCATGGCAGAAGCACCACCTTCTACGGGGCGGAGGAAGCCCTGGCCCAGCTCAAAGGGGAATTTCCCCTGATCCCCTCCCTGGAAACCAGTGGTGGCCCGGCCCGCTATTGGCGGGTGCCCGGGTATGCCAGCCGTATCGGCTTTATCGCCCCCCACAGCCACAATTTCTGCGATAGCTGCAACCGCCTGCGGGTCACCGCCCGGGGAGAGCTTTTCCCCTGTCTGGGGCAAAACGGTGGGGTAGCCCTGCTGCCTTTGCTGCGGGCCCACCCGGATGAGGATGAGCCGATCCATCAGGCCATTCTGGATGGGGTGGCGCACAAGCCCCGGGGTCATGATTTCGCTGAACAAATGGACAACCCCCAGGTGCTGCGCTTCATGTCCATGACCGGGGGCTGAAAGCCTGCTCCGCCTACGCCAGGAAAACCCATAAAAAAAACCGCCGAAACCGGCGGTTTTTTGTTGGGCTGGGAAGTGGCACCCCTTAAGGATAAACCAGGCAAAAGCCAGGAGCACTCAAGGGGCTAGCCTCCCGGCCTACCCAGAAGAAAAACAGGCTCAGAAACAACAGCCACCCCGCCCGGGCCAGGCCATGACGATGGCGCCGGCAAAAGTCCAGGCAAGGGCGGCAGATCATCAATCGAAGCGGGCGGCGCGCCGACGGTCGATTTCCGTCAGGTAGCGCTTGCGCAGCCGAATGGTTTGGGGCGTCAGTTCCACTAGCTCGTCATCCGCAATGAATTCGATGGCGGCTTCCAGGGACAGCTCGATGGGGGAGGTCAAACGCACCGCTTCGTCCGTGCCGGAGGCCCGGATGTTGGTGAGCTGCTTGCCCTTGATGGGGTTCACCACCAGGTCGTTTTCCCGGGTGTGGATGCCGATGATCATGCCTTCGTACAGCTTGTCCCCCGGCTTAACGAACATCCGACCCCGATCTTGCAGCTTCCACAGGGCGTAGGCCACCGCTTCCCCGTCTTCCTGGGAAATTAGTACCCCGTTACGCCGTTCAGCCACTTGGCCGTCCTTAATCGGAGCGTATTCATCAAAGACGTGGCTCATCAGCCCCGTGCCCCGGGTCAGGTTCATGAATTCACCCTGGAAGCCGATCAGGCCCCGGGCCGGAATACGGTATTCCAGACGGGTCCGACCCCGGCCATCCGGCACCATATCTTGCAGGTCGCCGCGACGCAGGCCCAGGGTTTCCATGACGGCGCCCTGGCTGGCTTCTTCCACATCCACCGTGAGCAGCTCGTAGGGCTCGCACTCCACCCCGTCGATCACTTTCTTCACCACCCGGGGACGACCCACGGCCAGTTCATAGCCTTCCCGCCGCATGTTTTCCAGCAGGATGGAAAGGTGCAATTCGCCCCGGCCGCAAACGTCGAACACTTCCGCGTCCTTGGTATCGGACACTTTCAGGGCCATATTGGTGAGCAGTTCCTTTTGCAGCCGTTCCCGAATCTGGCGGCTGGTCACGAACTTGCCTTCCGTCCCGGCCAGGGGGGAAGTATTCACCATGAATTGCATGGACAGGGTGGGTTCATCCACCTTCAGCAGAGGCAGGGCTTCCGGCTGTTCCGGATCGGTCACCGTGGCGCCCAGCACCAGATCTTCGATCCCGGTAATCTGGACGATGTCCCCGGCCAGGCCTTCTTCCAGGGGCACCCGGTCCAGGCCCTGATAGCCGAAGACCTGACCAATCTTGGCCTTCAGGGGGCTGCGGCCGTGTTCGGCCATTTCTTCTTCCGTGCCGAACATCACCAGCACCTGCTGGCCGGTCTTGACCCGACCGCGCTTGATGCGGCCCACGCCGATACGGCCCACGTAGCTGGAGTAATCCAGGGCAGAAACCTGCAATTGCAGGGGGCCTTCCACGTCCGCGTCAGGAGGCGCCACGTGGGAAAGAATGGTTTCAAACAGGGGCTTCATGTCTTCCCGGGGAGCGTCCAGGGAAAGGGCGGCCCAGCCGTTCAGGCCAGAAGCGTAAACAATGGGGAAGTCCAGCTGTTCATCCGTGGCACCCAGCTTATCGAACAGGTCGAAGGTCAAATCCACGGCCTGGTCCGGGGTCGCCCCGTCCCGGTCCACCTTATTGACCACCACGATGGGCTTGAGGCCCAGGGCCAGGGCTTTCTTGGTCACGAAACGGGTTTGGGGCATGGGCCCTTCCACCGCATCCACCAGCAGCACCACGCCATCCACCATGCCCAGCACCCGTTCCACTTCGCCGCCAAAGTCGGCGTGCCCCGGGGTGTCCACAATGTTGATGTGCACGTCGCCGTATTGGACGGCCGTGTTTTTGGACAGAATGGTGATGCCCCGTTCCCTTTCCAGGTCATTGGAGTCCATCACCCGCTCGGCCACCTGTTGATTTTCACGGAAAGTGCCGGATTGGCGAAGAAGTTGATCCACGAGGGTGGTCTTACCGTGGTCAACGTGGGCGATGATCGCAATGTTACGAATAGGACGGGACATGCTTTCTCTGAATTTGGCTTAAAAAATAAACATTAAATGATAACACATAGCCCCACTCCCCCGGGGGGAATGACGCTCTCTTGACCATAAATTTGGGGTTCCGTTCCCCAGCCTCGGCGCCAAGGGGAACTTTTGCCGCCCCCAGCGGGCGCCCCGGGGAGAAGGATTAGGGATTGTCCGACTTACCGATGACGATCTTGTTATCCCGATTGCGCATGAAATCCGCTGTCTTGAAGAAATTCACCCCCAAGCGCAGGCGCAGGGCTTCATTCACTTCCATTTCTTCCATGGCCCGGACCATGCACTTCACCCACTGATCCCGCTCCGCTTCACCGATGGAGAAGGGCAAATGCCGGGCCCGCAACCGGGGATGGCCGAAGCGCTCCATATAAAGCTGGGGGCCGCCCAACCAACCGGAAAGAAACCAAAACAGCCGGTTGCGGGCCTCCGACAAATCTTCCGGATGGAGGGAGCGGAGCAGGGCAAATTCCGGCTCCAGGAGCATGAGGTCGTAAAACCGGTCCACCAAAGCCCGTAATGGGGCCTCGCCGCCGATCATGTCGTAAGGGGTTTGTTCTTCCATAGCCTCTTTAATTCTGCATTACAATGGAGCGCTTTTTTCACCGACCCGCGGAGCCCACTTGGCCTCAGACCTCGCCCAGACGCCCTTTCCCGGCCAAAGCCTGGAGGAAATTCTCGCCTCCCTCGCCGCCACGCCGGGGGAAGCGGAATTCCGGGCGGGACGCTTTCGGGATTTCACGGTAACCAGCCATTTTCAGCCCATCGTCAGCCTGTCCCACCGGCGCATTGTGGGTTACGAAGGGTTGATGCGCGGCCGAAATGATAGCGGAGCGCCGGTTTCTCCGCTGGACCTTTTGGCGGCAGCCGCCAGCAATTTCAAAGACCTGCACTATCTGGACCGGCTTTCCCGGATCGTGCACATGGCTAATTACACCCGGCAGGACAGCGGCAGCAACTGGCTGTTCCTGAACATGCACCCCCAGGTTTTCCTCCAGTCCCCCCAGGGGCATGACACGGGTTTTCTGCTGGATATTTTCCACGCCCTGAACATTTCCCCCCATCGCCTAGTAATCGAGGTGTTGGAACAGGCGGTTCGGGAAAATGCGGAATTCGGCCAGGCCGTGGATTTTTTCCGGGAACTGGGCTGCCTCATCGCCCTGGACGACTTCGGCGCCGGCCACTCCAATTTTGACCGGGTATGGAGCATCCGCCCGGAAATCGTCAAACTGGACCGGTCCCTCATTCTCCAAGCCGGTCAGGACATCAAAATCCGCCGCACCCTGCCCCAGATCGTTTCCCTGCTCCACGAAGCCGGGGCCATGGTGCTCATGGAAGGGGTGGAAACCAGCGACGAAGCCTACATCGCTCTGGAGTCGGATGTGGATTTTGTCCAGGGCTTTCACTTCGGCCACCCGGCGCCCCGCCTGGTGGAAGAAAGCACCGCCGCCGCCCAGCTCAACGCGGTCTGGGAAGCCTTCGATCACCGCTGGCAGCGGGAGCAGGAAACCTACCACCAGCACATCGCCCCCTACATCAACGCCCTGGGCTACGCCTCCGTACTGCTGTCCGCCGGACGCAGCCTGGAAGAGTCCTGCCACTCCTTCCTGTCCCTGGAAAACAGCGAATTCTGCTACCTGCTGGACAGTCAGGGGCGCCAGCAGGGCACCAACCTCTGGGGGCAGAATGCGGCGGCCCGGCGGGACATCCGTTTCGCCCCCTTAAGCGACACCCGGGGTGCCCGCTGGTCCCGGCGCCCCTACTTCCGCCGCGCCATCGGCAATTTCAGCAAGGTCCAGGTGACCCGCCCCTACCTGTCCATTTCCAGTGCCACCCTGTGCGTCACCCTGTCCTGTAGCTTCAAGGTGGATGGGGAAATCCAGGTGGTGGCCGGGGATATGCGCTGGCCTTACGCCTAAGCTAGGCAGGCAGCGCTTCCCCAGGGCAACGCCGCCGGAGGCCAGGGCCCGTCAGCGGCTCCACCGCCCTGTACGCCCTACCCCGGCCTTATTCAGGCCCAAGTCTCCCGATTAACGTCCCCGCCCCGTATTGCCCCGTCCCCGACCAGGGGCGCGGGGACCGGCGCTGCCCCTGTGTCCAGCAGCCCCAGCCGGGGTGGAACGTCCCCCTTTTCCGCCTTTGCCCTGCCGCTCCCCGGTGCCGCCCTGGGGCTTCTGTCCTCCCGGGGTGACGGGGGGCGTTAGCCGGGGCCGGTGCAGCATATCCGTATCGCCCCGGCGGCCATGGCGTTCCCCGGTGCCAGCCGGTTGGAAGTTGGGAATCAGGTGGCGCTTGCCATTGCCAATCAGGTCGGCCCGGCCCATTTCCTTCAAGGCTTCCCGCAGCAGGGGCCAGTTTTCCGGATCGTGGTAGCGCAAAAAGGCCTTGTGCAAACGACGCTGGCGCCCGGCTCGAGGCGTTTCCACCACCTCGCTCTGACGCCCCACCCGCTTCAGGGGATTACGTCGGCTGTGCCACATGGTGGTGGCCAGGGCCATGGGGGTGGGCAGGAACGTCTGAACCTGGTCCAGGCGGAAGCCGTTGCGCTTCAACCATAGGGCCAGGTTAAGCATGTCCTCGTCCTCCGTCCCCGGGTGGGCGGCGATGAAATAGGGAATCAGGTACTGTTCCTTGCCCGCTTCCCGGGAAAAGCGCTGGAACATTTCCTTGAACCGGTCGTAGGTGGCCATGCCCGGCTTCATCATTTTGGACAGGGGCCCGGCTTCCGTGTGTTCCGGGGCAATTTTCAGGTAGCCCCCCACATGGTGGGAGACCAGCTCCTTCACGTATTCCGGGGAGCGCACCGCCAGGTCGTAGCGCAGGCCCGAGCCGATGAGCACCCGCTTTACCCCAGGAATGGCCCGGGCCTTGCGGTAGAGGCTAATCAGGTGGGAGTGGTCCGTATTCATGTTTTCGCACACCTCCGGATAAACACAGGAGAGGCGGCGGCAGGAGGACTCGATTTTTTTGTCCTTGCAGGCCAGGCGATACATGTTGGCGGTAGGGCCGCCCAGGTCCGAGACCGTACCCGTAAAGCCCGGGGTCTTATCCCGAATTTCCTCGATTTCGTGGAGGATGGATTCCTCGGAGCGGCTCTGGATAATGCGCCCCTCGTGCTCCGTAATGGAACAGAAGGTGCAGCCGCCAAAGCAGCCCCGCATGATGTTGATGGAAAAACGGATCATCTCCCAGGCCGGAATGCGGGCTTCCCCGTAGGCGGGATGGGGGGCCCGGGCATAGGGCAGGCCGTACACGTGATCCATTTCCCCCATGGTCAGGGGAATGGGGGGCGGATTGAGCCACACGTCCCGCTCCCCGTGGGCCTGAACCAGGGCCCGGGCATTGCCCGGATTGGATTCCAGATGGAGACAGCGGGAAGCGTGGGCATAGAGCACCGGATCCTCCGCCACCTGTTCATAGGCAGGCAGGCGCACCACGGTCTTGGCCCGCAGGGCCTTGCGGGCCGCCACCCGGTCGGCGGGGGGCACAAAATGGAGGGGATGGAGGGTAGCGCCCTCCCCGGCCCCCTCGTCCTGGCGACGGAAGGGGGCTTCCTGGGCCGGGCCTTCATCAGCCACGGCGTAGGGGTTAGTCGGGGCGGCGACCGGGCCGGGTTGATCCAGGCTGGTGGAATCCACCACCGCCCAATCCTCCCCGGGCATCCAGCCCCGGGGCACCATGAAGGCCGTGCCCCGCAAATCCCGAATTTCCTGAATGGGGACTCCTCGGGCCAGACGGTGAGCCACTTCCACCAGGGCCCGCTCCGCATTGCCGAAAATGAGCATATCCGCCTTGGAGTCCGGCAGCACGGAACGACGCACCTTGTCGCTCCAGTAGTCGTAGTGGGCGATGCGGCGCAGGGAGGCTTCAATGGAACCCAGAATCACCGGGGTGCCCGGGTAGGCCTCCCGGGCCCGCTGGGCATAGACCGTCACGGCCCGGTCCGGGCGCTTGTTGGGCTCCCCGTTGGGGGTATAGGCGTCGTCGGAGCGGATTTTTCGGTCCGAGGTATAGCGGTTCACCATGGAATCCATGTTCCCCGCCGTAATGCCAAAAAAGAGATTGGGCTTGCCCAGGCGTTGAAAATCCTTGGCCGAATGCCAGTCCGGCTGGCTGATGATGCCCACCCGAAACCCCTGGGCCTCCAGAAGGCGCCCCACCAGGGCCATGCCGAAGCTGGGATGGTCGATGTAGGCGTCCCCGGTAATCAAAATCACGTCACAGGAATCCCAGCCCAGGCGCTCCATTTCCTCCCGGCTCATGGGCAGGAAGGGGGCGGTACCGAAACGCTGGGCCCAGTATTTACGGTAGGAGAAAATGGCTTTGGGGGCTTCCTGGGACAACATGAATTCCTGACAAAAAAAGGGGTGAAACGAAAAAACCGCCCCGGGGCGGCGGGGGCGAATCTACACAATCGGGCAGGGAAAGACAAAAGGGCCGGAAGAAAGGCCGCCCCGGCGCCCCGCCGGGGCCACCCTATTTCCCCCGGGGAGTAAGTCCCCAGGGATTCCCTATCAGCGGGCGGCGCCTTGCTCCGCCATAGCGGCCCGCAGGGCGGGAATGCGGCTGCCGGGCACGGGACGGCTGCAATAGAAGCCCTGGTATTCGTGGCAACCGTGGCGACGCAGGAAGGCCAGCTGACCCTCCGTCTCCACCCCTTCGGCAATCACCTGGCGATCCAGTTCCCGGGCCATGGCCACCACCATCCGCACAATGGCCTCGTCCCCCGGGCTGCGTTCCAGATCCCGGATGAAGGAGCGGTCGATTTTGATCTTGTCGATGGGGAAACGTTTCAGATAGGCCAGGCTGGAATAGCCGGTGCCGAAATCGTCAATGGCCAGCCGGGCCCCCAGGGTTTTCAGCTCCGTCAGCACCGGAATCATTTTTTCCGGTTCCCCCATGAGCACGCTTTCCGTAATTTCCAGTTCCAGCCAGCGGGGCGCCAACCCTGAAGCCACCAGGGCCTCCGACACCTGGGCCACCACGTCGTTGTCCTGGAACTGGATGGCGGACAAATTCACCGCCATGAGCAGATTTTCCCCGGATTCAGCCTGCCAGGCCTTGGCCTGACGACAGGCCTCTTTCAAAGCCCAGGCGCCAATGGGGACAATGAGCCGGGTTTCCTCCGCCAGGGGAATGAAGCTGTCCGGCATCACCAGCCCCAGTTCCGGATGCTGCCAGCGGATCAGGGCTTCCACCCCCACCACCCGGCCGGTTTCCAGATCCACCTGGGGTTGGTAATAGAGCACCAGTTCGTTCCGGTCCAGGGCCCAGCGCAAATCGTTTTCCAGACGCAGGCGCTCCGCCATGCGTACATTCATTTCCGGGGCAAAAAACTGGTAGCTGCCCTGGCCCAGGAATTTGGCCTGGTGCATGGCCGCATCCACGTTGCGCATGAGGTCGGAGGCCGTGGTACCGTCGTCGGGAAAGAGGCAAATGCCGGCGCAGGCGGAAGTCACCACGTCCGCCGCCTCCAGATGCACCGGGCGGGCAAGGAATTCCAACAGTTTCTGGGCCACCATTTCCACGCTGGCCCCCTCTTCCCGGCTGGCGGTCAAAACGCCAAACTGGTCCCCCCCCAGGCGCCCCAGTACGTCGCTTTCCCCCAGGGCCCGGCGCAGCCGTTCCCCCAGGCGGCGCAGAAGCTGATCCCCCGCCTCGTGGCCGTAGGCGTCGTTGATTCGGGCCAGCCGATCCAAGTCCAGCACAATCAGGCCGCCCCGACGCCCCATGGCCAGCCAGTTATCCAGCAAATGGGAAAAATACAGCCGGTTGGGCAGGGCGGTGAGCTGGTCCAGATTGGAGAGGGATTCGATCCGGGCGGTGTCCGCCCGCTTATCCGACAGGTCGCTGAGGAACAGCATTTTGTGGGTGACCTGATTGCCATCGTCCCGAATTAGGCTGAGATTAATGCGCACCGGGCAATCCCCCCCGTCCCGGCGCCGCACCCAGGCCTCCCCGCGCCACCCCTCTTCCCGTTGCAGGGTATCGGCCAGGGTCAGAAGCAGGGCGCTGCCCTGGTGGTCCGCCACCAGGCAATCCGGGGCCTGGCCGGTCAGGCTGCGGCTGTCGTAGCCGGAAAGCTGGGTGAACGCGTGGTTACAGGTGGTAATCCGGTCCCCTCCGTCCAGCACCAGCATGGCTTCCGTGCCATGATCGAAAAAGTGGGTAATGAGCCGTTGCCGTTCCTGGGCCTCGTAGCGGCTGGAAATATCCCGGGCCACCCCGGCCAGGCCGATGAAATCTCCCCGCTCGTCCCGGACCGGCACCCGCACCACCTCGTAGGGACGGCTGCCTTCCCCCAGGTCCAGTTGGCGCTCTTCCCGGAACACCCCGCCCAACCGGTAGGTAGCCTGCTGGCCTTCCCGCAGGGCGGGCCACATGGCCTCCCCGAACAAATCCTTGCCCCGCAGGCCCAGGACCGCCGCCTGGGCCTTGCCAGCCCGGCGACAAAAGGCCTCATTTACCGCCAGAAAACGCCCTTCCCGATCCACCAGCCAGGCCGAGTCCGGAATGGAATCCAGGAGGGCCCGGCCTTCCCTTTCCTTTTTCTGGAAAGCCAGGGTCATTTGTTGCGCCTGATTTTCGGCCCGCACCAAGCCCCGCAGCCAAACCCAGAAGAAGGCCCCCAGGGCCAGGGTGAGACAGCCCATCAGGCCCAGATAGGCCCCCACCCGGGCATACCAGGGGGCCAGCACATCCGCCACATTGCGGCTCACCACCACCACGAAGGGGGTGCCGGTCACCGCCCGAAAGGCAAAAACCCGCTGGGTGCCATCCAGGATGCCCTGGTGCACAAAGCTCCCGTCCTGTTCCCCCCGGATCACCCGTTGCAGCACAGGCACGTTGGGAAAGCGGTGCCCCAGGAGATGGGTGGTTTTAGGCCAGCGCAGCACTAGGCGCTGATCCCGACTCCAGATGGAAATGGCGCCCTGGCCCATGCCCAGGGCCTGATAGACCCCTTCGAAATAGGAGAGTTTGATAGAGGACAGGACCACGCCCTGGAAGCGGCCGTGGGAATCGCTGAGACGCCGGGCCAGGGTCATCACCCATTCGCTGCTGACCCGGGAATAAATAGGGGCGGCCATGACCAGCCCGGCCCGGGGATCGTTTTTGAGGCGCTGAAAATAGTCCCGATCGGCGATATTGACCCGGGTAGCCAGTTCGCCGGAGGCGTCGTAACGGTAATTGCCGTTTTCATCCGCCACCCGGAAGCTCAGTACCTGGGGGAAAAGGCCCAAATTGTGGGTCAGCCCCGGTTCCACCTGGGAACGGGGAGCCCCCGCCGCAATATCGTTCTGATAGCGGCTGACAAAATCCCGGAGCTGGAGGTCGATGGTCTGGACGGAAAGCTGGAGATTGCCTTCCAGCACCCGGGCCAGGGTGCTTTGCTGGGCCTGGGAGCTGGCCAGGGTTTCTTCCCGGGCATGGAACAGATCCAGGGCTACCCAGACCAGAAGTCCCAGCCAGAGCAGGCCGACGGAAAACCCCGTCAGGAAAATGGAACGCCGGGAACCCATGGGTCGCAAGCCCTAGTGATGGAGAATTAAGCAAGCATTATACGGGGCGGGGCGCCGGAATAAGCGATTTGCCCCCAGGGCAGGCCCGGCCTGCCCCGTGTCCCATGGCCGAGAGAGGGCAAGCTTCCAGCCCCCACCCGGCAAGGGCCCCGTACCGGGACGCACCGGTCCTAGGGGGTGCCATTCCCCCGCCCGTTCCCCAAAGGCCAGCTTAGGGCTCAGGCGTCCGCCCCCAGGGTGACGGTCAGTTCCCGGGTGGTATGGAACTGGATCAGGGGGAAACGTTCCTGGGTCAGTTCCAGATTGACCCGGGTGGGAGCCAGGTAGGCCATGCTGCCGGACGCATCCTGGGCCAGATTGGCGCCGTTTTCCCGCTCGAAACGGGCCAGCTCCTCGGGATGGTCGCAGGTCACCCAGCGGGCCCCGTAGAGGGACTTGGGTTCCAGCAACACTTCCACCCCGTATTCCGTGGCCAGCCGGTGGGCCACCACTTCAAATTGCAGCACCCCCACGGCCCCCAGAATCACCTCATAGCCCGATTCGGGCTTGAAAACCTGGATCGCCCCTTCTTCACCCAATTGTTCAAGTCCCTTATGGAACTGTTTCATTTTTGAGGGATTTTTCGGGCGGGCCGCCCGGAACATTTCCGGGGCGAAATAGGGAATCCCGGTGTAATGGAGGGTTTCCCCTTCCGTGAAGGAATCCCCGATCTGAATGCTGCCGTGGTTAAAGAGGCCGATGATGTCCCCGGGCCAGGCATCTTCAATGGTTTCCCGGCGCTGGGAGAGGAAGGCCACTACCTGGGTAGCCCGGATTTCCTTGCCGGTACGCACCTGCCAAAGCTTCATGCCCCGTTCGAAGTGGCCGGAACAAACCCGCAGGAAGGCCACCCGGTCCCGGTGGGCCGGGTCCATATTGGCCTGAATCTTGAAGATGAAGCCGGAGAACTTGCCCTCGTCCGCCCCCACCATGCGTTCCGAGGTATGCCGGGGCATGGGAGCCGGGGCTTCCGCCACCAGGGCATCCAGAATTTCCCGCACGCCGAAATTGTTAATGGCGGAGCCGAAAAACACCGGAGTCAGGGTACCGTTGAGGAAAGCTTCCTGATCAAAGGTATTGGCCGCCGCCAGGAGTTCCAGGTCTTCCTTGAGCTTGGCAATTTCCTGGCCGAAACCGGCCAGGGACGGGTGATCCAGGCCATGGACGATTTCCGGGTCCTTGCCCTCCCCGGCCTTGAACAGGGCCACGGTCTGGTTGGCCAGGTGATACACCCCCCGGAAGGTCTTACCCATGCCGATGGGCCAGGTGATGGGGGCGCAGGTGATTTTCAGCACCGATTCCACTTCGTCCAACAGGTCGAAGGGGTCCCGCACTTCCCGGTCCAGCTTGTTGATAAAGGTGAGGATGGGGGTGGTACGCAGGCGGCAGACCTCCAACAGCTTGATGGTCTGGGGTTCCACCCCCTTGGCCCCGTCAATGACCATGAGGGCCGAGTCCACGGCGGACAGCACCCGGTAGGTATCTTCGGAAAAGTCCTGGTGCCCCGGGGTGTCCAGCAGATTCACCACATGGTCCCCGTACTCGAACTGCATCACCGAGGAGGCCACGGAAATGCCCCGTTGCTTTTCGATTTCCATCCAGTCGGAAGTGGCATGGCGGCCGCTCTTCTTGGCTTTCACCGTCCCGGCGGCCTGAATGGCTCCCCCGAAGAGGAGGAGCTTTTCCGTCAAAGTGGTTTTACCCGCATCCGGGTGGGAAATAATGGCAAAGGTGCGCCGCCGCTGGGCTTCGGCCGCAATTGCCTGGAGTTCTGCGCTCATGGAAAAAAGGCTTTCGGAAACAATCAAGGGCCGGGGCGGAAAAGGCCGGGGCCCGGGCGTTCAAGGGGCGGAATTGTACCATTCCGGGCCCCGCCGTCGCCCCTCCCCAGCTCGCCCCCTATTCCCCCGCCCGCAGGGCCTCCATGGGAGGCGCCTGGAGCAGGGGCCGGGCAAACCAGCTCCCCAGCACGGCCACCGCCAGGGCGCCGCCAATTCCGGCCAGGGGAAAGGTCCAGAGGGAGGCTCCATAGGCCAGGTGAAACACCTGGCGGGCCAGGAGCCAGCCCACGGCCTGGCTGCCCCCGGCGGCAATCAGCCCGGCCAGGCCACCCACCAGGGCGAATTCTCCAAACACGGCCAGGGCCAACTGGTGGCGCCGGGCCCCCAGGGCCCGCAGCAGGGCCAATTCATAGCGCCGCTCGTCCCGAGACACGGCCAGGGCAGCGTAGAGCACCAGGAAACCGGCAGCCAGGGTGAAGAGAAAAACAAACTGAACTGCCGCCGCCACCTGATCCAGAACCGCCTGCAACTGGGCCAGAATGGCCCCCACATCAATGACCGTAAGATTGGGAAAAGCCTGGACCAGGGCCCCTTCCACCCCGCTCCGAGCGGGAGGCAGGTAAAAGCTGGTAATCCAGCTGGCCGGATAATCCTCCAGCACCCCGGAAGGCGTCAGCACAAAGAAATTCACCCGCATGGAGTCCCAGGAGAGGCGGCGCAGCCCCACCACCGTCACTGCCAACTGCTCCCCGGCCACGGTGAAACTGAGCCGATCCCCCACTTTTAAGCCCAGGGTCTTGGCCAGCCCCGCTTCCAGGGACGCCACGCCCTTTTCCCCGGGATGGAACCAGCGCCCCGCCCCCTGGCGATTGCCTTCGGGCAGGGTATCCCGCCAGGAGAGGTTGAATTCCCGCTCCACCAGGCGCCGGGCCTGGTCATCCCCATAGCTGTCCGGGCTCACCGGGCGGCCATCTACCGCCACCAGCCGGGCCCGCACCATGGGGGCCAGGGTCACGGGCAGGCCTTGGGCCCGGAGAAAATCCCCCACTGCCCCCTTCTGGTCCGGCTGGATGTTGATCACAAAGCGATTGGGGGCATCCGCCGGCAGGGCCCGGTGCCAGGAAGCCAGCAAATCCCCCCGGGTCACCGTGAGTAGCAGGAGGGCGGTCAGGCCCAGGGACAGGGCCACCACCTGGGCCACCGTGGCCCCCGCCCGGCGCTCCAGACCCATGAGGGCGTAACGCCAGCCAAAACGGCCCAGTCCGCCCGGTCCCCGGCGACGACGCCAGCGGCTCAGGAGATGCAGCAGGACCCGGGCCAGGGCCCCATCCACCGCCAACAGGGCGAGAAACCCCAGGCTGGCATAGGCCCCCAGGCCGGGTTCCCCGGCGGCCCAGAACACCAGCCCAGCCAGGGCCGCCAGCCCCAGACCGTAGGACGCCAGAGCCCCGGCGGCAGGGGTACCCAGTTCCCGGCGCAGCACCCGCAGGGTATCCACCCGTCCCAATTGGATCAGGGGCGGCAGGGCAAAGCCAAAGAGCAGCACCAGTCCCGCCGCCAGCCCCTGGAAAGCGGGCACGGGGGACGGGGGCGGCAGGGGCGTGGCCAGCAGGCCCGCCAACAGCCATTGGAGCAGCCAGTGGGCGCTCCAGCCCAGGGCCACCCCGGCCAGGGACGCCCCCAGGCCCAGGAGCAGGAATTGGCCGAGAAAGAGGCCCAGGAGCCGCCCCTGGGTGGCCCCCAGGCAGCGCATAACGGCGCAGGCATCCAGGTGGCGTTGTAGGTAGCGGCGGGCTGCCAGGGCCACCCCGGCCGCCGCCAGAATCACCGCCAGCAGGGAGGCCAGCCCGAGGAACTGGCGGGCCCGATCCAGGGCATTGCGCATTTCCGGCCGGGCATTGCCCCCGTCTTCCAGGTGTTCTCCCCGCCCCAGCCGGGGCAAGGCCCAGGCCCGGTAGGCGGCGATGGGGCCCGGGGCGCCGGCCAGCAGCAACCGGTACTGCACCCGGCTACCGGGCTGGATCAGGCCCGTACTGGCCAGGTCCCCGGCATTCATCAACAACCGGGGGGCGACGCTGAAAAAGCTCACCCCCCGGTCCGGTTCCTGGGTCAGCACTCCGGCCACCATCAAATGGCGCTGGCCCACCAGCACCCGGGTGCCCGGGGGAAAGGACTGGGCCAGGCGCTCTTCCAACCAAACCTGGCCGGGAGCGGGAATGGCTCGGGTTTCCCGGTCCGGCTGGCCGGGGGCCGGGGCCAGGCGCAGCCGCCCCCGCAGGGGATAGGCCGGGCTGACCGCCTTGATTTCCGCCAACAGGGGCCGCTCCCCCGAGCCCATCACCATACTGGGGAAGGTGGCGCTGTGGGCCTGGGTTAAGCCCCGCCGGGCCGCTTCGGCGGCAAAGCCGGGGGCCCAGGGATGGTCCGCCGTGAGCAGCAGGTCCGCCCCCAGCAATTGATGGGATTCCAGTTCCAGGGCCCGCTGCACCCGGTCGGTGAAAAAGGCCACGGAGCACAGACTGGCCACCGCCACCACCAGGGCCGCCGCCAACAGCCCCAACTCCCCGGCCCGCCAATCCCGGCGCAACAGGCGCCAGACCAGGGACCAGAAGGAAAGGGGGGCAGTCATGGGCGGGGCTTTCGGTGGCTGGGCGTGTGGGCGAAAAGGGGGAGAGTCGGAGTCGGAGTCGGAGTCGGAGTCGGAGTCGGCTTTAGTGTGGGGGCGGTGGCTGGGAAACGGTCAAGGGCGGGATGGGCCGGAAGCTCCGACGACGATACCCGAGCCTCCCCCAAAAAAACCGCCGGAGAGGGCCGTATTACCTGGATCTAGGTTTTCTCCCCTGCCCTAGCCAGGAACCACGGGACTTTCCGCCCATGGCCTGGGCAGGGGTAAGCCCGGAGCCCATTTCCATCCAGCGTTAAATCAAAACCTTATGCCACCCAGGGCTCCGGGGCAAGGCCCGGGAGATGGGCCTAGGCTGGGCTTCCGAGGCGACCGGAGGTGGCAGGCCCCGGCCCGGCTATTTCAAGGGGAAACCCTGGCCCGCGAAAAAGTCGGCCAGCTTGTCCCGCCCGGAGAGGCTTTCCGGCCCCTTCACCCGATTGGCCGAATGGGGCGTCCAGCCTTCCGCCCGGATGCCCGCCGCCCGGTAAAAGGCGCTCATGGTGCTGTCGTAGGCGGCAATGGCCTCCGCCTCCCCGGCCTCCTCCACCCGGTAGCGTTCCCGGTGCAAGACGGTGTTCTGGGGCAGACGGGGCTTGACCCGGGGTAGCTTGGCCGGGTCCGGATAGCCCACGCATAGACCGAAGACGGGGAAAACGTGGGCTGGCAGTTCCAGTTCCCGGGCCACTTCCGGCACCCGGTTGCGCAAGCCGCCGATATAAACCGTGCCCAGGCCCAGGGATTCGGCGGCCACCACCGCGTTCTGGGCCGCCAGGGCCGCGTCGATCACCCCCACCAGGCCCATTTCCAGGGTATCCAAGGCAGTGCTAGGCTGGTCCAGGCGCCGGGCCACCCGCTCCAGGCGGGACAGGTCCGCCAGCCAGGCGAGGAACAGGGGGCAGGCCGCCACATGGGCCTGGTTGCCGCAATACTCGGCCAGACGGGCCTTGCGGGCCGGGTCCTGGACCGCCACCAAGCTCCACACCTGGAGATTGGAGGAGGACGGGGCGGACTGGGCCGCCGCCACCAGGGTTTCCAAGGTGCCCGGCGGCAAAGGGTCGGGCCGGAAAGCCCGCACGGAGCGGTGTTCCAGCAGGCTTTGCAACACCCCGTTGGTGGGGTCTGGCAGGGGAAAGGCGCTGGGCTGGCCGTAACGGGCCTTAAGCAGGGGGCGGAGATCGGAATCCGGATGCATGGCGAAAGACACTCCAGAAAAACCCGGGGGCCAGCACCGGGCGGAACGCCGGAGGGCCTTGGGGGGAGAGAGGGAAATCAGGGGGCTATGCTAGGGGAAAAGGCGAGATCAGGGGGAGAGGGTTGGGTTGGGTTGGGTTGGGTTGGGTTGGGTTGGGTTGGGTTGGGTTGGGTTGGGAAGCCGCGGCCGCGTGGCCGGTGCCTTGACCGGCGCTTGCTGGCGGCGACAGACGGCCGCCGATCCTCATTCCCTGCCGGGCGCCACTAAACAGAGCAGCCTCTCCCGGCTTCAATCCCCCTCTAGCCCCCTTGCCCCTGGTTGCCCTTGTCCAGGCCCTTTCCCCGCCGCCCTTTTAATCGGCGAAGGCCAGCTGCAATGCCTCTTCCAGCCGGGCCACGCCCTGGACTTCCATGCCTTCCAGGGGCTGGCGGGGCAGGTTGGCCGAGGGCACCAGGGCCCGGGTGAAGCCCAGCTTGGCCGCTTCCCGCAGCCGTTCCTGGCCCCGGGGGGCGGGGCGGATTTCCCCGGTCAGGCCCACTTCCCCAAAGACCACCAGCTTGGGGGCCAGGGGCCGGTTGCGCAGGGAGGACACCACGGCCAGCAGCACCGCCAGATCCGCCGCCGGTTCGGAAATTTTCACCCCCCCCACCGCATTGACGAACACATCCTGGTCATAACAGCCGATGCCCGCATGGCGGTGCAGCACGGCCAGGAGCATGGCCAGCCGGTTCTGCTCCAGGCCCACGGTGAGGCGCCGGGGATTGCCCCCCATGGCCCCATCCACCAGGGCCTGGATTTCCACCAGCAAGGGCCGGGTGCCTTCCTGGGTGACCATGACGCAGGAGCCGGGCACATCCTGGGCGTGCTGGGAGAGGAACAGGGCGGAAGGGTTATTCACCCCCTTCAGGCCCTTGTCGGTCATGGCAAACACCCCCAGCTCATTCACCGCCCCAAAGCGGTTCTTGAAGGCCCGGATGAGGCGGAAGCTGGAATGGGTGTCCCCCTCAAAATAGAGCACCGTATCCACAATGTGCTCCAGCACCCGGGGACCGGCCAGGGCCCCATCCTTGGTCACATGGCCCACCAGAATCACCGTAATGCCGCTCTGTTTGGCCAACCGGGTGAGTTGGGCCGAGCATTCCCGCACCTGGGCCACGGAGCCGGGAGCGGAGGTGAGCTGTTCGGACCACAGGGTCTGGATGGAATCGATCACCGCCACCTGGGGCCGGGCTTCCTGCAACACAGCCAGAATGCGCTCCAGGTTAATTTCCGCCAGCAGGGGCAGCTCCCCCACTTCCAGTTGCAGACGCTTGGCCCGCAGGGCCACCTGTTCCCCCGATTCTTCCCCGCTCACATAGAGGGCCCCCAGGGCCGGGGTTTGGCGAGTGAGATTGGCCAGGGCCTGGAGCAACAGGGTACTTTTGCCGATGCCCGGATCCCCGCCGATGAGCACCACCCCACCGGCCACCAGCCCGCCCCCCAGGGCCCGATCCAGTTCCCCGATGCCCGTGGGCAGGCGCACCGCCTCCCGAGCCTCAATTTCCGCCAGGGGCTGGAGCTTGGGGGTGGTGGGCGCCAGGGACTGGAAGCGGTTGTTGGCCACGGGCTTTTCCGCCACGCTTTCCACCAGGGTATTCCAGGCATTGCAGCCGGGGCACTGGCCCTGCCACTTGGGCAGCTGGGTGCCGCACTCGGTGCAGATGTAGACGCTTTTTTCGCTTTTTTTCACCATGGGCGGGAGCATACCTCAAGGAAGGGGGGCCGGGCGGGCGCCCCCAGGGGGAACGCCCACGGGCCCAAACCCTCCCCTCCCCGCCCGGCGGGCGCCGGTGACAGGGAAGGAAGGGGAAAAACGCAGGGCCCCGGAAGGCGCCCTCCGGCCATCCCCCTGGGGACGGCCCGGAGGAAGAGCCTCAGGCCACGTCCGCCTGGCCGCCCACGTGGGTCATGGGCACCCGGGGGGCCACGGCGCAGAACAGCTCATAGCTGATGGTGCCGGCGGCGCTGGCCACCTCGTCGGCGGGCAGGTCCCCGCCCCACAGGGTGACCTTGCTCCCTACCCCGGCCTGGGGCAGATCGGTCAGGTCGCAGCACAGCATGTCCATGGACACCCGGCCCAGGAGCCGGGAACGGCGGCCATCCACCAGCATGGGGGTGCCGGTGGGGGCGTGGCGGGGATAACCGTCCGCATAGCCGCAGGCCACCACGCCGATCCGGGTGGGGGCCTGGGCTTCGAAGAGGCCGCCGTAGCCCACCCGTTCCCCGGGAGCCAGTTCCTGAACCGTGAGAATTTCGCTTTCCAGGCGCATCACCGGCTGAAGCCCCAGATCGGCGGCGGACTGGTCCGCAAAGGGGCTGCTGCCGTAGAGCACGATGCCGGGCCGGGCCCAGCCCCGCACCGCCTGGGGATGGCGCAACAGGGCGGCGGAATTGGCCAGGGACACGGCGCCCTGCCAGTCCCCCACCAGGGCATCGAAACGCTGGATTTGCCAATCCACGCCCCGGGGGTCGTCCGCATCGGCAAAGTGGGTCATGTAGGCCACGTCCCCAATGGCCTTGGCCTGGGCCAGGAAGGCCTGGGCGGCGGGCAGGGTGGCGGCAGTGAAGCCGAGCCGGTTCATGCCCGTATTGAGTTTGATGAAAACCGGCAACTGGACCGGCAGACCGGCCCCTTCAATGGCTTCCAGCTGATCCAGGCGATGCACCGCCGGGGTCAGGCCGTATTCGGCCAGCACGGGCAGGTCTTCAGCCCGGAAAAAGCCTTCCAGAAGCAGGATGGGATTTTGGATGCCCGCTTCCCGCAGGGCGATGGCCTCGGAAAGTTCCAGCAGGGCGAAGCCGTCGGTGAGATCGGCCAGGGCAGTGGCCACGGGGACCAGGCCGTGGCCGTAGGCGTTGGCTTTGACGACGGAGAACAGGCGGGTGTTACGGGCGGCGCCATAACGGCGGGCAACGGAAAAATTGTGACGCAGCGCGTCCAGATCGACGCGTCCGCGAATCGGGCGGGACATCAGGCGAAATACTCCTTGAGTTTTTGTTTGGTGAAATCAACGAAGGTCCGCAGGACCTGGGGATGGAAACGTTCCTGGGGATAAACCAGGGAAAGGGTGCGGGCCAGGGGCGGGTTCAGGGGAATGGCCACCAGCTGGCCCAGCTGGCATTCCTTGGCAAAGCTGGAGCGGGACACCACGGCAAACCCCAGGCCGGTGCTCACCACCCCTTTCAAGGCTTCCGGGCTGCCCAGTTCCATGAGGATATTCATGCGCTCCGGCGCCAGGCCCGCATTGCGAAAATACTGGTCAGTCAGCTCCCGGGAGCCCGAATCCGGTTCCCGGGCGATGAAGGCGTGGGCCTGGAGGGTGTCCGGGGTTACGGAAGTCTTGCCTGCCAGGGGATGGCCCGGGGCGCAGATGACCTGGAATTCGTCCTGGCAACAGACTTCCGCCGCCAGCACGGAAAGATGGACTTCCGTTTCCACCAGACCCACATCCAGGGACCGTTCCGCCACCCGGTTTTCAATGGTTTCCGAATTGCCCACGGTGAGCCGGGTGCGTACCTGGGGATAGGAGGCGTTAAATTCAGCCAACACCCGGGGCAGCATAAATTCGGCCACGGTGGCGCTGGCCCCCACGGAGAGGGGCCCTTCCACCTGATTGGACATTTCCGCCAGCCGGGCCTGGAGTTCGGCGTAGTCCCCCAGAATGCGCTCCGCGTATTCCAGGGCCAGCCGTCCCGCCGGGGTAAGGCTGATGCGGCCGTGGCCCCGGTCGAAGAGGCGCACATTGAGGTGTTCTTCCAGCTGCTTCACCTGAAAGGTCACCGCTGGCTGGGTCATGAACAGGGTTTCTGCCGCCTTGGTGAAGCTCAGTTGTTTGGCGACAGCGTGAAATACCTGTAGGCGACGATCGGCCATATGCCCTGGACCCTTTTATTTCCCGGGTCGCTATTCAAGCACAAAAGCGCCCCCCGGGACAGCCCGGAAGGGCCCGGAATGGGGGTCCCTAACAACTTTAAGCCTTTCGTGGTATAACCCGAAGCCACTCACGACAACTATAAGACCGGTCTCCCAGGGGCCTTTCCGGCCCTTTTTCGACCCCAGTCTCCCACCGCATGCAGTTTGGCTTTTACATCATCATGGCGGCGCAGTTTTTTTCCGCGCTTGCCGACAATGCCCTGCTCATCACCGCCATCTACGCCCTCCGGGAAATGCAGGCGCCGGACGCCTACGACCCGCTGCTCAAGCTCTTTTTCACCATTTCCTACGTGCTGCTGGCGGCCTTTGTGGGGGCCTTTGCCGACTCCATGCCCAAGTGGCGGGTAATGTTTATCTCCAATACGGTGAAGGTGGCGGGCTGTGCCCTGATGTTTTTCCACGTCCATCCCCTGGTGGCCTACGGGGTGGTGGGCCTGGGGGCGGCGGCCTATTCCCCGGCCAAATACGGCATCCTTACCGAATACCTACCCCACCGGCTGCTGGTCCTGGCCAATGGCTGGATCGAAGGCCTTACCGTGGGAGCCATCATTCTGGGCACGGTACTGGGTGGGGCCCTGATCGAGCCCGCCGTCTCCCGGGTGCTGCTGGGCTTTGATTTCCCCTTTATCGACACCCCCATCGACACGGTGGTGGAAATGGCCCTGTCCGTGGTGGGGGGGCTTTATCTGGTGGCCGCCTGCTTCAATCTCTACATCCCGGACACGGGGGTGGACCACAAGCCCCTGCACAAAAATCCCTGGTATCTGGTGAAGGAATTCCACCACTGTCTCATGCTGCTTTGGCGGGACAAGCTGGGTCAGGTGTCCCTGGCGGTGACTACCCTGTTCTGGGGCGCTGGCGCCACCCTCCAGTTCATCGTTATCAAGTGGGCGGAAGCCTCCCTGCAACTGGATCTGGCCAAGTCCTCCATGCTCCAGGGGGTGGTGGCCGTGGGGGTGGCCCTGGGGGCCTCGGTGGCGGCCCGCTGGATTACCCTGCGCAAATCCGTGAAGGTCATCCCCCTGGGCATAGTCATGGGGGTGGGGGTCATCGGCATGAACGTGGTGCACCAGTTCTGGCTGGCCGTACCCCTGCTGGTGGTGGTGGGCGTCCTCTCCGGCTTTTTCGTGGTGCCCATGAACGCCCTGCTGCAACACCGGGGCCACATCCTCATGGGAGCGGGCCACTCCATCGCCGTACAGAATTTCAACGAAAACCTGTCCATCCTGGTGATGACCGGCCTGTACGCCGTCATGCTCCGGGCCGACCTGTCCATTTACACCATCATCGCCATATTCGGGGTCTTCGTCTCCGCCGCCATGGCCCTGGTGCGCCTGCGTCACCTCCACAACCAGGGGGAACGGGACGACGTCATCCACCTGGACGACTCCCCCCTGCATTAGGGGCAAAGAGGAAAAACTTGGGCCGGGTTAATACCGGCCCAACCAGGCTGTCTTACGGGCTCTCAGGTCACCCAAGGAGAAGTCAGCGCCTCCTCTACCTGCCCCACCCTCCCTACAAATTCTCAAGCTGGGATAGCCGCGTCTGCCCCGGGGAATGCCTCGTTTCAGAGCACCAGAGGGGCATCGGGCAATTCGTTGCTGTCCTTTTCCCGAGCCGGGAAATGGGTAGCTAAGGTTGCGGTAATGCGGGCAATGGCCCCTTCCGCGCCCCCCAGATAATTGCCCCGGGCAAAGGCCCGCTCCATCTCCCGGCATACGTCCTGCCAGAAGCCATCCCCGACCCGGGCATGGACGCCCCGATCGGCGACGATTTCCACCTGCCGGTCGAGCAAATCCACGTAAATCAGAACGCCGCTGTTATGCACCGTGTCCCAGATTCCCAGGGAACCGAACAGCTCCAGGGCCCGACGCCGGCAGCCGTCCGGGGCAAAGGCATAGGCAAAGGGCAGACAGCCCTCCACCACCAGGCGCAGTTCCCCCTCGTGACAGGCTTCTGAGGCCGCGATAACCGCTTCCAGATGCTTCAAGGCTCCCGGGGAAAAGCGACGCCGGGCCACCCAGCCGGGTACCAGCAAATAGCGCAGCCATTTACGCCAATCCATAGGGCTTACCACCTTCCCGAGGCGCCACCGCCTCCAAAACCGCCACCACCGCCGGAAAAGCCACCGCCGCCCCAGCCGGAGCCCCCACGTCCCGGACCACCCCAGCCGCCACCGGGGAAAAAGCCCCCCAGGAGCACCAGAAAGAACACCAGGACGCCCAGGCCCAGGGCAGCCAACCAACCCAGACCGCCCAGTCCGGCCAATAGCCCCATGAGCCCCCCGCACACCAGCCCGGCCGCCAGACGGCCAAAGAGGGCCCGTAATAGACCGCCCCCGACCAGGGCCAGCATGACGGCAGAAACGAAGAGATCATTCCAGGAATAGCCCTTCCCCGGGCCGCCTTCCCGAGCAGGAGGGGGCGGCAGGGCCTCCCCCTGAATCAGGCTGACCAGGGCACTGACCCCGGCCTGAACCCCGGCGTCGAAATTGCCCTGGCGCAACAGGGGAAACATCCGGTCTTCGATAATGCGCTTGGCCTGGGCGTCCGGAATGGCCCCTTCCAGGCCATAGCCCACCTCGATCCGGACCTGCCGGTCATTTTTAGCCACCAGAAGCAGCACCCCGTCATCCACGCCCCGGCGTCCCAGTTTCCAGGCTTCCACCACCCGCAGGCTGTATTGCTCCACGCTTTCCTGGCCCACCGTGGGCACCAGAAGCACGGCCACCTGGGCCCCCTTGGTGCGTTCCAGGTCGGCCAGCTGACGGGTCAGAACTTCCCGGGTGGCGGGTGTCAGGGTACCGGTCAGATCCGTGACCCGACCCTGCAAGGGGGGAATGGGCACAAGGGTATCGGCCCGGGCCAGGGCACTCAGGGCCAGGAAAGCGACCAGAAGCAGGAAGCCCAGCCAGCGGCCCCAGCGCTCCCCCTCACCGCCCAGACGGCTTTCCATCCCCACGGCGCCTTGTTTCACTGATTTCTCTGACTGCCCTTAGCGGGACTGACCATCGGCCGGGGAAGCACTACCGAAATCCACCTTGGGCGGGGTGGCGATGGCCTTTTCATCGGCCACGGTGAAATTGGGTTTGGGGGTATAGCCCAAGGCCTTGGCCGTGAGATTGTTGGGGAAAGTGCGCAGGGCCGTGTTATAGGCTTGCACCGACTGGATATAGCGGTTGCGGGCCACGGCAATGCGGTTTTCCGTGCCTTCCAGCTGGGCTTGCAGGTCCCGGAAATTCCGATCCGCCTTTAAGTCCGGATACCGTTCCGAGACCACCAAGAGTTTGGACAGGGCCTGGGACAAGCCTCCCTGGGCGGCCTGGAATTGGGCCAGGGCCGCCGGGTCCTTGGCCAGTTCCGGGGTCAGTTGCATGGCCCCCACCCGGGCCCGGGCTTCAGTGACGGCGGTGAGCACCTGGCGTTCATGGTCCGCGTAGCCCTTCACCGTATTCACCAGATTGGGCACCAGATCGGCCCGCCGCTGGTACTGGTTGAGCACCTCGGACCAGGCCGCCTGAGTCTGTTCATCCAGGGCCTGAAAGGTGTTGTAGCCGCAGCCGGAAAGGAGACTGACCACCAGGGCCAGCACAGCCAGAAGACGGAATTTCATGGACGCTTCTCCATAACAATAAAGCGGGGTATGGGGGAAAAGCGGGGCCACCCTAACAGGTTTCTGCCCCGGCCCCCAATCCCCTACCCTGCCCCCCTCAAATAGGGACAGCCCCCCGGACTTTCAAGGGTGGGGGCGAACCTCAGCTTTCCGCCAGAATACGCCGGGCGAAACAGAGGTCTTCCCAGGCCCGGGCTTTTTCCGGGAGATTGCGCAACAGGTAGGCCGGATGGTAGGTCACCACCACGGGAATGGACAGTCCCTGGCGGTTGTATTGGTGCCGGTGGCCCCGCAGGGAAGCCAGGGCCCGGTCCGAGCCCAACACGGCATGGGCGGCAGCCCGCCCCATGAGGACGATGAGCTTGGGCTGGGCCAGGGCAATCTGGCGCTCCAGGAAGGGCATGCAAGCCCCCATTTCCCCCGCCTCCGGCGTGCGGTTGTTGGGGGGGCGGCACTTCACCGCATTGGCGATGTAGACCTTTTCGCCCCGGCGCAGGCCAATGGCCGCCAGCATATTGTCCAAGAGGCGCCCGGCCTGGCCGACGAAGGGCTCGCCCCGCTCGTCTTCCTCTGCCCCCGGGCCTTCCCCGATAAACATCCAGTCGGGCTGCCGATCTCCCACCCCGGGCACGGCCTGCTTGCGCTTGGCGCAAAGGCCGCAGGCGGTGCATTCCCGCACCGCCGTTTCCAACTGCTCCCAATCCATGGCCCGGATGGCCTGACTGCGGGCGTCGTCCCCGGCTGGGGCCGGTGGGGGAGCCATGGCCCCCGGGTCCAGGGAGGAAGCCAGGGCCTTAGGGGACGGCGCCGAAGGGGCGGCTGGCAGCCCTAAGGCCGGCGCCGCCGTTGCCGTGGAGGCCCTAGCCTCCCGTGGCAAAAGGGCCGGGCCAGGGCCGGATGCCCCTTCCCCTTTGGCCGCCAAGGGCGGGGTCAGCCGGGGCGCCCGCTGGGGCTCGGTGAGGGGATGGGGACGCCAGTGCCAGACCGGCCCCAGGCCCATTTCTTCCAGCAATTCTTCCCGGGACAGTTTCACAGCACCACCTCCGCCAGGGATTTACGCATCACCAGGGCATCTTCCCGTCCGGCGGGCGCCGGGTAATAGCCCTTGCGCCGCCCCACTTCCTGAAAGCCGAAGTTGCGGTAAAGGCGCAGGGCCGGGGCATTGCTGGGGCGCACTTCCAGGAGCAGGCTGTCCGCCCCCCCGTGCCGGGCCTGGACCATGGCCCGGCGCAGCAGGCGTCCGCCGTAGCCCCGCCCCTGGCGGTCCGGCGCCACACTGATATTGAGCAGATGGGTTTCATCCAGGGCGGGCATGAGTACCAGATAGCCCACCAGACTCACCCCCTCCCGGGCCACCCAGCAGCTATAGCCGGCCTTGATGGAATCGGCGAAATTGCCCCGGCTCCAGGGAAAGGGATAGACCACGGTTTCCACCGCCATGACCTGATCCAGGTCCGCCGGGGTCATGGGCAGGAATTCCAGTCCCTGGAATTCCCGGCTGAGCCAGTCCGCCCCCATCTCAGGCCTTGCCTCCCGCCGCCAGCCGCTCGGCCACGGTCATGGCCACCTTGTCCCGCACGTACAGGGGCAGGGCCTGGGCTGCATCCAGCCCCTCGCCCCGGGCGTAAGCCTGGGCGGCTAGTTGGGCCACCGCCCCGGCCTCCGGCAGCAAATCGGGGGAAAAGAGCTGAACGCCAGCTCCCGGGGCCTGCAAGCGGGCCGCCAGGGAGGCATAGGCGCCAATGCCGTTGCCCGCCACCGCCCAGGTGCCATCCGCCGGGGGCAAGGGACAGGCCTCCGGCCCCAGCACGGTGATTTCCCCCTGACGGGCCACACCCTGGGCCTGGCGCAGATAGGGGGCGCTATACACTTCCCCCATGCGGGCATCCAGATAGACGGCGACCCGTTCCAGGCCCGTGGCCCAGGCCATGGCCGCCAGGGTTTCCACCGGCAACACGGGCAGATCGCCCCCCACCGCCAAGCCCTGGGCCACGCCACAGGCCACCCGCAGGCCGGTGAAGGAGCCCGGTCCGCAGCCGAAACCCAAGCCATCCATCTGGGACAGGGTCCATCCCGCTTCCGCCAGGGTGGCCCGCACCAGGGGCAGCAGGGTGCCGGAACTCTGGGGGCCCGGGGTGCAGTGGCGCACCGTCAGGGCCCCGTCCCACCAAAGGGCGACAGAGCCGGCGTCGGTGGCGGTTTCCAAAGCAAGAATTTTCATAAGGCCGTTATTTTAGCCGAAGTGCCCCGCCGTACCTCGCCCTCTGACGGGAAGCAAGGGGAATATTTTTTCCTCTGGGGCTTGACTTATGCACATTGGCCCGGTCCCCGCCACTTTCCGGGGCTTACCCGCAAAGCATAGGCCTTGACGGGCCATAATTAAGCATAACCAACTGATTAATAATGATTTTTATATTTTGCCGGTTTTTTGGGCAGGGTAAGAAAAATCCTTATTCCCCGGTCACTTAGCGCATCCGTACCCAAACAACCCACAAAGTTATCCACAGCTAATGTGAACAACTTGTTAAGTCCAGGCTACAGCAGGATTTTCCCCGGACAAGTCCCCGGTCCGGGGCAGGCCCGTGACATATCTCACAATTTTTTGGCCTATTTATTCCCGAATAAAAACAGCCACCAGGGGAAGAAAAAGTCCGGACACAAAAAAGCCGGCTGACGCCGGCCGCGGATAGGGAAAGGAATAAGGGGCGATCAGTCGGCCCGGCCACCCCGGCGGGGATAGATGTCCCGCCCCGCATCGTTAATATCCTGGCGCAGCTGGCGGCGCTCTTCCGGAGTCATGCGGCGGGCGGATTCCTCGGCCCGGCCGCTCTCCTCCTCCCGCCGATTCCAGTCCCGGCGCGCATCCGTCCCCCGCACCGGACGCCAGCCCTGGGCACCCCGGACCTCTTCGTCCATGCCCCGGGGGTTAAAGCCGGGTTGACCGGCCCAGGCCCCTTCAGCCAAAGCAAGGAGCAGGAGGGCGGACAAACCAAGGGAAAGGGGGACTTTCATGAGCGCAACAGGGACAGGGGACGTTGTTGATAGGCAGGCTTGTGGGGCCCGACGGCGGAGTGGGAGAAACCGGACAGCCCGGCCGCCAGAGCCGCGCCAACCAGGACGTGAATTAACATTTTGCCCATTTTACCTGTTCCTTCCTCTCCCAGTTTTCCCGACAGGCCACCACAGGGCGCCGGGAAGCGAATGGTAAGGGGCCGCTGACCCCCGCTTTTTTCCGTGACTGCCATCCTATCCACTGCTTGTAAGCACGGTGTAAAGCCTGGATTTGGCTTTGTAAAACTTTGTAACCACACCCCCACCGGGTTACACGCCGTTACCCCTTTTCCTCCCCATCCCGGTACAAGCATCAGGTAAACCAGTTTAGGATGCGGCCCATGAACGAACACGCCAAAATTCTCGTCGTCGATGACGACCAACGTCTGCGGGATTTGCTGCTGCGCTACTTGGGCGAGCAGGGCTTCGCCGTCAAGGTGGCGGACGGTGGCCCGGCCATGGACAAGCTCATGGCCCGGGAATCCTTCGATCTACTGGTGCTGGACCTGATGCTCCCCGGGGAAGACGGGCTGGCCATCTGCCGCCGCCTGCGGGCCAGCGACCCCCACCAGGCCATTCTCATGCTCACCGCCAAGGGGGACGACATCGACCGGATCATCGGTCTGGAAATGGGGGCGGACGATTACCTGCCCAAGCCCTTCAATCCCCGGGAACTGGTGGCCCGCATCCACGCGGTCCTGCGCCGCCGGGCCGCCCCGCCTCCGGGCACACCGACGGAAAGCGAAGAAAAGGTGGTGTTGGGGGATTTGACCATCGACCTGGGCACCCGGACCCTGGAACGGCCCGGCCAATCCACCCCCCTCACCACGGGAGAATTCGCCGTCCTCAAAGCCCTGCTCCAGCACCCCCGCCAGCCCCTGTCCCGGGACCGGCTCATGAGCCTGGCCCGAGGCCGGGAACAGGGCCCCTTTGACCGGGCCATCGACGTACAAATTTCCCGGCTGCGCAAACTCATTGAGCCGGACCCCCAGAGCCCCCGCTATATCCAGACCGTGTGGGGCTTTGGCTACGTTTTCGTGCCCGACGGCAAACGCCAGTAAGTGCCTTTTTCCCCGCCCGTGACCTTCCGTTCCCCTTCCCTGCTGCTGCGCATTTTCCTACTGGTGGCTTTGCTGCTGGCGGTGTCCGTCATTATCTGGATCCAGCTTTTCCAAGCCGCCGAACGGGAACCCCGGGCGGAGCAGCTGGCCCAGCTCACCGCTTCGGTGGTCAATATCACCCGGGCCGCCCTGGTGAATAGCGACCCCATCCGGCGCCGGGACATGCTCACCGAACTGGCGGAGCGGGAAGGCCTGCGCATCTATCTAGCGGACCCGGATCAGGATGTGGTGGAGCCCCTGCCCGCCCGGCCCTTTTTCCAGGAATTCCAGTCCCAAGCCCGGCGCCTGCTGGGGCGCAATACCCGCTACAGCCTGGCGGTCAATGGCCAGCCCGGCTTCTGGGTCAGTTTCCGCATCGGCGCCTATGACGCGGATGGGGGGGACGATTATTGGCTCATGCTGCCCCGGGAACGGGCGGAACGGAACGTGGCCTGGCAGTGGCTGGGCTGGGGCATCGGCGCCCTGCTCCTGGCCCTGGTGGCGGCCTGGCTCATCGCCTCCCGCATCGACCGGCCCCTGCGGGCCATGGCCCTCTCCGCCCGGGCCGTGGGGGAAGGCCGACGGCCGCCGCCCCTGGCGGAAAACGGGCCGGAGGAAGTGCGTCTCCTGGCCCGGGCTCTGAACCAGATGTCCCGGGACCTGACCCAGATGGAAGATGCCCGGGCCGAAGTGCTGGCGGGCATTTCCCACGACCTGCGCACCCCCCTGGCCCGGCTGCGGCTGGCGGTGGAAATGGGGGTGGAGGACACGGGGCTGCAAAGCGGCATGGTCACCGATCTAGCCCAGATGGACGACATCATCGGCCAGTTTCTCGACTTCGCCCGGGGAGAAATCCAGGAAAAGGAAGTGGCCCTGGACCCCAATCAGATTTTGGCCGCCGTGGCCCGGCGCTGGGAGGAACGGGGCCAACCCCTGGTTCTGGCCACCGCCCCCCTACCGCCCCGCCCCCTGCGGCCCCGGGCCCTGGAACGGGCGGTGGCCAATCTGGTGGATAACGCCCGGAAATACGCTCCCGGGCCGGTGGAGCTCCACTCCAGCCAGGATAAGGAGGAACTCCATCTGGAAGTCTGGGATCAGGGACCGGGCATTCCCCCGGAAGAAACGGAGCGCCTGAAGCGCCCCTTCACCCGCCTGGAAAACGCCCGCAGCAACACCACGGGCACAGGCCTGGGACTGGCCATTGTGGAACGCATCGCCAAGCTCCACGGGGGCGGTCTGGAATTGCTGCCCCGCCCGGGGGGCGGCCTGATCGCCCGGCTGCGGCTGCCCCTGGCGGCCCAAGGGGCCGTTTCCCAAGGCTCTGGGAGCGAAACCGCCGTTTAAAGCCCGCCACCGGGGCATTTCCGGTCGCCGGGGCAGGCCCCCGGCATTCCCTAGAGCAGGAAGCGCTGCACCTCAATGCCCCACTGGGCTGGGGATTCGTTGCCCACAATCCGGTCCCCGCCCCCCTGGCCTAGGGGCCGGGACAAATCCACGTCCGTGGGCGGCAGGTAGTAGTTGCGCTTAGCGTCAAATATCACCCGCACCACGGGCTGGAGCAGGCTTTTTTCCCGCTGGGCCGTGACGATGCCCAGGCGGCCGCTTTCCAGGCGCACCAAGGTGCCAACGGGGTAAATGCCCACGCTGCGGATAAAGGCCTGGGTGAGCTCGCTATCGAACTGGAAACGGCTCCAGTCAAAGAGCTTGCGGATGGCGCTAGCCGGGTCCAGGCGAGGGTGATAGACCCGGTCCGAGGTAATGGCGTCATACACATCCACAATGGCCGCCATGCGCCCCACCCGGCTGATGGCGTCGCCGGAAAGGCCCCGGGGATAACCGCTGCCGTCCTGGCGCTCGTGGTGCTGCTCCAGAATCTGGAGGGCCAGGGTGGGAATGCCCTGGAGCTGGCGCAGCAGGTCGGCCCCCAGGAGCACATGGGAGCGGACGTGGCGGAATTCCTCCCCATTCAATTTGCCCGGCTTATTGAGAATTTCCGGATTCAGGCGCATCACCCCGATGTCCAGGAGCAGGCCACCCAGGGCCATCTGGTAAATATCCCCCAGATCCTCCCCCAAATATTTGGCAAAGGAGGTGAGCATGGCGCAGACCCCCAGGGAATGAAGATAGATGTAGTCGTAGCGCTGCTGCAGGCGGCGCAGGGTGAGCATGGCGTTGCTGTTGCGCAGCACGGAACTGGTGATGCGCTCCACCACCGGCTCCACCGCCTCCATTTCGATCTGCCGCCCCAGGCGCACGTCTTCCATAATGCGCCGCACGGCCCGGCTGGTTTCCCCAAAGGTGTTGCGCACCCGGGAAAGCTCCTCCGCCAAACTGCTGGGGGGCGGCAGGGAGGCCCTAGGTGCGGGCGCCGGGGTGGCGGCCAGTTGGGCCAGGGCGCTTTCCGTGGCCAGCCGAGCCTCTTCCGCCGTGGGGGCATCCTCCACATCCAGCCCCCGGGCGGTGTCGATATAGACCTCCCGAATGCCCGCCTCCACCACCTTGGCCACCTGGTCGTCGCTTTCCAAGGCCATGCTGTTGGTGAGAAAAGGGTGTTCCAGCCAGCCCGCGTTAAAGTCGCACACGTACATCCCGACCCGCAGCTGGGGTACCCGGATTTTCTTGATCAAACCGTTCCTCCCTCCCGGGTGGAGGCCCGCCGCCCCAGGGGCTGGCGAGCCAGAATTTCATAATGGGCCTGCCCCGCCCGGGGGGCGGAGCGCACCAGAACCAGTTCATGGGCGGTCCAGACCAGGGGCGTAGCCAGAGGCCCCGCCGTCTCGGCCCCGCCGGGCACCGCCCCCGCCCGGCCCCGCACCAGGGTCACATGGGGCCAAAAGGGACGGGCTTCCCGGGGGAAACCGACGTCTTCCAGAGCCGCCTGCAAGCCATTGCCCAAGTCCAGCAAGGCCTGGGGCGGCTGGGCGCACCCGGCCCAGAGGATGCGGTTATGGGGCCACCAGCCCCAGCGGTCCAGGGTAAAGGCCAAAGGGGGTGCAGCAAAGGTCGCCAGCACCTGGGTCAGCAAGGGCGTCCGGGCCGCCTCCACCTGACCGAGAAAAGCCAGGGTGAGGTGGAGGGTGTCAGGTTGCATCAGGCGCCAAGGGGCGGCCGCTTCCGGCCCCTGCCGTTCCAGCCAGGTCCGGGCAAAACGGTTCAGGCTCGCCACCGTGGCGGCGTCCGGCCAGAGGGCAAAAAAGAGCCGCCCCCCCGGCAAGGCCAGAGGTACCGCCCCGAGCCCGCCCTCCCCCTCCGTTTGCCCGGGGGAAGGGACGGCGCTCGCCCGTGTCTGTCGCGCTTGGTCCATGGGGTGGTCTAGGTTGGCCCGGGCCGGGGCGAGTCAGAAGCCAGGGCCCCGGCGAGGAAAGAGAGGGAATTCAGTCCTGAAGGGGCAACAGCAACGCCACGGCCTGGGCGGAAATGCCTTCCTCCCGTCCGGCGTAGCCCAATTTTTCCGATGTTTTGGCCTTCACATTCACCGCCTCTTCCGTCACCCCCAGATCCGCCGCCAGATGGGCCACCATGGCCGGGATATGGGGCGCCAGCTTGGGGGCCTGGGCAATCACCGTGCTATCCACATTGCCCACCCGCCAGCCCGCCTGGGCCAGCAGACTCACCGTGTGGCGCAGCAGCACCCGGCTGTCCGCCCCCTTCCAGCGAGGGTCCGTGTCCGGGAAATGGCGGCCAATGTCCCCCAAGGCCGCCGCCCCCAGGAGGGCGTCGATCAGGGCGTGGATCAGCACATCCGCATCCGAATGGCCCAGGAGGCCCAGCCGATGGGGAATGGTCACCCCCCCCAGAACCAGGGGCCGGTCCGCCACCAGGGCGTGCACATCCCAGCCCTGCCCCACGCGAAATGCCAAGGCGCTCATGCTTGTCTTCCTTCCAGAATGGCCCGGGCCAGGGCCAGATCGGCCCCGTAGGTCACTTTCAGATTACTCAGTTCGCCCCGCACCAGGCGGGGATGGAGACCCATGGCCTCCACCGCCCCGGCCTCGTCCGTGACTCCGGGATGGGCTGCCAGGGCCTGGCCCAGCAGACCGTAGCGGAACATCTGGGGCGTCTGGGCCTGCCACAGGCCGTCCCGGGGCAGGGTATCCGCCACCCGTTGTTCCCCGTCGGCCCGCTTCAGGGTATCCGCCACGGGCACGGCCAGGAGGCCGCCCACCGGGTCCTGGGCCAATTCCCCGATCAGCCGCCCCAGGGCTTCCCCTTCCAGACAGGGCCGGGCGGCGTCGTGCACCAGGACCCAGTCCTGGTCCTCAAGACAGCCTCGGGCCGCCGCCAGACCGTTGGCCACGCTGGCCGCCCGGGTAGGGCCACCGCAAAACAGGGGGGCCAGCTTGGGCCCCAGGGACTGCCATTCGTGGCGGGGCCAGAAATCGTCCTCCGGGGACAGCACCACCCAGACCCGTTCAATGTCTGGGCAGGCACAGAGGGCCGCCAGGGTGTGATAAAGCAGGGGGCGGCCGCCGATGAGACAGTATTGCTTGGGCAGGGGACCGCCGAAGCGGGAACCGCTGCCCGCCGCAGGAACCAATGCATAGTGTTTAGCCATGGGCCGATTTTACCAGTTGGCAGGGGCCGCCTTGGGCCGGAGACGGGGAAAAAGCCGGGGGCGGGGTTTTCCCAACGCCATAAATTTCTTTTTCCCTGGGGCTTTTTGGCCGGGGTCCATGGCCCCTCAAGCCCCGTCTTTATTGCTTTGCAGCATTTTTGCCCATTTTCACCGGGGAACGGAATGGCTACCATGGGCCACCTCACCCCTCCTCGGAAACCGGCCCATGCAAGCTAACCTGATCACCGACGTGGGTCTGGAATTCTCCCAGGCCTTTCTCTCCAGTCTGGGCATTGGTCTCCTCATGGGCATGGAGCGGGAACGCAATCCCTCTTCCCGGGCCGGGCTGCGCACCTTTGCCCTCACCGCCCTGCTGGGCACCCTGGGAGCCATGCTGTCGGTGCGCTCCGGCACCCCCTGGTTATTGGCCGTGGGTTTTCTCCTGGTGGGGGGCATGATGCTGGCCGCCTACGTAGCCCATCCGGACCCTTCCGACCCGGGCACCACCTCCGTGGTGGCCCTGCTGCTCTGCTACTGCTTCGGCGCCATGACCTGGTACGGGGATCGGACCCTGGCGGTGATGCTGGCCACCCTGGTCACCGCCCTGCTCTATTTCAAGGCGGAACTGCGTAATCTGTCCCAGAACCTGACCCGGCGGGATTTGATTTCCATGCTCCAGTTCGCCACCCTTTCCCTGGTCATTCTCCCCATTCTCCCCAATCAGGGCTTTGGGCCTTACAGCGCCCTCAATCCCTACCAAATCTGGTGGATGGTGGTGCTGATTTCCGGGGTCAGCCTAGCCGGTTACGCCGCTCTGCGGGTCAGTGGCCAGCAGCATGGCGCCCCCCTCATGGGCATTCTGGGGGGACTGGCCTCCTCCACCGCCACCACCCTGATTTTCTCCCGCCATGCCAAGGCCCAGCCCGCCCTGGCAGGTCTTTCCCTGGTGGTGATCCTGATCGCCAATGTGGTGGTCATGATCCGTCTGGTGCTCATTACCCTGGTGGTCCAGCCCGATTTGGTGCTCACCATTCTCCCCATGCTGGCCTGCGGCACCCTGGTGGGGGTGGCCCTGATTATCGGCGCCTGGAAGCTTCTGGGGGCCAGGGACGGCCTACCGGAAATGGCCCTGACCAACCCGGCGGAAATCCGCACCGCCCTCACCTTCGGCTGCATTTATGCGGTGGTGCTGGCCCTGGCCGCCTGGCTCTCGGACGTGGCCGGGGCCTGGGGCCTGTACGGCATCGCCCTGGTGTCCGGGCTCACCGACGTGGATGCCATCACCTTGTCCTCCCTGCGCCTCTACGGCCTGGGCAAATTGCCCGGATCGGAAGCCGTCACCGCCATACTCCTGGCCCTGCTGGCTAATCTGGTGTTCAAGCTGGGCATCGTTTTCGTGGTGGCGGGAGCCGCCCGGGGACGGCGTATCGCCATCGCCTTCGCCCTTCTGGGCCTGGGGTCCGTGGCTGGCTGGGCGTTGACCTAGGCAAGGCCCCGAAAAAAGCAGGGGGCAGGCCCCACCGCCCCGGGCGGTCCGGGCTTGAATTTCTCCGCCGAGGGCTCATGATATTCCCCCATGGCATTCCCAGGAGTTGCCCATGGTTTCCCCCGCCAAGCCCCAGGTTCGCCCCCCCGCCGTCGCCGGACTGTTTTATCCCGCCGACCCGGAAACCCTACGCCTCCATGTTCGGGCCCTGCTGGAGGCTCCGGAGGCGCCCCCCGCCCCGGCCCTGCCCGGCCCCCTCAAAGCCCTGCTGGTACCCCACGCCGGTTACGTCTATTCCGGCCATATTGCCGCCAGCGCCTACCGGCTGCTGGCCCCCCTGAGCCATACCATTACCCGGGTGGTGCTCCTGGGCCCCACCCACCGGGTGCCGGTACGGGGCCTGGCCCTGCCCGAGGCGGACGCTTTCGCTACCCCCCTGGGCACCATTCCTCTGGATGGGCCAGCCATGGGCGCCCTGGCCGACCTGCCCCAGGTTTCCCGACGGGGGGACGTGCATCGGGAAGAGCACGCCCTGGAAGTCCAGCTGCCCTTTCTCCAGGTCCAACTGGGCCATTTCCACCTGCTGCCCCTGGCCGTGGGCATGGCCTCCCCGGAAGAGGTGGCCCAGGTACTGGAACGGCTCTGGGGCGGCCCGGAGACCCTGATTTTGATCAGCTCCGACCTTTCCCATTACCTCACCTACGGAGAAGCCCGGGAGCGGGACAGCCAGACCTGGGCCCGCATCCAGGCCATGACCCCGGATCTGCGCCCAGAAGAGGCCTGCGGCGCCCTGGCCCTGGACGGTCTGCTCTTGGAGGCCCGACGCCACGGCCTAACCCCCCTGTCCCTGGATTTGCGTAATTCCGGGGACACGGCGGGGGATAAGCACCGGGTGGTGGGCTACGGCGCCATGGCCTTCTATGCCCCACCCTCGCCCACCCAAGGAGACGCCCATGGTCCCGCCTGACACCGCCCCAGGAGATGCCCGGCTCGGCGCCACCCTGCTGGCCCTGGCCCGGAACGCCATCGCCCGGGAGCTGGGCCAGCCGGAGCAGGCGGAACCCCGCCCGCCGGAGCGTTCCCCTCGCCTGGCCCAGCCCGGCGCCACTTTTGTCACCCTGACCCGCCGGGGCCAGCTACGGGGCTGCATCGGCAGCCTGGAAGCCTATCGCCCCCTGGCAGAGGACGTGGCCGCCAACGCTAAGGCCGCCGCTTTCCGGGACCCCCGCTTTGCCCCCCTCACAGCGGCCGAATATCCGGAAATTTGCCTGGAAGTCTCCCTCCTCGCCGCCCCCGAGCCTTTTCCGGTGCTGGACGAAGCAGAGGCCCGGGCCCGGCTCAGGCCCGGGGAAGACGGCCTGGTCTTCACCTACCGGGGGCACCGGGCCACTTTTCTGCCCCAGGTTTGGGAAAGCCTGCCGGACCCGAGGGAATTCCTCGCTCAGTTAAAGCGCAAAGCCGGGTTGGCCGGGGATTTCTGGGACCCGGCGATCCGGCTGGAGCGCTACCAGGTCCAGCATTGGCAGGAAAGTTAAATTTGAGCCCCCTTGCCCATGGATAAGTCCATTTCCCACGCCCCTTTCCCGGCCCGCTGGTGGCATGAGTTAGCAGACGGCCGCCTCCAATGCGACCTTTGCCCCCGGAACTGCCGCCTCCACGAAGGGCAGCGGGGCGCCTGCTTTGTGCGCCAGGCCTGGGAGGGGCAGATGGTGCTGACCACCTACGGCCGTTCCTCTGGCTTTTGCCTGGACCCCATGGAAAAAAAGCCCCTCAACCATTTTTACCCCGGCGCCTCCGTGCTTTCCTTCGGTACCGCCGGCTGCAATCTGGCTTGCCGCTTTTGCCAGAACTGGGATATTTCCAAGGCCCGGGACATGGACCGGCTTCAGGACCAGGCCACGCCAGAAGCCATTGCCCAGGCGGCCCTGGGGCATGGGGCCCGGGCCGTGGCCTTCACCTACAACGACCCGGTGATTTTCGCCGAATACGCCCTGGATACGGCGGCCGCCTGCCACGCCCGGGGCATTCAAACCGTGGCGGTGACGGCGGGCTACATCCACCCGGAACCCCGGCGGGAATTTTTCGCCGCCATGGACGCCGCCAACGTGGATCTCAAGGGCTTTACCGAGTCCTTCTACCGCCATCTCTGCGCCGGGCATCTGCAACCGGTGCTGGACACCCTGGCCTATATCCACCATGAAACGGATTGCTGGCTGGAAATCACCACCCTGCTTATCCCCGGGGAAAACGACAGCCCGAAGGAATTGGCTGCCATGAGCGCCTGGATCGCCCGGGAGCTGGGGCCGGATGTCCCCCTCCATTTCACCGCTTTCCATCCAGACTGGATTATGGGAGACACCCCTGCCACGCCCCCGATCACCCTGACCCGGGCCCGGGCCATCGCCCGGGACGCCGGGCTCCACTATGTCTATACGGGCAATGTGCATGACCCGGAGGGGGGCACTACCGATTGCCCCCATTGCCACACCGGGGTGATCCGCCGGGATGGGTATGACATTACCGATTACCGCCTGGATGACCTGGGCCGCTGCCCGGACTGCGGGACGCCCCTGGCGGGACGCTTCGGCCATTTTCAGGGGGCGTTCGGGGCCCGGCGTATCCCGGTGCGTCTGGGGACGCCAGGCTGATCCGCCCTTAGAAAGCCCCGTTGCCTCCAGGGGCTTTGCCCCGCTTGGCCCCCTCCCGGCGCCCTCCGGCCACCGGCCCCAATCCGCTATAATCCCCCCTCCGTCGCCCCGAACCCGGCTCCATCGCCGCGTTGGGGCGTTTCGGCGTTGACCAACCAGCCCAGAACAGTCCCGTGTCCGCTCCCGCCCCCATCGCTCCCATCGACCATCCCGCCCTGCCTGCCCTGCCGCCCCTGCCCAAGCCCGGGGAACGGCTCCATCTGCCTCTGCTGGCCGGTTCCGCTGACGCCCTGGCCCTGGCCCGGCTGGCCCGCCAGGAAGGGGTCATGGCCGCCGGGGAAAAGCGCCGCATGCTGGCCGTGCTCACCGCCAGCCCGGCGGATGCCCGGCGCCTGCTGGAGGAAATTCCCTGGTTCGGCCCCGAACTTCGGGTGCGGCTTCTGCCCGACTGGGAAACCCTGCCCTACGACAATTTCTCCCCCCACCAGGATCTGGTTTCCGAGCGCCTTGCCACCCTGTACGCGGTGATGCGCCAGGAATGCGACATTCTCCTGGTGCCCGCCGCCTCCGCCGTCTATCGGCTGGTGCCCCCGGCCTACCTGGCGGCCTATACCTTTTTTATCAAACAGGGGGAAAAGCTTAACGGGGACCAGCTGCGGGACCAGCTCACCCTGGCTGGCTACACCCACGTCACCCAGGTGGTCAGCCCGGGGGAATACTCGGTGCGGGGCGGCCTCATTGACCTGTACCCCATGGGCTCCCCCCTGCCCTACCGGATCGACCTCTTCGATGAAGAGGTGGAAACCTTGCGCACCTTCGACGCGGACACCCAGCGCACCCTTTACCCGGTGCCGGAAATCCGCCTCCTGCCAGCCCGGGAATTCCCCATGGACGACCAGGGCCGTAGCCACTTCCGCCAGCGTTTCCGGGAAGTGTTCGAAGGGGACCCGGCCAAATCCGGGGTGTACAAGGATGTCTCCAACGGGGTGCCCTCCGCCGGGATCGAATACTGGCTGCCCCTGTTTTTCGACCAGACCGCCACCCTTTTCGACTACCTGGGCGCAGACGCCGTCCTCTGCCTGCACCGGGATGTAGGGGAGGCCATCCGGGAATTCTGGAAGGAAACCCAGAGCCGTTACCGGCTCATGGCCGGGGACAAGGCCCGGCCCCTGCTGCCCCCGGATCAGCTGTTTCTCATGGAAGAGGCCTTTTTTGTGGCCGCCCAGCCCCTGGGCAAGGTGATGGTCAATGGGGCGGAGGAAGAACACACCCGGGGCCGCCTGCCCCTGGCCGCCCCCCTGCCGCCCCTGGCGGTGGAACGGCGGGCGGAAGACCCGCTCCTGGCCTTAAAGCGCTTTCTGGATACCTATCCCGGCCGGGTCATGGTCCTGGCCGAATCCGCCGGGCGCCGGGAAACCCTCCTGCAAATGCTCGGGGAACATGGCTTGAAACCCGCCAGCGGCGGCGATTTCGCCACCCTGCTGGCAGATGGCGCTCCCCTGAGCCTGGGGGTAGCCCCCCTGCAAGGGGGCTTCGCCCTGGACGGCCTGGCCCTGGTCACGGAAAACGAGCTGTACGCGGGCAGCCCCACCCGGCGCAGCCGCCGGGACGCCCAGCGCAAGGCCTCCGTGGAAAACTGGCTGCGGGACCTGACCGAACTCAAGGTGGGGGACCCGGTGGTCCATGAATCCCACGGCATCGGCCGTTACATGGGACTGGTGCGTCTGGACCTGGGGGATGGGGAAATGGAGTTTCTCGAACTCCATTACGCCAATCAGGCCAAGCTCTATGTGCCCGTTTCCCAGCTCCATGTGATTTCCCGTTACTCCGGAAGCGAACCGGAAACCGCCCCCCTCCATACCCTGGGTTCGGGCCAGTGGGAAAAGGCCAAGAAAAAAGCGGCGGAACAGGCCCGGGACACGGCAGCGGAGCTGCTGGCCATTTACGCCGCCCGGGCCGCCCGGCAAGGCCACGCCTTCCAGTTCAAGGACAGCGATTACGAGGCCTTTGCCGAGGGCTTCGGTTTCGAGGAAACCCCGGATCAGGCCCAGGCCATCGCCGCCGTGCTGGAAGACATGCAAAAGGGCAAGCCCATGGACCGGCTGGTCTGCGGCGACGTGGGCTTTGGCAAGACGGAAGTGGCCCTGCGGGCGGCCTTTGTAGCCGTGGCCGGGGGCAAGCAGGTGGCCGTGCTGTGCCCCACCACCCTGCTCTGCGAACAGCACTACCAGACCTTCAAGGATCGGTTTGCCGACTGGCCGGTGACCATCACCGAACTGTCCCGTTTCAAAACCGCCAAGGAAAGCAGCCAGGCCATCAAACAGCTGGGGGAAGGCAAGATCGACATCGTCATCGGCACCCACAAGCTGATCGGCAAGGAGGTGCAATTCTCCCGTCTGGGCCTGGTGATCATCGACGAGGAACACCGTTTCGGGGTGCGCCAGAAGGAAGCCCTCAAGGCCCTGCGGGCCGAGGTGGATGTGCTCACCCTCACCGCCACCCCCATTCCCCGCACCCTGGCCATGAGCCTGGAAGGCCTGCGGGACTTTTCCGTCATCGCCACCGCCCCCCAGAAGCGGCTGGCCATCAAGACCTTTGTCACCAAGCAGTCCGACGGGGTGATCCGGGAAGCGGTGCTGCGGGAATTGAAGCGGGGCGGCCAGGTCTATTTCCTGCACAACGAGGTGGATACCATCGCCAATATGCAGGAGCGCCTCACCAAGCTGGTGCCCGAGGCTCGCATTGTGGTGGGCCACGGCCAGATGAGCGAGCGGGAGCTGGAACGGGTAATGCGGGACTTCACCGGCCAGCGGGCCAACCTGCTGCTCTGCACCACTATTATCGAAACGGGCATCGACAATCCCCACGCCAACACCATCCTCATCAATCGGGCGGAAAAGTTCGGTCTGGCCCAGCTGCACCAGCTGCGGGGCCGGGTCGGCCGTTCCCACCACCAGGCCTACGCCTACCTCCTGATCCAGGACGAAAAGGCCCTTACCAAACAGGCCAAGCAGCGCCTGGAAGCCATCCAGCACATGGAAGACCTGGGGGCCGGTTTCTACCTGGCCATGCACGATCTGGAAATCCGGGGCGCCGGGGAGGTGCTGGGGGACAACCAGTCCGGGGAAATGCAGGAAGTGGGCTTCAACCTCTATACGGACATGCTCAACCGGGCCGTGGCCGCCTTAAAGCAGGGCCAGTCCCTGGAGGACGAGGACCTGACCCAGCCCCTGGGCCTGACCACGGAAATCAACCTCCACGCCCCCGCCCTTCTGCCCGACGCCTACTGCCCGGACGTGAACGAGCGCCTCAGCCTCTACAAGCGCCTTTCCAACTGCACCCAGGGAGAAGACCTGGATCAGTTGCAGGAAGAGCTCATCGATCGCTTTGGCGAACTGCCGCCCCAGGCCCAGAGCCTGCTGGCCACCCACCGGCTGCGCCTGGCCGCCAAGCCCCTGGGGGTGATTAAGCTGGATGCGGGCCCCAGCCAGGTGTTGGTGCAGTTTTGCCCCAATCCCCCCATCGATCCTTACAAAATCATCCAGCTCATCCAGAAAAACCGGAACTACAAACTGGCCGGACAGGATAAACTTTCACTTTCCCGTTCCTCTCCCACCCTGGCTGACCGGGTCGGTGCCGTAAAGGAACTGTTCCACCAACTCACCGCTTGATGCGGCGGCTTGCCCGCCCCCTAGACCATGAACGTTTCCGACATCGACAATATCAATATCGCCGCTTTCGATCCCATGCCCACCCCGGCGGAGCTGATCGCCCGCCAACCCCTGTCCGACCGGGCCGCCGCCGTGGTGCGCCAAGGCCGTCAGGACCTGTGCAATATTCTGAATCGGAAAGATCACCGTCTTTTCGCCGTGGTCGGCCCCTGCTCCATCCACGACCCGGTGGCCGGGCTGGATTACGCCCGGCGCCTCAAGGCCCTGGCGGACGAAGTGTCCGACACCCTGCTCCTGGTCATGCGGGTCTATTTTGAAAAGCCCCGTACCACCGTGGGCTGGAAGGGCTACATCAACGACCCTTTCATGGATGATTCCTTCCAGGTGGATGTGGGCATGTCCAAGGCCCGGGATTTTCTCCTCCAGGTCAATGAAATCGGTCTGCCCGCCGGCACGGAAGCCCTGGACCCCAATTCTCCCCAATATTACGGGGATCTGATTTCCTGGACCGCCATCGGCGCCCGCACCACCGAATCCCAGACCCACCGGGAAATGTCCTCCGGCCTATCCACCCCCGTGGGCTTCAAGAACGGCACGGACGGCAATATGGACATCGCCATCAACGCCATTCTCTCCGCCTCCAAGCCCCACAGCTTCCTGGGCATTAACGAGGCCGGCCAGGTGGCCATTGTGCGCACCAAGGGCAACCATTACGGTCATGTGGTGCTGCGGGGTGGCGGCGGCCGGCCCAATTACGACACGGTTTCCGTCTCCATGGCGGAACAGGCCCTGGCCAAGGCCAAGCTGCCCAACAATATCGTGGTGGATTGCTCCCACTCCAATAGCTTCAAAAAGCCCGAGCTCCAACCCCTGGTCATGGCCGACGTGGTCAATCAAATCCGCCTGGGTAACCAGTCCCTGGTGGGGGTGATGGTGGAATCCAACATCGAGGCGGGCAACCAGTCCATTCCGGCGGACCTGTCCCAGCTCAAGTACGGCTGTTCGGTGACCGACGCCTGCGTGGATTGGGCCAGCACGGAAAAAATGATCCGGGAAGCCGCCACCCTGCTGCGGGACGTGCTCCCCGGCCGCCTGGGCGCTTAAGGGGGGCCTAGAAGCCCCAAGGGGCAGATGAGTGGGGGACTTTCCCCGGCCGTCCGCCCCCACCCCCCGCTCCCCGTAGCGCCGGTATTCGCCACCGCAAGCCTTGATCCGCCCCGGCCTCGGTCCGGGGCTTGGCTTTTCGCCATTGCCAACCACTCACCCCATACTCCCGCCCATGTTCGATCTGGTTGTCCAAGGGGGCGCCGTCCCCACCTTTCTCATCGAGGCCATTGTGACCGCCACCGGCGCCCACGCCGTACAGCCCCGCCCGCCCCGGGTCGTGCGCTTTGCCCAGGCCCGGCGTGAACCGGCCTTCGCCCCGGTGGCCGCCCAACTGGAGGCGGAAGGCCTGGATTGGGCCTTTGTGCCCGCCAACCAGGGGCTGGCCGACTACGGCCTGATCGCCTTTGACATGGATTCCACCCTGATCACCATTGAGTGCATCGACGAACTGGCGGACTTCGCCGGTAAAAAGGCGGAAGTGTCGGCCATCACCGCCGCCGCCATGCGGGGGGAAATCGACTACCAGGAAAGCCTGAAACGCCGGGTGGGGGTGCTGGCCGGGCTAGATGCCCGGGTGCTGGCCCGGGTGTTTGCCGAACGGCTCCAGCTCTCCCCCGGGGCCCGGGAGCTAATCGAGGCGGCCAAGGCGGCGGGGTTGCGCACCGCCCTGCTGTCCGGCGGCTTCACCTATTTCACCGAGCGTCTGCGCATTGAGCTGGGCCTGGATTTCGCCACCTCCAACGAACTGGAAATCCAGGGGGGCAAACTCACCGGCCGGGTTATCGGCCAGGTGGTGGATGCCCAGGCCAAGGCCCAGCATCTGGCCCGGCTGCGGGAACAATTCGGATTAAGCCGGGAACAGGTCATTGCCGTGGGAGACGGGGCCAACGACCTGCGCATGATGGGGGAATCGGGCCTGTCCGTGGCCTACCACGCCAAGCCCGCCACCCGGGAAAAGGCCGCTGTGGCCATCAATTTCGGCGGCCTGGACAGCATCCTGAACTTTTTCCCCTGACCCGGCGCCTATAGCTCCGGGACGGTCAGGCCCCTTTCAGCCGGGCCGGGGAAAATCCCCGGCTTTGGCTCCCGGCCCCGGGCGTTTCCCCCTCGCCGCCGCCCCTAGCCCCCTGACGCCGTTTTTGAACCCTGCCGTTTTAAGGGAGTTATCCCATGTCCTTCATCCCTTCTTTCCGCCCTGCTTTGACCGCCCTTCTGGCCCTGGCCGTTTTGACCGGTTGCGCCGGTAACAAGACCCACCATGACCGGGAAGCCTTCGCCGGCGACCCCCGTCACCGTCAGGATTTCATCGTGCCCGCCACCCCGGTCTGTGAAGCTGCCAACCGGGTGCTCCTGGGGGACGGCTATGTGATGACCAAGGACATCAAGCCCGAATCCTTAAGCTTCATCGGCAGCAAGGAATTTCGGGAGGATGAGGAAAATCGGGCCCTGCTGCGGGTTTACGTGACCTGCATTTCCCGGGACAAGGGTTCCAGTCTGTTCGTCACCGCCACGGAAGAGCGTTTCGACGTCAAGAGCGCCCACAAGAGCACCTCCATCAGCCTGCCCCTGGTGCTACCGATTTCCGTGAGTAGTTCCAGCGAAACCCAGGGGGAACTGAAGACCCAGGGGGAAACCATCGACGATAAGGGCTTCTATCAGCGTTTCTACAAAGCGGTGCGCAAGGAACTGGCCCTGCCGGACAACGAATAAGCAGGCCGCCGCCAAGGGGCTTTAGGGCCCAGGGGGACGGTGGGACACCGCCCTTACCCCTGGTTAGGCGGAACAGCCGCCTAGCCCCTAGCAAGGGGCGGCTCGCCCCGGGATAAGTTCCCCTAATCGGGTCGGGAAAACCCCCTATGCCACGGAGCCCACCGCTTGGGCCCTCGCCCCAAGCCACCCGCCCCTAGGACTGTCAGTCTTTTTCCAGAAATTCCTGACGTTTGCGCCGCAGGCCTTCCGGCATGCGCAGGGTTTGCCGGTCCCAGCCTTCCAGATCCAACACCCGATCCAGGCAAGCTTCCAGGGTGGCCATGGCCCCCAGGGCGGCGGTGGCAATTTCCCGATGCACGGTGAGGGCTTTTTCCCCCTCCCTGCCCAGGGCCTGGGTCTCGCAATTCAACTGGTAGGCGTGGAGCTGGCGCAGATTGCGGATGGCCGCCGCCACCTGGGCCGGGCAGGCGCACATATAGACGGTGGCCTCATCCACGATCTGTTCCAGTTGCCGATCACTAAACCGTTGGGCCGGTGCGCTGGCTTGTTCCATGGGGCTCTCCCAAAATAAAAAGCGCCTGCCACGGGCAAGCGCTGGGGATGGGGAACGGGCCCGTTGCCGGGCCCGGGGACTATTCCTTTTCCTCGATCCAGGCGGTCTGGATAGCCTCGAGCACCTTTTCGCCGCAACGTTTGTCGTCATCGGCAAAGCCGGGCAGGGCTTTCACCCAGTTCATCAAATCCACGAAATTGACTTTCAGTGGATCCACTTCCGGGTGGGCATCCACCAATTCTTCCGCAATACGGTTTACGTCAGTCCATTGCATGACGTCCCTCCTTTAATGTTTGCCTTCTTTGGCCATGTTAATGGTGTATTTGGGAATTTCCACCACCAGGGGCGTGTCCTGAATTATCGCCTGACAAGAGAGGCGGGATTGGGGCTCCAGGCCCCAGGCCTTGTCCAGCATGTCCTCTTCCAAATCGTCGGCCGCTTCCAGGGACTGGAAGCCTTCCCGCACAATGACGTGGCAGGTGGTGCAGGCACAGGATTTTTCGCAGGCGTGCTCGATTTCAATGTGGTTCTGTAACAGGGCGTCGCAGATGGAGGTGCCGGGGGCCGCCTCCACCACAGCCCCTTCCGGGCACAGGTCCTCGTGGGGTAGAACGATGATCTGGGTCATGGGGCTTTTTCCTCTTCCGGGTCACCGACGGGCATGTCATCCACCTTTTTGCCCGCCAGGGCCCGCTTAATGCTCTGATCCATGCGCTGGGCGGCAAAATGGGCGGTTTCCAGGCCCAGCAAATCCATGGTGTTGTTAATGGTATGCCGGTCATCCCCCACCATCACCGTCTTCAGCTTGGCGATGGCAGACTGGATGCGCTGCATTTCCTCCGGCTTAATCAGGTGGCCGTCTTCCTTGATGGCGGATTCCGTGGCTTCCAGGAGGCGCTGGGCTTCCACCCGGGCTTCCAGCAGGGCGCGGCGGAAAGCGTCGTCCTGGGCGTGGGTCATGGACTCCTGCAACATGCGCCCGATTTCATCGTCGGACAGGCCGTAGGACGGCTTGACCGCCACCGAGGCTTCCACTCCGGAGGTACTTTCCCGGGCGGTCACGGACAAAAGCCCGTCCGCATCCACCTGGAAGGTCACCCGAATCCGGGCGGCCCCCGCCACCATGGGGGGAATGCCCCGCAGTTCAAAGCGGGCCAGGGAGCGGCAGTCGGACACCAGCTCCCGTTCCCCCTGGACCACATGGATGGCCATGGCCGTCTGGCCGTCCTTAAAGGTGGTGAATTCCTGGGCCCGGGCCACGGGAATGGTGGAATTGCGGGGAATCACCTTTTCCACTAGGCCCCCCATGGTTTCCAGCCCCAGGGACAGGGGAATCACGTCCAGGAGCAGCCAGTCATCCCCGGCGGTCCGATTGCCCGCCAGGAGATTGGCCTGGGTCGCGGCCCCCAGGGCCACCACCTTTTCCGGATCGAGATTATTCAGGGGTTCCTGACGGAAAAATTCCCCCACCGCCTTCTGGATCTGGGGCATCCGGGTGGAGCCCCCCACCATCACCACCCCTTTCACGTCCCCCACCCGCAGGCCCGCATCCCGCAGGGCCTTTTTACAGGGCTGAAGGGTCTTGGCCACCAGGGTCTGGGTAATTTCGGTGAAAATTTCGATGGTGAGTTTTTCTTCCACCACCTGGCCGGTGGACAGCTTGGCCACAATGGGGGCTTCCGGGTGGGTGGTGAGGTATTCCTTGGCCTCCCGGGCCCGGGTCAGGAGCAGACGGGAATCCTGGGCGCCCAGGGGCGGCAGCTTGGCCGCCTCAATGAGCCAGCAGAGAATGCGCTGATCGAAGTCATCCCCCCCCAGGGCCGAATCCCCCCCGGTGGCCAGCACTTCGAACACCCCTTTGGAGAGGCGCAGAATGGAAATATCGAAGGTGCCGCCCCCCAGGTCGAAGACCGCATAGACCCCCTCCGCCTCGTTATCCAGGCCATAGGCGATGGCGGCGGCGGTGGGTTCGTTGAGCAGGCGCAGCACATTAATGCCCGCCAGCCGGGCCGCATCCTTGGTGGCCTGGCGCTGGGCATCATCAAAATAGGCGGGCACGGTGATCACCGCCCCCACTAGTTCGCCCCCCAGTGCGGTTTCCGCCCGCAGGCGCAGCACCTTGAGGATTTCGGCGGACACTTCCACCGGGCTTTTGACCCCGGCCCGGGTGTGCAGGCGCACCATGCCCGGGGCGGGCTCGAAATCGTAGGGCATGGATTCGGCGTGGGAGATGTCCCCCAGGCCCCGGCCCATAAAGCGTTTCACGGAAACGATGGTATTGCGCGGGTCCTGGGCCTGTTTGGCCTGGGCCTCATAGCCCACCGCCACGCCTCCTTCGGGCAGATAGCGCACCACGGAGGGCAGGATGGGACGGCCCTTTTCGTCATTGAGCACCACCGCCAGACCGCTGCGGACGGTAGCCACCAGGGAATTGGTGGTGCCCAGGTCAATCCCCACGGCAAGTTTGTGCTGATGCGGGGCGGCGGATTCTCCCGGCTCCGCGATTTGGAGTAAGGCCATTATTGTTCTTCCAGGGCCACCAGGGCCTCGTCGATGTCGCTTTGCAGCTTTTCCAGGAACATGAGTTTACGCACCAGGGAGGCAGCCGCGGCGTAATCCCGGCGTTGGTCGAGCAATTCTCCCAACGTCCGGTAATCCCCGTCCAGCCGGTCCTGAAGCTTATCCAGCAAGGCTTCCAGGGCATCGCTCTGGCCTGCCAGCCGGGCTTCCTGGACCTGTTCCCGCCATTCCATCTGTTCCATGAGGAAATCCACGGGCATGGCGGTGTTGTTTTCCGCCCCCACCTCCTGGCCCGCCAGCTTGAGCAGGTACTGGGCCCGGGGAAGGGGCTTTTTCAAGGCCTGGTAGGCCTCATTCACCCGGGTGGACCACTGCATGGCCAGGCGCCGCTCCCCTTCCGGGGCGGCGGCGTAACGGTCCGGATGGACCTGGGCCGCCGCGTCGCGAAAGCGGGCGTCCAGCTGGGCCCCGTCCAGACCGAAGGCGACGGGCAAATCGAAAAGGCTGAAAAAGTCGGCGTTGAAATCCATGGCTAGCCTATTGGTTGGAGCGGCACGGCGCCCCCCGGGGGCGCCCGGCGGGCGGGATCAGCCGTCCTTCCCGGCGCAGCCCCGGGCGGGGTCAGACGCTGAAGCTTTCGCCGCAGCCGCACTGATCCTTGGCGTTGGGGTTGTTGAACTTAAAGCCTTCGTTCAGGCCTTCCTTGGCGTAATCCAGCTGGGTGCCGTCCAGATAAGGCAGGCTCTTGGGATCCACCAGGACCTTGATGCCAAAGCTTTCAAACTCCGCATCCCCTTCCCCAGGGCCGTCCGCGAATTCCAGCTTGTAGGCCATGCCCGAACAGCCGCTGGTGCGCACCCCCAGGCGCAGACCGTAGCCCTTGCCCCGTTTACTCAGATAGCTGGCCACATGCTTGGCCGCCTTTTCAGTAAGCGTTACCGCCATGATTCAATCCTCTCAGAAGACAAAATACGGAAACCGGATTTAGTTGTCCCCTTGCTTCTTCTTGTAATCCGCCACCGCCGCCTTAATGGCGTCTTCCGCCAGGATGGAGCAGTGAATTTTTACCGGCGGCAGGGCCAGCTCTTCCGCAATCTGGGTGTTCTTGATGTCCAGGGCTTGATCCAGGGTCTTGCCCTTCACCCATTCGGTCACCAGGGAGGAGGAGGCAATGGCGGAGCCGCAGCCATAGGTCTTGAACTTGGCGTCCTCGATGACCCCTTCCTTATTCACCTTGATTTGCAGGCGCATCACGTCGCCGCAGGCCGGGGCCCCCACCATGCCGGTGCCAACCCCATCCTCTTCCTTTTCGAAGGCACCCACGTTGCGGGGGTTTTCGTAGTGGTCCAGAACTTTCACGCTATAAGACATTTTTCAACTCCTTTAATGACAATGGCGCCGACGGACCTTAGTGGGCCGCCCACTGGACGCTGCTCAAATCCACGCCTTCTTTGACCATGTCCCACAGGGGGGACAATTCCCGCAGCTTGGAGACCTTGCTGTGCAAAAGCTGGACAACGTAATCGATTTCCTCTTCCGTGGTGAAGCGGCCGATGGTGAAGCGGATGGAACTGTGGGCCAGCTCATCTTCCCGCCCCAGGGCGCGCAGCACGTAGGAAGGCTCCAGGCTGGCGGAGGTGCAGGCGGAACCGGAGGATACGGCCACATCCTTGATGGCCATGAGCAGGGATTCCCCTTCCACGTAGGCGAAGCTCATGTTCAGGTTGTGGGGGGCCCGCTGTTCCATGTCCCCATTCACGTAGACCGCTTCCATATCGGAAAGTCCCTTCAACAGGCGATCCCTCAGGGCCTGGATGCGCACGTTTTCTTCCGCCATTTCCAGCTTGGCCAGGCGATAGGCTTCCCCCATGCCGACGATCTGGTGGGTGGCCAGAGTGCCGGAACGGAAGCCCCGTTCATGGCCGCCGCCGTGCATCTGGGGTTCCAGGCGCACCCGGGGCTTACGCCGCACGTAAAGGGCGCCGATGCCCTTGGGGCCGTAGGTCTTGTGGGCGGAGAAGCTCATCAGATCCACTTTCAGCTTTTGCAGATCAATCTCCACCTTGCCCGTGGCCTGTGCCGCATCCACGTGGAAAATGATGCCCTTTTCCCGGCAGATTTCCCCCAGGGTTTCGATGGGCTGGATCACCCCGATTTCGTTATTCACCATCATCACGGAAGCCAGGATGGTGTCCGGGCGAATGGCCTGCTTGAATTGTTCCAGATCGATCAAACCGTTTTCCAGAACGTCCAGATAGGTCACTTCAAAGCCCTGCCGTTCCAGTTCCCGAGCCGTGTCCAGAATGGCCTTGTGCTCGGTTTTCACGGTGATGATGTGCTTGCCCTTGCCAGCGTAGAAATGGGCGGCGCCCTTCAGCGCCAGGTTGTCCGATTCGGTGGCCCCGGAGGTCCAGATAATTTCCTTGGGGTCCGCATTGACCAGGGCCGCCACATGGCCCCGGGCCTCTTCCACCGCCGCTTCCGCTTCCCAGCCGTAGGCGTGGGAACGGGAGGCCGGATTGCCGAATTTTTCCACCAGGTAGGGAATCATCTTTTCCGCCACCCGGGGATCCACCGGGGTGGTGGCCGAATAATCCAGATAAATCGGCAGTTTCATTTGTTTACTCTCCAATAATTAAACCGCAATGGCCGCCAGGTGGGTCAGACGCTGAAGCGTCGCCCCCAGGGCCGCCAAGAATTCCTGTACCTGGGCCGCCGTGTTTTCCCGCCCCAGGCTCACCCGCACCGCGCCTTTGGCCAGATCGGGAGCCACTCCCATGGACAACAAAACGTGGGAAGGTTCCCGTTGTACGGAAGAACAGGCCGAACCGCTGGCCACCGCAAAGCCCGCCCGATCTAGTTGTCCCACCAGGGTTTCGCCGTCCAGGCCGGGGAAAGCGAAGAAGCTGGTATTGGGCAGGCGGGGCGCCCCGGCGCCGAACACCGTGGCCCCCAGGGCCCCCAGTCCGGCTTCCAGGGCTTGTCGCAAATCCTGCAAATGGCGTCTTTTTTGTTCCATGTTCTGTACGGAAAGGGCACAGGCGGCGCCAAAACCCACAATCGCCGCCACGTTCTCCGTACCGGAACGCAAGTTCCGTTCCTGTCCGCCCCCGGCGACCAGGGGGGCCAGTTCCACCCGCTTATCCAGCACCAGGGCCGCCGCACCTTTGGGGCCGCCGATTTTATGGGCGGAAAGGGTCAGGGCATGGACCCCGGCGGCGTTCAGAGCGCGGAAATCCACGGGCAGCTTGCCCAGGGCCTGAATGGCGTCGCTATGGAACCAGGGGCTGCCCGCCCCCTTGGCCTGCTCCGCCAGGGCGGCCACGTCCTGCACCACCCCGGTTTCGTTATTGGCCAGCATGATGGAAATCAGCTGGGGACGCTGGGCCAGGGCGCGGGCGAAGTCCTCCGGGGACACCCGGCCTTGCCCATCCACCGCCAATTCATGGACCTGCCAGCCCTGGTGCCCCAACTGGCGGGCGGGCTCCAGAACGCAGGGGTGTTCCACCCCGCTCACCACCACCCAGCCGGGCCGCCGGCAAGCCGCCGCCCCTTTCAGGAAGAGGTTATTGGTTTCCGAGCCGCCGCTGGTAAAAATCACTTCCGTGGGATGGGCGCCCACCGCCGCCGCCACCTGGGCCCGAGCCTCATCCACAGCGCGCCGGGCCGCCCGGCCGTACTCGTGGCGACTGGAGGGGTTGCCGTACTGATCCCGCAAATAGGGCAGCATGGCTTCCAGCACCTCCGGCGCCAGGGGCGTGGTGGCGTTATGGTCGAAATAGACGGGGGCGAACATGGTCCAGGCCTAAAGATTGGCCGTGACTTCCTGGATGCGGGGCCGGGCGCCTTCCCGGCGCTGGTCTTCCAGGGTGGCTACCTTTTCCCCCTGTTTGGCCACCAGATCGGCCAGGGAAACGGAAGCCAGGAATTCGTACATTTTGGCGTTGAGGGTAGCCCACAGGTCGTGGGTCATACAGCGATGTTCCTCGTGGCAGTTTTCCCGGCCACCGCACTGGGTGGCGTCCAGGGGCTCATCCACGGCCCGGATAATGTCCGCCACGGTGAGCTGGGCCACGGGCCGGGCCAGGCAGTAGCCGCCCCCCGGGCCCCGGACGCTTTCCACCAGATTGGCCCGGCGCAGCTTGCCAAACAGCTGTTCCAGATAGGACAGGGAAATCCGCTGCCGCTCGCTGATGCCGGCCAGGGTGACGGGTCCGTCCTTACAGCGTAAGGCCAGATCAATCATGGCAGTGACGGCGAAACGCCCTTTGGTGGTCAGTCGCATATACCCTCCTGGGGAATACTTGATAATTCAAGTCAACTATAGCTAAACCCGACAACTTCAGTCAACTATTTTGCCCAGATACTTGGGATCGAAACGATCCGCCGTGGCCAGCTCGTCATCCACCGCCACGCCGGCCTCATCCAGCTTGCGCCGCAGGGCGTCCAGACGCCGGTCCGTTTCCACCGCATGGTCCAGCAGACCGTGGATGGCTTTGACCAGGGGATCGTCCATATTTTTGGTAATGGCGTAGGCAGAAAAGCCCATTTTGGAAGCGGTTTCTTCCCGCTGCTGGTCCTTTTCCGACTGGATAATGCGGGCCGGATTGCCCACCGCCGTGGCGCCGGCGGGCACGTCCCGCACCACCACCGCATTGGAGCCGATTTTGGCCCCGTCGCCGATGGTAATGGGGCCCAGCACCTTGGCCCCGGCACCGATCACCACCCCCTTGCCCAGGGTGGGATGGCGCTTGCCCTTGTGCCAGGAAGTGCCCCCCAGGGTGACGCCGTGATAAAGGGTGCAATCGTCGCCGATTTCCGTAGTTTCCCCAATCACCACCCCCATGCCGTGGTCGATGAAAAAGCGCCGCCCCACGGTGGCGCCGGGGTGAATCTCGATGCCGGTGAGAAAACGGGAAATGTGGGCCGAATAGCGGGCCATCCAGCGCAGCCGGTTGCGCCAGAACCAGTTGGCGAGCCGGTGGAACATCAGGGCGTGGATGCCCGGGTAACAGGTGAGCACCTCCCAGAAGGATCGGGCCGCGGGATCGCGGTCGAAGACGGAGAGGATATCTTCACGCAGACGGGCAAACATGGGAAAGCTCCTGATCAAGATGGGGGCAAGTTTAGAATAACCCACCAAACCGATCAACTATTTAACCCTGCGATTTGCTCGGGTATGTCCGGGAGGTCTCTGGGAATTGCCTGGAAATGACCGTGGACAGGGGATCTTTACTTTCACGGCCAGGAGCGGGGCGTGGCAGGCGGATTTAGGGGGATAGGCTCAGGAGATGGCCTGTTTACGGCCATCTCCCGCCACATCAAGCTCTCCCCAAGACCTCGGGCCGTTATTCGGAGTCCCCCCGGCCCGTTCCAGGGAACGGCGGGCTTTCCCCGCCAGCCTACTTGAGGTGGGATTCCACCGACCCCAGGATGCCCCGGAGGATATTGACCTCGTCCCGCTCCAGCTCCACCCGGCCGAAGAGGCGCCGCAGCTTGGGCACCAGGCGGCGGGGATTGGTGGGATCGAGGAAATCCGTGGTCACCATGATCCGTTCCAGGTGGGTGAAGAAGCCCTCGATGTCCTCGTGGCTGGCGGGGGGCGAGCTGAAAGGCGTGGCCTGGCTCACCAGGGGCGGCATGGCGTTGAAGGCCGCCATGCGCAGTTCGTAGCACATCACCTGGACGGCGGAGCCCAGGTTCAAGGAGCCGTAGTCCGGATTCACCGGAATGGTCACCAGCCGGTTGCAGCGGGACACTTCCTCATTGGTCAGGCCGGAGGTTTCCCCCCCGAAGACCAGGGCCACATCCCCCTCCCCCACATGGGCCAGCACGTCCTGGACGCCCTGGCGGGCTGGTTCCGGATCCGGGCCCAAATCCCGGCGCCGGGCGGACAGGGCGGAGGCAAAGACGGTGCCCGTCAGGGCCTCGTCCAGGGTGGCGCAAACATGGGCGTTGGCCAGCACATCCCCGGCCCCGGAGGCCCGAGCCTCCGCTTCCGGATCAGGGAAATGCTTGGGATTGACCAGATAAAGCCGGGTCAGCCCCATGGTTTTCATGGCCCGGGCGGCGGCGCCAATATTGCCCGGGTGGCTGGTTTGACAAAGAACAATACGGATGCGCTCAAGCGCGGCAGCCGGGGTCATAGTAAAATACCGTTTTTCCAAATAGTTTTGGGCGGTCTTCCCGGAAGTTTTCCCCCGACAAGCCGCCCCGAAAGTTCTTTCAAAACACCATGCATCCAGCCCTGAACATTGCCGTTAAGGCCGCACGCCGCGCCGGTCAAATCATTAACCGCGCTTCCAACGACCTGGACCTGATTAAGGTCGCCAGCAAAGGTCAAAGCGATTACGTCACCGAAGTGGATCAGGCGGCCGAAACCGCCATCGTTGAAACCCTGCGGGAGGCGTATCCCAACCACGGCATTCTAGCAGAAGAGAGCGGCCTGGCCGGGGCCAGCGATGCGGAATTCCAGTGGATCATCGACCCCCTGGATGGCACCACCAACTTCATCCACGGCTTTCCCCAATACGCCATTTCCATCGCCCTGGCCCATAACGGCCAGATCACCCAGGCGGTGGTGTACGACCCCAACCGGAACGAGCTGTTCACCGCCTCAAAGGGTCGGGGTGCCTTCCTCAACGACCGGCGCATTCGGGTCAGCAAGCGCACCAAACTCCAGGAATCCCTCCTGGGCACCGGCTTCCCCTACCGGGAATTCGAGCACATCGACAGCTATCTGGCCATTTTCAAGGAACTCTGCCAAGCCACCTCCGGCATGCGCCGCCCCGGCGCCGCCTCCCTGGATCTGGCTGCGGTGGCCTGCGGCCGCCTGGACGGCTTCTGGGAATTCGGCCTGGCCCCCTGGGACATGGCCGCCGGCACCCTGCTCATCAGCGAAGCGGGCGGCCTGGTGAGCGACCTGGCCGGGGAAGCCACCTATCTGGAAACGGGCAATCTGGTGGCGGGCAACCCCAAGGTCTTCGCCCAACTGCTGCAAGTTATCCAGAATCACAAGGGCAACGGCCCGGCGGCCTAATCAGGCCAAGCCCCCGCTCTTCGGAGCAAAGCAAAAAGCGCCTTTCGAGGCGCTTTTTTATTGGATCTTTCCTGAGTAAGGCCCTTTTGTTTGAGGCTCGGGTCGCAAAAATTCCAGGCAAGGGCTTCATGGTCTGGAGGCGGAGACTGGCGCTTTTAATGAAAGAGCCTGTCATCTAGGGAATGCCCAACCAAGACCTCGAAGGGCCCCCCTCACCTAACAAGCGCCCGTCGCCAGCCCTAAAGGCTTCCTTAACCGCTTCTCCCTTTTGGGGAAAACAAGGCACAAAAAAAGCGCCCCGAAAGACGCTTTTTTAGGTTGAGTGGGCAAAGGGGACGAAGGCTAAGGCTTTCTAGCCGGGCAGAAGGCCCCGGCCTTCGCCCAGGCCCTTCCCTCCTCTCCCCCTTCCCCACCGCCCCAACCCTCACACCCGGAAGTGGCCCACCATGGTTTTCAGGTCGCTGGCGATGGCTTCCAGTTGGTGGGCGTTGTCGGCGGTCTGGCGAATGGTGGTGGTGGTTTCTTCCACCATGTTGGCGATCTGTTCTACCCGCTGGGCGATGGAGGTGCTGGCGGCACTTTGTTCTTGGGTGGAGTCGGCCACTTCCCCCACCCGTTGCAGGGTGCGCTTGGCCCCTTCTTCGATGGCTTTGAGGGAGGCGGAGGCGGATTGGGCCAGTTGCACCCCCTGGGCCACTTCCGGCAGGGCCATGTCCATGGCGGTGACGGCGGACTCGGTGTCGGCCTGGATGCCCTGGATCATGTCTTCGATTTCCGCCGTGGCCTTGGCGGTCCGTTCCGCCAGTTTGCGCACTTCGTCCGCCACCACGGCAAAGCCCCGGCCCTGTTCCCCGGCCCGGGCGGCTTCAATGGCCGCATTCAGGGCCAGGAGGTTGGTTTGCCCGGCAATGTCCTTGATCACGTTGGCAATGGAGGAGACCTGGTTGGCCCGCTCTTCCAGGGCCCGGATCTGGGTGGAGGCCTGGGTCACGGTAGTGGAGATCTGGCCAATGGCGGCGGCGGCCTGGCCCACCCGTTCCGAGCCCTGACTAGCTTCCTGGGCCGCGTCCCGGGAGTCCTGGGAGCTGTCCCGGGCGCTGTCGGAAATGTGGGTGGAGCTGACGGTCAATTCCTGGATGGCGGCGGCCATGGCGGAGGTGGCGTCGGCTTGCTGTTCCGCCGCCTGGGCCACCTGGTCGGAGGCTTGGGAAATTTGGGAGGCATTGCCCACCAGTTGGTTGGCATGCCGGTTGATTTCTCCCACCATGCCCCGCAGGGCGGCGGTCATGGTGCCCAGGGCGTGAAGCAGGCTCCCCGTTTCCGCCCGACCCACATCCGCCGTCAAATCCCCTTCTGCAATGCGCTGCATAATGGCCGTGGCATGGCTCGGCTCCCCGCCCAACTGGCGCAGCACGCTCCCCCCAATGCGCCAGCCCAGCAGGCTCAGAAAGGCCAGCAGCACAAAGGAAATGCCCCCCAGCACCCAGGCTACCCGGTGAAATTGCTGGTCGATGTCGTCGATATAGACCCCAGCGCCCACCATCATGTTCCAAGGCTTAAAGGGGGCGCCATAGCCTAGTTTGGGCTCCGGATTGGTGTGCCCTGCCCGGGGAAACAGATATTCCACGAAATCGCCCCCCCGTTCCCCTGCGGCCAGAAGCTCCTGAATAAACGGGCGCCCCTGGCTATCTTTTAAATCCCGCTTATTTTTGCCCTCAAACTCCGGCTTGGTGGGGAGGAGAAAATTCACCCCATCCCCGTAATAAATGAAGAAATAATCCTTTTCCCCAAAGCGTATGTCCCGCAAAGCGGCTTTAGCCGCCTGTTTCGCCCCGTCTTCCGTGAGTTGTCCGGCCTGGGCTTGCTGCTGATAGTGGCTCAAGGTCCCCACCGCCACTTCGACCAAATTCCGTATTTTTTCCTTGCGGTCCTCGATCATGGTGTTACGGATCTCGAACAGGGCGGTCAAACACAGGCAGATCAAGCCCAATAAGGTGATTCCCACCAGCAATTGCATCCGGGTGGAAACCCGCAGTCGTTGCAGCATAGCCATGACGATTCTCCAAATATTCCGGGCACCGAGCCCGGCCCCACGGGGCGAATTCTATGACAAACAGCTTGACTTGGGCGGACCCGAGAATGTTTTAGGAAAAATCTGACAATATCTACTTTTTTAAGATGTAGCCTATTTTTATGCTTCATCACCCTTTGCAGGAAGAAACCGCCTGGACCTGGGCACCAACAATAGCTTAAAGCGGGACTTTGACGCGGCCATTGGGGTCTTCCGCGCAGGAACCGTACTTGAGGCGCTGAGCCTCCCTCCGGCATGCGCATCGACTCCCAAGCAGTATAGCGGCCCTCCAGCTGGGATCGCTTCAGGATTCCTTAACCGGCCCTTCTAGCCATGGGGGCTGCCTGACTTCGATCAAGGAAATGGCAACCAAGCCAGCCCCCCATTCTTCCCCGAGGGCTTCCGTAAGCCGAAAAGCCTTTACTTCCCCTCTCTGCCACGCGACTCCAGGAGAAAAACAACACGCCATTTCGAAGACAAAAAAAGGCCGGAGGGAAGCGCCCCCGCTTCCGTTCCGGCCAAAGGGAGAGATGGTCTTACAAAATCTAGCGGCGGCGATGCTCCATGTTTTTACCGATTTCGTTGCCGATCACGCCGCCCACGGCGGCCCCCGCCACGGTACCGCCGGTGCTACCGAAGGTCAGGGAAGAGCCCACCAGGCCGCCCACCACGGCGCCGGTGGCGGTGCCGATCTGCTGACGGCTAGGATTGGTGCCGCAACCAGCCAGGGAAGCCACCCCCAGCACCAGGGCCAGGGTCAGCCCGGAAGCCCCCAGACGGGAGGCCGTCCGGGGCGAATTTGGGGTCAGGGTATGCATAGTTATCTCCAAAGTATTGAGGTCACAGAAGGGACTTGGCTGCCGCGCCGGGCAGCCCAAGGCCCATTTAAGGAATGGCAGCCACACTGCCGTTGGTCACCTTGACCCGGTCCCCGCTCTGCACCGCCGGCACATAGTTCTGGGCGATGGTGCGATAGGAACCGTCATCCATGCGCACGGTGATCCGATAGCTGGTCTCCTTGTGCATGTTTTTTTCGATACTGTTACCGGCAAAGGCCCCGCCAGCGGCCCCCAGCAAGGTCATGGCCGCATTGCCGTTGCCCCGGCCAAACTGGTTGCCCACCACGGCCCCCGCCACCCCGCCGGCCACGGCCCCCAAGCCGGAGGCCTTACCTTCCCGCTGCACCTCCCGCACCGCCTGCACCACGCCGCAGCGGGCGCAGACCCCAGGCGGGATGCTATGGGTGGGCGCCGCCGGACGGGCGGCTTCCCGGGGTTCCGCTGCCCCCCGGGCCGAAGCGGCCACTGCCGCCCGGATATCGGAGCGCTCCGCCGAAGTGGATGGCCCGCTCCCCGCCCCCTCTGCCGTGGGCGCTGAGTCGCTCTCCGGCAGGGCCCGGCTCAGGGCGGGGGAATCCCCGGCCTTTTCCGAGTGGGCGGTGGGAACCAGGCCCGTGATGGCGCCAATACCCAACAGGCTAAACACGGTGAGGGAGACGGCGGCGGCCACCACCACAGGATGGGGACGTTGGGGTTTGGGACCGTCGTGCCGTTCCGGCGCGGGCACATTCAGGGTGCTATCCATGGTGGGGCTCCTTAAAGGGAAATGGGGGAAAGAAAGGACTTGGGCTTGCGGGACTCAGTCCCAATGGTCGTGATGGTGATGCCCCCAGCCCCGCCCGGGAGGGCCCCAGTAGCCAGGACCGGGACGGGCCGGCGCCCAATACACGGGGGCCGGTTCCACATAACGGGGGGCCGCCACGTAATAGGGCCGTTCCACCACGTAGCGGGGCCGGTCATAGCCCACCCGGGCCACGGGCCGGCTGGCCATGGACACCCCGGCGGCAGCCCCCAGGGCGCCACCGATAATGGCCGCGTCCCGACCGCCCATGGCGGAGCCGATGGCGGCTCCCGCCGCGCCGCCCACACCGCCGGCCAGAATGGCATCACCGTCCAAGCCCCGGGCCTGGGCAAGGCCGGAACCGCCCACCAGGGCGGCCAGCCAAAGAAGATGGATCAGTTTCATGAGGGATTCCTCCAGTTGCCGCGCATCGGCAGATGCGCTTTGTCTCCTTTATCGCAAGCCCCGTGCCAGGAGAAAAATATCAAAAGGAATCAATGGATTACAAAAACACCCTCGGGTAAGAGCTGAACTCTTCTGTCGGGCTGGCCCGACAGCTTTTTTGACGCCCGACGGAAGTCATTGAAAATACAGGGAATAAGTCTGTCGGGCGGTCCCGACAGCTTGGGCGAAGGCCCGACAAGGGATCGGGCCGAGACAGCAGGACGCCCCTAGGCCCCAGAGATAGGGGATGAAAGACCAGGGATCGGCCTCAGGGCCGATGGGGAGGAATCCAGGGGAAACGGAGAGAAGGAGAAATCAGCCCCGGCGCCGGGATGGGAGCCCGGAGCCGGAGCCGGAGCCGGAGCCGGAGCCGGAGCCGGAGCCGGAGCCGGAGCCGGAGCCGGAGCCGGAGCCGGAGCCGGAGCCGGAGCCGGAGCCGGAGCCGGAGACTGGGACTGGGACTGGGACTGGGACTGTAGCTCCGGCCAGAAGCAGGAAGTGGCGACCGAAACAAGAGGTAGTCGCCGGTCACCCCAACGGTGATCGCCCCTCAGGCGTCCCCGGCCTTGAAGAGCTTGGCATCCAGTTGATGCCGCTCCAAAAGCTTGTAGAACTCGGTACGGTTGCGCTGGGCCAGGCGGGCGGCCTGGGAAACGCTGCCCCCGGTGAGACGCAGCAGGCGCACCAGATAGTCCCGCTCGAAATCCCGCTTGGCGTCATCCAGGGGCACCAAGCCGGTGGCGGAGCGATCCAGGGCCCCCTGGACCAGCACCGCCGGAATCAGGCCGCCCCCAGCGGGGGACAGGACCACGGCCTGTTCCACCACGTTCTGCAACTGGCGCACATTGCCCGGCCAGGGAGCGGCCATGAGCAATTCCAGGGCTTCCGGGGCGAAGGCGGTGACCGATTTGCCGTAGCGCTGGGCGGTCCGGCGCAGAAAATGGTTGGCCAGGGCGGGAATGTCTTCCCGGCGCTCCGCCAGATCGGGCAGGCGCAGGGTCACCACGTTCAGGCGGTAATACAGGTCTTCCCGGAAGGCGCCCCGGGCCAGCTGTTCTTCCAGATGACGGTGGGTGGCGGAAATCACCCGCACATCCACGGGCAGGGGCTGGGACGCCCCCACGGGACGCACCTGGCGCTCCTGCAAAACCCTCAGCAGCTTGGCCTGGAGGGGCAAGGGCATGTCGCCGATTTCATCCAGGAAAATGGTGCCCCCCTCCCCTTCCTGGAACAACCCGGTGTGGTTGTAGGTGGCTCCAGTAAACGCCCCCTTTTTGTGGCCGAACAGTTCCGATTCCAGCAGGTTTTCCGGAATGGCGGCGCAGTTAATGGCCACAAAAGGCATTTGGGCCCGGGGGCTGGCCCGGTGAATGGCCTGGGCCAACAGTTCCTTGCCGCTGCCCGAAGCCCCGGCGATGAAGACACTGGCGTCGGACGCCGCCACCAGCCGGGCCCGCTCCAGCACCTCGGCCAGGGCCGGGCTGGTGCCCACAATGTCCTGGCGCCAGGCTTCCACCTCCCCGGCGGGTGCCGCCAGGGCCAGGGCCTGATCCACCTTGGCCAGCAGTTCCTTGCCGTCGAAGGGCTTGGTGAGAAAGCCGAAGACCCCCCGCTGGGTGGCGGCCACCGCGTCCGGAATGGTGCCGTGGGCGGTAAGCACAATCACCGGCAGGGTGGGCGCCCGGCGCTGGATGGCGTCAAACAGGGCGAGGCCGTCCATACCCCCCATTTTCAGGTCTGTAATGACCAGATCGGGCCGTTCCGCATCGAAGAGAGCCAGGGCTCCCTCCCCGCCATCGGCACTGCGCACCCGGTGTCCGGCGGTGGACAGGCGCAGGGCCAGCAAACGCAGGATGTCCGGATCGTCATCCACCAGCAAAAGGTTGGCCATGGCTATTTCCCTGCCTTGCCCCGGTCGATGAGCTGGCGCTCGATGGCCTTTAACTGGGCCAGCTGTTCCTTGAGCTGGGTGCTGCGGCGTTTTTCCCGCACCCGGTCCGTCACCTGGGCCAGGAGCAGGCTGGCGAACTGACGCACCGGGCCGTTGCCCGTGGCGGTGAGGGGTTCCAGGATGGCCGCTGCCCGGCCCTCATCCTCCAGGGTCAGGGTGGGCAAGGCCAGGAGGGTGCCGTAGCGCAGCCGGTTGGCGGCAGAATGTTCCCGGCCAAAGGCCTGCTGGGCCTCGTTCAACTCCCGGCGCTGGGTGTCGGCGGAAGCGGCAGCGGTTTTCTGGGCGTAGGCGATGGTATCCAGCACCAGACGCCCCTCATCCACCGCCGGGGTGGACGCCCCATTGCCCAGGTGGGGCAGATGGCTACAGGCGGCCAGTCCGGCCAGCAGAAACAGTAAGGGGGCGCGACGGCCCAGGGAACGAAGGGAAGACAGGGGCAACACAATCATGGACGTCGGGATTCGGATAAGGGCAGGGTGAGGCGGAAACGGGCACCTTCCGGAGCAACGCTCACCAGGGTGAGCTGGCCGTGGTGGGCTTCCGCCAGTTCCCGGGCGATGGGCAGGCCCAAACCGCTGCCGGGAACGGGGGATGGGGCCGGGTCGCCGCCCCGCCCCAGATAAAACCAGTCGAAGATTTTTTCCCGGTCGGCGGCGGGCACCCCGGGGCCCTGGTCGGCCACTTCCAGCCAGGCTTCCCGGCCCTGCCTTTGCAGGGAGAGGGCGATCATACCACCGGGGGGTGAATGCTTGATGGCGTTGGAAATCAGGTTATCCACCACGGTGGCCAGCTTCTGCCGGTCCCCCACCACGGTCAGGGGGGCCAGGGCTTCGTCGAAATGGAGATCGTGGGCTTCCGCCGCTAGGCGCTGTTCCGCCGCCCCCCGACGCACCAGTTCATCCAGGGCCAGGGGCTCGGGGCTCAGGCGCCCCAGTTCATCCAGGGAGCGCTGCACATTGAGCAGACGCTCGATCAGGGTCTGCAACTGGCGGGTCTTGGCCTGCAAAATCCCCAGCACTTCCCGCTGGGGCTCGGCCAGGGCGCCCATGCTGCCGTCCGCCAGTAATTCCGTGCCTTCCCGCAGGGCGGTGAGGGGGGTTTTCAGTTCGTGGGAAACATGGCGGAGAAACCGGGCCTTCTGGGCTTCCAGTTCCCCTAGACGGCGGCGCAGCCAGTCCAGACGCCGCCCCAGGCTTTCCAAGTCCGCCGGACCCCGAACCTGGACCGGGCTTTCCAGATCCCCGTCCCCCAGGCGCCGTACCGCCCCTTCCAGGCGGCGCAGAGGCCGGGTGATGTAAAAAGCGGCCAGGCCCGAGACCCCTATTCCGAGGAGGAGCATCAGGGGCAATTGGCGCCAGAGCAGCCGTTCCGTGGTTTCCGCCTGATCCTGGAGCCGGTCCATTTCCCGGTCGATCAGGTCATTGCTGATGCGCTGCACCCCCCGGGCCGCATCGGTGAGTTCTCCATAGCTTTCCGCCAGCCGAACCTTGTCGGCCCCGTGGGGTTTGCGCAATTGATCGTAGAGGGCCGCTTCCCCGTCGATGGTACGGTTCAACTCCCGCAGCTGTTCATCGTCCAGGGGCAAAAGGGAAAGTTCGCTGCTAGTGGATTTGAACCGGCCCCGCAGGGTGGCGTAATCCTCCAACAGGGTGGGATCATCCAGCACCAGATACTGGCGGGCGGCCCGTTCCAGGGCCACGGTCTGTTCCAGCAATTGGCGGCTAGCCCGGGCGGCCCGGGCGGTCTGCCCCACCGCCCGCTGGCTTTGCTTGGCCAGGCTATCCACCTGGAACGACGCCTGCACCAGGGCCGCCACCAAAGGCAGGGCCGCCGCGAAAAAGGCCAGCAGCAGGAGCTTGAGGAAGGAGCGGGGATAGTAGGCGGGCAGCATGGGCCGGCGAGGCCAGGAAGCAAGGCCGCCTAAGATAGCGCCAAACGTCCCTCGGGGAAACCCGTCCCGGGGCGACCCAGCCCGCCCAGTACGCCTCCCCGCGCCGCCCGGCCCTGACGCCTTTTTGCCAGGAGACAGTGGTCAGATGGGCTGGGGCTTCGTACACTAGCGTCTCCAGCCTGGCCTGGGGGCAAACGCCCCGGGTCACCCACCCCTTTGCCCCTGCGCTTCCGGATTCCTGCGGCGGTCACGCTTTTTCGGACAGTTGGCTAAGCTAATGCTGACCGGTTGAAAGGGAAGTGAAAGATGGGAACGAAACGCAAGCAACACAGTGCGGAATTCAAGGCACAAGTGGCGATGGCGGCC
>JAYRGQ010000002.1:0-257896 GCA_041907765.1 Rhodocyclaceae bacterium | reverse complement strand
CGCGTCAGCGCGGTCCCCTATGGACAAACCGTGGACAACGCTATGCGTTGCCCACCGCTTGCCCACAGGTCGGCGGCTGCCCACAAGCTCCACAGTGCTCAAGCCAATCGTTATAAAATCCGGGAAAGTCAAAACCAAAACCCCGGCACCGGCCTTAGCTTATTCCAGCCCGGTGGCTGTCCAAACGACCGGGACCACCGCAATCAGCCGGGCGGCGGCCCGCCTGGGGGTGGCGGTGCAGACCATCAGCAGCCAGTTGAAGGAACTGGAGCAGACCCTGGGCACCGCCCTGTTCACCCAGGAAGGGCGCCGCCTGGTGCTCACCGAGGCGGGGCGCACCACCCTGCACTACGCGGACCAGATTTTTCTCCTGGGCGCCCAGCTCCAGGAAACCCTGCAAGCCCAAGGGGAAACCCACCGGCTGCGGCTCACCGTGGGCATTTCCGACGCCCTGCCCAAACTCATCGCCTACCGGCTCCTGGAGGCGGCCCTGCACCTGCCCCAGGGCCTGCGCCTCATCTGCCAGGAAGGGGAATTTGACGAACTGCTAGCGGATCTGGCCCTGCACAAACTGGATGTGGTGCTCACGGACCGGCCCGCGGGCAGCCGCCCCAATCTCCGGGTTTTCAGCCACCCGGTGGGGGAATGCCGCATCGGCTTCTACGCCACCCCGGCATTGGCGGGCCGGCTCGGGCCGGGCTTTCCCGCCTCCCTGGAAGGGGCGCCCCTGCTCCTGCCCACCCGGGACACGGCCCTGCGCAGCCGCATCGACGCCTGGCTCTCGGCCCGCAACCTCCATCCGGACGTGGTGGGGGAATTCGAGGACAGCGCCCTTTTGATGACCTTCGGCCGCTCCGGTCTGGGCCTGTTCCCCGCCCCCAGCCTGCTCGCCGCCAACCTGGCGGAACAGTTCGGCGCCCAGGCGGTGGGGGAAATGGAAGACGTGCGGGAACAGTATTACGCCATCTCCAACGAGCGGCGCATCCGCCATCCGGCGGTGGAAGCCATTCGCCTGGGAGCGGCGGCCTTGGAATTGGGCTAAGGCTGGCCCGGGCTGGGCACCCCAGCAAGGCCTGGGGCGCTAGCGGGACAGCGGAACAACGCGGGGGGAACAGCCCTCAATCGGGATTAGGGACGGCGACCCGGTGCAATGCTCAGCACACACAAAGGCCCAAGATGGGCCTGGGGTTGAGGGGGCTTGCCGCCCTCCCCTGCCCCCAGAAGCCGGCGGTTCCCCGCGACCGGGTCCAAAATCAGCCCGCCAAGCCAAGCAGCAAGCCAATCTTGCTCGCCGGCCCCGGCCGTGACCCTAACCACGGCCCGAACCAGGCATCCCGGCCATCCGCCCAAGCAGGACGGCCATCCTCAAGCCCCTCCCCGTCCCCACAGGGCACCGGGGCAGACCCACCGGCCTAAGGCTTATCCAGCAAATCCGGGTCCAGAATCACCGAGCCGTCCGGCCCCCAATTCACCTGGGTAATGCCCGGGGATTCCAGTTCCAGACGCTTGCGCTCCAATTCCTCCGCCGTCATCACCCCCCGGGCGACGCGGACCTGATCGGCTAAGCGCTGGTTTTCCAGCAGCAGATGGCGGTAAGCCAAGGCTTGGGCTATCGCAGACACCAGTTCGTAATCGTTCCAAGGCTTGGACAGAAAACGGTAGATCTGGGCTTGATTGATGGCGCCCATCAGGGCGTTCAGATCCGCATATCCAGACAAAACCAGGCGGGCGGCTTCGGGCTGAATTTCCCGGAACGCACTGAGAAACTGAACCCCATCCATGCCCGGCATACGGTAATCGGAAAGCACCAGATCAAAGGCCGTGTCCTGAGCCCGAGCCAAAGCCCCTTCGGGGGTGGAAAAACTCTCGACCTGGAGATTGAACACCATGCCGTCATAGGTACAAGGCGTCGCCACCAACAAACGGCGCAAAGCCTTGAGAATGTTCACTTCATCATCCACCAGCATGATGCGCGGCATGGACTTCTCCTTGAGGACGGCGGCCCGGCCAAGGGCCCCAGGAATGGGACTTAAGCGTAACCCAACTCCCCCCACTTCCCAAGCCCCAAATAGGTTCTTCCCGCCAGAGTCCCCAGCGGTTAGAGGCTAACGGGAAAACACCATGAAGGCCATGGTTAACACCGCCACCACCCCTACCACGCCATAGATAATGGCCGAGGCCCGGGGGTTGGCCAGTAATCCCTGGTTGGAAATGTAGTGGGACGCAATGGTGCGCTACACCTCATTCAGCCGGGAACTTTCTCTTAACTCCCATTCGCACAGGGAAGAACAAGCCAACCCATGGGCGGTGTTCTCCCCATTGACCACACAGGCCTGGCACCCCCCTTTGCCACAATGTTTGCAAATCCCTACCGCCGGTTGCCCTGGGTGGCGATAACAGTCCATGAACCCTTCCTCGCCCCGTATCCCTCTGGTTAGTTATGGGCAATCTGTGTAGGCAAGCGGCCCTGCCCTGCCGAGCTACTTTGTCCCAATTCCGGAAATACTTTGATGTGGCGCTGCGGCGGCTTCCCGCTGGGCCCTGTTTTGCTCAAAAACCCGTCGCGCTTCCGCTTTCCGACTATCACACTCCAGCGCTAACAAATGGGTAGCCTGGTGTCGTCAAGCGGGGTTGGGCCGATAATACGCAAACCACTCCGCATCCTCTCGCTGCTGGCGCCAAAAGGCGGCTTCCGCCCCTTGCTGCAAAGCTGCCCGATTCGCCACCTGCTGGCGATACTGTTGATACACCCCGTAGCCTTCCCGCAAGGGATTGTGGCCTCCCAGCAAATAGAACCCCCCGCCCCCTAAGATCAGTAGTAGCCCCCCCCACTTCCAACTGCTTCCCATCATGACCTCGCGCCGGATTATGCTTTTCGCATTCTACGGGAATTAGGTAACGGGGAAGGAGCGAAGGGAAGACCCCGGGGGGGACGGCGACCTCAATGCACCGTACACACCATTTCCTTTTAAAAAAATGCAATAAATACAAATATAAACAACATGTTACGCACATACGCAACTTAACTTTTAGGGGGTAATAGGTGCGTACATGTATCCAAAAAATCAATCGCTTGCACGTGATTGTGAGTACAACAGCAGACTATAGAGCTACTGGATGTCCTACACAGACAATGAACGATTTTCGCTTAATTCAGTTGTTGCGTTTATTTCGTTTGTGCTCTACAATCAAGGCGTTCGTAGTAGGCCTAACCTATTTGCTAAATACATACGACACTTTAATGCGCTGTTTCCTTAAGCATCTTATTTTATATTCATATAGTCATCGTTATCGTCAAATTAAATACGTATAAATTAAATACTCATACATACGCGCAAATTACAAAACTATGAACACGTTAAAAGAAATTGGATTTCCTACGCTGCCAAACGATCATGACATAGCGTTGGCAAAAGAAGGAAGTCGTGAGCTGTCGATGATCATGCGTACGCCTGAGGAAACTCAAGAGCTGACGATTAGCATTGTAGAAAGTGGGCAAAAGGTCCATTTACCTACTTCTGCTGTTCAAATGCTGATGGATATTCTTGTAAATATTTCCCAGGGGAATGCGGTTCAAATCGTGCCTGTGCATGCAGAGTTAACTACTCAAAAAGCGGCTGACATCCTGATGGTGTCACGCCCTTATTTAGTAAAACTATTGGATGAAGGCAAAATTCAGTTCCGCAAAGTAGGCAGTCATCGGCGTATTCGATATTGCGATCTCCTCCGTTTCAAGGAAGCGGAGGAGAGGGCCCGCCATGCTGTTTTGGACGAACTAGCAATGGAGACCCAAGACTTCCATATGGATGTTTAATGACTCAATTTACCGTACTTTATGATGCCAATGTTCTTTACCCCTCTCTCTTGCGGGATGTAATGCTACGATTGGCTACGACGGGATTATTTCGTGCTAAGTGGTCGAAGCAAATTCAAGATGAATGGACCTGCAATCTACAAAAAAATCATCCCGATTTAGCTGATAAAATTCCGGGACTCGTTGAGAAAATTAATAAAAATTTTCACGACTGTATGGTTAGCGGTTTTGAGCATTTGATCCCTTGTGTTTCTGAGTTACCTGACCCAGGGGACGGTCATGTATTGGCTGCAGCGATCCAGTGTCGAGCGGAAATCATCGTTACCAAAAATATTAAAGATTTCCCCTCGGAGGTTCTTGACAAGTACGGCATTGAAGTACGCCATCCTGATGACTTCATTACCGAACTCTGTGATTTGAGTCTTTCAAAATGCCTGGAAGCTTTCCGCAAAACGAGAGCCCCGTTTAAAAATCCGCCGCTCTCTCAAGATCAATTTCTAGGACGGCTTTTGAAGAATCAATTACCTCAAACGGTAAAACTGTTGGACGAATACAAGTTAGCCTTTTAACTGCAGCTCACAATATATAGTAGGTTGACATACAGAACAGTACTATATATTGTGTTGTAGCACTCACTGCAGCAGAGTGCTAGACTGCCCCCGGAAAAAAAAGCCGCTCCCGGCTACAACCAGGAACGGCTTTTGTAAGCCTCATACCCGACGAGGCCTACGGTCTCTGTGTTTGACGACAACAGAAGGTTGGGACGATAGCGTTAATCGTGTTTCGCCGCAAGCTTTTCTGGCAGAGATTTTTAAGTCGGGTTTTCTTCTCATTGAAAGGAAACCGAAATGGTAACGAAGTTAAAACCAGGTCAAAGTAGTGGCACCAACGGTGGAATTTTTCAAGAAATTGGGCCTCGTGGTGGACGAGTCCCTAATTTTTCCACCGTACCTGACCGTACAATCGCTCCCCCTACGTCTGCTCCTGACCACACTTGGACACAGATTAAGCGAACGCCCGACAGCAAACGCTAAGCAGACCAAAGGCAGCTTCGGCTGCCTTTTTTGTTGTGCGTATTCTGTAGGCTCTAGCTAGGTCTGGTTACCGACACATAGCTAACAAAACAACAGAGACGCTTTTTTAGCTATTTGTCATACGACAGTCATCAACCCTATCGCTACCGTATAAGCCAGTAAAAAACGCCAAATATAACTTGGCTTAGATTTCTGGTCTAAAAAATACTCATGGATAATCCGCTGCAAATCAGCGGATACGGACTTCCTCATAGAGTTCCGCTTCAAATCGCCAGGAATACGTATGGTCCGGATTGGTGACACATTCCATTGAGGCTGTGGCCACAAAGGCCGACTGCCGGACGACCCGGGTGCCGAAAAAAAGTTATCACGCCTCCATATTTACACATTATTATAAATGAATATTTCCAGGGGCTTAGGGGGTAACAGATTAGTTCCCTAGTTACTTTCCAACGGCCTTTTTTAACTCTTCCAACTGTTCAAGTTCTGGGCTTGTCTGCCCAGACTCAGGCACGACTTTCCCGGTCAACAGCCATAGAGAGTATTCGGGCCATAGCCTTCCAATGGCCTCTAGATGTTCCTCGTTAGCTCTCTGTCGTCCCTCACAAATCGCCTTCCAAGAAGCCGCTTTCACACCGGTCAGTTCTTCCATGTGCTTGAACTTTCGGTGAGGGTCAGTCTTAGCCGTTACAACGGCAGATATTTTATCTCTCATTAGTGAATATTTTGCTTGACAGAAGAACGGCATCGTCATAACTTACTGACATATATTTTACTTATAAGTTATTTATTATGCTTACAAGTGGTGGTCAGTGGCTCATAGTGGAGCGGAGGGATTATGGCATCGGATTTTCAAATCAACCAGCTACCGCCCATTCCCATCATGCATTGGAAGAAGTTTGCTGAAGTGGTGGGAATAAATGAGGGGGTGCTCAGGGGACTATGTGACCGGAACTACATTCCCTCTATCAGTTTCGGCAGACATCGCTTCATCAATCTGGCAAAGCTCAACCAAATTTGCCTGGGCATAGGGCCACCCGCGTGACCCCATTGACTTAGTCATCCAGTCCAAGCCCGTGGGCTGAAAGTAAAACAGCTCAATTTAAGAAGGGAGCCAGATATGTTTAGGGAAGACTTGGTCAGGAAACAAGAACGGGCCCAAATGCGGCGGGAAGAAAACCTACTGTGGGCCTACTTCGGTTTTGCCGTGGGTCTAGTTACTGCCAGTACGTTCTTCTGCTTTTTGGTTTATTAAGCTCCCCGGCAGGCCTCAATGCACCGTGCACACCATGCACGGATCGAAGGAGCGGACCACGTGCTGGACGGTGACGGGGGTGGCGTCGCCGGGGGCTACGGGAGTATTAACGAGAGCCTGTTCCAGGGCGCCGGGCTGGTCCTGGGCGTCCCGGGGGGAGAAATTCCAGGTGGTGGGGGCGATGATCTGGTAGCTCGCCAACCGGCCTTCTTCAATGCGCAGCCAGTGGCCCAGGCCGCCCCGGGCGGCTTCCACCAGGCCCACGCCCTGGGCCCGGTCCGGTAGCTGGCCTTGGGCGCAGAAGGGGGCGCCGGGGCTGAGCTGGGCCACCCAGGCCTCCATGGCGGGCACCAGTTGGGCGATTTCCAGAAGCCGGGCCACCACCCGGGCATACACGCTGCCCGCCCCGGTCTGTTTGACCAGGTGGCGGGCCAGGGGATGGCCGGCCACCAGTTGCCGGGCCAGGGCGCCCACCTCGGCGCTACGGCCGCCGTAGCGGGGGGCTTTGCACCAGGTGTAGGCCCCCGCCTTGTCCGGCAGGGGCTGGGTCAGGCCCTCCAGGGGCGAGCGGGGGGCTTCCCCGGCCATCCAGGCGTGGCTCACGTCTTCCCCGATGCGGGAAACTTCCAGGGCGCTGCGGCAGCCCCGGCCCTGATCCCACACCCCGGCGGGGAAAAACTGGCCCACTTCCCCGGCGTAGGCGCCGTAGGAAAGAAACAGGTCCGGCCCCCGGCCCAGGGTGTCCAGGCCTTCTTCCCGGGCCAGGGCGACGAAGCGGGGGAAATCCCCCCGCCGGTCCGCCGCCCAGGCCGCCAGGGCCTCGGCAGAATCCAGGGCGGCCACGGCTTCGAGCCGGTCCCCGAACAGGGTTTGTTCCAGAAAGGCGCGAAATTCCCGGAGCACGGCGTGGAGGCGGATTTTTTCCCCGGCCAGCACGGCCCGGGTGCTGCCCCCGGGCTGGAGAGCCAGGGTGTGGGGCCATTTGCCCGCCAGATAGCCCTGGAGGCGCAGGAAACCGGCCCGGGCCGGGAGCATGTCCGCCGTGGCGCTACCCCGGGTGGCCTTGAAGCGCTCCGCCACCCCGTCGAACCAGGGTCGGTTGGCGTAGGCCGCCCGGGCGAAGTCGGGCATGAAAAAGAGATAGAAATGGGTCAGGTGGTCCGCCACATTTTCCCCGGCCTGAATCAGGTTGCGGGCCAGGCGCCCGTTGTCCGGGGTGGCCAGACCCATGGCGTCGGCCAGGGCGGCGGCGCAGGCGGCGGACTGGGCCACGGAGCAAATGCCGCAAATGCGGGGCACAATCACCAGGGCGTCCAGGGGCGCCTTGCCCAGCACCATGTTTTCAAAACCCCGGTACAGGGGGGCGGTGACCCAGGCCGCGGCCACCCGCTCCGCCGCCACGTCCAGGCTCACTTCCAGATCCCCTTCCACCCGGTTGAAGGGGCCCATGACCAGGCGGCTCATGGGCGCGCTCCGGGGATCGGGAGACAGGGACTGGGGAGAAGGGCGTGGCTTAAGGCCCAGCAAAGTCCCCGGCCCGGAACGGCCTGGGCAAGGGGCTTCCAGGGAGGCGCTAAGAAAGAACGCCGATCCACGGCCTTCCCCAGGGTGTTTTTCCGGCCACTGTCCCGGCCATGCAGACGATCACTCATTTCAACCCCGTTTTGCGGATGGCCGGGATGACCACCGGATGGTCGGCGGCAGCGTTTTCCCGCACCCGTTTCGGGGTGGCGGATTTGGACAGGGCGGCCAGGGCCACGAACCAGGCCTTGGGCATATCCGAGGGCAGGCCGATGGGAATGCCCGCCACCTTGGGGGTTTCCAGGAAGGGATGGCCCGGTTCCTCGAACACCGGCTCGGTGCAGGAAATGCAGGGATAGCCGCCCCGCAGGCAGGAGCCCACCCCGTTCCAGACCCGGGTGTTGCAGTCCGCGTGGGCCTGGGTGCCCTTGCAGCCCAGGTTTTCCATGAGGCAGCCCAGATCCGAGGGCTTGTGGGCGCTGGCCTTGAATTCATAAAACTCGTTGCGGGGGCAGCCGTGGTGCACCAGCTGGTCGGCGTAAAAACGAGGCCGTTGCAGGGCGTCCAGATCCCCGGGGCCGAGTTGGCCCAGGGCCAAGGCCAGCAGGGTATCCACGATCCAGCCCGGATGGGTCGGGCAGCCCGCCACATTGACCACGGGGAGGCCGCCCCGGGCGCGGAAATCCGCCCCCAGTACCCCGCCCCGTTCCATGCCTTCAAATTGCAGGCCGCAGGCATCCGTGGCGTTGTCCCCCGCCGCCGGAACCCCGCCAAAGGCGGTGCAGCTGCCGATGGCCAGCACCGTGCCCGCCTGGGCCGCCAGGCGCCCCACCCAGTCCAGCATGGGGGTGCCCGTACCGGCCAGGATGTGGAAGCGGCCCGTGCCCTCCGGGCCCCGCAGAATGGCCCCTTCCACGCACAGCACATCCACCCGCAGACGCCCGGCGGCGGCTTCTTCCAGCACCGTCACCGCCTCCGCGCCACAGGCTTCCGCCAGGGCCGGGTGCCAGAGCAGGTGATAGCCCGCGTCGTCCAGGGTGGCGAAAAGATTGCGGGCGTCCGCCCCCAGCAAGGACAGGGTGCAGCCGCCGCAGCCGCCCGCCTGGAGCCACAGGAGATTGAGGCTCATGGCCGCACTCCCGGGACACAACGGCACGGGTGGGGGAAAGCCAAGGAAGGATTCCGGCGCCCCATCAGGCCTTCTCCAGCCCGTAGCGCACCAGCTTGTTGCGCAGGCCGACCCGGGACAGGCCCAGTTCCTGGGCGGCCCGGGACTTGTTCCAGCGGTGCCGGATCATGGCCTCCTTCACCACCTTGGCCTCCAGTTGTTCCATACGCTCCTTGAGGCCACCGGACAGATCGGCGAGAAAGCTCAGTTCCGCCGCCTGGCTATCCCCCACCGGGGCCCGCAGCACCCGGGGGGAAAGGAGTTCGGCGCCGATGCGTTCCCCTTCGCAGAGGGCCAGCATACGCAGGATTTCGTTCTGCAATTCCCGCACATTGCCAGGCCAGCGGTAGGAGGCAATGCAGGCCAGGGTTTCGGCGCTAAAGCCCGCCACCTGCTTATCCAAAGCCTGCTGGGAAACCTCCAGCAGCCGGGCGGCCAGGAGGGGAATATCCATGGGCCGTTCCCGCAGGGGCGGCACCACCAGGGTGACGGTGGCCAGGCGGTAGAACAGGTCTTCCCGGAAACGCCCGGCCCGCACCTCCGCCTCCAGATCCCGGTTGGTGGCGGCCACCACCCGCACATTCACCGTCACCGGCCGGGTGCTCCCCAGGGGCCGGAATTCCCCTTCCTGGAGCACCCGCAGGAGCTTGACCTGGAAGGCGGGGGAAGTTTCCCCGATTTCGTCGAGAAAAATGGTGCCCCCGTCCGCCTGCTGGAAGAGGCCCTGGCGGTCTTCGTAGGCGCCGGTGAAGGCGCCCCGCTTGTAGCCGAACAGCTCCGCTTCCAGAAGCTGGTCCGGCAGGGCACCGCAGTTCTCCACCACAAAGGGCTGGCGATTGCGCCGACTCTGGTAATGGATGGCCCGGGCCAGCATTTCCTTGCCCGTCCCCGACTCCCCGGTGAGCAGCACGGAAAGGTCGTAGGGGGCGATTTTCTCCACCATCAGGCAGACGTCGTTCATGGGGCTGTTGGGCGCCCGGGTCAGGCCGTCCAGGCCGAATTCCCGCTTCACCCGCTCGTACTTCATCTCCACCCGCTGGCGCAGCACCGGCTCCGCCGTGCGCAGTTCCAGGGAAAGGCGCTGGTTTTCCTGCTGCAAGCGCCACAGGGCGGCGGCGTTTTTCAGGGTGAGGAGCAGCTGTTCCGGCTGCCAGGGCTTGAGCAGGTACTGGTAAATCCCCGCCTCGTTAATCCCGGCAATGATGTCTTCCGCCTCCGAATAGCCGGAGAGCACGATGCGCACCGCCTCGGGCCAGCGTTCCCGCACCTCCTTGAGGAAGGCCACCCCGGACATGCCCGGCATGCGCTGGTCGCAGAGCACCACCTGAATGGAGTCCCCGGCCTGGGCCATGATGGCCAGGGCGGCCTCCCCGTCGCTGGCGGTAAAGACCTGAAAGTCCTCCTCCAGGGTGCGGCGCAGGGCCTCCTGGGAGCGGACCTCATCATCCACCACCAGCACGGCGGGCAAAGGGGGACGGGCCATGGTCAGCGCCCCCCCGCCCTAAGGACCGGGCCGGGCACAGGGGCGCCGTCCCGCCGGGGAAGGGAAAGGAGGGAAAAAGGGGAAGATTGGCCCATAGGCGCCATTTTATCCGTTACCGGCCCGCCGCCCCATCCTCCCGCCGGGGGAGGCGGAAAAAAATCCGGGAGGGGGAGGGAAACGGCCGGGCGGGTAACGGACGGAGAACAAGAGAAAGGGCAAAGAAACCGGGGGCGCTGGAGGATCGGCCCGCTAGGCCGCTGGGTAAGAGCTCCGGCCAAACCCCCCCGAGGGACCGCGCCCCAAACAGGCCCCTTAATAGCCCCCCCTGCGGCCAGGGCGGGCACCGCCCCTTCTCTCAAACTGCCTTGGGGCCTTGGTCCGGCCAAGGACAATACTCAGGCCGAACGATCCTTTCCCCCGGCGAGCCCCTAGCCAAAGTTGGAAAAAGGGGCGGAATTTTTCATTCCATGGGGATTTTTTAGGAATTTTCATTTTTCCCTTTCCCCCTAGCCATGGGGCCTGCCGGGGCGTTGTCACCCGGAAGGCATAGCGCTATCACTTTTGTCTAATTTTTCATGGCCTTAGCTTTCGCTAGGATGGTTGCCACGGTTCCTGGAGGAGGAACCGTTTTGTATCTTAGGGAGGAAAATAATCATGGCGAAACAACAACGGGCGTCCCGCCCGACCCCCAGCTCCAACAACACCCCCCGGGCCAGCGGCAAAGCCCCGTCCCGGCGGCGGCCCCGCCTGGAATATCTGGCTGCCGTGCGCTTTTTGAACGGGGAACACCATCTCTACAGCATCAGCAACGCCCGCAACGAAGACGACGTGCGGCGCATGGTCCGGGAAGAATTGACGGACGTGGCCTCCATCCTGGTGGCCCTGTAAGGTCCGCCCCCCCCCGCCAAGGAGGCAGGGGGACAGGCCGGTCCCCAGGGGCCTGAGGGCAAAATCGGGCAGGAAAAAGGCTCTGGCCCCCCACTAGGTAGCGGGACTCGGTCCCACCGGGAGAAACCGGCAGGCCCTGCCGAAATACCCCCGCTCAGCAGATCCGGGGCAGCTGTTCCCCGGTGAGCCAATCCACAATGCGCCGCCCGCCGAAGCCGGTGGTCATTTGCACGAAGTGGTGTTCGTCCCGATGCACCGTGCCAATGCGGGCCGCTTCCCGACCCTGGGGATGGGCGCGGAGGGCCGCCAGGGCCCGCTCCCCGTCTTCCCCCGCCACAATCACCACCATGCGGCCTTCGCAGGCGCAGTAGAGGGGGTCCAGGCCCAGGAGTTCGCAGGCCGCCGCCACCGCCGGGCGCACCGGAATGGCCGCCTCTTCCAACATCATGCCCACCCCGGACTGGGCAGCGATTTCATTGAGGGTGGTGCCCAGGCCGCCCCGGGTAGGGTCCCGCAGGGTTTTCACCGTCACGCCGCTGTCCAGCAAGGCCGCCGCCAGCCCGTGGAGGGGGGCGGAATCGGAGAGGATGGGAGCCTGGAAGGAAAGGCTTTCCCGCTGGCTCATGATGGCCATGCCGTGGTCCCCGATGGGGCCGGAAACCAGCACCGCATCCCCCGGCTCCGCCCGGCTGCCGGACAGGGTCAGATCGGGCCGCAGCCAGCCCAGACCGGTGGTGGAAATGAACACCCCGTCTCCCTTGCCCTGCTCCACCACCTTGGTATCCCCGGTGACCACGGGCACTCCCGCTTCCCGGGAGGCCCGGGCCAGGGAGGCCACAATGCGGACCAGGTCCGCCAGGGGAAAGCCTTCTTCCAGGATGAAGCTGGCGGTCAGATAGAGGGGGGTGGCCCCCATCATGGCCACGTCGTTGATGGTGCCGTGCACCGCCAGGGCGCCGATGTCGCCCCCGGGGAAAAACAGGGGGGACACCACGTGGGCGTCCGTGGCCAGCACCAGGCGGGCCCCCGCCGGGGCGGCGGGCAACCGGGCCCCGTCGTCCCCCTGGCCCAGGAATTCGTTGTCAAAGGCCGGGGCGAAGACTTCGTCGATGAGCTGGGCCATGGCCCGGCCGCCGCTGCCGTGGGACATATCCACCCGGCCCCGTTTCAGGTCCAGGGGACGGATATAGTGGTTTTTCATAGGGCTTCCGTGATTCAGGGGGTATAGGTGGTGCCCCAGCCGCGCTCCCAACCCAGGCGGCGCAGCAGGGCCACCAGCAGGTCCGGCAGTTGTTCGGCCCAGAGCCCCGCCAGCATCAGCAGCAGCACTCCCAGCACCAGCAACCAGCCTTCCCAGCCGTGTTTCGGTTGACTCATGGTTTACAGACAAATAAATCCGGGTGGCTCTGGCGATAGACCCGCAGCCATAGCAGGGTGGCGGGCACCAGGGAACGGACCCCGTGCCACAGGGCGCCCTCGTCCTGGCGGCGCTTGCCTTTCAGTTCCTTGCCCAGCAGGGCCCAGCCGTCCCAGTCGATTTCCGGCATGGCCTGGCGCATTTCCGGGGGCGCGTCGGCCACGGTTTTGGCCATGGTGAGGAGATGCTTCACCGCCTCCTCCCGGGTCAGCCGGGCATGGAGGAATTCCTGCTCTTCCAGGGTTTCCGTCAGGGTCAGCACCGCCGCGCCAGATTCTTCCAGGATGCCCAAGAGGGCGCTGGTCAATACGCTCATACCACCTCCGTCTGGCGAAAACGTCCATAGGTGTAATGGGCCGCGCAGGCCCCTTCCGAACTCACCATGCAGGAGCCCACCGGATTGTCCGGGGTGCACACGGTGCCGAAGAGCTTGCATTCCTGGGGCCGCTTTTCCCCCCGGAGAATGGCGCCGCATTCGCAGGCCTTGTGGTCCGGCACGCTCACATAGGCTTCCTGGAAGCGCTGTTCCGCATCCAGGTCGGCGTAATCCGGGGCCAGGCAGAGGGCGGAATGGGGCACAGTGCCCAGGCCCCGCCATTCAAAATCGGGACGCAGGTGCAGCACCTCTTGGACCAGGGCCTGGGCCTTGGCGTTGCCGTCCGGGGTCACGGCCCGGGCGAATTCGTTTTCCACCGCCGCCCGGCCCTCATTCACCTGACGCACCAGCATGCGCACCGCCTGCATCACATCCAGGGGCTCGAAGCCAGCGATGACCACGGGCTTGCCATAATCCCGGGCAAAGGGCTCGTAGGGACGGCTGCCGATGACCACGGACACGTGGGCCGGGCCGATGAAGCCATCCAGAGCCATGGTCCGGCTGATTTCCGGGGAGGCCAGGATGTGGGCCATGGCCGGGGGGGTGAGGACGTGGCAGCAGAGCACGGAAAAATTCTTCAGCCCCAGGGCCCGGGCCTGTTTCACCACCACCGCCGTGGGCGGGGTGGTGGTTTCAAAGCCGATGGCGAAAAACACCACCTGCCGGTCCGGGTGGGCCTGGGCCAGTTTCAGGGCGTCGGCGCTGGAATAGACCATGCGCACGTCCCCGCCCCGGGCCTTGGCCTTGAGCAGGGACAGGCCGTCGGAGGCGGGCACCCGCAGGCAATCCCCGTAGGTGCACACCAGGGCGCCGTGGTTCACCGCCAGACGGATGGCCTGGTCGATGCGGCCAATGGGCAGAACGCAGACCGGGCAGCCCGGGCCGTGGATCATGCGCACATTGGGGGGCAACAGGTCCGCCAAACCGTAGCGGGAAATGGCGTGGGTGTGGCCGCCGCAAAATTCCATGAAGCGGTATTCCCGCCCCGGCTCCACTTCCCGGGCAATGGCCTGGGCCAGGCCCCGGGCCAGTTCCCCGTCCCGGTATTCATCCACATATTTCATCGGCGGGCCTCCCCAAAACCGGGCTGGGAGGGGCATGAATCGGCGATCTGGCTTAACACCAAGCGCTCAAGGGCGCGGGACGGGGATTGCAGCGATGTCCCAAAGGAAAAGGCCGTCCCAGGCCGAACTCCCCGGCTCATGACCGCTCTCCCAGGGCAGACGGGGCTTCCGAGGCGGTAGTCCCGGAGAGATCCGTGGCCTCTGGGGTGGGGGCCCCTTCCTCGGCCAGGGCCCCACTTCCCTCTGCCCCCAGTTCGGCGAACAGGGCCAGGGTCCGTTCCGCCTCTTCCGGGTCCAGCCGGGTCAGGGCGTAGCCCACGTGGAGAATGACGTAATCCCCCACCCCCACCCCGTCCACCAGGGCCAGGGAAATTTCCTTTTGTACCCCCCCCAGGTCCACCCGGGCCTGATCATCGGGAAGCAATTCCACCACTTTGGCGGGCAGGGCTAGACACATGGTTGGGTTTCTCCAAAAAGGCCCGGGGTGCGGGCGGGCAAAGCCAGGCAGACATTATCCGGTCCCCCGTCCGCCGGGGACAAGGTGGCCCGGTCCGGCAAATGGGGCAGGAGTTGATCCAGGGTTTCCCCCGTGGTCAGGGCCCCCACCAGGTCGGGCAAGGGACGGCTGAAAATCCAGGGGAAATCCCGCTCTTCCGGGGTAACAAGGGGAAAAGCCAGGATTTCCTGGGGCGGGGCAAAACGGGCGTCCACCCCGGGTTTATTGCCCCGGGCATCCACCCGGAACCAGCCCAGGTCGGGCAAATAAAGGGCATTCAGGCCGTGCAGGCAGCACTGGGGGCTCCCCGCCGCCAGCACCAGACGCTGGTAGCAGAGCCCGGCGGGAATACGGTTGGCCCGCAGCAGGGCGGCCAGGAGATGGCTCTTGGCGTAGCAAAGGCCCGAGGTCTCCGCCAGCACCCGGGAGGCCCGGCAGGTCACCGGGGCCAGACCGTAGTCGATGCTGTGGCGGATCTGGTCCCGCACATACAAAAAGCAGGCTTCCGCCACCCGACGGGGGTCGTCCCGACCCGCCGCCCCTAGCTCCCGGGCCAGGGCCAGCAGGGCGGGCTGGTCCCAGTCGATTTCCGGGGAGCATTCCAGGAAGGGGGCGAAAGCCCCGTCCTCGGGGCGGGTAAAAGGGGGGGCGTCAGTCATGGTCAAGACTCAAAAGACGGCGGGCGATCCAGGCCTGGCCCAGGGACAGGCCGCCGTCGTTGGGGGGCGCCTGGCGGGCCTCCAGCACCGACAGGCCCCGGGCCACCAGTTGGGCCACCAGGGCTTGGGCCAGCACGTGGTTAAGCAGGCAGCCGCCCCCCAGAGCCACGGTGGATAAGCCTTCCCGGGCAGCGGCGGCGGCGGTCCAGTCCGCCAGGGCGGCGGCCAGGGTAAGGTGGAAACGGGCCGCCCCCAGGGCCGGGTCCGGGCATTCGGCCAGCCAGGCCAGAAGGGGCGCCAGATCCAGGTCCCCGGCGCCATCCACGGACCAGCCCCCGGGTAGGGGCGGCAGGGGGCCGTGGTCCGCCAGCCAGGCGTCCGCCAGGCCTTCCAATTCCATGGCCGCCTGGGCCTCAAAGCTTTGTTTGGCGCGCAGGCCCAGGAGGCCGCTCACCCCGTCGAAAAGGCGGCCCAGGCTGGAGGTGCCCGGGCAATTCAGGCCCCGCTCCAGCATCTGGCCGATGCCCTGGGTCAGGGCCGGGTCCAGGGCCGGATAGCGGCGGGCCAGGAAGGCGGGAATCTCTGCCCCCCGACCCAGGCGCCAGAGGGCGGCGGCGGCCAGGCGCCAGGGTTCCCGGGCGGCCTTGTCTCCCCCGGGCAGGGCCAGGGGGGTGAGCCCGGCCAAACGCTGCCAATCCGCCCCGTCCACCCGCAGCAATTCCCCGCCCCACAGTTCTCCGGCGGGGCCCAGACCGAAGCCGTCCAGGGCCAGGCCCAGAACCGCTTTGCTGCGCCCGGCCTGGGCCCCGTTTTCCGCCAGCACGGCGGCGATGTGGGCGTGGTGGTGGGGAATGGGATAGGCGGGAATGCCCCGGGCGGCGGCGAAATCCGCCGCCAGCCGGGAAGAGGGAAAATCCGGATGGAGGTCGTAGGCCACCGCCGCCGGGGTGGCGTCTAGCACGTGGAGCAGGTGCTGGGCCGCCTGTTCCAGGTAAGCCACGGTGGCTGCGTTGCCCAGGTCGCCGATGTGCTGGGAAAGAATGGCTTCCCGGCCCTTGAGGAGGCACAGGGTATTTTTCAGGTAGCCGCCGAAGGCCAGCACACAGGGGCCGTCGTCCGCGAGCTTGATGGGCCGGGGGGTCTGGCCCCGGCCCCGGCGCAGGAACTGGACGGCGCCCCCGGCGTGGCGCACCACCGAATCATCGGCCCGCACCACAATGTCCCGGTCGTGGAGCAGGAAGGCGTCCGCCAGACCGGCCAGACGGCTCAAGGCCTGGGCGTTGTCCGTGACCAGGGGCTCGCCCCCCGGATTGGCGCTGGTCATGACCAGGCTCAGATCCTGGGGCGCGGCCAGCCAGGCCAGGCCCGGGGGACAGCCGGCGGCGGCGTGGAAGAGCAGGTAATGGAGGGGGGCGTAGGGCAACATGCAGCCCAGCCAGGCCAGGCCCGGGGCCACATTCGCCGCCAGGGGCGTGGCCCCCTCCGCCGCCTGGGCGCGACGGCGCAGCAGCACGATGGAGCGTTCCGGCAATTCCAGAAGCCCGGCTTCGTCCCCGGACAGCTGGCAGAGGCGGCCCACGCTGGCCACATTGGCCAGCATCAGGGCGAAGGGCTTTTCTTCCCGCTGTTTGCGGCGCCGCAGTTCGGCCACGGCGGCGGCATTGGTGGCGTCGCAGGCCAGGTGAAAGCCGCCGTAGCCCTTGATGGCCAGGATTTTCCCCGCCTTGAGCAGGGCCACCGCCGCCAGCACCGGATCATCCCCGGCGGTGGGCAGCCCGGCCCCCGCCAGGGGGCGCCCCCGGGCGTCCAGCAGGCTCAACCGGGGGCCGCACACGGGGCAGCAATTGGCTTCCGCATGGAAGCGCCGATTGGCCGGATCCCCGTATTCCCGGCCGCATTCCGGGCACAGGGGAAAGGGGGCCAGGGCGGTGCGGGCCCGGTCGTAGGGCAGTTCCCGGGTTATGGAATAGCGGGGGCCGCAGTGGGTACAGTGGGTAAAGGCGTAGCGGTAGCGCCGGTTATCCGGGTCGAACAGCTCCCGCAAACAGTCGTGGCAGAGGGCGCTATCCGGGCCGATGGCGGTGCTGGCGTGGCCGCCCCGGCTTTCGAGAATGAGAAAGCCGGGCAGGCCCCCTTCCGGAGCCGCCTGACGCTGTTCCACCCCTTCCACCCGGGCCAGGGACGGCGCTTCGCTACGCAGCCGGGCGACAAAGCGTTCCAGGGCCGGAGCCGGGCCCCGGGCCTCGATATCCACCCCTTCCGCGTCATTGCGCACCCAACCGGAGAGGCCCAATTCAAAGGCCAGGCGGTAGACGAAGGGACGATAGCCCACCCCCTGGACCAGGCCCCGCACCCGAATGCGGCGGCACTGCCCAGCCAGGGAAGGCAGGGAGGAAGAAGAAGCAGGGGCGCCCATGTCAGGCCGATGCAGGGGAAGGGGGGTGAGGGGAATATCCGGCGGGTTCACCGCGCCGGCGCCGGGCCCGCCGCCCCACCCGGAATCGGGGAGCAGCGGCCCGGCCCGGCGCCGGAACCGGGGGAAAGCCAATCACCGGGAGGCCGAGGGAACCGCAGAGGCCGTAGACGGCGCATCTCCCTGGGCGGCCAGTTGGGCCTCCAGCTGGGCGATGCGGGCCTTGAGCCCGGCCACCGTGGCCTGGCGCTGATTCCGCGCCGCCGCCAGCCCCTTTTCGATCCAGGCCAGCCAGTCCCCGAAGCCTTCCCCGGTGGTGCTGGAAAGACGGATCACTTCCAGCTGGGGATTGACCCGGCGGGCATAGGCTTCCGCCTGATCCGCATCAAACTGGAGATGGGGCAGCAGGTCGCATTTGGAGAGGAGCATGAGCCGGGCGGCCCGGAACATGTCCGGATATTTGAGGGGCTTGTCCTCCCCTTCCGTGACGGAAAGGATCACCACCTTGGCCGCTTCCCCCAGGTCAAAGGCGGCGGGGCAGACCAGATTGCCCACGTTTTCCACCAGCAGCAGGCTGTCCTCCGCCACTTGGAGCTGTTCCAGGGCGTGGCCCACCATGTGGGCGTCCAGGTGGCAGCCCTTGCCCGTATTGATCTGCAAGGCCGGAGCCCCGGTGGCCCGGATGCGGTCCGCGTCGAAACTGGTCTGCTGATCCCCTTCCACCACCGCCACCGGCACCTTGCCCTGCAAGGCTTCCACGGTGCGACAGAGCAGAGTGGTCTTGCCCGACCCCGGGCTGGACACCAGGTTCAGGGCCAGCACCCCCTTTTCCCCCAACTGTTGCCGGTTGCGGGCCGCATAGGCGTCGTTTTTGGAGAGAATGTCCTTTTCGATCTGCACCATGCGGGACTGGCTCATCCCCGGGGCGTGGGCCCCGGCCGGACCGCTACCGTAATTGAGCTGGCCTTCGCCGTGGGCATGGTCATGGCTGTGGGCATGGCCGTGATCGTGCTCATGGCTGTGACCGTGGTCATGATCGTGGGCCGGTTCCGCCGCCTCCGGCGCGGGAGCATGGCTGTGGGCCGTGCCGTCTGCATGGACGTGCCAATGGGGATCGTCGCCGTGGGCATGGGGATGGGAATGATCGTGGGGGTGGAGGGCTTCGCCTTCAATCCGGGCTTCGCCCTCACCGCAACCGCAAGTGGTGCACATGAGTGTTCTCCTAGGGGAAGGGTAATTTTAGGCGTTTTGGCCGAAATTTTCCCCTGGCCGCCCCGGCTTTTTGCCCCGGCCCTTGGGGGATTTGCCAGGGGCATGGGGCCCCATTGCCGCCGCCATGACTTTGGTATTTTTCGCTATCCACAAAGAAGACCGCCCCACGGCCTTTCCCGGCCGATCGGCCCTAAGCGCCCCCGGGGAACGGGGGAACCGGCTCAGTCGTCCACTTCCAGTTCCCGCACCCGCATTTCCGTGCCGCTGATGGGCTGGACCGGGTAGCCGCCGCAGGCCGGGCAGGGGTCGTACACCTGATCCAGGGCCACTTCCTGGCCGCAATTGAGGCACAGGCCCCGGCCCGGCACATCCACGATTTCCAGCCGGGCCCCTTCCGCCACCGTGCCCTTGCTCACCGCTTCAAAGCAAAAGGCCATGGCTTCGGGCTCCACGGAGGAAAGGCGGCCGATTTCCAGCACCACCGCCTTGACCCGGGCAAAGCCCTGGGGCCCCTTGGCCGCATCTTCCACAATCTGCAACACCCCTTCCGCCAGGGACATTTCATGCATGGTGGCCTCCTTGGGGCGCGGTACTCCCCTCCTCCCAGCGTAAGGACCATTCCACGCAGGGGTCCAGGGACAGGGCCAGGCCTTCCGCCAGATGGTGGGCCGTTTCCCGATCCGGCGCCGGCAGGCCGGTCACGTCCGTGGTGAAGGCCCCCTGGGGATGAAAATTCCATTCCGTGGGGGCGATGATGCCGTAGTGGAGAATGCGCTCGTCCTTCACCTGCAAAATGTGCAGCAGGGGCCCCCGGGCCGTTTCCACCCGGGCCAGGCCCGTGCCCGACCCCAGATTGGCACCCCCCACCCAATCCGGGGGCAGGCCCTGATCCGGCGCCTGGGCCGCCAGCCGGGTCAGTTCGGCACAGCGAGCCGCCAGCCGGGCCGCCGGACGGCGACCTTGGCCCCATAACTGGCGAATTTCTCGGGCCGCCGGCCCGTCCTCCGCACCGCCCAGCAGGCGGGCCAGGGGACCGGTTTCCACCGCCCCGGCGGACAAGGCGGGAGCCGCCGCCACCTCTTCCCAGCCCCCCGCCAGCCACACGGGCAGAAGAAAGTCCGCCCAGTCCCCCAGATCCATCCCGGCCAGGGGCTGCACCGGGGAAGGGGCCAGGGCGGGCAGGGCCGCCGCCCCTTCCCGAAAATCCCCCCACCCGGGCAGGGCCGCCCCCTCCAGGGCTTGGCCCTGGAGCAGGTGGCAGCGCCAAACGGGAAAATCGTTCAGCCGGGGCCCGGTGCCAAACCACCGGGGCCAATCCAGGGCCAGACGCCACAGGTGTTCCCCCACCACTTCCCGCCACAGGCCCACCAGGCGCTGATGCTTTTCATCGGGACGGGGACGCAGACCCAGGGCCGCTTCCAGGGCCACCCGGGCGGCCACCCCCTGGGCCGTACCGCAGAGGCTGAAAAGCCGGGGCACCAGGGCCAGGGCTTCCCCCACGGGGCGTCCATTGAGCAGGCGGGCCGCCAGGGGCCGCCCCGCCGCCACCCGGGCGCCGCCCACCCCACCGTCCCCCCAGGTGAGGGCCAGTTCCAATCGATTGTCAGGCAAGGAAGAAGTCACGCCCACCTCCCAGGCAGTGAGTACAGAGGAGCCTGCATGTTACCCGCCCGGGCGGTGGGGACAAACGGGCAAAAGGAGGAAGGACAGCTAAATCGGAGGGAGAGGGGGCTAGGTTCCTAGTGGCCGCACCACTGGGATTCGCAGGGAATACCGTCCCCATCCCCGTCCATTTCCACCCCGGGGCAATGTTGGAGGAAATAGGTTGCCTCCGCGCAGGAGGTCATCTGGGAGCAATAACGACGGCTGTCGCAGGAAAAACGGGGCTGAGGCTCCGGCGTCTGAGTGGGGGCCGCTGGCGCCTCCGCAGGCTCGGCTTCCCGATGCCAGGAGGAGGGAAGGGGCAGTCCATGGCGCTGATAGAACTGCCATCCGCCCACCAAGACGAGCAGCAACAAAAGGAGGGAGAACAAGCTCCAGCCCCGGAGGGCGGAACGCCCCCCCGTCCCTTTTTCCGGCTGGCGCCCCAGGGGACGGGAAGCCCCCACCAAGGCCACCCCCACAGCCTTTTTCCGCCCCCGGGCATCCCGCTCCACGGCAAAACTCAATTCGGTGCCCACGGTAGGAATACCGGCCTCCCGGGGATAATTCGAGACATGGACAAAGACCTTGGGGCCGCCCTGTTGGGGGGCGATAAAGCCAAAGCCCCGGGGTGTATTCCACTCCATCAGTTTGCCAGTCCACCGCATCGCCCTGCCCCGTCCTTTTGTCATAAAGACGGGAGCATAACCGCCCCCAGCATCCCCCGTACAGCCCCTAACGCCGAGCAGTAAGCAGGAACACCGGGTAGTCCCCCTGGGGTTTGTGCACCACGCTGGCGTCGCTCATGGCCACCTGGTGGAAGCCCGCGTCCCGGGCAGCCTGGGCCAGCCAATCCCGGTCGAAGCCGGTGTGGAAGACCCCGGTGTCTTCCTGGTGGAAGCTGCCGTCTTCCTTATCCAGGTCGGCCACGGCGAGGAAGCCGCCGGGGCGGGTGACCCGGTGGAGCTTGGCCAGCAGGGCGGGCACGTCCTGAATGTGGTGCAGGGTCATGGAGGAAACCACCCCGTCGAAACCGGCCTCAGGCGCCAGGGCGGTGGGCCAGTCCCCTTCCAGGTCCGCCGCCACCAGGGTCAGGGCACAGGGCAGGGCGGCCCGCTTTTGCTCCAATTGGGCGTTCATGGCGGCGGACTGGTCAATGGCGGTGAAGCGGGCCACCTGGGGCGCCAGGGCTTCCAGGAGCAGGCCGGTGCCGGAGCCGAAATCCAGCAGATGCATGGTAGGGGCCAGGGGCACGGCGGCCTGGATGGCCCGGGCGATGTTGGCCACGTTATCGGTACGGTGGCCGCCCTGGTCGAAGGCGGCGGCTTTATGGGCGAAAAAGTCTCGGGTCACGGGGGGCTCCTCATCGGGTAGTAACCAGCCTTGGGCCACACAGGCGTCCAGACGTTGCACCATCCAGGCGTAAATTTCCGGGGCTTGCTGGGCGATGACCTGATTGCGGGCCAGCACCTGGGAGCGGCGCACGGACCAGTCCTGCCAGGAACGGCCCTGGGTGGTGAGGTTGCTGAGAAAGGGCAGGAGCCGGTCCAGAACCTTGACCCAGCGGGCTTCCCGACTTTCCTGGGCTTCGTATTCCAGCCACAGGGCCTGGAGTTCCGGGCCGAATTTCAGGCCATAGGCGGCCAGCCGGGCCACGCCCCGGGCTTCCGCCTGGTGCTGGTCGGCCCGCTGGCTGTACACCGGCGTGTCCCCCGCGTCGATTTCGCACAGATCGTGGATCAGGGCCATGGTCAGGGCTTTGGGCAAATCCAGGGGCAGATCCAGCTCCCGGGCCAGGGTCACCAGGCCCAGGGCCAGGTGCCAGCTGTGTTCCGCCGAATTTTCCTGGCGCTCCCCGGAACACACGTAGCCTGCCCGGGTCACCCCCTTGAGCTTGTCCGCCTCCACCAGAAAGGCGGCCAGGGCTTCCATATTCACTGCCATTTGCCTTGTTTCCCTTGTGCCAAACGGCCAAGTTAAGCACGTTCCGGCCCCCGCGTCAGCCGCCTGGCCCTCCCCCGGGCCCCGTCATTCCCCCGCCGCCCCGGGGTCGCGGGCACGGAGGCCAGAAAGGAGGGGGAAAGGGGGCCGGGAAGGGAAGGGGACAGGGCGCCCCGGCCACTCCCCCCTTCCCCCGCCGGGCCCGGGACCGGCAAAAAGCCCGCACCGCCGGATGTAACAAGCTTTCCCGGATTTTGCTTCTGCCCGATCCAAGGCTAAAATCCGGCCTTCTCCTTGCCACGGCTAGTCCCCCCTTCTCTCCCCATGCTGGAAGCCTCCCAATTGGAATGTGTGCGCGGCGACCGACGCCTGTTCGCCGGCGTGGATTTCCGCGTGGACGCCGGGGAACTGCTCTATCTCCAGGGCCGTAACGGGGCGGGCAAAACCAGCCTGTTGCGCATGATCGTGGGCCTGGCCCAACCCGCCGCCGGGGAAATCCGCTGGCGGGGCGAACCGGTGCGCCAGCTGGCGGAGGATTACCGGGCCGAGTTGTGCTACCTGGGCCACCACAACGCCATCAAGGAAGAACTCACCCCCCTGGAAAACCTCCTCTCCGGCGCCCGCCTGGCGGGCGTCCGCCTGACGGAGGAAGAGGCCCTGGACGCCCTGCACCGGGTGGGCCTCGCAGGGCGGGAAGATTTACAGGCCAAATACCTCTCCCAGGGCCAGAAACGGCGGGTGGGGCTGGCCCGCCTGATCCACGACCGGCATGCCCTGTGGGTGTTGGACGAACCCTTCGTGGCCCTGGACGTGGCGGCGGTGGACATGGTGGCCGGGCTCATCGGCGGCCACCTGCAACGGGGCGGCCTGGCGGTCATGACCACCCACCAGGCGGTGGATATTCCCGCCGGAGCGGTGCGCAGCCTGACCCTGGGGGCCCCATGCTGAACCTCGTTTTCACCGTCATCGCCCGGGATCTGAAGCTGGCCCTGCGGCGCCAGGCCGATCTGGTTTCCGCCCTGTTTTTCTTCATTATCGTGGTCAGCCTGTTCCCCCTGGGCATCGGTCCGGAAATGGATCTGCTGCGCAAGCTGGCCCCCGGGGTGCTGTGGGTCGCCGCCCTGCTGGCCACCCAGCTCACCCTGCCTCGCCTGTTCGGGGACGACTACCGGGACGGCACCCTGGAACAACTGGTGCTCACCCCCCAGCCCCTGACCCTGGTGGTGCTGGGCAAAACCCTGGCCCACTGGCTCACCACCGGCCTGCCCCTGACCCTGCTGGCCCCGGTGCTGGGGCTCCAGTTCGACCTGTCCGGGGAAGCCCTGGAAATCCTCACCCTGGCCCTGCTCCTGGGCACCCCGGCCCTTTCCGCCATCGGCGCCATCGGCGCGGCCCTCACCCTAGGCCTGCGGGGCGGTGGGGTGCTGGTATCCCTGCTGGTCCTTCCCCTGTATATTCCCGTGCTGATTTTCGGCGCCGGGGCCGTGGATGCGGCGGTGACCGGTCTGGGCCCCCAAGCCCACCTCTCCCTGCTCGGCGCCATCCTGGGGGGCAGCCTGGTGCTGGCCCCCTGGGCCAGCGCCGCCGCCCTGCGCATTTCCCTGGAGTAGCCCCACCATGACCCACCGGGCGGCCGCCCTTCGAGGCCAAGCATGAACAACCGACTGATCAACTGGTTCAAGTTCTCCTCCCCCGCCACCTTCTACCCCCTGGCGGGTCGGCTGATTCCCTATTTCGCCGCCCTGGCCGTGATTTTCGGCGCCTGGGGCCTGTGGCTGGGCCTCTTTGTCGCCCCCACGGACTTCCAGCAGGGGGAAGGCTACCGGATCATTTTCGTGCACGTCCCGGCCTCCTGGATGAGCATGTTCATCTACCTGGTCATGGCCTTCTGGGCCGGGCTGGGCCTAGCCTTCAACACCCGTCTGTCGGGCATGATGGCCACCGCCCTGGCGCCGACCGGGGCCTTTTTCGCCTTTCTTTCCCTGTGGACCGGGGCCCTCTGGGGCAAGCCCATGTGGGGCACCTGGTGGGTGTGGGACGCCCGGCTCACCTCGGAACTGATCCTGCTCTTCCTCTATATCGGCTTTATCGCCCTCCAGTCCGCCATTGACGACCCGCGCCGGGCGGACAAGGCGGGGGCCGTGCTGGCCCTGGTGGGGGTGGTCAATGTGCCCATCATCTATTTCTCGGTGAAATGGTGGAACACCCTGCACCAGGGCGCTTCCGTTTCCCTCACCAAGTCCCCCTCCATGGCCGCCACCATGCTCTGGGGCATGCTGCTCCTGGCCCTGTGCTTCTGGATGTACACCATTGCGGTGGTCCTGGCCCGGGTGCGGGTCATCATGCTGGAGCGGGAACGGCATACGGAGTGGGTGCGGCAACTGCTGCTGCCCCGGCCCTAGGACCGGGAGAAGGAACGACCATGCATTGGAACAGTCTCAATGATTTTCTCGCCATGGGGGGCTACGCCGGCTATGTCTGGGGCTCCTTCGGCGCCACCGCCCTGATGCTCATCGGCGAACCCCTGCTGCTGGCCCGGCGTCGCCGGACCCTCACCGCCCGGTTGCGGCGCCAGCTGGCGGCGGAAGCTCGGGAACAGCAAGGGGAAAGGACTCCGGAATGAAGACCCGCCATAAACGCATTGTTCTGATCGTGGCCGCCCTGGCCATTTTGGGGGGCGCCACCGCCCTGGTGCTGAACGCCCTCAACAGCAACATCGCCCTCTACATTTCCCCCACCGACGTGGTGGCGGGCAAGGCCCCGGAAGGCAAGGCATTCCGCATCGGCGGCTTGGTGCAAAAGGGCACCCTGAAGCGGGAGGCGGACGGGGTGACCATGAGCTTCATCGTCACCGATACGGAAAAATCCATCCCGGTACGCTACAAGGGCATCCTGCCCGACCTGTTCCAGGAAGGAAAAGGGGTGGTGGCCCAGGGCAAGCTGGAAAACGGGGTGTTTGTCGCCTCGGAAGTCCTGGCCAAGCACGACGAAAACTACATGCCACCGGAAGCCAAAAAGGCGGTGGAAGACGCCCATGCCCGGGGCGCGGCCAAGGCGGCCCAGGAAGCCGCCAAAGACGGCGCCGCTCCCCAAGGTGGCAAGCCCCAATAACCCCCGGTAACCGAAAGCCGTTCCCATGATTCCAGAAATTGGGCATTTCGCCCTGATCCTCGCTTTCTGCCTGGCCCTGGTGCAAGGCATCCTGCCCCTGGCGGGCGCCCATCGGGGCCAGGTGGCCTGGATGGCCCTGGCCCGGCCCGCCGCCCGGGCCCAGACCCTGATGGTGGCGATAGCCTTCGCCTGCCTCACCGCCGCCTTTGTGCAAAGCGACTTTTCCGTGGTCTATGTGGCGGAAAACTCCAATTCCCTCCTGCCCACGGCCTACAAGGTGGCGGCAGTGTGGGGCGGCCATGAGGGCTCCCTGCTCCTTTGGTCCCTCATGCTCTCCCTGTGGACCCTGGGGGTGACCTTCTTCTCCCGCCAGCTGCCGGACGCCATGGTGGCCCGGGTGATCGGGGTGCTGGGCCTGGTGGCCGCCGGCTTCCTGCTCTTTATCCTCACCACCTCCGACCCCTTCCTGCGCCTCTTGCCCGCCGTGGCGGAGGGTCGGGATTTGAATCCCCTGTTGCAGGACCCGGGGCTGGTGGTCCATCCCCCCATGCTCTACATGGGCTATGTGGGCTTTTCCGTGGCCTACGCCTTTGCCGTGGCCGCCCTCCTCTCCGGCCAGCTGGACGCCGCCTGGGCCCGCTGGTCCCGGCCCTGGACCCTGGCCGCCTGGATTTTCCTCACCCTGGGCATCTGCCTGGGCTCCGGCTGGGCCTACTATGAACTGGGCTGGGGCGGCTGGTGGTTCTGGGACCCGGTGGAAAACGCTTCCTTCATGCCCTGGCTGGTGGGCACGGCCCTGATCCACTCCCTGGCGGTGACGGAAAAACGGGGCAGCTTCAAGAACTGGACGGTGATGCTGGCCATCGGTGCCTTCTCCCTGTCCCTCCTGGGCACCTTCCTGGTCCGCTCCGGGGTGCTCACCTCGGTGCACGCCTTCGCCACCGATCCCCGGCGGGGCATTTTCATCCTTATTTTCCTCGCCCTGGTGATCGGCATCTCCCTTGCCCTCTTCGCTTGGCGCGCCCCCAAGGTGGGCCTGGGGGGCCGCTTCGGCCTGGTCTCCCGGGAATCCCTGCTGCTCACCAACAATGTGCTGCTGGTGGTGACCTGCGGCACCGTGCTCCTGGGCACCCTCTACCCCCTGATCATGGACGCCACGGGCTTCGGCAAAATTTCCGTGGGGCCGCCCTACTTTGACGCCGTGTTCGTGCCCCTCATGGTGCCCGTGGCCTTCCTCATTGCCGTGGGCCCCTTCGCCCGCTGGAAGGAAGCCAGCATTCCCGAACTGATCCGGGTACTGCGCTGGGCCCTGGTGGCCGCCATTATTGTGGGCGCCCTGGTGCCCCTGGCCTATGGCCGCTGGTCCGCCCTGGTGGCCCTGGGCATTCTCCTTGCCGTCTGGATACTCCTGGGCACCCTGCTCAACATTTACCAACGGGTGCAGGCCACCCGGGGCCAGGATAGCTGGTTCGCCGCCCTGGCCCGCCAGCCCCGGAACTTCCTGGGCATGCACCTGGCCCACCTGGGGGTGGCCGCCTTCATTGTGGGGGTCAGCCTGGTGAAGGGCTATGAAGTGGAAAGCGACGTGAAAATGGCCGCCGGCGACACCACGGAAGTGGCCGGTTACCAGTTCAAATTCCAGGGCATCCGCACCATCCAGGGCCCCAATTACCAGGCCCAGCAGGGCGAGGTGGAAGTGTTCCGCAACGGCACCATGGTGGCCACGCTGCGGCCGGAAAAGCGCAATTACGCTTCCTCCGCCATGCCCATGACGGAAGCCTCCATTAATGCCGGCCTGCTCCGGGACGTGTATGTCTCCCTGGGCGAGCCCATCGACAAAGCCCAGCCGGAAGGGGCTTGGGCCGTGCGGGTCTATTACAAGCCCTTTGTGGACTGGATCTGGGCCGGTTGCGTGCTCATGGCCCTGGGTGGCCTGGTGGCCGTGTCCGACCGGCGCTACCGTACCCGGCGCCCGGCCCGGACCCCGGCCTGATCCCTCTGACTGACCGCGTCCCGAGCCCCGGCCCGGGGCGCGGCTCCCCGAATCCTCTTGGAAGGTAAGCCTCCATGAATAAATTTCTCTGGCCCCTGATCGGTTTCGTCGCCCTCCTGGTGCTCCTGGCCGTGGGCCTCAACCTGGACCCCCGGGAAGTGCCGTCGCCCCTGGTGGGCAAGCCCGCCCCGGATTTCACCCTGCCCCAGCTCCAGTCCCCGAACCAGCAATTCAGCCCCAAGGACATGAAGGGCAAGGTCTGGCTCCTCAATGTGTGGGCCTCCTGGTGCGTCTCCTGCCGGGAAGAACACCCGATCCTGGTGGAACTGGCCCGCAGCGGCCAGGTGCCCGTGATCGGCATGGACTATAAGGACCAGAACCCGGACGCCCTGGCCTGGCTGAAAGACCGGGGCGACCCCTACCAGCTCACCGCCGTGGATAAGGATGGCCGGGTGGGCATCAACTACGGGGTGTATGGCGTGCCGGAAACCTATGTGATCGACAAGCAGGGGGTGATCCGCTACAAGCAGATCGGCCCGGTGACCCCGGAAGCCCTGGAAAAGAAAATCCTGCCCCTGGTGAAGGAGTTGAACCAATGAGCGCCTCCCTGCGACCCTGGCTCACCGGCCTGGCCTTCAGCCTGGCCCTGCTCCAACCCCTGGGCGCCAGCGCCAAGGAAGCCGCGCCCCTGGCCCAGAACCCGGCGGTGGAAGCCCGCCTCCAGCACCTGGGCAAGGAATTGCGCTGCCTGGTGTGCCAGAACGAAACCATCACCGACTCCACCGCCGACCTGGCCCAGGACCTGCGCCAGGAAATCCGGGAGCTGATTATCCAGGGCAAGACGGACCAGGAGATCAAGGACTACCTGGTGGCCCGCTACGGGGACTTCGTCCTCTACCGCCCACCGGTACAGAACAACACCCTGCTCCTCTGGTTCGGCCCCGCCCTCTTTTTCCTGGTGGGCCTGGGGGTTCTGGTGCGCTACCTGCGCCGCCGCACCCGCCTGACGGAAGCCGCCGCCCGCAGCCTGAGCCCGGAAGAACGGGCCCGGGCTGAATCCCTGTTGAAAGACCAGCAGCCATGATCCCCTTTGCCATTGCCGCCGCCCTGCTCCTGGGCCTTGCCATTTTCATCATCGTCCCGCCCCTGCTGCGGGCCCAGCCCCGTACCGGCGCCGACCGGCAACAGGCCAATGTGGCCATTTACCGGGACCAGCTGGCGGAACTGGATAAGGAACGGGCCGCAGGCACCCTGGCCGATGGGGACTACCAGCAGGCCAAGGAGGAACTGGAAAGCCGCCTCCTAGAAGAAGTGGCCGCCCCCCAAGACACCCCCGCCCCCCGCAGCGGCGCCGGACGCACCACCGCCATTGTGCTGGCCCTGGTCATCCCCGCCGCCGCCCTGCTGGGCTACACCCTGCGCGGCGAACCCCGGGGCCTGGACCCCAATCAGGTCCAACCCCAGGCCTCCGGCCAGCCCCAGGTGACCCCGGAACAGATCGCGGGCATGGTGGAAAAACTCGCCGCCCACCTCAAGGACAACCCGGGAGACCAACAGGGCTGGGTCATGCTGGCCCGCTCCTACAAGGTCATGGGCCGCTTCCCGGAAGCCGCCGACGCCTTCGCCAAGGCGGGCAGCCTGGTGGATAGCGACCCGGCCCTCCTAGCCGACTACGCGGAAACCCTGGCCCGGGCCCAAGACGGCAAATTCGCCGGCAAACCCACCCAGCTCCTGGAAAAAGCCCTGAAACAAAACCCCAACCAGCCCCAGGCCCTGGTCCTGGCCGGCGTGGCTGCCGGCGAACGGGAAGACTACCCCGCCGCCATCGCCTACTGGAAACGCCTGCTCCCCATGGTGCCGCCGGGATCGGATGAGGAAAAGGCGATTCAGGACGGGATTGGACGGCTGGAGGCTAAGGCGAAGGAAGGTGGGAAGAAGTAAGGCAGGAAGTTGCCTGGAATAGGAAAGGGGCCGAAGACGGCCCCTTTCCTATTGGGATGACTGCTTACGACCCAATCCGGACTTTCGTTTGCCGTACGTGGCAACGGCAGGTTACTGAGCCGAGCGGTTGTTCTGAGCGATGGCTGTACTACCGCACCTCGGCCAAGGCTGACCTTGGGGCTCGGCTCCGGAATAGGCGGCTGTTTGCCTCTTAACTGCCGTTCAGGCGCCAATACTGGTCAATGGCAGCTTCCGCCAGCGACCTAGGGCGGCTCAACAGTTATACGCTTCACGGGTTACCCCGGTCTCAACGCAAGCATCTGCCCACTCATAAAAAGTCAGCCCACGGTCAGATTGCGTATCAGTGAGGTACATCATAAGGGAGTGCTTCGTGTGACGGTGAGGGTGTCTTTGGCGAGGTTTGTGTCCTCAGGGTGGGTATGTACGGCAGAATTTTTGAGCCGTGCCTAAGACTGTCCAGGGCTCCAATCCAGATTTATACCAATGTGGCGTACTCGAACCGTGGCTCCAGATTTGTGTAGATGCTCTGACTCAAGAGTGAAGTTGTTCAGAACATTTGTGTGTTTGAGCTGTATTTGATTTGCGGAGGAATGGAGCGCCCGCTTCCATTCCCTAAGACGAGTAACGATTCCAGGCTTTTGGAAATAAATGAGCAATCCGAGATCGGTTTGCCTTCCTGTGGCGTAGCGGCGAAGTAGTTGATTCAAGCCTCCCATTAGGTATTTGGGTCCCTTCCATATTTTGGCTTCACCATACCAGCGCATCTGAGGTTTTCTGAAGGCGGATACGTGGATGTCTACATGCCCTCCCTGAGTGGTGTCTTTTGTGGCCGAAAATCCATGCCCCTTTAGCGCCAACACGATTTCGACGGAAATCCGATCTTCATCATCCTTGTGCCTTTCTTTGGGAGCAGACTCCAAGTCGATAACGATTTCCTGAAGGGCTTCATAGAGCCGATGAATGAAGGTGGCCTCATTTGGCGGCGCATGAATTTCGCATTTGCGCAACAGATATTCAGTTCCAAAGTCCGCCACAAACTGCTCAAGAAGCTTCGCGCTCATGCCGCCAGAATCCTTCTAAACCGAGCGCGGGGTCTTAAGAATACGACTGTGTGGGAACCAATATATCCGGCGCTGTAGCTCACTCCTCCAATCTGCAGATCTTTTTCCTTGAGATAGTGTTGAATCTCTTCTTCGCTCAGCTCGATGACATCATCGTCAGTCAAGTAAAGCTTAAAGCAAAGGTCGAAAAGGCGCAGCGGGTGTATTAAATACTCCATTACGCTTTGATATTCTGTGCCGCCGCAGTCGATTACGATCTTTGATAAGTCAAAAACCGAAATGTCAGCATTTCCCGTGGCATTCGCCGCTTGCATGCAACGATTTAGCACGCACTCTACTAGGGAGCCGGTGCCTCTATCATGGCGCACTCTGTCCAGCAAAGCATGGCAAAGCTTATTCATTGGTTGCGTACAGACTGAGTCGCGTTATGGCGAATATTGCTTCTTGGAAAAATGACTGGGAGTCAATTGCGAAGCGCATCACGCCATTTCGTGTATGTAGAGAGCGGCGCGTCCCATGTATGCTGAGTTCAAGCTCCGTGACGTTCTTGGCAAATGCCTTTTGGATATACGTAATTTGTATGCGGTACGGTGAAATGCTGGCAACTGCCGCCGATCCTTCTTGATGATACTTCTCTGTGCGCAAATCCTGTTGGTTGTCCTTTAATCTCTCGTCACGAACCGCACCAGTGCTACATTCAAACGAAAGGCGACTGACAAGTCCTTCATCCTTGTAGCGATACATTTCCCCTATATGACCGAAAAGGTCAATGAGTGTTAGCTGGGGTTTTAATTGGCCACCTGAGTCGATGAACGCCATAAATTCACCTAAGTGCGAATCATGGTCAGTCTGGTTGAAGTGGTACAGGTCATCAATCAGTATGGCGACTCTGCTGTTCTGAACATCGAACATAATGGTGTCGAAGGCGCAGTAATTTACCGGAGTGCTTATCTTTATGACAGAATCATTTTTCCAGTATTTTCCCCGCGCTTCGGGGGAAAGGTCGGCGGAAACGAGGAATTGTTGTTCAAGACGTCTTCGGTTGATGGCGTAAGTAAAGCAATAGACATCATCACGCAGCCAAGAGCAGACGAATGTGTATGTATTGGGGGGCTGCTTTAGCAAATTCAACACAGAGCGTGGTTCGCCTACTTGGGGTATCTTGAGGCAATTGGAGTCTACGGCACTAATATCATATAGATAGCCGCCTTTCTCTCCGAAGCACAGCCGTTCAGCCAAGATCTGCTCCAGGAGTTCTGTATTGCTACCGTAACGTACAGCCAAATCATCCCAGGTGGATGGCAGAGGCAAGTTTTTCGCTCGCAGGAAGTCCTTCACTATTGAAAGCTTCAGGCGTGTGTATAGAGCATGGATCAGCGGAGGACGGACCGGTGCATTTTGTTGCTCGAGCTCGATTGTCATTTCTCGTTATTCCGTGCCTTGGTAAGGAATTTATAGAAAATAGGCGCTGAGAAGCCAAAATATTACACTAGAGTAGCCTGCTTCCGAGGAGGTCTTTCCTCAGTCGCTGCTGACGCTGGGCGTGTCCGAAGTACTGTTTATAGCAGCCATTGGTCACCGAGCTACCGACAGTCAGCTTTGGCAGAGAACCGGAAATCGACTGTCCGGCAGGTTTCGGAGTGGAGCGGCCACTTGAATGTCCACGGTTGCACGAAGCTGATCGGTCGCTTCTGGCCGTCTCCAGCCCTTCACCCACTTTTATCCCCAAACACCCCCCGCCCATTCCGACTCGTCGCTGCCGCCACTTCTTCCACCCCGATTCCCCGTAATTCCGCCAGCACCGCCCCGTAGCGGGGGAGGTATTCGGGTAGGTTGGGGCCCTGGGGGGCGAAGGCGGGGGGGATGTCGGGGGCGTCGGTTTCCAGGACCAGGGCGTCCAGGGGCAGGGTGGCGGCCAGGTGGCGGATGCGGGTGGAGCCGCTGTAGGTAAGGGTGCCGCCAAAGCCCAGCTTGAAACCCAGTTGGATGAACTGTTCCGCCTGTTGTTGGCTGCCGTTGAAGGCGTGGGCGATGCCCCCGGGCACCGGGTGGCGGCGCAGGTGTTTGAGCACCGTATCCACAGCCCGGCGCACATGGAGCAGCACGGGCAGGTTGAACTGGCGGGCCAGTTCCAGTTGGGCGACGAAAAACTGTTCCTGGCGTTCCCGGGCGGCCGGGTCGGCCCAGGCGGGGATGTAGCCATCCAGGCCGATTTCCCCCACCGCCACGGCGGGCCGGGGGCCCTGGCGGCTGGCGGCAAGCTGGTGTTCCAGGCGCAGCAGGTCATCGGACCCGGCCCGGTCCAGGTAAAGGGGATGGAGGCCATAGGCCGGGTAGGCGCCGGGCACGGTGGCGGCGCAGTGATCCACGGCGGCGAAGGTGTCCGCCGTCACCGCCGGAATAATCAGGGTGGTCACCCCCACTGCCCGGGCCCGGGCGGCCACCCCCTCATAATCGGCGGCGAATTCCGGGGCGTCCAGATGGCAGTGGGTGTCGATCCACATGGGCTGGCCTCAGGCGGCAGGGGTGGCGCCCCAGCCCATGGTCCCTAGCCTTCCAGGAAGGGGAAATCCGCCTCCGGGCGGCGGCCGGAGACCAGTTCCGCCAGGGAAGACGCGGAGCCGCAGGAGAGGGTCCAACCCAGGGTGCCGTGGCCGGTGTTAAGCCACAGGTTGCCGTAGCGGGTGCGGCCAATATAGGGCATGCCGGAGGGGGTCACGGGGCGCAGGCCGCACCAGTATTGGGGGTCGGCGGCGGGCTTCAAGTCCGGGAACCATTCCCGGGCCCGGTCGAAGAGGGCCTGGCAACGCACCGGGTTCAGGTCCAGGTTAAAGCCGTTGAATTCCGCCGTGCCTGCCACCCGCAGCCGGTCTCCTAGACGGGACATGACGATTTTCCGTTCGTCGTCCGTGAGGCTGACCTGGGGCGCTTCCGAATCGGGGGAAAGGGGAATGGTGGCGGAGTAACCCTTGCCCGGATATACGGGCAGGGTAATGCCCAGGGGCCGCACCAGGGCCGGGCTGTAGCTGCCCAGGCAGACCACGTAGGCGTCCGCCGTGAGGAGCTGGCCCCCGGCCACCACCCCGGCCACCTGGCCACCGGCGGTGGCCAGCCGTTCGATGGGGTGGCCCCAGAGAAAGCGCACCCCCGCGTCTTGGGCCACCTGGGCCAGGCCCTGGGTGAAGCGGTGGGCGTCCCCGGATTCATCGGAGGGGGTGAAATCCCCCCCCACCAGCCGGGGCTTGGCATGGGCCAGGGCGGGCTCAATGGCCACGCATTCGGCGGCGCTCACCGGGCGCCGGTCCAAGCCGAACTGGCGCATGGCTTCCCCGGCCTTCAGGGCGGCGGCGTATTCCTCCGCATCGGTATAGATGTGGAGAATGCCCTTGGTGAGGCAGTCGTAATCCACCGTCACCTCCTGGCGCAGGGCCTGGAGGCAGGAGCGGCTGTAGAGGGCCAGATTCACCACCCGGCGCATGTTTTCCCGGGTACGGCCCGGGGTGCATTCCCGCAGAAAGCGCAGGCTCCAGGAGAGCAGCGCCGGGTCCAGCCGGGGACGAAACAGGAGGGGGGCATCTTCGTGGCCCATCATTTCCAGGGCCCGGAAGGGGGCCCGGGGATTGGCCCAGGGCTCGGCGTGGCAGACGGAAATCTGCCCCCCGTTGGCAAAACTGGTTTCCATGGCGGCGGCGGGCTGGCGCTCCACCACCGTGACTTCGTGGCCGGCCCGGGAGAGATACCAGGCGCTGGTCGTACCGACCACGCCCGCACCGAGAACAACGATTTTCACGATTTTCCTTGGTCTAACAAGGGAAGCGGCGGAGGGGGCGGCGTTGCTGTTCCCGGAGGGCCGGGGCCGGATTCCAGGGGGAATCCCGGTCGGGCTCAAGCTGGGCATTTCTTCCGTCCTGCGACCAGTGCCTCCCGATGGGGTTAAAAGGGGATTAGGTCTGTTCTTTTTGTTCCCGGGTGATGCGCACCACTTCCGGAATATGGCGCACCGCCCGCATCACATTGGCCAGATGAATCCGGTTGGCCACCTGGATGGTGAATTGGAGGGTGGTGAAAAAGCCCGGATCGGGAGCCATGTTCACCTTTTCGATATTGGAACCGGCCTCGGCGATTTCCGTCGCCACCTTGGCCAGCACACCCCGCTCGTTGCGGGCTTCCACCTTAATATCCACGTCGAAGAGCTTGCCCGGTTCCGGGGACCATTCCACGTCGATCCACTTGTGGGGCTCGTTGCTTCGGGATTTGCGGATCACCTGGCAGTCGTGGGTATGGACCACCAGGCCCTGGCCCTTTTTAATGGAGCCGATGATGGGGTCCCCGGGAATGGGGCGGCAGCAGGGGGCAAGCTGGATGGCCATGCCTTCCGTGCCCCGGATCACCACGGAAGTGGGCTTGGCGCTGGCCAGCAGGGGAGAGGCCTGGTGGGCCAGCAGACGCCGGGCCACCACGGCGGCCAGCCGTTTGCCCAGGCCGATTTCCGTATAAACCTCTTTGACGGAGCGGTGGCCGGATTCCTTCACCACCCCTTCCCAGGCCGCCGGAGGCAAATCCGCCGGATTAATGCCCAGGGACAGGAGTTCCTGTTGCAGCAACCGATCCCCCAGGGAGGCGGATTCTTCCTGCTGGCGGGTCTTGAGGAAATGGCGAATCTTGCTCCGGGCCCGGCCGGTCTTCACATAGGAGAGCCAGGCCGGATTGGGGTTGGCGTGGGCGGCGGTGATAATTTCCACCTGGTCGCCGCTGTTGAGCTCGGTGCGCAGGGGCATGAGCTCGTAATTGATCTTGGCCGCCACGCAACGATTGCCCACGTCCGTGTGCACCGCATAGGCGAAATCCACCGCCGTGGCGCCCCGGGGCAGGGAAAGAATCTTGCCCTTGGGGGTGAAGACATACACGTCGTCCGGGAACAGGTCGATTTTGACGTGTTCGAAAAACTCCGCCGTATCCCCCGTGGTGCTTTGCAGTTCCAAGAGGGACTGGAGCCAGCGGTGGGTCTGGTACTGGAGTTCGGCGGCGCTCTTTTCCGAATCCTTGTAGAGCCAGTGGGACGCCACCCCCTCCTGGGCCACGTGGTGCATTTCCTGGGTACGGATCTGCACTTCAATGGGGGTGCCGTAGGGGCCGATCAGGGTGGTGTGCAGGGACTGGTAGCCGTTGGCCTTGGGAATGGCCACGTAATCCTTGAACTTGCCCGGCAGGGGCTTGTAGAGGGCGTGGAGGTAACCCAGGGCCAGATAGCAGGTGGGCACGTCCTTAACCACCACCCGGAAGCCGTAAATATCCAGCACCTGGGAAAAGGTCAGGTGCTTTTCCACCATCTTGCTGTAGATGGAATAGAGGCTCTTTTCCCGACCAAAGACCTGGGCCTCGATATTGGCCTCCTTCATCTTGGTCTGGATGCCGTCCAGGATTTTGGTGAGCAGCTCCCGCCGGTTGCCCCGGGCGGCCTTCATGGCCTTGGCCAGCACCCCGTAGCGCAGGGGATAGATATTCTTGAAGGAAAGGTCCTGCAACTCCCGGAAAATCTTGTTCAGGCCCAGCCGGTTGGCGATGGGGGCGTAGATTTCCAGGGTTTCCTTGGCAATGCGGCGCCGCTTGTCGGGCCGCATGCAGCCCAGGGTCTGCATGTTGTGCAGACGGTCCATGAGCTTGATGAGAATGACCCGAATGTCCCGGGCCATGGCCAGGAGCATTTTGCGGAAATTTTCCGCCTGGGCTTCCTGGTAGGAGGTGAATTCGATTTTCTCCAGCTTGGAGAGACCGTCCACCAAATCCGCCACCGGCTTGCCGAAGCGGGAGGCCACCTCTTCCTTGGTGGCCGGGGTGTCTTCCACCACGTCGTGGAGCAGGGCGGCCATGATGGCCGTGGCGTCCAGACGCCATTCCGCCACCGCCCCGGCCACGGCCAGGGGATGGGTGATATAGGGTTCGCCGGATTGCCGGGTCTGGCCCCGGTGGGCCGCCTCGGCGTAAAGGAAGGCTTCCTTGACCCGGGCCAGTTCGTCCGGACGCAGGTAATCCAGGCTATCCAGGAAAACCTGATAAGCCGGATCGTTGGCGAAGGGATTGGGACGAAGGTCCCCGGGAGCGGGTTCCGTGGCCGGAGGGGCCGCCTCCGGGGCGGAGGAAGCCGTTACTTCGGCGGGAGGCAAGGCAACAGGTGCAGGAGAAACGGGGGAAACGGGTGCTTCAATGAGGCCCACCGCTCCCGAAGGAGCGGCGGATTGGGGCTGCATCGCAGGGTCCATAATGCGGCATCGCCCCATCAGGCCGGATTAGGCCTGTCCCCGGTTGAGCATTTCCAGGCCAACCAGGCCTTCGGAAAGTTCCCGCAGGGCGATCACCGTGGGCTTATCTTTATCCGCTTCCACCTGGGGCGTGGCGCCATTGGCCAGTTGCCGGGCGCGGTAGGTGGCCGCCAGGGTCATCTGGAAGCGGTTGGGGATACGTTTCAGGCAGTCTTCAACAGTAATACGGGCCATGGTAAATCCAATCTATGACGGAATGCGGGCGCCAGGCGCCAATCAAAGCAGGGCGGCGAAGAGTTCGCCGTGGTTTTCCCGCTGGGCCGCCAGACGTAGGCGGCAGGAGCGAACCACCGCGAGAAGGTCGTCCAGCGCGGTCTGCAACTCGTTATTAATAATAACATAGTCGCACTCTCCCACATGGCGCATCTCGTCCCGAGCCACCGCCAGACGCCGTTCTATGACTTCCGGGGCGTCCGTGCCCCGGCCGGAAAGGCGCCGTTCCAATTCGGCGATGGAAGGCGGCAGAACAAAAATGCTGATGGCCTCGGGGAAAAGCTGGCGCACCTGGGCCGCGCCCTGCCAGTCGATTTCCAGGAGCACATCCTTGCCCTTGGCCATTTCCCCCTCGATCCAGACCCGGGAGGTGCCGTAGTAATTGCCGTAAACCTCGGCCCACTCCAGAAGCTCCTGGCGCTCGATCATGCCCTTGAAGCTGGGCACGTCCACAAAGTGGTAGGCCTGGCCGTCTGTTTCCCCGGCCCGGGGCGCCCGGGTGGTGTAGGAAATAGACAGGCGAATGGCCGGATCGTTCTCCAGCAGCAGGCGCACCAGGGTGGTTTTGCCGGCGCCGGAGGGGGCGGTGATGATGAAAAGATGTCCGCTCATGGCAGGTGACTCGGTGATTCGTAAGGGTGGGGAGAAAAAGCCGGACCGGCGAGGCCCGGGCTATTCCAGATTTTGAACCTGTTCCCGCATCTGCTCGATGAGCAGTTTGAGATCCACGGCGGCGTCGGACACCGCGCTGACCACGGACTTGGAGCCCAGGGTATTGGCTTCCCGGTTGAGTTCCTGCATGAGGAAATCCAGGCGCTTACCCACATTGCCCCCGGTCTTGATAATCCGGGCCACCTCTTCCAGGTGGGCGGTGAGGCGGGAGAGTTCTTCCGCCACGTCGATACGGGTGGCGAAGAGCACCACTTCCTGGCGCAGCCGCTCTTCGTCCGCGCCTCCCAGGGCATCCACCAGCCGTTGCCGCAGCTTTTCCTGGAAGGCCGTTTGAATCTGGGGAATCTGGGGCGCCACCCGGGTGACGATTTCCCCCATGCGGGCAGCCCGATCCAAAATCATGGCCCCCAGCTTTTCCCCTTCCCGGGCCCGGGTGGCGGAAAAGTCTTCCAGGGCTTCCTGCAACAGGGACAGGCAGGCGGGCTGGAGGGCAGCAAAATCCGCCCCCTGTTCACCCAGAATGCCGGGCCAACGCAGCACGTCCGCCACCCCCAGGGGTGCGGCGTCGGGCAGGGCATTGCGCACCTCCCCGTCCAGCACCCGGAGGCGGGCGAGAATTTCCGTATTCAGGCTCAGCTGACGCACCTGGGTCTGGGCTGGCACAAAGGCCAGACGCAGCTCCACCTTGCCCCGGGAGAGGCGAGCGGCAATGGCTTCCCGCAGGGCAGGCTCCAGCAGACGCAATTCGTCGGCGACCCGGAAATGAACGTCCAGGTAGCGGGAATTGACGCTCTTCAATTCCAGGTGGAGGGAACCGCCGCCCACTTCGCGGGTGCGGACGGCATAGCCGGTCATGCTGTAGATCATGGGAATCCTGAAAGGGGAGGCGGAACTTCCGAGCGGCTTTACAGTCGCGGGGCAAAGCCCGAAAATGCACGAAACCGCTATCATAGCTTCGGAGTCCATGGCCCAACAAGCCAACCACCCCCTGCCGGCCGGATTTCAACTGGAAGAATATGTCATTCAAAACCAGCTCTCCGTCGGTGGCTTTTCCATCGTCTACCTGGCCAAAGATGGGGCCGGTCAGTCTGTGGCGATCAAGGAATATCTGCCCGCCAGCCTCTCTCTGAGAGGGGAAGGCCAGATTAAGCCGGTCATTCCCCCGGAACACCTGTCTGCCTTCCGCTACGGCATGAAGTGTTTCTTCGAGGAAGGCCGGGCCTTGGCCCGCCTGTCCCACCCCAACGTAATCCGGGTGTTGAACTTCTTCCGGGCCAATGACACGGTTTATATGGTCATGGAATACGAACGGGGGCGCACCCTCCAGGAGTTCATCCAGAGCCACAAGGATTCCCGCATCCACGAGCGCTTTATCCGGGGCGTCTTCAACCGCATGCTCAACGGCCTGCGGGAAGTCCATGCCCACAAGCTGCTGCACCTGGATTTGAAGCCTTCCAACATCTACCTGCGCACGGACAACACGCCCGTGCTCATCGACTTTGGCGCCGCCCGCCAGACCTTGCAGGCGGACGCCCCCATCCTCAAGCCCATGTACACCCCGGGTTTTGCCTCCCCGGAGCATTACCACAAGCGGGAAAACCTGGGCCCCTGGAGCGACATCTACTCGGTGGGGGCCTCCATGTACGCCTGTCTGGCCGGGTCCGCCCCGCCCCCGGCGGACAAGCGTCAGGAAAAAGACGAACTGGTGCCCGCCATGGAGCGCTGGGAAGGTTCCTATTCGGACCAGTTGCTGGAAACCATCGACTGGTGCCTGTGCCTCAATTACCTCTATCGCCCCCAAAGCGTTTTCGCCTTGCAGAAAGCCCTGGCCGAATCCCCCCAACTGCCCCAGGACAGCGGCAAAAAGTCGGATGACGGTTGGTTCAACCAGCTGGTGGGCAAGCTCAAGGGCAAGCACTGATGAAATTCACCATTTACCAGGAAAGCCGGGTCGGCAAGCGGCCCAATAACCAGGACCGGATCGCTTACTGCTATTCCCGGGACGCCCTGCTCATGGTGGTGGCGGACGGCATGGGGGGCCATTACCACGGGGAAGTGGCGTCCCAGATCGCGGTCCAGACCCTCACCGGCGCCTTCCAGCGGGAGGCCCAGCCGGCCCTGGACGACCCTTTCCTGTTTCTGCAAAAGAGCATCACCAACGCCCACCACGCCATCCGGGACTACACCCGGGACCACCAGCTCAAGGAATCCCCCCGCACCACCTGCGTCGCCTGCCTGATCCAGGACAATGTGGCCTACTGGGCCCATTGCGGCGATTCCCGCCTCTACCTGATCCGGGGCGGCCAGATCGTGGCCAAAACCCGGGACCATTCCCGGGTGCGCCTGCTCCTGGACGAGGGCTTGATCAACGAAGCCCAGGCCGCCATTCACCCGGACCGGAACAAGGTCTATAGCTGCTTAGGGGGCGACAATCTGCCGGAAATCGAGTTTTCCCGGAAAACCCCCATGGAAGCGGGGGACGTGCTAGCCCTATGCACCGACGGGGTGTGGGGCGCGGTGAGCGACGACCTGATCCGGGACAAGCTCTACAATACGGACCTCATGGTGTCCGCCCCGGCCCTCCTGGGGCTGGCGGAACTCCAGGGCGGCCCCCACGGGGACAACCTTTCCCTGGTGACGGCCCGCTGGGAAGACAGCTACAGCCCGGAATCCTCCCTGAGCAGCATTTCCACCCAGACCATGCCCCTGGACATGGTGGCCACCCGTTTCGGGGAAATGGCCAAGGACGCCAATGAAAAAAGCGACCTGACGGACGCGGAAATCGAAAAAGCCATCGCGGAAATCCGTTCCGCCATTCAGAAATACCCCAAGTGACGGCCGCCGCCGTCCCCCCCTTTTTTAGGAGAAATTCCATGCGTCCCAGCCAACGCCGGAGCGACGAACTACGTCCCGTGCACATCACCCGCCATTTCACCCGCCACGCCGAAGGGGCGGTGCTCATCGAAATGGGGGACACCAAGGTGCTGTGCACCGCCTCCGTGGAAGAAAACGTGCCCCCCTTCCTGCGGGGCAAGGGCCAGGGCTGGGTCACCGCCGAATACGGCATGTTGCCCCGCTCCACCCACACTCGGACCTCCCGGGAAGCGGCCAAGGGCAAGCAAACCGGCCGCACCCAGGAAATTCAGCGCCTCATCGGCCGCTCCCTGCGGGCGGTGACGGACCTGAAGGCCCTGGGGGAACGGCAGATCACCCTGGACTGTGACGTGCTGCAAGCCGACGGGGGCACCCGCTGCGCCTCCATCACCGGCGCCTGGATCGCCCTGGCCGACGCCTGCGCCAAGCTGGTGGCGGACGGCAAGCTGGCCGCCAATCCGGTGAAGGATCAAGTGGCCGCCGTGTCCGTGGGCATTTTCCAGGGCCAGCCCGTGCTGGATCTGGACTATCCGGAAGATTCCAACTGCGACACGGACATGAACGTGATCATGACCGGGGCCGGCGGCCTGGTGGAAATCCAGGGCACCGCCGAAGGGGAACCCTTCTCCCGGGCGGAAATGAACACCCTGCTGGACCTGGCCCAGGACGGCATCCAGCGCCTCATCCAGGCCCAGAAAGCGGCCCTGGGCGCCTGAGCGCCCCCCGCCCCTAACCGGGGCGGGAACCTATGCCCCCGGGGCCTGCCTTACCCCGGGCGGCTTTCGCCGGCGGGCAGGTTTCCGCCCTCCTTTGCCACCCACCCATCCAGCCCCGATCCGGCCGATTTACCCGGAACGTCATCCCAGCGCCTTTTCCAGACACCATGAAACAAATCGTCCTCGCCTCCAACAACGCCAAGAAACTGGCCGAACTTTCCACCCTCCTCGCCCCCCTGGGCTTTGAACTCACGCCCCAGGGCCAGCTCGGGGTGCCGGAAGCGGAAGAGCCCTTCGGCACCTTTGTGGAAAACGCCCTGGCCAAGGCCCGCCACGCCGCCCGCCTCACCGGCCTGCCCGCCCTGGCGGACGATTCGGGCATCTGCGTGCGGGCCCTGGGGGGCGCCCCCGGGGTCCATTCCGCCCGCTACGCCGGGGAGCCCAAGTCGGATCAGCGCAATAACGACAAGCTGCTCCAGGCCCTGGCCAATGCCAGTGACCGCCACGCCCACTACGTCTGCCTCCTGGTCTTCGTGCGCCACGCCGACGATCCCCAACCCCTCATCGCGGAAGGGGAATGGCACGGGGAACTCCTCACCGCCCCCCGAGGCGAGGGCGGCTTCGGCTACGACCCCCTGTTCCTCATCCCCTCCCTGGGCAAGACCGTGGCCGAACTGCCCGCAGCGGAAAAGAACACCCTTTCCCACCGGGGCCAGGCCCTGCAAAAACTCCTGGCCCGGATACAGGACGAAGTCTGAAAATTGGCCCGGGGGGCGTTGATGCCTCGGGGGAAGGCAGCGGTTCCCGGAGCTCGGCCGATGCGCCGCCCCGGTGCCGGTTTTAACGAGCGGGGCGAGAATCAGGGCACCCGCCTGAGGCGACGGGCGGAGCCCCCGCAATCAGGGGATTCACCGGCGGCCCACCTCCCCGATCCCACCGCCCCCGGCGGCTCCCGGTCCGGTAGCCTCCCCCTGCCCTTCGCCCCTTAACCGACGATCCCCAACCACGGCGTCCGCCTCCCCCCCATTCCCCAACCTGCCTGCCCTAGCCCGCTGCTCCACTCACTCCACCTGCCCGCCCCCACCGCCCATGCCCCGCCCCATCATTCCCCTCCATGTTCCCGGCCAGGCCGATCCGGGCCCCCTGCGCTTCGATAGCCCGCCCCCCCTGGCGCTCTACATCCATGTGCCCTGGTGTGTGCGCAAATGCCCCTATTGCGACTTCAATTCCCACGGGATGGAACGGCTAGAGGGCGGCGATCCCCGGCGCGGGGAAGTGCCGGAACAGGCCTATGTGGACGCCCTCATGGCAGACCTGGAAAGCGCCCTGCCCCAGGTCTGGGGCCGCAAGGTGAGCAGCATTTTCATCGGCGGCGGCACCCCCAGCCTGCTCTCCGGCCCGGCCCTGCAAGCCCTGCTGGACGGGGTACGTCTGCGCCTGCCCCTGTTGCCGGACGCGGAAATCACCCTGGAAGCCAATCCGGGCACGGCGGAGGCGGAAAAATTCCAGGCCTTCCGGGAGGCGGGGGTGAATCGCCTGTCCCTGGGCATGCAGAGCTTTAACGACGCCCATCTCCGCGCCCTGGGCCGCATCCACGACCGGGAACAGGCCCTGGCGGCGGCCCGGCTGGCGGCCCGGGTGTTCGACAATTTCAATCTGGATTTAATGTACGGCCTGCCCGGCCAGACCCTGGCCCAAGCCCAGGCCGACCTGGAACAGGCCCTGGACCTGGGCCCCACCCACCTGTCCTGCTACCAGCTCACCCTGGAGCCCAATACGGCCTTCGCCGCCGCTCCCCCGGAGCTGCCCGAGGCGGACCGCTGCGCCGACATGCAGGACGCCATCGAAGCCCGGCTGGCGGCGGCCGGTTTCGTCCATTACGAAACCTCCGCCTTCGCCCGCCCCGGGCGCCAGTGCCGCCACAACCTGAATTACTGGACCTTTGGCGACTACCTGGGCATCGGCGCCGGGGCCCACGGCAAAATCACCGCCTTTGATCCCGCCTCCGGCCGCCACCAGGTGGAGCGGGCCATGCGCTGGAAACATCCCCGGGAATACCTGGAAAAGGCACCGGGGGGCGCCCCGGTCCAGGAGCACCACCCGGTGCCCCCAACCGACCTGCCCTTTGAATTTCTCATGAACGCCCTGCGCCTCAACCAGGGCTTCGACCCGGCCCTTTTCCCGGCCCGCACCGGCCTGCCCTGGCTCACCGTATCCCGGGACCTGGAGCGGGCCGCCGCCGACGGCCTGGTGACCCTGGCCCCGGACCGGGTGGCCCCCACGGAACAGGGCCGCCACTTCCTCAACGCCCTGCTGGAACGGTTTCTGCCCTAGGTCCTGACCGCCCCCTACCCGGAGGCCAGGCGATGGGCCCAGCGGGTGGTTTCCGGCAGACGGTAACGGGTAAGGCAGGCCATCACCCAGGCCACCGCCCCCTCCAGGCTGACCCGGTGGCCCGGGGAAACATAGAGGGGCGCCACCCCGGCCCGGCTACGCAGCACGGCGCCGATCACCTCCCCCCGGTCTTCCAGGGGCGTCCAGGCGCCCCGGGGGGCGGGCACTTCCCCGTGATGCCCCACCAGACGGCTTTTCGCCACCCCGATGCTGGGCAGGTCCAGCCACAGGCCCAGATGGCTGGCGATGCCCAGGCGGCGGGGATGGGCCAGGCCCTGACCGTCGTACAGCAAAAGATCCGGCCCGCTTTCCAGTTGGCCCAGGGCGGCCAAGACCGCCGGGGCTTCCCGGAAGGAAAGGAGGCCGGGCACATAGGGAAAAGCCGTGGGCAGGCGGGCCACGCTCTGCTCCACCAGGGCGAGGGAGGGAAAATCCAGCACCGCCACCGCCGCCCGGGTGATCCGGCCCTGGTCCTCAAAGCCCACGTCAATGCCCGCCACCCGGCGCACCCCGGCCCGGTCCCAGGGGGACGGCAACCGGGCCATGGGGCCGGAGGGCGGCGGGGCCACGGATGCTGCGGGCCCCCGGGCGGAAGCCACGGGACGATCTTCCCGAACCACCCGGGCCGCCAATTCCCCTTGCAGGGCCCGGGCCGCCCCCGGGCTTAATTGCCAAGAGTGGAGCGGGGGCGGCAGTTTCACGCCCGGGCCACCACCAGGGGCACCAGCATTTCCGCCGGACTCACCCCCCCATGGACTCCCACCAGGGTATAGGGGGTTTCCCCGGGCACCCGGTCCACCAGGGTCCAGTTGTCCTTCATGAGCAGCACGTAATCCCCCACCCGGGAGGCCAGCCGGGGGGATACGGGGCCCGGGCCGTACCAGCCTTCCGCCAGGAGCTTTTCCCGGGACACGGCCTGGGCGTAAGGGGCGAAGGGGCCGTTCACGTAGGCGCAGAAACGCTCCTCCGCCTCCGGCTTGAGGTAGCAGTAGGGCAGCCGGCGCTCGCCGCACAGGGGCCGGGCCAGGCAATGGGCCAGATCCGGATGGTCTTCCAGGCGCAGGGTGCGCTCCGGCGGGCAATCCACAAAGCCATGGTCGGCGGTCACCAGCACCAGGGTATCGCTGCCCTCCAGCACCTTGAGCCAGGCGGCGAAGGCGGTCTCAAAGGCCTGGAAGCAGGCCAGGGTTTCCGGGCTGGCCACCCCGTGGCGGTGGGCCGTGGCGTCCAGATCGGGCCAGTAGGCGTAGATGTATTTGGGCCCCGGGTCCGCCGCCAGGATCACCACCCGGGCCAGCATGTCCTCCAGGTCCTGGTAAGGCACCTGGACGCCCCCGGCCAGATGGTGGCGATTGAAGGGGCTGGGGGCAATGGCGGCAGGGGAAAGGCCGTAGGCCGTGCGTTCCAGGCGGGACACAAAGGAGGGATGGTCGAACAGGCGTCCGGGCAGGGCCTGGGGGTCCCCGGGAAAGCGGCCGCCGCTACGGGGCACCAGGGGCAGGATGGCGGTCACCGCCTGGAGTTCTTCCAGCCACATGTGCCAGCCGGTCAAGCCGTGGCCCGCCGGGGGCAGGCCGGTCATCAGGGTGGTGACGGCGCTGGCGGTGGTGGAGGGAAAGACGGAGGTGAGGTGGCTGCGCAGGTGGCGCCCCAGGGGCCCCCGGCTGTGTTCCACCAGATAGGTATAGCCCAGGCCATCCACCACCAGGAGCACCAAATTGCGGCAGCGGGACAGGGCAGAGGCGGGCAGGCCGGACAGGGGGGCGTAGGGCAGGGTTGCCCCGGGCTTGAGGCCGCAGGCGCCCCCCACGGAGGCCATGAGATTGACCAGGCTACCGCCCTGGTAATCGGGCAATACGGGCGTAAAAACGGTCATGGCGTTAGCGGCTCCCCTTCTGGTAGGTGCCCACCAGTTCGGCCCGGCCCAGCACATGGCCGCTCATGGCCTTTTCCAGGCCCCCTTTAGTCACCGGCCCCAGGTCCGGCAGGCGCACATCCAGGGCATAGAGCTTGAAGAAATAGCGGTGCCGACCGACGGGGGGACAGGGGCCGCCGTAGCCCGGCTTCTGCCAGTCGTTATTGCCTTCCCGGGCCCCGGCGGGCAGGGGCTTGCCCCCTTCCGGCAGGCCCTGCGCCGTGGCGGGCAGGTTATAGACCAGCCAATGGACCCAGGTGGTCTTGGGGGCGGCCGGGTCCGGCGCATCCGGATCATCCACCACCAGGGCCAGACTACGGGTCCCGGAGGGCACCCCGCTCCAGCTCAGGGGCGGGGCAAGATTGGCGCCTTCGCAGGTGTAGCGGGGCGGCAGGGCCGCCAGCTGGGCAAAGGCCAGGGAAGTGAGGAGAAATGCCATGGCGTACTCCCAAACAAGGGGTTTTCACCGGCAAGGCCGGGAAAGCCGGGCAAAGGGGAAAAAACAGGAAAGGACAAAGGGCCCGTCCGGGGACGGGCCCATCGGCCTATTGTCGGTCCCCCGGGCGGGGGAAACAAGGCGGGGCGCCGCAGCGCCCCGGGAAAAGGGAAGCCGGGCGCCCCTCCACGGGGCGGCCCGGACCGGGCTCAGGCCGTTTTGGCCGGGCGTTTGCCCGCCTTGGCCGGTGCGGCGGGGGCGGCCGCCGGTTGGGTATCGAGACGGAACTTCACGTAGGAACCGGGGGCGTCTTCCAGGGCCTTCAACTGGCCATCCCCGGGCTTGCGGGCGGGCACCATTTTGCCGTCCCCCTGGGCCACCAGCCATTGGTTCCAGTCGGTCCACCAGGAGCCGGGATGCTGCTCCGCCCCGGCGAGGAAATCCTCCGAGGTTTCGGGCAAATGCTCCCCGGCGTGGGTCCAGTAGAAGTATTTATTGGCCACCGGGGGATTGACGATGCCCGCAATGTGGCCGGAGCCGCCCAGGACGAAGCGCACCGGCCCGGAGAAGCGCCGGGCCCCCAGGTAGGTGCTCTTCCAGGGGGCAATGTGGTCTTCGATGGTGGAAATGAAGTAGGCGGGCACCTTGATTTTGCTGATGTCGATGGGCACCCCGGCGATGGTGATGCCCCCCGGGTCCTTCAGCTTGTTGGCCATGTACATATTGCGCAGGTAGAAGCTGTGCATGGCGTAGGGCATACGGGTGGAATCGCTGTTCCAGAAGAGCAGATCGAAGGGGAAGGGGTCCTTGCCCAGCAGGTAGTTATTCACCACAAAGGACCAGATCAGGTCATTGGCCTTGAGCAGATTGAAGGTCATGGCCATATCGCTGCCATCCAGGTAGCCCCGGGCCGCCATTTTGTGCTCCAGGCTGGTGACCTGGGGCTCGTCAATGAAGACCCCCAGCTCCCCGGGAATGGAGAAGTCGATCAGGGTGGTGAAGAAGGTGGCGGTGGCCACCCGCTTGTCCCGCTTGGCCGCCATGTAGGCCAGGGTGGTGGCCAACAGGGTGCCGCCAATGCAGTAGCCCACCACATCCAGGCTCTTTTCCCCGGTAGCCTGCTCCACCGCCCCCATGGCCGCCAGGGTGCCTTCCAGGACGTAATCCTCGAAGCTCTTGTTGGCCAGATGCTCGTCCGGATTGACCCAGGACATGATGAAGGTGGTGTGGCCCTGGTCCGTGGCCCATTTCACCAGGGAATTCTTTTCCCGCAGGTCCAGGATGTAGAACTTGTTGATCCAGGGGGGCACGATGAGCAGGGGCCGCTTGTGCTGTTCCGGGGTGGTGGGATCGTACTGGACCAGCTGGAACAGCTCGTTCTGGAACACCACCTTGCCCGGAGTCACCGCCACATTTTTGCCCAGCTCGAAGGCACTGGTGTCGGTCATGCGGATGCGCAGCTGGCCTTCCCCCGCTTCCAGGTCACTGAGCAGGTTGTTGAGGCCCTTGACCAGGTTCTGGCCGTGGCTTTTCACCGTTTCCCGGAACACTTCCGGATTGGTCATGGCGAAATTGGTGGGGGACAGGGCGTCGATGTACTGGCGGGTATAGAAATTGACCTTGCGCTGGGTCACGTCGTCCAGGCCGTCCACGCAGCACACCGTGTCGTGGATATGGCGGGCGGCGATGAGGTAGGACTGCTTGATGTAATCGAAGAGGAAATGCTGTTCCCAATCCTCGTCCCGGAACCGGTTGTCCCCCTTCTTGGGCGCCGCCACGGGCTGGATGGGCACCCCCATCATTTTCAGCATGGAGCCCTGCCAGAGGGAGAAATAGTCCCACATCATGTTCATCTGGGCCTGGGCCAGCTTGTAGGGATTGGCCAGGAGACGGGCGGACAGGTCCATGAAGGCCTGGGCGATGCCCAGTTCATCGGCGGGGGCCCCCAGTTCCTTTTCGGCGGCCTGCTTTTCCATGAACTGGGTGAGCAGGCGGGCGGCCCGCTGGGCCACCTCCGCATAGGACTTGGCCACATCGGCCGGATTGGGCGCGCTTTCCTGGGTTTCCTGTGGAGCGGTTTGCGGCATCTTTGTCCCCTTCCTCTTTTAACGAGATTAATTGGTGCTGCGGCAATACCGAAAGACCCCGTCCGTACCCCGGGTACGGACCAGCCGTCCGGCCTGATCCAGATAATTCAGATGGGCGATGGCTTCCCCCATGGCGAACATCAGCTGGTGGGCGTCCAACTCCCGGGGAAAAAGCACGGGCAGCAGGTCCGCCGCGCTCTGGGGCGTATCACAGGCGGCTTCCAGCTCGGCCAGCCGTTCCCGGTGATGTTCGTGGAGGGCCGCCACCCGGGGGCCCACCCCGATAAAGGGGCGGCCGTGGGACGGCAGGACCAGGGTGTCTTCCCCCACCGCCGCCTCCAGCTTGTCCAGGGAGGCGAGAAACCGGCCCAGGGCATTGTCCTCCGGGGTGGCGGCAAAGACGCTCACATTGGTGGAAATGCGGGGCAGCAGCATGTCCCCTGAAATTAGCACGTTGGCATCGGCAGCGTAAAGCGCCCCATGTTCCGGGGAATGGCCGTGGCCCACCAGCACCCGCCAGGGCTGGCCGTCGATGTCCAGACGCTCCCCATCCACCAGGCGCCGGTAGGTGCCGGGCAGGTGGGGCACCCCCTTGCGGAAAACGTTGCCCCGCTGCAACTGGACCGACTGACGCGCCGCATCCAGGCCGTGGTCCCGAAACTGGGCCACCATGGCGGCGGGACCGTGGCCCCCCACCTCCTGCCACACCGCATGGGCGGTGAGGAATTCCCCAGCGGTCATCCACACCGCCGCACCGCAGCGTTCCGCCAGCCAGGCCGCCTGGCCCAGATGGTCCGGATGGAAATGGGTCACCACAATGCGGGTCACCGGCCCGTCCAGCCGGGCCAATATCCCTTCCCACTGGGCCTGGGTGGTGGCGGAGCCCAAGCCCGTATCCACCAGGGTCCAGCCCGCGCCGTCCCGCAGCAGCCAGAGATTGATGTGATCCAGGGCAAAGGGCAGGGGCAGCCGCAGCCAGAAAACCCCGGGGGCCACGGGACAGAGGTCGCCGGGGGCGGGAGGGGTGGAGAAAGGATAGTGGAGGGCGGCAGCGGTCATGAATGGATGGGGAACGGTTTTTACGGGCAAGCCCGGGGCAGCGGCGGAGGCCGCCAGGGATCATTGAACCGGGCGGAGCTTACGGCAACATGACAATCCCCCAGCATAAATCCTGGGACCAGGGGGAGCCGTAAAAATTGCATTTTTTTTCACCCCCCATTTCAGCGCCGCCCCTTTTCCCGCGGCCTTTCCCGGGCCATACTGGAGCGTACGCTGCACGGGTGACAAATCCGCTCAACAAACGGGGCGCGGAATGTTATTGCTTGTCACAGTTTGTAGCGTATCCTCTCGGGCGACCAGGCAATGCCTGCGTTCCCAATCTCCCGCCGGACCTGGCTCGCGGCGGGCACACCGACATCAAGACAAGGAGTGACTATGACCGACCCGATCGTTATCGTTTCCGCCGCCCGGACTCCCTTGGGTGGTTTCCAGGGTGATTTCGCCTCCCTGACCGCCCCCCAGCTGGGCAGCGTGGCCATCAAGGCGGCCGTGGAACGAGCCGGCATCAAGCCCGAACAGGTGGATGAAGTGCTGTTCGGCAATGTGCTGGTGGCCGGGGTCGGTCAGGCCCCCGCCCGGCAAGCCACCATCGGCGCCGGTCTGCCCCTGTCCACCGGCGCCACCACCATTCAGAAGGTCTGCGGTTCCGCCCTGAAGGCGGTGATGCTGGCCCATGACAACATTCTCGCCGGTTCCTTCGACATCGCCGTGGCCGGCGGTCAGGAATCCATGACCAACGCCCCCTACCTGCTGCCTAAAGCCCGGGGCGGCTACCGGCTGGGCCACGGCCAGATTCTCGACCACATGTTCTTCGACGGTCTGGAAGACGCCTACGACAAGGGCCGGCTGATGGGCACCTTCGCCGAAGACACGGCCACCAAGTACGGCTTCACCCGTCAGGCCCAGGACGAATTCGCCATCACCTCCACCACCCGGGCCCAAAAGGCCATCGCCGGCGGCAACTTCAAGTGGGAAATCGCCCCGGTCACGGTGAGCAGCCGCAAGGGCGACCGGATTGTGGAAAACGACGAACAGCCGCCCAAGGCCCTGGTGGAAAAAATCCCCGGTCTGAAGCCCGCCTTCAAGAAGGACGGCACGGTCACCGCCGCCAACTCCTCCTCCATTTCCGACGGCGCTGCCGCCGTGGTGGTAATGCGGGAATCCAAGGCCAAGGAACTGGGCCTTACCCCCATCGCCAAAATCCTGGGTCACAGCACCAATTCCCATGAACCGGCCTGGTTCACCACCGCCCCCGTGGGCGCCATGGAAAAGGTCCTGAAGAAGGTGGGTTGGACCACCGCCGACGTGGATCTGTGGGAAATCAACGAAGCCTTCGCCGTGGTCACCATGGCCGCCATCCATGACCTGAAGCTGGATCCGGCCAAGGTCAATGTGCACGGCGGCGCCTGCGCCCTGGGCCACCCCATCGGTGCTTCCGGCTGCCGGATTCTGGTCACCCTGCTGGGCGCCCTGAAGCAATACGGCAAGAAGAAGGGCATCGCCTCCCTGTGCATCGGCGGCGGCGAAGCCGTGGCTGTCGCTGTGGAAATGCTCTAAGTTGTTCCCCTGGCACCGGGTTGGCGGCCACGGGGGGCTTTACCTCCGCCTGCTGCTGACCATGGTGCTCTGGGGAGGTACCTGGATCGCCGGACGTCTGGTGGTCCAGGACACCCCGCCCCTGACCGCCGCCTTCTGGCGGTTTTTTATTGCCGCCCTGGCCCTGGGGCTTCAGCTGGGCCTGACTGAAGGCCGGAGCGCCTTCGCTCCCCGGGCCCTCTCCCGGCGGGAATGGGCCACGGTCTTCTGGCTCGGCTTCACCGGCATCTTCGCCTACAACCTCTGCTTTCTCTACGGCCTGCGCCACATCAGCGCCGGCAAGGGCGCCCTGGTGGTAGCCCTCAATCCGGCCGCCGTGGCCCTGGTGGCCTGGCTGGGCGGCGGGGAAACCATGAACCGGATCAAGGGCCTGGGCATCCTCACCGCCCTGGGAGGCTGCCTCCTGGTGATCGGCAACGGCCATCCCCTGGCCCTGCTCCATGGCGCCATCGGCCTGGGGGAATGGCTGATCCTGGGCTGCGTCCTGTTCTGGACCCTGTTCACCTTCATCGGCCGCCGGGCCACCCACACCCTCTCCCCCCTAGCCGCCACCTTTTACGCCTGCACCCTGGGAGGCCTGCTCCTGGGAGCCGCCGCCCTGGCCCTGGGCCTCACCCTGGTGCCCCCGGACTTAAGCCTGCGGGCCTGGCTCTGCGTACTCTTTCTCGGCCTGTTCGGTACCGCCCTGAGCTTCACCTGGTACGCGGAAGGCATTCGGGGCCTGGGAGCCACCCGGGCCGCCGCCTTCATCAATCTGGTGCCCATTTTCGCCGTGCTCCAGGGGGACTGGCTGCTGGGAGAACGGCTCTCTGCCCCCGTGCTAATCGGCGGTGCCCTGGTGCTGGGCGGGGTGATCCTCACCAACCGGGGTGCCCGGGGCAGCCGGCGTCCCCAGGGCTAAAGCGGTTCACACCCCCAGGGACGGCGGCAGCGTTCCCTGGCCCGGCACGGCGGCCAAACCGGCCCCACATCCCCCAAGGCAAGGCCCCGCAGGATAAACGCCACATTCCTGGCTTATCATGGCCTTCCCTGCCGGACCGGCGTACCGGGTCCGGCCTCTTTTCCAATCACAGAGCCAAGCATCATGAAACGAATTTGCGTCTTTTGCGGGTCCAGTTCCGGCACCCGCCCCGTCTATCGTAGCGCCGCCCAGGCCCTGGGTCGCAGCCTGGCGGAGCAGGGTCTGGAGCTGGTGTATGGGGGCGGCAACGTGGGCCTCATGGGCACGGTGGCCGACGCCTGTCTGGCGGCGGAGGGCCAGGTCATCGGCGTCATTCCCCAGGCCCTGATGGGCAAGGAAGTGGCGGGGCGGCCCCTGGAACACCGCCAGCTCACCCGGCTGGAAGTGGTGGATTCCATGCACACCCGCAAGGCCCGCATGGCGGAACTGGCGGATGGCTTCATCGCACTGCCCGGGGGCTTCGGCACCTTTGAGGAATTCTGCGAAATCATTACCTGGGGCCAGTTGGGCTTCCACACCAAGCCCTGCGGCCTGCTCAACGTGGAAGGCTATTACGACGCCCTGCTGGGGCTCTTCGACCATGCGGTGGCAGAAGGTTTCCTGCGCCAGGAGAACCGGCAGCTGGTGCTCACGGCCCAGGCACCGGAAGCCCTGCTGGCAGCCATGGGCCGTTATCAGGCCGAACCGGTGACCAAGTGGATCAAGGACACGCCCCAGCTCTGAGCCCCGTCCCGCGCCGCTCCTGAAGCGTCAGGGAGGGCGGGGCTCTGGCGCCCGCTCCAGGCCGGTGGCATGATGCTCATCGGCCCGCTGCCGGGCCCCGCCGCCATTCGGGCCGGTGGGCGGAATCACAGGGAGAATGCCATGGAATTTCAAGCCATTCTGGTGGAGACCGACGGTCCCCTGGGCCTGCTCACCCTCAATAAGCCGGACCGGCACAATGCCCTGGACGAACACCTGATCGGGGAAATCACCGAAGGCCTGCGCCAGCTGGAAGCCGATCCCCAGGTGCGGGTGGTGGTCCTGTCCGCCACAGGCAAAAGCTTTTGCGCCGGCACGGACCTCCAATGGCAGCAACGGGCCGCCCGCTTCACCCCCAGCCAGAATCTCCAGGAAGCCCGCAATCTGGGGGATATGCTGCAAACCCTGAATACCCTGACCAAGCCCGTCATCGCCCGGGTCCAAGGCCCGGCCTATGGGGGCGGGGTGGGTCTGGTGGCCGCCTGCGACATTGCCCTGGCCACCTACGACGCCCTTTTTGCCCTCACCGACGTCAAGCTGGGCCTGCTGCCCGCCCTGGCCGCCCCCTATTTCCAAGCCGCCGTGGGCCCCCGCCACGCCCGCCGTTACCTGCTCACCGGAGAACGTTTTTCCGCCGCCGAAGCCTATCGCCTGGGCCTGGTCCACGAGCTGGTGCCGGACGAGGAAGCCCTGGACGACGCGGTGGGGGAAATCGTGGAAAAGCTCCTGCGCAACGGCCCCGCCGCCCTGGGGGCCTGCAAGGAAATGCTCGCCGCCCTGGACGGCCATCCCCTGGACGGGGATCTGGTCCTGGAATCCGCCGCCCGGGCCACCCAGGTGCGCCTCTCCAGCGAAGGCCAGGAGGGCATCGCCGCCTTTCTGGAAAAGCGCAAACCCGCCTGGGCCCAGACTCTGGACGAACCGGCCTGAGGTCTAGAACGGCGGTTTACCCCGGATCGTTTTGGCTAACTGTTTGCGCCGCTAGCCTCGCCGCCGCTGCGTCACCGCGTCACCGCACGACCGTGCGGCTGATCCACGACCTTTGCCACCTCTCCGTCCCCTAGCACTTAACACCGGCCTTCAACCAGTTCTGCCCCCCAACACCCCCTCCCTGCGCCGCTGCCTGGCAACCTCCCCGGACCGCCCCATCCTCCCTGCCTCTCCTGGGATGGGCTCCCCATCCGCCGTCCGGGCACAGCCTGGGCCCCCGCCACCGCTTTTTCTCCCCCTCCGGGGAACACCGGCGCCCGGGCCGGGTCTATGCACCGGGTACGGGGCGCCTCCCCGTATTCCCCCAACCCTGCGGAAAGCCTTTATGGACGCCATGGAAGAAGAACGGGTCGCCTCCCCCTGTATCCGGGTTTGCCGGATGAATGAGGCACACGGTTATTGCGAAGGCTGTTTTCGCAGCCTGGAAGAAATCTACGCCTGGCGGGAGGCGGACAACGCCCGCCGCCAGGACATCCTGGAACAGAGCCAAGCCCGGCGCCAGCAGTGGGACCCGGAAGGGGCCGCCCTGCGGGGCGAGGCCTAACGCCCTTAGGAGCCAGCCCCATGGATGAGACCTGGGAATTCCCGGAAGAAGACCTGTGCATCGGGGTCTGCACCATGGACCCGGAGAGCGGCACCTGCCTGGGCTGCGGCCGCACCGCGGAACAAATCGCCGGCCTGCCCCCGGCGATGCCGTCCCCGGAGGAAGTCCCCACCGCTCCCGGAAACGGCGGGACGGGGGCGGATTAGCCTCCTCGGCCCGGGCCCGGGCCACCAGGCCCGGAGGCCCATGGCCCCCCTTTCCCCACCCAGCGCTGACGCCACCCCGGCCAGCCTGGGTCTGGGGTGGTGGGGGAAACCGGGGGAAACCCTGGAATAGGGCCTGGTCGAGGGCCGTGGCGCTGGTGATCTCTGGCGCCCGTCTCTAAAAAAATGCCGCGAAACGCCGGGCCATTCCCACCGGCATCGCCCCCGGGGACGGCCAAAGGCTATCCCGAGGAGCAGGGCCATTACCCCACGGCCCCTTCCGAAGGGAAAAGCCCAGGCCCCCGGAGATCCCGCCGCCCCCCTCTTTCCCTTCCCCAAGCCCCCGCCCCCCGCTGCCCCCATCCCCAGCCGATCCGGCCCCACCGCTCCCCCTCCCCGCCTCACGCCCCCTGCTTTTCCTCCGCCCCCGCCTCCCCAAGCCCCGTTTTTCCTGCCTTTTTCCTCCACGCCATCAAGTCTGAGCCCACCCCTGGAGCCCCCGTCCCAGCCAGGCCTTTCAGTACATGCTTAAGCACTGATACGCATAACTATGAAAAAGTGCATAATTAACGGGTCTTTTGATTTTTGGCTCGCCATGCTAAGCGCAAAACGTGCCAGATAGCCGACCCGGCCAGCCAGGGACCCTCGCTCCCCCAGCCGCCCGCCCGGTTCGGGTCGCTTTTTCCGAAAGGTTTGTCATGTTCTGGCGTAAGCAATTGGACGCGCTGGTAGCCCGCCTGCGCGCCCGCAATCTGCCCCTGCGGCTGGTGCTGTGGAATGGCACCAGCTTCGATCTGGGGGACGATCCCCGGGTTACCCTCACCCTGCCCGCCATGTCGGGCCTGCGTTACCTGCTCACCCCCAGCCTGGATAATCTGGGCACCGCCTACGTGGAAGGGGATATCCAGGTGGCGGGCTCGGCCCGGGACATCATTGCCGTGGCCGCCGCCATGGCGGATGGGGAAATTAAGCCGGAAGGCCGTTTCGGCCCCATTCGCCGCATGGTGCGCCACAACCGGAAAATGGATGCGGAGGCCATCGCCTACCACTACGACGTGTCCAACGATTTCTACAAGCAGTGGCTGGATGACAACATGGTCTATTCCTGCGGCTACTTCCAGCATCCGGAGGACAGCCTGGAAACGGCCCAAATCCAGAAAATCGACCTGATTCTGCGCAAAATCCGCCTCCAGCCCGGGCAGCGCCTGCTGGACATCGGCTGCGGCTGGGGCGCCCTGATTCTGCGCGCCGCCCAGCACTGGGGCGCCCGCTGCGTGGGCATCACCCTCTCCCAGCAGCAGTACGACCTGGCCCGGGCCCGCATCGCCGCCGCCGGCCTGGAAGACCGGTGTGAGGTGCGGCTCCAGGATTACCGGGACGTGACGGGCCGCTTCGACCGCATTACCAGCGTGGGCATGTTCGAGCACGTGGGTCTGAAAAACCTGCGGGCCTATTTCGCCCGCATCCACGAACTGCTGGAAGACGACGGGGTGGTGCTCAACCACGGCATTACCTCCACGGACCCGGATTCGGGGGAAGTGCCCTGGGGGGGCGGCAGCTTTATCGAACGCTATGTGTTTCCCCACGGGGAATTGCCCCACATCGGCCTGACCCTGCGGGAAATGGCGGCTGCCGGGCTGGAAGCCACGGACGTGGAAAACCTGCGCCGCCACTACGCCCGCACCCTGGAACATTGGTCCTACCGCTTCGAAACAGCGGGGGAAACCCTGCGGGCCATGGTGGGGGACCGGCGCTACCGCATCTGGCGCATTTATCTAGCGGGCTGCGCCTACGGCTTTTCCCACGGCTGGGTGGCCCTGCACCAGATCGTGGCCACCAAGGCCAACAGCCTGGGGTCGGAAACCATGCCCTGGACCCGGGACTACATCTACAACGACCAGGGAGCGGGCATCTAAGGCCCAGCCAGGGGGCCGGAGCGCCGGGTAGCCCCTGAAAGGCCCGTCAGGCCTGGGGCTCCAGGGCAGCCTCCGCCAGAGCCACCCAGTAGCTCACCCCCAGGGCCAGGGACTGGTCGTTGAAGTCATAACGGGGGTTGTGCAGGGTGCAGCCCCCTTCCCCTGGACCGTTGCCCAGCCACACGTAGCAACCCGGCTTGGCCTGGAGCATAAAGGCGAAATCCTCCGCCGCCAGGGATGGAGCGGGACGTTCCGCCACCGCCCCGGCGCCGCACAGGGCCCGGGCCACCCGGCGGCACAGGGCGGTTTCCGCCGGGGCATTGACGGTGGCCGGAATGCGCTCGTCGTAGCTGACCCGGACCTGGACCCCGTAGCTGGCCGCCACCCCGTTGCAGAGGCGCTCCAGCCCTTCTTCCAGGCGGGCCTGGACCTCGGGTTTAAAGCTGCGCAGGGTGCCTTCCAGCACCACCCGGTCGGGAATGATGTTGCTGGTGGTGCCGCCGTGGATCTGGGTGACGGACACCACCCCCGCTTCCAGGGGGTCCAGATTGCGGCTGACGATGGTTTGCAGGGCCAGCACCAGCTGGCTGGCCGCCACCACCGGGTCCCGCCCTTCCTGGGGCATGGCGGCGTGGGCGCCGTGGCCCTCCACCGTAATGCGAAACACGCAGGTGCCGGCCATCACCGGGCCGTCATGCACCGCCATATGGCCCAGGGGAAGGCCGGGCCAGTTGTGCAGGCCGAACACCCGGCTCACGGGAAAGCGCTCGAAAAGGCCGTCCTGGATCATCACCGCCGCCCCGTTGTCCTCCTCCTCCGCGGGCTGAAAGACAAACACCAGGGTGCCGTCGAAGCGCCCCCGCTCCGCCAGCCAGCGAGCCGCCCCCAGGAGCATGGCGGTGTGGCCGTCGTGGCCGCAGGCATGCATGCGCCCCTCGTGGCGGGAGCGGTGGGGAAAATCGTTGTGCTCCGCCAGGGGCAGGGCATCCATGTCCGCCCGCAGGGCAATGGCCCGGTCGGCGCTGCCCCGACGCAGCACCCCCACCACCCCGGTCTTGGCCAGTCCCTGATGGACTTCCAGGCCATAGGCGGCCAATTCCTTGGCCACCACCTGGGCGGTGCGGGTTTCGTGGAAGGCCGTTTCCGGATGGGCGTGCAAATCCCGGCGCAGGGCCGTGAGTTCGGCGAGGTAAGGCAGATCGAGAACTTGCATGGAAAAACACACTCCAAGGGGCACCGGCGCCCGGGGGTAGGCAGCGCCTCCGGCGCCGGTTCGGTCTGACAGTTTAGCCAGCCCGGCTTGATCCTGGAAGCTGCCCTGGTTATCCTCGTCCCATGCATCTCGTCCTTATTTCCGGCCTTTCCGGCTCGGGCAAGTCCATCGCCATCAACGTCCTGGAGGACGCGGGCTACTATTGTGTGGACAATCTCCCCTCCGCCCTGCTCATTGATCTGGTGGAAGAACTACGGCGCAAGGGTTACCGCCGGGTGGGGGTGGCCATGGATGTGCGCAGCGGGGAAGGCATCCGGGAACTGCCCCAGCTCCTGGAACGCCTGAAAAGCGCCCATACCACGGTGAGCTTTCTCTTCCTGGATGCCAAGGACGACACCCTGCTGCGGCGCTTTTCCGAAACCCGGCGGCGCCATCCCCTGGCCCGGGAAGGCCGCACCCTGGTGGAAGCCATCCGGGAAGAGCGGCAACTCCTGGCCACCGTGGCCGGTCTCGGCCACCGCATCGACACCAGCGATCTCAAGGCCGCCACCCTGCGGGCCTGGGTGCACCAGTTCGTCACCCTGGAGCCGGGCCAGGGCCTGACCCTGTTTTTCCAATCCTTTGGCTTCAAACACGGCATTCCCCTGGACGCGGATCTGGTCTTCGACGTGCGCTGCCTGCCCAACCCCTATTACGACCTGGAACTGCGCCCCCTCACCGGCCAGGACCAGCCCGTGGCGGATTATCTGGAAGCCCAGGAAGAAGTGCTGGAAATGCGCCAGGACATTTTCCGCTTTGTCTCCCGCTGGCTGCCCGCCTACATCCGGGATTCCCGCTCCTATCTCACTGTGGCCATCGGCTGCACCGGCGGCCAGCACCGCTCCGTCTATCTGGTGGAATGGCTGGCCAGCCAGTTCAAGGATCAGACCAGCGATCTGCGGGTCCTGCGCCGGCACCGGGAACTGGCCGGATCGGCCCATGGCTGAACCCCGCACCGCCCCCTGGCCAGCCCGCCGCTGGCTGGGCCTGATGCGCCCGGGGGACTGGCTCACCCTGCTCCTGGGGGCCGCCTGCTGCGGCGCCCTGGTGCCCCTGGCCTGGCGCGGCGGGGTGGCGGAGCGGGCGGTGGTGCGGAAAGACGGCCAGGTGGTGGCCCAGCTGGACCTTTCCCGCTCCCACCAGTTGGAAGTCACCGGCCCCATCGGCCTCACCCGCATCGCCGTGGAACCGGGCCGGGCCCGGGTGGCGGCGGACCCGGGGCCGCGCCAGTACTGCGTGCGCCAGGGCTGGCTGGCCCGCCCGGGGGAAATCGCCATCTGCGCCCCCAACCATATCAGTCTGCAAATCGCCGGACGGGACGAGGCCTATGACTCCCTCAATTACTGAGTCTCCCCTGCCCCGCCGGGAAGGGACGGCCATGCCGGGCACCCTGGCCGGGGACCCGGCGCCCGCCCCGGACTCAACCGCCGACCTGTCCCCAGCCGCCCCCCTTGCCGGGCCTGAAGCCACTGCCCGGAACGGCGCCAGCTCCGCCCTCCTGACCGCCGCCCCTGCTACCGCGGCCCCGGCCGCCACCACCCTGGTCCTACCCGTTACCCCGGAGGACCGGCGCATTGCCCGGCTGGCCACGGCGGCCATTTTCCTGTCCCTGGTGGATGCGGCCATTCCCACCCCCCTGCCCGGGATCAAGCCCGGGCTGGCCAATATCGTTACCCTCCTGGTGCTGCAACGCCACGGCTGGCGCGCCACGGCCTGGGTAACCGGCCTGCGGGTGCTGGCGGGCAGCCTGCTCCTGGGCCAGTTTCTCGCCCCCGGCTTTTTCCTGTCCGCCGTGGGCGCCCTCTTCAGCCTGGGCGCCCTGGGCCTGGCCCGGGCCCTGCCTCGGCGCTGGTTCGGCCCGGTGAGCCTGTCCATCCTGGCCGCCTTCGCCCATATCAGCGGCCAAATCCTCCTGGCCCGGCTCTGGCTCATTCCCCATAACGGTATTTTTCTCCTGGCCCCGGTCTTCGCCCTGGCCGCCCTCTTTTTCGGCACCATCAACGGCCTCATCGCCGCCCGGCTGCTGGCGGAAGACGCCCCCCTGGCGGGCCTAACTGAGGCCTCCCCGGCCCCGGCCAGCCAGCCCCTGCGCCCCTGACCCTTTTCGAGACCCCCATGGCCCCCGCTCCCACCACCGTCTGCCTCGCCTTCACCGGCGCCTCCGGCCTGCCCTACGGCATTCGCCTGCTGGAATGTCTGCTGGCCGCCGGACGCCGGGTCCAGCTCCTCTATTCCCAGGCCGCCCGGGTGGTGGCCAAACAGGAAATGGACCTGGATCTGCCCGCCGCCCCCAAGGAACTGGCGGACCACTTCCGGGCCGCCTACCGGGAGCTACCCGGCACCCTGGAGGTCTATGGCCGGGAAGAGTGGTTCGCCCCCATGGCCTCCGGCTCCGGCGCCCCGGACGCCATGGTCATCTGCCCCTGCTCCATGGGCACCCTGGCGGCGGTGGCCCAAGGCCTGGCGGACAACCTCATTGAACGGGCGGCGGATGTGATGCTCAAGGAGCGCCGCCCCCTCATCCTGGTGCCCCGGGAAACCCCCTTTTCCGTCATCCACCTGGAAAACATGCTGCGCCTGGCCCGGGCCGGCGCCCTGATCCTGCCCCCCAATCCGGGCTTCTACACCCATCCCCAGAGCGTGGATGATCTGGTGGATTTTGTCGTCGCCCGCATTCTGGACCAGCTCCACATTCCCCAATCCCTCCAGGCTCCCTGGGGGGGCGCCCAGGAGGCCTAGGATGGGCTGGCGCGACTTCTTCCGCCGCCAAGCCGCGGCCCCGGAAATTCTGGATATTCCCCTCTTTCCCCTGAACACCGTGCTGTTCCCCGGGGAAACCCTGGACCTCAAGGTCTTCGAACCCCGCTACCTGGACATGGCCTCCGCCGCCCTCAAGGACGGCAGCCCCTTCGGCATTTGCCTCATCGCCCAGGGCCAGGAAGTGGGCCGTCCCGCCGAACCCCACCCGGTGGGCACCCTGGCGGAAATCGAACGCTGGGACATGCCCCAGCTGGGCATCCTCATGCTCACGGTACGGGGCGGACAGCGCTTTAACGTGCTGGAAAGCAGCGCCCAGGCGGACGGCCTGCTGCGGGCCCGGGTTGCCCCCCTGGCGGAAGCCCCCAGCCGGGCCGTGCCCCCGGCCCAGGCCGCCCTGGTGCCTTTGCTACGCCAGATCATCGCCGACCGGGGCGAAGCCCGCTGCCCCCCACCCCACCGCTTCGACGACGCCGCCTGGGTCGGCTACCGGCTGGCAGAAGTCATGCCCGTCCAACCCCTGGCCAAACAAAAACTCCTGGAACTGGAAGACCCGGTATCTCGCCTGGAAATATTGCAGAAGTATTTGGCCCAGCGGGGGTTGGTAGGGTGAGGCTACCTCACTTGGCATCTGTAGCAGGCAAGGCATAGGAAACTTTCGTTCCCTCTTGCTTCACTATTCCTCGGGAGCAAAGCACCTCGAACAACGCATCCAAGCGTTGCTTGGGCAGCTCTTTTTTAAATAAAGCGTTAAGGGTTGTCAGTAGGGTTTTTTGTGTTCTGGGCCGAGAATTCTTTCGACGTACCAAATCCGCGACGGCCCTTTCCACCAGGCATTCCTGGGTAGTTTCATCGGAAGCTTGTGGCGTTTTTTGGAAATAGGATATTTCAGCAATACAGGTAGAACGTTGGGCAAAAATTCCTCGCCCCTTAAGATGCTTCAGCAAAGCATCAAAACCCGTATCCTTTGATATGACGTGAAAAAAGCCGGTACGGTCTTGAGAGGCCAGAACGCCCATGTAATAGGCAATGTGGAAATCCAAGGCATTGCTTCCCGCCGTTTCAAGTACCACATATTCTGCTCTATCACCCAAGGATTGCAGTACCGCAGCCAGTTTCACCGGAATTTTTGACTGGTTGGGGCCAAGAAAAATTTTTACATTGAAAGGGCCTTCTTTTAGTAAACCAACGTCTTTGGGCTGAACGTTCTCAAAATCAACAAAAATGTAGTTAGTCCGTTGCGCCACAGCAGGTCCCAGATAAATTGGTAGCAGGTGTTGCCACACATATGGCATGTGATGCTATTGCCCTAACGATGGCCATGTCAAACGTATAGACACCCCAACTTTAAGTCCCCAGCGTACGTCTCTTTCTTCCCCAAAACGCAAAAAGCCGGGAAGGAAACTCCCGAAGTTTCCTTCCCGGCTTTTTGTCCGGATGTTGCGCCCGGGACCTCTTGCTTTTCCCGGGCCGGTGTTACTTCCCCGGCACCGCCACGGTACCGGAGGGGCGGCTTAGCCGCGCCGGATGCGGCGGGCGGCCGACTCCAGGCGTTGCTTTTCCGCCAGGACCCGGGCCGCGTAGGCCTGGTCCTCGTCATCGGAAGCGCCCGCAAATTGTTGCAGGCCTTCCACCAGGTCCCCGTTACGGCGGATGTATTCCTTGAGGGCCTTGGCCCCCACCCGCACATTGGTCACCGGGTCCAGCAAGGGGGCTTTGCCCGCGCCGGCGGGGAGCTTGTCCTTGTGGAAGCGGGGGATGACCTGCATCAGCCCCTGGGCGCCCATGACGCTTTGGCTCAAGGGGTTGAAGCCTGACTCAATGCCGATGACGGCGACGATGAGCAGGGGGTCCAGATGCAATTCCGCACTGGTGGTCTGCACCGCTTGGAACACCGGACGCATGGCGTCGGCGGACACTTTGTAGCGGTGTGCCACGTAGGCCAGGGCACCCCGCATACGGGGCGACAGGCTTTCGCCCGCCGAGGTGTCGGCGGCGGCACGGGTTACCTTTGCCGCGGGGGCGGCGGCAACGGTGGCCGGGGTGGCATCGGCCGCTTCGGCGGATGCTTCAACCACGGCGGGTTCGACCTCTGCCGGAGCAGGGTCGTTGTTTCCCCATACGGGGATCAGGGCGGCCAGCAATGCAAGGCCGGCGGCGATAAGACAGATCTGCAGCAGACTGGACACGCTCAGGGCGCGGGCAGTCGAGGCTTTGAGTGAGATCGTCGTAGACATGCTCTCTCCTTTCCTGTGGTCACCAACCCGCGACAGGGACAACTCGAAACGTCGCGAGAGATATGGCAACAGTGGGGTTCAACACATGGCGGCGGGAACGCCAGCAAGCCGGCCCGGTGGCGGGATTGGTCAGTTAAGGCCTCGGGGTGAGGCAATCAGGACCGGCTTGATTACGAAGGTTGCCGAATGGGGCAACGGGGCGCACTATATTGATTCTATTGACATTTGTCAAGTTGCCCCCCTTTCCACCCCTGCCCGGCGCTCCCGGGAAGGGGGCCAAAGCCGCGAGGGACAAGGCTCTCCCGGGAGGTGGGGGAAGGCCGGGGAGGCCCGGGAAAAATGGGTAGACCTTCCCCCTTTTCCGTCCCCAACAGGGTCACCTGCCCCGGGTCAAACGGCACCAAAAAACCTCAGCTGCAATGTCCGCCCTGCTGGAAGGGATCGAGGAAATTCTGGCAGATGAATTTGCCCACCTTACCCCGCCAGGTATTGGGTTCGTTGTTCTTGTAATAGCTGATGCGCTTGGTCAGGGTGTAGCAGCCCTGGGGCGGCCACTGGAGAAAGAGCAGGACGGCGAAGGTGTAGTTGAAGACCAGATCCACCACAAAGGCGGTGAGGGCCAGGGGCACGGCCAGTACCTTGACCAGGGGCGTGGCCTGGTGCCAGCCCTGGTAGAGGGCCGCGCAGGCCAGGAACAGGGCCCAGAAAACGTAGAGATAGAGCAGAAAGAAAGCGACGGAGGACATGACCAAGGCTCCCGAGGAAGGGAAGGCCGAATCCGGCGGATTCGGGGAATTTCCCCGGGATCATTGTCCCACGGGCTTCCCGGACTTGTCCGTGGCATATCTGACGCTTTTTTCCCTGCCCACGGTCCCAGGGCAGAGGCTGCACCGCCCCTAATCCGGAGGGAAAGCAGCAGGCCGGGCCTGGGCCTTTTCCAGCCCCAGAAGCAGCTTTTTGATGGGGGCGGGCAGGGCCGCCTCTCCCACCCGAGCCCAGGGCAGCCATTCCCAGCCCCCTTCCCGAACATTACGCTCCGGCCCCACCCGGCACAGCCAGGGGCTCAGGATCAGGCGGAAATGGGTAAAGGTATGGCGCAGGGGCGGCAGGGGCACCGTTTCCTGCAAATCCAACCCCAGACGCCGGGCCTGGGCCGGGGCGGATTCTTCCGCCCCCGCTTCCGGCAGGGTCAGGAGGCCGCCCCAGATGCCGCTGGGGGGGCGGCGCTCCAGGAGAATGCGTTCCCCGTCGTGGAAAATGCAGGCGCTCACCTGGCGTTCCGGCACCGCCTTGCCCGGCTTGCCTTCGGGCAGCTCCTCCTGACGACCTTCCCGGCGGGCCACGCAGAGAGACTGGAGGGGGCAGAGGACGCAGGCCGGTTTGCTCCGGGCGCAGAGCCCGGCCCCCAGGTCCATGATGCCCTGGGTGTAGGCCACCATATCCGGCGCGGCGGGCAGCAGGGCTTCCGCCAGGGCCCAAAGGCCTTTTTCCACCTTGGGGCTGCCGGGGAAACCGGCAATGCCGAAACAGCGGGTCAGCACCCGCTTCACATTGCCGTCCAGAATCGCCGCCCGGCAATCGAAGGCGAAGGCACCGATAGCCGCCGCCGTGGAACGGCCAATGCCGGGCAACTGGGCGATAAGTTCGGGGGCCGGCGGGAAATCGCCCCCGTATTGGGCGCAGACGGCCACGGCGCAGGCGTGGAGGTGGCGGGCCCGGGCGTAGTAGCCCAGACCGGACCACAGCTCCAGCACCCGTTCCAGGGGCGCCGCCGCCAGATCCGCCAGGGTGGGGAAGGCGTCCAGAAAACGGGCGTAGTAGGGAATCACCGTACTCACCTGGGTCTGCTGGAGCATGATTTCCGACAGCCAGATACGATAGGGGTCCCGGGTGTTCTGCCAGGGCAGGTCGTGGCGCCCTTCCCGGCGCTGCCAGGCCACTAGGCGGGGGGCGAACTCCGCCAGGGCGACGGGGTCCGCTGGGGGCAGGGGGGCTGGCAGGGCCTGGGAGCGCGGCAAGGCGGGCTTAACGGTCGTGGCCGCCGCTCACCGGGCGCACCTGGCTGGCGGCCAGCTTGGCCCGTTCCCGGGCCTGCTCCACCGATTCTCCCCCCGCCAGGGCCACCCCCATGCGGCGCTTTTTAAAGCTCTGGGGTTTGCCGAACAGGCGCAGGTCCGTGCCCGGCACCTGGAGGGCTTCCGCCACCCCTTCAAAGGCGATGCCCGATTCTTCTAGGCCGCCGTAAATCACGGCGGAAGCCCCCGGATTGCGCAGGGCGGTATCCACGGGCAGGCCCAGAATGGCCCGGGCGTGGAGTTCAAATTCGGAAAGACGCTGGGTGGCCAAAGTCACCAGACCCGTGTCGTGGGGCCGGGGGCTGACCTCGGAAAACCACACCTGGTCGCCCTTGACGAACAATTCCACGCCGAAAATGCCCCGCCCGCCCAGACCGGCGGTAATGCGATGGGCGATGTCCCGGGCTTTTTCCCGGGCCGGAGCGGACATGGCCTGGGGCTGCCAGGATTCCACGTAATCCCCGTTCAGCTGATGGTGGCCGATGGGTTCGCAGAAGGAGGTTTCCACCTGGCCCGAGATGCCCAGGGCGCGCACCGTGAGCTGGGTGATTTCGTAGTCGAAGTCGATAAAGCCTTCCACAATGACCCGGCCCTGATCCACCCGGCCGCCGGATTTTGCGTAATCCCAGGCGGGGGCCACTTCCGCGGCGCTGCGCACCAGGCTCTGGCCCTTGCCGGAGGAGGACATCACGGGCTTGACCACGCAGGGGTAACCGATGCCAGGCTGGTCGTCCGTGCCGTCAATGGCGGCCTGGAGCTGGTCCAGGGAATCGGCAAAGCAGTAGGGGGAAGTGGGCAAGCCCAGCTCTTCCGCCGCCAGACGGCGGATGCCTTCCCGATTCATGGTGAGACGGGCGGCCCGGGCCGTGGGAATCACCTCCGCCAGGCCTTCCGCCTCAATCTGCACCAGCATGTCCGTGGCGATGGCCTCGATTTCCGGCACCACCAGATGGGGCTTTTCCAATTCCACCAGACGGCGCAGGGCGGCCCCGTCGGTCATGTCGATCACATGGCTGCGATGGGCCACCTGCATCCCGGGAGCATGGTCGTAGCGGTCCACGGCGATCACCTCGACACCCAGGCGCTGCAAAGCGATAATGACTTCCTTGCCCAGTTCGCCGGCACCCAGCAGCATGACGCGGGTGGCGGAGGGACTCAAGGGCGTACCGATTCTCATGGGTTCTCTCCCGTCTGGTTTTGTCGCCGCGGCACACACACCGGGCCTGGACGCCACGGACCGCAAGGGCCCCCGCAAAGGGGCGGCCCACCTATTCCGGTCCGGCGCTGGCGTAAGGTCGCAAATTTTAACACGCCGCTTTTTCCCACCCTTCACCCACCGTCACGCCATGAACGCCACCGCCCCCATCTCCATCGCCAGCCCGGCGATGCCCTTTGACAGCCGCAGTTTCCGCAACGCCCTGGGCAGCTATGCCACGGGCGTCACCGTAGTCACCGCCCTGGGCCCGGACGGCCGCCCCCTGGGGCTCACCGTCAATTCCTTCAGTTCCGTCTCCCTGGAGCCGGCCCTCATCCTCTGGAGTCTGGCGGACCAATCCCCCAGCCGGGAAGCCTTTGTCCAGGCCAGCCACTTCGCCGTCAATGTGCTGGCCCTGGACCAGGAAGCCCTCTCCAACCGCTTCGCCTCCCGGGCCGAAGACAAATTCGCCGACCTGGACTGGGCCCCGGGCCTGGGGGGCGCGCCCCTGCTGCCGGGCTGCTGCGCCACCTTCCAATGCGCCAATGAGGCCCGCCACCCCGGGGGAGACCACCTGATTTTCATCGGCCGGGTGGAAGCCTTCGAGCACCATCCGGAACGGCAGCCCCTGGTCTTCCAGGGAGGCGCCTACCGGCAACTGGCGCCCCTGGCCCGCTAAAGCCCTGCCGGGCCCATCCTGCGCCCCAGGGACGGGCGCAGATAAAAGGCGGGGGCGGGGCTTCCCGCCGCCCTCGCTTTGCTCTACAATCCGGTTCCTCTCAGCGGGCGTCGTATAATGGTATTACCTGAGCTTCCCAAGCTCATGAAGAGGGTTCGATTCCCTTCGCCCGCTCCACTTCGACGTTCCAGGGACTTCCACCGAAATCCAAGGAGTGTTGTAAGTAGCTGATCTGGTTAAGGTCTGCCCCTTTCCTCGATCCAGTGACGTCCAGCGAAATCCACTGACAGCCGGTACAAAACGGTACAAAAAGTGGTACAAAATGCGGCGAGCCTTCGTTCCGCATTGTTGCTGGAGGAGCCAGGGCCCGGTAACGAACATGGCATCCAACTCGCTTTCAGGAGTTGGACACATGCTCACCGACATGACGGCCCGGCAGGCCAAGGCCACCGGCAAACCATACACCATCGCCGACTTCGATGGTCTCTACCTCCATGTCTCAGCCGTTGGCGGCAAGGCTTGGCACTTCCGCTACACCTGGATGGGGCAACGCGCCCGCATCTCCCTGGGGAGCTACCCTGAGCTGTCGCTGCGCGAGGCGCGGGAACTGCGCGACGAGGCGCGCTCTCTGGTCGCCAGGGGCATCAACCCGCGCACCGAGCGCAAGCAGAAGCGCCAGGCCATCAAGCTCGCCGGCGAGAACACCTTCATGGCGGTCTACGAGAAATGGATGGAGCACCGGCAGCTCACGCTCGAAGAGGGCCGCCAGAGTTCGCTGGAGCAGATCCGACGCGTCTTCAAGAAGGACATCTTCCCTTCCCTGAAGCGGCTGACCATCTACGAGGTCACGCGTCCACACCTGCTGGAGGTGATTGGCCGCATCGAGAAGCGCAACTCGCTGTCGGTGGCCGAAAAGGTGCGTACCTGGCTCAAGCAGTTGTTCGACTACGCGATGGTTGTCATCCCGGCCATGGAGGCCAATCCGGCCACCGACCTGCACGTGGTCGCGGTGCCGCTGCCGCCGGTCGAACACAATCCGTTCCTGCGCATGGCCGAGCTTCCCGTGTTCCTGCAGACCCTGCGCAAGTACCGCGGCATGCTGAAGACGCAACTGGCGATCCGCCTGCTGCTCCTGACGGGTGTCCGAACGGGGGAACTGCGCCTGGCCACGCCGGATCAATTCGATCTGGACCGTGGGCTCTGGATCATTCCGGTCATGTCGCTCAAGCAGCGCAAGATGCTCACCCGCAAGAAGCGCAAGCGCCCCACCGACATTCCGCCGTACATCGTCCCGTTGTCTGTCCAGGCGATGGAGGTCGTCCGCTACATGCTCGAGGACGTCAAGCCTGCGCAGAAGTACCTGTTCGCCGGCGTCAAACGCATCAGCGACCGCATGAGCGAGAACACGCTCAACGTTGCCCTCAAGCGCATGGGCTACGAGGACCGGCTGACCGGCCACGGCATCCGCGCGACGATCTCGACGGCCCTGAACGAACTGGGCTATCCGAAGGTCTGGGTGGACGCCCAGCTCTCGCACGCCGACCCCAACCGCATCAGCGCCACCTACAACCATGCGGAGTACGTCGAGCAGCGCCGGGTGATGATGCAGGACTGGGCCGACCGCCTGGACCTCTTCGAGCAGAACCAGGTGCAGGTCGCCAGCATGCACCTGACCATCCACCTGCAGGGCCTGCCGACGATCGCCGGGCAGCAGACCACCCCGCTGCCGACACCTGGCCAGCACGCACCCATTTTGCTGGTGGCGCCCACCGAGCAGGGCATGCCGACGATTGCACCAGCGACGCAGCGTTTGTCGGCCGTGGAGATGCCGGAGTACGCACAGCCGAAGCTCTCCGAGCTGCAACGCGAACGGCTGAAGCTGCTGGAAATCTTCGAGGGGCCGGACAACCTGGTGGTGGCCGACTACGCCAAGCTGGCCGGCAAGTCGCGCCGCTGGATCACATACGAGATTCAGGCCGGCAACCTGCTGTCGATTCAACTGGGGAACAAGGGCCAACGGGTGCCGGTGTGGCAGCTCGATCCGCTCAAGCGCCAATTGGTGCAGACCATCCTCAGGCAGACGCCACGTGGCGTCGATACCTGGGACATCTATCACGCGCTGCTGCGGCCGCACGACGCCCTGGGAAACCGGCCGCCTATCGACGCGGTGACGCCCGAGAACATGAAGATGGTCGTGCGCGTGGTCGTGGAGCAGTGTTCGCAACCCGATGAACCACAGGCTCCGAAGCCATATTCGATCGAGGTGCGGCAGAGCGTGCAGCGATTGGTTGAAAGCGCAATCGCGGCCGATCCGGCGCTGCCTATGGTGAGCGATTGAAAGGCGTATAGCTGATTGATGAACTGCCGGGAAATACGCGAACGGGCGATGGATACCGGAGTCAGGCGGCTTCAGTAGCGGCCACCTTCACCGCCCGTTCGGCAAACCTCTCGACAGCCGGCAGACACTGTCGCTGCGATTGCAGTAACTGGGTTCTGACGACATAGGAACCGTCGGCGAGTGGGCGCATGGCCACACCCCAACCGCGAGCCCGGGCAATGTGAGAGCGGGGCGCAATGCCGACAGCAAAGCCTGCCGCCACCAGCACCGCCAAGAGATCAAAAGACGTGACCTCCTGGGCAGAGTGCCTTTCCGATCCGAAGCGCGCATCCACCTGCTGGCTCAGTGCTTCACAGGCCCACAAGCCCCATTGAAGCAGCGGATAGTCCAGCAAGGCGCCCAGCGGAACTTCGGGGTACGCAAGCAACGGCGAGCGCAATGGCACCGCCAGGGCCAGTTCGTCTGTCCAAAGCGGCTGCGCGTTCACGGCGAAGACTGTTGTTGGGGCCGCCAGTGCTATACCGGCATCGTAGGTGCCGTCCTCGAGTCCACGGGTCAAATCCCTGGCGGCAACTTCCTGCGGCACGATGATCGTCTCCGGCTCCTCGGCGCGTTGCAGGGCAAGCAGGCTCGCGAGCCGCGGCGACAGTGCGTCGGCCGAGACGGCGAGCTTCAGAATCGACGGTTGGTCGGAGCCGCTCAAGGGTGCCACTTCATGATGGAAATCGGGCCACGAAAAACCTGCCATCATAGCAAGAGTTAAATTTAACGTGGTTAAAAGTATGGCGATATTCGACGCTTTTGCCAATGCAAAAGCGTACTATCCAGCGCGGCCGCCCTGTCGGATCGACGACCTATGAACCTGAACCGGCTTTGGCCTTCGGCCAAGCGGTTCGTGCTGCGCGGATGGAACAGGGAATGGCCCAGGAAGAGCTGGCAGCCTTGGCCGAAATCGAACGCTCCCACATGGGCAAGATCGAGCGCGGCGAACACATGCCCACGCTGGCGCTGATCCTCAGAATCGCCGCTGCGCTGAACAGGCGTGCCGCGGATTTGATCGCCGTGACGGAGGAAAACCTGCGCTCGGGACCGAAAACATAGCCAGCGCAAAGGAACGGGGCATTGCCCGTCACTCGTCTAGCTGGTCGTGCAAACGCGCGATAAATCGATCCAGAGCTATGGCAGCAGGGGTGCCAGTGTCGCTTTCCGGTCGTAACAGGTAGGTCGTGTGAATGACGTTTGGCGTCGCGAGGGGACGCATGACGATGTCGGGACGATTTAAAACCCTGATTCGCGCAGTGTTCGCGAATCCAACTCCATAGCCTGCGGCGACCAACGTCAGCATCATGTCCATCGAGGCAACGTATTCGACATCGAGCTTGACCGCTGCATCGCGCAGCAATTGACCCACCTCGCAATCACAGTTCCCGAATAGCCGGGGATCGGCCACGACGAGCGGATAACGTATCAAGTCCTCCATGGGGATTTGCTTGTGCACGAGCAGCGGATGCCGTGCGGGCACCGCTACGGCTACCGAGTCAATCCAGACCGGTTCGGCGATGATGCCATCCCCGACCTTGGTGGTATACGCAAACCCCAAATTGAAGCTCCCTGAACGGAGTCCGCGTAATTGATCGGTCAGCGACGTCTCGGTTAGGCGTATCTCGACGGCCGGATCTTCCTCCCGGCAGCGTGCGAGAAAGGTTGAGAGGCGCGGATCGATGCATCCACTGGGAACGGCAATTCGAAGAATGCCCAGGTAACCCGAGGAAACGGCCTTTACATTTTCACGGGCCAGTTCCAGCGTCGAAAATACCCGCTGCACATCCTGGTGGAAGACCTCGCCAGCCTGTGTCAGCCGTGTACCGCGCCGATCACGATCAAATAGCAGCACACCAAGTTCATCTTCGAGTTCCTTGATGGTGCGGGACAGTGGGGACTGCTCGATATGCAATCGTTCCGCGGCACGAGTGAAGTGCAACTCCTCCGCAAGGACAACGAAGCAACGAAGATGGCGCAATTCCAAGCCCAGCCCTCCCACGAAACGCCATTTCCTGGCAATAGCATCGATTCTTGCCGCTGATTTCGCGGGCGAAAGACTGGACTCACGTCCGCCACGACAACAGGGGCGCCCCATAACTTCCTTCGAACACGCCGGCATTGAAATTCCGTCATGCACCACTCAGCCTACCGCGGTTGTGAAAGTTGCGGAGCCGTCCTCTCGTCGCTGCGCCATGATGGTTATCACAATGCGATGCACAATAATATCAAAAAAGCATCATGGACAGATTTTAGAGCGGACCATATACTTCCGGCAATAACCCGCACAAGCATTCGCTAACCCGAAAGAGCCACCCAGGATGCCGAACGATCAGCTTGCAGATCTAACCCAGCCACAGCGCGATCGGCTCGCGTTCGTGGAGTTGCGCGTGCGCTTCATCGGGGAGATACGCCGTCAGGACCTGGTCGCGCGGTTTGGCATCCAGGCCGCCGCCGCATCCAGGGATCTTGCGCTGTACAAGGATTTGGCCTCCGGCAACATCGATTACGACTCCAAGGGCAAGTCGTACATCCTGGGGCCGGACTTCCAGCCCGTATTCGACTTCCCCCCGGAGCGGGTGCTGTCGTGGCTGACCCAAGGCTTTGGCGATGGCGAGCCGATGCGGCTCAAGGCGTGGGTGGCGAGCGAGAGTCCGTCACGGCTGACGCATCCGGACCTGGACGTGCTGGCGAGCGTGACCCGGGCGATCCACCAGGGCTGTCCGCTCGGCATCGAGTACCACTCGATCTCCAGCGGCCGCACTGAGCGCGAGATCGTGCCCTTTGCGCTGATCGACAACGGCCTGCGCTGGCACGTCCGCGCCTTCGACCGGAAGTCGCAGGAGTTTCGTGATTTCGTCATTACCCGGATCAGACGCCCCGTTGAGCTCAAAAGGCAGCTAGTGGCTCCCCACGAGATGAGCGATCAAGACATTCAGTGGACCCGAATCGTCGAGCTGGAGTTGGTTCCGCATCCGGATCAACCTCGGCCTGAGATCACGGAAATGGACTACAGCATGCGCGACGGCGTGCTGCGGATGAAGCTGCGCGCCGCCACGGCCGGATACATCCTGCGCAAGTGGAGTGTCGACTGCTCCCCCGACCACAGCCTGCGCGGCCACGAGTACCGGCTCTGGCTGAGGGATCACCTCGCCATCTATGGGGTGCGCAATGCCGTGCTGGCTCCAGGGTATTCGGCGCCTGATACCGCTGGCGCAGGGGCAGACTTTGACTGAACAACGGATACCTCTGCGTGCGTCGATCGCGCCGGCAGAACCAACGAACAAAGAGAAATGAGATGAAGGAATCCTACCTATCGACATTGCTGCAAATGAGGTTAATCGTCGGCTTCCTCGGCGAGCGTGCTCAATGCGCTTGGTGGCCAACGGCGTTTTATGAGGCGTCAAGTCGGCTCTTCCTGGAGCCTGTCTTCTCCAAAACTTCCCGGCTCGCTCAGTATCACGGCGTACTGGAGGCCGCTAGACGATTGCACGATGAGCATTTGAGCGTTGGCAGCTACCACCTATTCCGTTTGCCGGAAGAGATCGAACAAGACCTGCACGCGATGATGCAAGGCGCTTGGGGCGACGAACTCGCCAGCCAGGTTGCGCAAAGCAAAGAAGCTGCTCTGGATGCGTTGAAGCGTTTAGCCATGGCGAGCGGCAACTCCAGCGTTGGACCAATAGCGGTCGGCAGTATCGGGGAAATTGACTCTACGGACACACTGAAGGCCATCGCTGCGGCCTATCTGTCGGCGTTCAATCAAAACGCCAAAACCTATCCGTATCTGGTGGGGTGATCGTGGCCGACAGAAAGCCCTACACGACTCAGCTGCAAGCAGGCCTTGGACTCGTCAACGAGACCAAGACGCTGCTCGACCTGTGGTCGCCCGGCATGTTGGCAAACCAGTTGCACCAAGTTGCATTGGAATCGGGTCGATTCCCGACCGTCACGGCGCGCCGACTCCGCAACATTATTGTTGAATGCTTCGCTCCCCGTTATCTCGTAGCTGGCGGCGCGCCGGCGGCACACCTCAAACGGCTGTCCGCAACGATTCCAACCGCTGACTTGACGCAGCTCATGCTCGTGTTTACGAGCCGAGCGAACCCGATTCTCGGTGACTTCGTACGGCACGTGTACTGGGCGCGGTATGCCGGTGGTTATACGCATATCACCAATGACGACGCTCGCACCTTTGTCGAGCGCGGCATTGACGACGGCAAGACGGTCAAACACTGGTCCGAAACTACGGTGCGGCGCGTCTCCGCCTATCTGACCGGATGTTGTGCCGACTACGGAATGCTTGAACGGGGATTGCGTTCGAGCCGTCGCATTCTGCCGTTCCGCATCTCACCGTCGGTAGCAGCTTACCTTGCCTACGAACTGCATTTTTCCGGCGTTGGTGACAACGCTCTGCTGACCCACGAAGACTGGCAGCTGTTTGGCCTGGCACGCGAAGACGTGCTGGAAGAGATCAAGCGGCTTTCGCTGAGAGGATTGCTCATCGTCCAAGCGGCGGGTGATGTGATTCGAATCAGCTGGAAACAACAAAACATGGAGGCGCTCTGCGATGTCCTCACTCAAAGCTGATTTCGACGAGTTGCGCGAGCGCATCCGGCATGGTCGTGAGCTTGGCCATGCGAGCTTCGAGCCGATTTACTACCTCGTTTTCCCACCAGAGCAGATCCTCGAGGTGAAGCGACAGACGCCTGCCTGGGTGGCGAAGCTGCATCAGGAAGGCTGGGACGTACACACCTTTTCCATTTCAGAGCAAATCTGGGCATTACTCAAGGACGATCCGTTCTGGTCCCTGTGCGTGATGGAAGACAAGTCTGCACCACTGGATTGGCCGCGTACCAACAAGGCGCTGGCGGACATCCTGACGGCGGATAACGGCCTGCTGAAACGACTTGAGGATGCCCTGCAGCCGCTTGAAGGCCAGCAGAACTCGCTGCTCTTGGTAACGGACCTTGAGGCACTGCACCCTTTTATGCGGATTGGCGCCATCGAAAGCCAACTCCAGGGCAAGTTTCATGTGCCGACGATTTTTCTGTACCCCGGCGTGCGAACCGGCAAGACGCGCCTGAAGTTTCTCGGCTTCTACCCGGAAGACGGCAATTACCGCTCCGTCCACGTCGGCGGCTGAACAGACAAAAGAACCCTGGGATAAACCTATGACCATTCGCTCACTCTTCGACCCAAGCAAGGACATCTACCGGACCATTGAGAAGGTCATCACCTACGGCGCCTCGCAAGAAGGCCGCCTCAAGGCTGAGATCTCTGAATACGTGGTCACCGAGAGTATTGAGGAGCAGTTCCGCAAGCTCCTCGATCGCATGCAGCTCGCGATGGAGTCCGGTGGCGAAAATGAGGTGGGCGTTTGGGTCTCAGGCTTCTACGGCTCCGGTAAGAGCTCGTTCACCAAGTACCTCGGCCTGGCGTTTGACGATCAGCGCACCATCGACGGCACGCCGTTCATCAATTACCTGCAAGACCGCCTGCACAAGCCACAGACCAAGGCGCTCCTCAGCACTGTAGCGAAGCGCTTCCCTGCCGCTGTGGTCATGCTCGACCTCGCCAGTGAAATGCTTGCCGGCGCCACGATGGAAGATGTGTCCACCGTCCTCTACTTCAAAGTTCTGCAGTGGGCCGGTTACTCGCGCAACCTCAAGGTCGCGGCCTTCGAGCGTATGGTCGAGAAGGACGGTCGCACCCTCGAGCTGCACGATCGCATCGCGCAGGCGCTGCCGGGCGCCACCTGGGCACGTGTGCAAAACAACCCACTGGCCATTGACGGCCTGATCCCGAAGATCGCCCATGAGATGTACCCGGCGCTCTTCCCGGAGGCCAAGTCCTTCTCTTCCAGCACCGAGGGCTTCTTCCAGTTCGAAGACCAGCGTGTGCAGGAGATGATCGACATCGTCCGCGAAAAGAGCGGCAAGCAGAACATCATTTTCATTGTCGACGAGGTCGGTCAGTACGTGGCCTCTCGCGACAACCTGATCCTCAACCTCGATGGCCTGGCCAAGAACCTCAAGCGGCTGGGCGACGGCAAGGCCTGGATCATCTCTACCGCGCAGCAGACGCTGACGGAAGACGACCCGCGCGCCGCACTGAACTCCGACAAGCTCTATAAGCTCAAGGACCGCTTCCCGATCCAGATCGACCTCGAATCGAGCGACATCAAGGAGATCTGCTACCGGCGTCTGCTGGGTAAGTCACCAGCGGGTGAAACCGAACTCGGCAAGCTGTTCGACGCCCACGGCCAGGCACTGCGACACAACACCAAGCTGCAAGACGCCAAGTACTACGACGCGGACTTCAGCAAAGAGAGTTTCACCAATCTCTACCCGTTCCTGCCGGCGCATTTCGACATCCTGCTGCACCTGTTGGGCGCGCTCGCCAAGTCCACTGGCGGTATCGGCCTGCGCTCTGCGATCAAAGTGATCCAGGACGTGCTGAAAGGCGAAGGCGGTTCCAAGGCCATGGCCGATCAGCCCGTGGGCTGGCTGGCCACCACGGTGACGCTGTACGACGAGCTGGAGAAGGACATCCGCCGCGCCTTCACGTCCATTCACCAGGCGGTTGGCAAGGTCCAAATTCGCTTCCCGGACTCGCAGCTCCATCAGGACATTGCCAAGTCCGTCGCCGTGCTGCAGATCCTCGGCAACCTGCCGGTGTCGGTGCAGAACGTCGCCAGTTTGATGCACCCGTCCATCACTGCAGCATCACAGTTCGATACGGTAAAGAAAGCCGTCGAAGAGATGCTGAACGACGTGCATGTGCCGCTGGGCGAGAAAGATGGCAACCTCGTGTTCCTCAGCGAGAAGTTGCGGGATATCGAGCAGGAGCGCGGTGCCATCGCACTGCGCACCGTGGACGTGAAGCGCATCTTCAACGATGCGCTGCGCGAGTCCTTCGATCCGCTGCCCCGTGTCAGCCTCCACGGCACGATGGCCGTCGCAACGGGCCTGAAGGTCCAGGCCGGCAGCACCATCACCAGCCTGGCCGGCGATCAGAGCACCATTCAAACTGTCGTCGAGTTGGTACCCGCCAACGACTACGACACAGCCAAGAACCGGATGCTGGATGACTCCCGCAGCCGCGCGGGCCGGAACGTCATCGGGCTATTGGCTCGCGCCAATTCCGAACTCGACGATCTGGCAAACGAAATCTATCGCTGCCAGCGCATTGCCGAACTGCACCGTAACGAGCCCGACCAGGAGGTCAAGGATTACTGCACTGGTCAGCTCGACCGCGCCGCCAAGCTCGCGACCCAGCTGCAGAGCAAGATCAAACAAACTCTGCAAGCCGGCTCGTTTGTGTTCCGCGGCCAGGCCACGGCGGTGTCGGCGCTGGATGCCGATTTGCTGGAGGCCGCCAAGAAGCTGCTCTCTGACGTGGCCGACCAAGTGTTCGACCGGTACGTAGAAGCTCCGGTACGCGCTGGAACCGACACCGCCGAAAAATTCCTCAAGGTCGCCAACCCCGCCGCCATCAGCAGTGCGCTGGACCCGCTCGGCCTGGTGCAAACCGTGGCCGGTCGCGCCTCGTTCAAGACCGACCACAAGGCGATGATCAGCATCCGCGACTACATCGACAAGCGCGGTACCGTCGACGGCAAGCGCCTGCTCGACGATTTCAGCAACGATCCGTTTGGCTGGTCACCCGATACCACGCGCTACATCGTGGCCGCCATGCTCATGGCCGGCGAAATCAAGCTCAAGGTCTCGGGTCGTGAGGTCACAGCTGCTGGGCAACAGGCGATCGACGCGCTCAAGACCAACAACTCCTTCAAGCAGATCGGCGTCGCACTGCGCGACGAGCGCCCATCCATCGAAACGCTCGGACGTGCCGCTGAAAGGCTCACTGAGCTGGTCGGCGACATGGTGATCCCGCTGGAGCAGGAGATCAGCAAGGCGGCGGCAAAGCACTTCCCGCGTTTCCAGCACGACTACGGCTCTTTGGCCGAAAAGCTCAGCGGTCTTGGGCTGGCAGGCAGTGACCGCATCCGTACCTTGAACCAGGATATTGCCGACGTCCTGTTCACAGACGCTTCCGATGCGCCGCAGCGCTTGGGTGCCGAAACCTCCGCCATTTACGACAACCTCAAGTGGGCGCTGGAAGTGAAACGGGCGCTCGACAATGGGCTCGACGCCACCCTGCGTGATTTGCAAGCTCATCGCCGCGACATCGAGGCCTTGCCGGACACCGGCGTGCCAGGGGAGCTGCGCCGCGAACTGGCCGAAGACCTGGGAACCCTGTCAGAGCGCCTGGGCAAAGAAGACTTCTACAAACACACCGCCGACTTCAATTCCCAGCTCACCCATCTGAAGGGCCGCGTGCGCGATGCGGTCATCACGCTCTCCGACCAGCAAAAGCTGCGTTTGAAGGAAGGTGTTGAGGATCTGCAGCGTATCCCCGAGTGGGAAGAGCTCACTCAGGAGGAGCGAGGCAACGCCGTGAATCGGCTGGATGGACTCGCTCTGGCAGCCACGCAGGATCTGGCCGGACTCAAGAAGCTGCTGGCTCGCGACTACGACATCAACAGCACCCTCGACGACCTAAAGCGGTCGATCCAGCGCCAGGGCCAGGAGCGCCTGCGCCAGCGCATGGAGGAAGAGCGGGCCAAGATAGGCGAGAAAGGCCCCGCCAAGCTCACCAAGTCGATCGCCGTGCCGGTGAAGATGACCTCGGCGGCAGACATCGACGCGCTGATTCAACAGCTTCATGAAATCAAGGCTCAACTCGCGCTGTATGCCGAGATCGAAGTGTCGCTCGAAATTAAAGGAGGGTAATCATGCTAACGGCCATTACTCTGGAAGACTTCAAAAGTTACCGGCAAGCAACGCTGCCGCTTTCTGCTCTTACTGTACTGATTGGTGCCAATGCATCAGGCAAGAGCAATGTCATTGAAGCCCTGCGACTCTTGTCCTGGCTGGCTCAAGGGCAAAAACTTTCGGCTATCCGGTTTGCTGTGCAAAGCGGTGATCAAGTCGTGCGCGGTAAGCTTGAGGATTTGGCTTATCACCGTGGCGAGTCCTTTGGTTTGGGCGCGTATACCAATGCCACCGAGTGGAATCAGCTCAGTATGCGAATTGGCCGCCGCACGGATGGTCTGCATATCACAGCGGAAACCCTGACTCACACAGGTGCTTCTGTGCCGCTGTACACAATGGATCAACCCTCAAATGGCCAGGGTACTGACGCCGGAGTGGCGTACAACAACTTCGCAAAAGGCGGCAAAAAGCCACGTGTGACGTGCACTGACCAAACGGCAATATTCACGCAGCTAACGAGCCCAGCTACTTTCGACGCGGCACACAAAACATCGCGAGAGCGAATTCCTCCGATTACTAAAGACTTGGAGCAATGGCTTGCTGCCATTCTTTTTCTCGATCCCGTGCCAGCACAAATGCGTGAGTATGCGTTTCCTTCAGACAGAGACCTGCAAGGCAATGGCCGCAATGTCTCAGCGGTGTTATTTAATCTGTGGGGGCGGGAGGAGCAAGCTCAAAATGAGCCTTATGCTAGCAACCGTGCAGCCATCCTGAGTTTCATTCAGAGCTTGCCCGAGCAAGACATCGCAGGTCTGTCCTTTCTGGAAGAGCCACGTGGCGGTGTCATGGTTCAGCTCACCGAGACCTTCGGTGGCAGAGCTGATGAACGCGATGCTTCCTTGCTCTCCGACGGCACATTGCGCGTTCTGGCTATTGCGGCAGCGATGCTGTCCGCGCCAGAAGGTAGCCTGGTGGTCATCGAGGAAATCGACAACGGCGTACACCCCAGTCGGGCTCACCATCTGCTGCAACAGATTCAAAGCATCGCCAGCCAGCGCAATTTGCGCGTGCTGCTCTCCACTCACAACCCCGCCATGCTCGATGCACTGCCCGACAGCGCCGTGCCTGATGTGGTGTTTTGTTATCGCCACCCAGAAGACGGCGCCAGCCGCTTGGTGCGCCTGGCCGATGTGCCCGACTACCCAGAACTGATCGCCCAGGGCACCTTGGGCCACCTGATGACCTCTGGCGCATTGGAGCGCTTCGTCAAACACCATCCAACCGGTGAAGACCGTAAACAGCGTGCCCTGGATTGGCTGGCCAAGATGCGATCGGGAGCCAGCAATGAGTGACATCGTATTGCTGGATACAACGGTTTATTTAAATGTTCTCGATGTGCCAGGCCGGAATCAGCAACGCGCAGATGTGTTCAACCACTTTGAGTTGCGAGCCAATAGTGGAGATCACTTCCTGCTACCCATGGCCACCATTTGGGAGACAGGCAACCATATCTCGCGTTTGAGCACCGGCGCGCTGCGCCGGCAGTACGCGCTGCAGCTCGCTGAAAACGTCCAGGCGGCGCTGAATGGCGAAGCTCCATTTCGTACCACGTACTTTCCCGACAGCAGCGTATTTGCACAGTGGCTCAACACATTCCCCGACTTTGCCCAGCGCAACAAGTCACCTCAAAAAACCACCGAAGGCATCAGCCTCAGCGACCTCTCCATCATCAAAGAATGGGAGCAAACCCGTGACCGACACTCCATGTCACGGGTTTTGATCTGGTCGCTCGACAGCGACCTCGCTGCCTACGATACAGGAGCCCGATAGCTCATGGCCTTCGACCAAACAACAAGAAAACGTCTAAATGACTTCGTCAACGACGCGCGCCGCGTGTTGGAAGAGGAGTTCACTCGCCAGCTACAGAACGACTACGGTATGGACCCGAACGCGGGCACCGTGGCGGAGCTGGCCAGCCTGCGCCACATCAACGATGCCCAGCGCGAAACTGCCCGCATCCTGCGTGATACCCTAGCGCACTACACCGCCAGTGGCGACATGAACGCCACGCAGGGGCTGGATCGCATCGTGCGTGAGCAGGCCTTCACTGTGCTCAACCGACTGGCGGCGCTGCGTATGGCGGAGGCACGTGGACTGCTGGTCGAGTCGGTGGGCAACGGCTTTCAGGCCAAGGGCTTTCAGCTCTATGCGCGCTTGGCCGGCACCGGCCTGGGCGAAACCGGCGATGCCTACCGCGTGTACCTGTTCAGCGTGTTTGATGAGCTCGCCCAAGACCTGCCGGGCCTTTTCGACCGCTACTCGCCCCAGGGCCGCCTGTTCCCGCGCGAGGCGGCGCTGCTGCAAGTGCTGAATCTGATCAACGATGCCGACATCGCCCCGCTGTGGAGCGAGGACGAAACCATCGGCTGGATTTACCAGTACTTCAACTCCAAGGAAGAGCGCAAGGCGATGCGCGATGCCTCGCAGGCGCCGCGCAACAGCCGCGAACTGGCGGTGCGCAACCAGTTCTTCACGCCGCGCTATGTGGTCGAGTTTCTGGTGGACAACACCCTCGGGCGTCTCTGGTTCAATGCCACCGGCGGGCAAACAGATTTGCGCGATCGCTGCCAATACCTGCTGGTGAAACCCGACGAAACGCCTCAAGCAGCCACCAAGCTGCGCGACCCGCGCACCCTAAGGCTACTGGACCCCGCCTGCGGCTCCATGCACTTCGGCCTGTATGCCTTCGATCTCTTTGCCGAGATCTATCGCGAGGCCTGGGCTTGGGAGCAGCAGCATGGGCCCGGTTCGCTGGATGTTTCCACCCAGCCCCAGGCAGCACTCAAGCCACTGAGCCAGACCTACGAGGATGAGACGGCATTTCTGCGCGACGTGCCGCGTCTGATCATCGAACACAACATCTACGGCGTGGACATCGATCCGCGCGCCGCGCAGATCGCCTCGCTGGCGCTTTGGCTGCGGGCCCAGCGCGCCTGGCATGACGCCGGTGTGAAGGCCAAAGACCGTCCCTTGATCGGACGGGGTCATGTGGTCGCAGCCATTGCGCCGCCAGCAGAGCGTGAGCTGCGCCAGCAGTTTGCGGCCAATCTCGATCAGCGCGATGCCGAGCTGTTTGAGAAGACCCTGCAACTGCTCAAGGGCCTGCCGGAGCTCGGAGTGCTGCTCCAGGTTGAACGCGAGCTACCGAACTTGATTCGCCAGGTTTATGTGGGCAAGGGCACCGGCCTATTTGCCCAACAGGAGCAGGAGAACTGGCAGCAGGCGGAGGCACGTCTGCACACGGCACTCACTGAGTTCGCCCAGGCCGCCAAGTCAACGTATCAGGGACGCCTGTTTGCGCACGATGCCCTGCAGGGGCTGCGTCTCATCGATCTGTGCCGTGAAGTGTTCGATGTGGTGGTAATGAATCCGCCTTTTGGTGCACTTTCCTTGGGTGTGAAAGAGTATTTAACTGACACCTACCCCGACTCACGCAATGACCTGCTTGGCGTTTTTGTTGATCGCGGATTGAATTTGCTCAGGCGTGGAGGTCGCCTGGGGGCCATCACCTCAAGAACCTGCTTCTTTTTGACCAGTTTTACCGATTGGAGAAAGAAAGTCGTTTTAGGTCTTTCGGGCATCGATGTAATTGCCGATTTGGGTCAAGGCGTGATGGATGACGCTATGGTGGAGGCAGCAGCTTATGTCCTAGAGCACGGCGCCGCGAATCCAACAACCAATGTCATTCGTGCTATCGCCGACGAAAATCGCCATCAAGCTTTGGATGTATGCGTGGCTACTCATCGCAAGGGCGAGACCGACACGCGATTATTCAAGGCAGAAAAAAAGACCTTTGATCTGCTGCCAGACTCACCATTTGTCTATTGGGTGGATGCAGGCACGATCAAGCGGTTCGATTCCGATGAGCGCTTCGAACCGAATGTTGGAAATGTTCGCCAAGGACTTGCTACCGGCGACGATCCGCGCTTCGTTCGCGCTGTGTGGGAGGTGGCACCCCAGGACACGCAATTTTGCTACTACCCAACAAATGAAGATGCCTTCTGCAATTTCGATGACCCTGTTGTTCAGGCATTTTTTCGGAGGCGTAGCGAAGGCTCGCCACGCTGGGCGTTTCATGTCAAGGCGGGGGCGTCGCAGCCTTGGTATTCGCCTATTACTTTGAAAATTAACTGGCATGGCCATGGAATTGAACTCCGCAACTTCACCGACGCTAAAGGGAAGCTGCGTTCCCGTCCACAGAATGTTGGTTTCTACTATCGTCCTGGCTTTAGCTGGACGCGCCGCGCAGTCCGCTTCTATCCCTACGTGATTCCAAGCAGTTGCATTCCTTCTGTCAGCCGCTATATGGCGTTCCCTGAAGCAGGACGTGAATCCGAAGCGCTGGGTGTTTGCGCATCGCGCTTGGGCTCGGCATTTATGCGGTTCTATGCGGAGTTTTGGCAGCGCCCGAACTTTTTGGTCGAGAATGTCAAAATGTTGCCTTGGCCTCAATTGACCGATGATGCCAAAGGCTACTTCAGCGCCTTAATTGCTGGCGAAGTTGAGAAAAGGCGCCAAGCCTATCAAAACTACGAGCCATTCCACGAGTTCGTTTTGCCCACGCGCATTCGCGACTACTCCTGCGGTGGTGCGGCGCTTGCCTTCGATCGACATAGTCTTATAGGAGAAGAAGGTGAAAGCCTGGTGGCAGATTCCTACGGCTTTACGCCACAGCAGGCAGAGGCGGTAGAGCGCGACTTAATGGAAGCCATCGTCCATCAACATGGTGTGGCCGCCGAATCGGACGACGAAGAATCGTCTGGCGAAGACTCCGATTTTGTTCTGGATTCGTCACCTTACGCTACCGAGGAGGCGCACATATCCTACGTTTTGGGTTGTGCATTCGGACGCTGGGATATTCGCTTTGCGACGGGCGAACGCCAGCCTGAATCGTTGCCCAATCCATTCGCGCCATTGCCGGTATGTCCTCCTGGCATGCTTCAGAACGAAAAGGGCCTGCCAGCAAGTGAGCATGAGTTGCCAGACAGCTATCCGCTGGCCGTTGCGTGGTCCGGCGTGCTTGTCGATGACGAAAGCCATTATGCTGATGTTGTTGAGCAGGTACAAAGTGCACTGCGTGTGATTTGGAAGGAACATGCCGACGCCGTAGAAGAAGAATCGTGCGTGAAGTTGGCAAGTAAGTCTCTTCGCGATTACTTTCGCCGTTCAAGCGGTTTCTTTGCAGATCATCTCAAACGATACACAAAGAGCAGCCGCAAAGCGCCCATCTACTGGCCGCTGTCCACGGCGTCCGGCAGTTACACGCTGTGGGTCTATTACCCCAGCTTCACCAGCCAGACGCTGTACACGGCGATCAATGACTTCGTCGAACCCAAGCTCAAACAAGTCGGCGCCGATGTGACGGCGCTGCGTAACAAGGGCGCGGCCCGCACCCGCGACGACGAAAAGCAGTTCGAGGCATTGCAAGCCTTCGAACTGGAGTTGATCGAGCTGCGAGACACCCTGCTCAAGCTCGCGCCCACCTATAAGCCCAACCACGACGACGGCGTGCAGATCAGCGCCGCGCCGCTGTGGCCGCTGTTCCGCCACAAGCCCTGGCAAAAGGTACTTAAAGACACCTGGGCCAAGCTGGAAAAAGGCGACTACGACTGGGCGCATCTGGCCATGAACTACTGGCCAGAGCGCGTGCGCGAGAAGTGCAAGACTGATAAGAGCCTCGCCATCGCGCATGGGCTGGAGAGTCTGTACATCGAGCCCGAGGCAGCGCCGAAGAAGGCACGCAAGAAGAAGGCTGGGGGCGACGAATGATCAGTAGTGTTCAGGATTACCCGGTCAGCCACTATTTCAACCCGGATGCTGCGCAGCGGTTCTTTATCCCAAAGTATCAGCGCGAATATGTGTGGAAGCAGAAGGACTGGGAGGCGTTGTTCAATGATCTGGAAGACTCCCCCAAGGGACATTTCCTGGGCTCGATCATCTGCGTGAACAATCAGAAGGATTCGATGGCGGGGGGACGTCTGGAACTGATCGATGGTCAGCAGCGTTTCACCACCATCAGCCTGCTGTTCTGCGCGCTATACGACCGGCTGAAGGCCCATCCGGATCCGGATGACGACTTCAATGTCGAGATGGTGAACCTCAAGAACCGGCTCTTTATCAAATCGACCAATCAGTGGCGCTTTGAGCCCAGCGAACAGGCACAGAACAAGGCCGACTTCCAGAAGGTACTGAGTGACCTCTTCCCGAAGCTAGTCTCCGCGCCCAAGGACCTGAGCTATTTCGGCAATCGCCGTATCGCCAAGGCGTATTGCTATTTCCGAGAGCGGCTGCAGCCACTGAGTATCGAGCAAGCATTAGCGCTGCTGGACAAGCTGAAGGCGGCAATCCTGGTCAAAATCGAGGTGCCCAGCCACTCGGATGCCTTCGTGCTTTTCGAGTCGATCAACAACCGAGGCATCCCGCTCTCGGCCATCGACATCATCAAGAACAACCTGCTGGCCGAGTTGGACAAGCGCCCGGACTATGGCATCGACAGGGCGTTTGACGAGTGGAAAGACCTGATCGACCTGTTGCCCGACCCGGCGGTGCAGGAGCGCTTCCTGCGCCAGCTGTACAACATGTTCAAGTACCTCAAGCGGGTGGAGGTCAAAGGCTGCACACGCGCCACGCGCTCGAACCTGATTACCATCTACGACACCCTGTTGCGCAAGCGTCCGGTGTGGCTGTTCGGCGCGCTGCAAGCCAAGGGCAAAACCTACTCGGCGCTACTCAATCCTACCGTCGCACGAGGGGAATGGGGAGATGCCGCCGCAGTCGCCTTGCAGGACCTGCAGCGTCTGGGGGCCGCGCCGGCTTACGCATTCTTGCTATGGGCCAGCCAGGTGGCGCAGAGCCAGAAATGGACTGAGGGTGAAGCAGTGAGCCGCTTGGCTGCTTTGCTCACCAAGTGGTTCTTCTGGCGCAATCTTACGAACTTGCCACCAACGCGAGAACTGGATCCCATGTTCGTCGAGTTGGTAGGAGGGCTGTTGATGTCAATTCGTGAAAAGCGGATCAGCTGCTTGGATGATTTCGTTCAGCATGCAAAAAATTTTCTGGTTGCTCGAGCTGCTCCCGACGCTCTGTGCGAATCCACTCTTAAGGGTGATTTGTATCTAGATAACTACGAGCTGACTCGATTCATGCTGTGCATGCTTGAAGCGGCTCACTTCACCAAGGAAAACCGAAGGGACCTGTGGGCGCATGATGCCAATGATCGCCCTGTCTTCACCGTTGAACACATCCTGCCGAAGACCGAGAACTTGGGACCGGGCTGGGTGACGATGCTCGAAGGGAGTCAGAAAGGCACTGCGGCCGCCATTCGTGAGCGCTGTGCTCACCAGCTCGGTAATCTGACACTGAGTGGCTACAACTCCAAGCTCGGCACGATGGAATTCGTGAAGAAGCGAGATCGCAAGAACGACCAGGGTGATTTTATTGGCTACCGCAACGGCTTGTACCTAAATGCCGACTTGGCCAGCCGAGATGATTGGAACGAGGCCACCATTACGGCGCGTACAGACAAGATGCTCAAGGAGGTGAAGTCCATCCTGAGCCTGCGGGAGGAGAAATAGATCATGCTCGTGTATGTCAATAATTTCCTGTTTGAACCGGCACAGGGGCCGGACCAGATCGTTCAGTTCGTTGCCAAGTGGGTGGGGCAGCGAGCAAAGAGTTATGTCGATGCCGCGCGACTTGCCGAGGGCATCCGAGAGCTGAAGCTCAAGGATGGCAGTACGTTGACCTCACGTGCCACTTGGTCCGCCGACAAAGGGAGAACCTATCCCTTCTGGTTCTGTGCGCAGCTTAGCCATCGTGACGAAAAGATTTCGGGCCGGCGCTGGATCACCGAAATCGGTTTGCGCCAGGAATTCCTGGGGCAGCCCATCGAGTGCTCTTTGCTGCTAAGGACCGACGAGGTTAGTGCTCGGGTTACTGCTTCGATTCAGGTCACTCGTCCGAAGCTGGTCGAGCAACTCATCCAGTCATGCAATCCTCTTGGGCAAACACCAGGCTTGAAGGTCAAACAACTGACGCTGGAAAGTGCCTCAGCATTTCTGCGTGAAGTGGAACGCAACGAGCGTGACTATCCGATTGTAATAGTGAGCGCCAATCGTGATAACGGATACCCGGTCGCTCCAGAGCGCTTACGGTCAATATTGGTAGGGTTGGCCGACGTTGTTTACGTGCCAGCAGAAGAAGATACGTTTGCCATTGAGGAGATTGTTGGGCGCCGATTCATGGCTTTTGGCGGGGCACTCAACATTGTGTTTCCTGGCCGCCAAGGCGATCGCGGGCTCTTTTATGAGACTGTGCTGTTGCGCCCTGGTGAAATTACAGACCTTCTAGACAGCGGCCACTCGATCGAGTCAGAGGTCTTATCCACGATAACGCATCGCACCAACCTTCCGTTTTCATGGCGGCACATTTCGCCAGAAAAGGTGGGGCAGGCTGTATTGCGCGCTCAGTTGGCACAGATGATTGAACGGGCGAAGGCAGGCGATCAATCAGGGGAGCTGACGGAATACGTCTCTTTGCTAGAGTCTGCGGATCAGGAACTGCATTCCAAAGACAAAGAGCTTGCACGCATTCGTTCCAACTACGAAGAAAAGGAACAAGAGGTTCGAGCGCTTCAGGCGGATATCGCCAACCTCAAACACGCGTTGAGTGGCTTGCAATCAAGCGACGATGGCGGAGATGACTTTGCGGAGGTCCTGGCGCCCTTGCGCGAAACTGTTGCCGCTGTTCTCAAGGGAAATCCCAGTCTCCAACAGACTGTGGATCTCATCGCCACGCTTTATTCTGACCGGATTGTTTTCCTGGAAACAGCCAAGGGTTCAGCGAAAGAGTCTGATCGTGGCGGGTTCCGTCAGGGGGCGAAGGCATTCGAGCTGTTGCAAAAACTCGCTACCGAATATTGGCAGCAGCTTGCTGAAGGCAAAAGCGACCAACAGGCCAAATCTGTATTTGGGCAAAACGCATATGCAGCCAATGAGGCTAGCGCGCTGAGCAACGACGGTAAGCGTCGACGCACCTTTATCTACCGTGGGCGCGAATTCCTTATGGAGAAGCACCTAAAGCACGGTGTGAAAGACAGCTTGGCCGAGACCCTGCGTGTGCATTTCGAGTGGCTGGCTCACGAGAAGAAGATCATCGTTGGCCATTGTGGCAAGCATCTGGATTTCTGAGGGAGTGGCTTTGAGCATTGCAGAATTTATTCGAGAAAGCGTGCTGCGGCCGCGTCTGAAGCAAGCTGGCGCCTTGGTGGTGTATGACGCCGACAAGCGCTATCGCGAGCAGTGTTTCGATTTGGCCGCCGACAAGGTACGGGTGGTGGATGCGTCCGAGAGCAGCATCGAAAGTCGCGAAGCAGCATTGCTGGCTCTGCGAGAGGTAGGTCAGCCCAAGGCACCGCTGGAAGGTGTATTGATCTATGTGCCGACCAAGCGTCCCGAAACCGACGAGCAGAAGCAGGCTGACCCGTTCGCCTTGTATGCAGAATGTGGTGCGGTATTCCCACAAGACGACGGCGACGAGTATCTGAGCCTGTGTTTGCGCGCCAGGCCGGATCACGCGACCGAGATTCGGCAGGTGTTTTCCACATCTCCCTCTGGGCCGACCTTTGCGGTGATTGACGCCATCGGCGGAGGTGTGAGTTGGCCCCAGTTGCGAGACACGCTGAAAGTGGAGTCGGGTCGCGAGATTTTGGCGGCACTGCTGGCCCCCACTACCAGCCAATCCGAAGCGCTCAAGGGGCAGGAAGGCTGGGTGCAAGAGGCGCGTGATTTCCTCCGCGCTACCTTGGGCCTGAGCGTGAAGACGCGCGGCAAGACCTGGTCTGCCCTGGCGGATGAACTGTGGCGTTATGTGCTGTTCAGTGAGTTTGTATTTGATCTGCCAGTGGCGCTGCCGGACACCCTGAAGGGGGTGCCGCACGCACCGATGGAAGCCAGGCCCATCGTCGAGGATGTGTGCGACCGTCTGCGCAGCGATCCGAAGTCACGCGCTGCGTACATCGAGCGCGCCGAGGCCATCGAGGCGGAGCTCAACCTGACCGATCTGTGCGGAGCGATTGAAGACCTGGGGGAACGCGACACCTTCCCGTTCGAGGAGCGGACCTTCCTGCGCACGGCGATCAAGGGCGTTGTTAGTGGCGACACCGATGCCACGCGCCGTGTGCTGACTCGCCACAAAAGTTCCGTATGGCTCGGCAAGGGCGAAAGCCAGGCCCAGTGGGAGTTGGTGCGCTCTGGCTTGAGCCTGGTTGAGGCCTGCGAAGACTTTGAGCGCCAGCTGCCGGATCACGCTCGATCGCAAGCGGACCTGATTGATTTCTACCTGGGCAGTTTGCGTGAAGCAGATCGCTTGCAGCGCGAGTTTGAACAAGCGGCGGGGGACTTCCTCGACCCGCATGGCTTGATGCATGAAGTGATCAGCCAAGCACGGGCGCGCTATCGGCGTTTGGCGGAAAAGGTGCAGGGCGTGTTTGTGAAGCACGTCGAGACGGCCGGTTGGCCACCCACCGGGCGTCTTGCCAATGCCGATGCCTTTGATCGGCTGGTGGCTGATCGACTCAAGGAAAGCGGACGCAAAGTGGCCTACCTGATGGTGGATGCCCTGCGTTACGAGTTGGGCGTTGCCCTCGAAAAGCTGCTGGCGGAAGACGGTCCCGTCGAGCTGCAAGCGGCCTATGCGCAGCTACCGACCATCACCCTGGTGGGCATGGCGAGCTTGCTGCCGGGCGCTCGCACGGGGTTGACCCTGTCGCTGGAGAACGATTCTCTGGTGCCCAAGCTGGCGGGTACCCCAGTAAGCAACGTCCCGCAGCGCATGAATGTGCTGGCCAAGCGGTATGGCGATCGGTTCGCGGAAATGCCGCTCAACGATTTTGTTCGCGGTAAGCCGAAGATTGCCGAAACCGTCGACCTGCTGGTGCTGCGCTCTACGGAAATCGATAGTCAACTGGAAAGCAACCCGGAAACGACGCTGGGCCTGATCCCAGGCACGCTCAAGCTGATCCGTGTGGCACTGCATAAGCTGCGTGGCATGGGCTTCAAAGAGGCGGTCGTCGTGACCGACCACGGCTTCTTCCTGAACGCGCAAGCGGAGGCTGGCGATGTGTGCGTGAAACCGCAGGGGAAATGGCCGGTGAATGCCCATGACCGCATGATGCTGGGCGACGGCACCGCAGATGGTCACAGCCTGGTTGTCAGTGCAGAGAAGGTCGGTATTCGCGGTGATTTCACCCAAGTAGCGCTACCGCGCAGCATGGCGCCCTATCGCTCGGGGCATCTGTATTTCCACGGCGGAGCATCCCTGGCCGAGGCCGTTGTGCCGGTGCTGGTGGCCCGGCTGGATACCGCCGCCCATGCGGAACTGCGCAAGGTGGTGGTGGAGCTGAGCTACAAGAACGGCGCCAAACGAATTACTACGCGATTGCCGGTCATCGAAGTGATACTGGTGGCCGACGATATGTTCTCGCAAGACATGAACGTGGAGATCCTGCTGGAAGCGCAGGACAGCAAGGGCAATGTGGTGGGAGAGCCGCGCCCAGGCGGCGATGTGAACCCCGCGACCAGAACCGTGACCCTGATGCCAGGCCAACGCAAGCAGATTGCGCTGCGAATGGATGATGAGTTCAGAGGCAAGTTCTCGGTCAAGGCGCTGAACCCCACAACCCTGGCGGCCTACAGCAATCTGGCGCTTGAAACCGATTATACGGAATGAGCCCTATGGACGAACTCGACCAAAAACTAAACGCCACATTCGACGGCAAGGTGCTTCGTAAGGACCTGCTGCATCGAATAAAAAAAGGCACCAACGTCCCGACGTTCGTCCTGGAGTTCCTGCTTGCCAAGTATTGCGCCAGCAACGACCAGGCGGAGATGGATGCCGGCATGGAGGCGGTGCTGTCCTCCTTGCAGGAGAACTACGTGCGACCAGACGAATCCAATGCCGCTCAGTCCAAGGTGGCCACCAAGGGCAAGCATCGCTTCATCGACAAGGTCCACGTTCGTTACGTCGAAAAGGAAAAGCGCCACTGGGCATCGCTGGAGAACTTCAACTCGCAACGTATCGCCATCGGCGAGAAGTTCTACCGTGACAACGACAGGCTGCTGGAAGGCGGAATTTGGGCCGAAGTCACCCTGGCGCACAACGATATCGATGAGGACGACTACGCGTTTTCCATCGAAGACCTGCGCCCGATCCAACTGACCCGTTTCGACTTTGACCGCTATGCAGAGGGGCGCGGGGCGTTCACGCGTGATGAGTGGCTTGCGGCGGTATTGCGCTCTGTGGGGCTGGAACCCAGCAAGCTCTCGAAGCGCGTGCAAATGCACTTCATCGCCAGGTTGGCTGCGCTGGTTGAGCCCAACTACAACTACATCGAGCTGGGGCCACGCGGCACCGGCAAGTCCTACTTCTTCAGCGAGTTTTCGCCCTATGCCACGCTGATCTCTGGCGGCCAGGCGACCAAGGCCACGCTGTTCTATAACAACGCGCGCCGCAAGGTGGGTTTGGTCGGATTTTGGGACACGGTCGCCTTTGACGAGGTTGGCGGGATCAAAGTGCGCGATCCAGACACCATCCAGATCATGAAGGACTTCATGGCCAACGGGCGCTTTTCGCGTGGGGCCGAGGTCATTGCCGATGCCAGCCTGAGTTTTGTCGGCAACATCGACGTGTCAGTGCAGCAGGTGGTCAATTCCAACGAGCACGACTTATTTCAGCCCCTGCCGCCGGAGCTCGATCTGGCCGTGATGGATCGCTTCGCCGCGTACATCCCAGGTTGGGAGATGCCCAAGAACAGCAGCGAGTTCCTGACCAGCAACTACGGGTTCATCACCGATTATTTGGCCGAGGCCTTCCACTACCAGTTCAAGCACACGAATCGGTATGAGGAAGTGAGCAAGCGCATTCGACTCGGCAAATCGATCGAAGGGCGCGACGAGAAAGGCATCAAGAAGACCGTCTGCGCGTTCTTGAAGGTGCTGCACCCCAACGGCCCGCCGACAGATGAGGAATTCGAGGAATACGTGGCCTATGCCACCGAGTGCCGCCGCCGCGTAAAGGAGCAGATGAACAAGCGCAAACCGGATGACGAGTTTGCCCGGATCAATCTGTCTTACTTCAAGGCCAGCGGTGAGGAAGTGGTGGTCTTCTGCCCGGAGTCGAAGGATGCATCGGCAACACAGGAGCCGGCTCGCCGTCGGTTGAATCAGGCGGATGGGCAGCCTGCAGAGGTGGTTGCAGTGCAACCCGCTGCGCAACCGGCGCCTGCTGCTACGGAATCTCCAGCGGTGCCGACGGCGATATCACCGGCCCCGGCTTCGACTGCGATTGGGCCGTCACCGATCGAGCTCAAGGAACAGCACTTCACCATCCTCTATGGCGATACCGGGTACAGCTATGAGTCGATCCTCGGCCCCTACCTTCAGGGCGCGAAGTCTGTCGTGATCGAAGATCCGTACATCCGGCTGCAACACCAGATTCAGAACTTCGTGCGCTTCTGCGAAACGGTGCTGAAGGCTGGAACCGTGAAGAAGATCAGCCTGATCACCGGCTATGACGACAAGACCCAGTTGGCCGACATCGCCGAAAAACTTGATGAGCTCAAACAGAGCCTTCTGGAGTTGGACGTCGAGCTTGAGGTGAAACTAAACCCGAATATCCATGACCGCGAAATCCGTCTAGATAATGGCTGGGTCATCAAGATCGGTCGCGGCCTCGACTTCTTTCAGAAGCCTGGTGGCTGGTTCGAGGTGGGTGCGAACGACCTCAGCCTGCGGAGATGCCTGGAAACAAAAGTGGATATCTTCCGGGCGTAAGACGATTAGCCAGAGGAGAAGAGCAACCTCTCAGTCTCTGACTGGGCTACGAGCTAGGCAGCACCTTCCCGCTCCCTTTGACCTGGCGCTGCGGTTCCGTCGCGGCAGGGCCATGTGATCGATGAAGCGGTGCGGCGCATTCTGGATGGCTCAATTACCAAATTGGTATGCGCCGCCAAGGCGGCGAACCTGCGTGAAACGTAAGCAAATAACGTCGTAAGGTCTGTCAAGAATCGGACGAGCCTGTCGTCAGGCACATAACCAATAACAAGGGAGAACAAATGGATCAGCCGGTTGCCGCGCAAAAGACAGTGCTCGAAGCAATCTTGGAGTGGTCGGCTGATCGGCCACTATGGCAGCGCGACGCGCTGCGCCGCATCGTTGCCCAAGGCAAGTTATCCGCTGACGACATTGCCGACCTTGTTGAACTCTGTAAGGTCGATCTCGGCGCGAATGCAGAGAGGCACCAGGCGATCCCCTTAGAGCGCTCCCATCTTCCAGCCAACCCAGGAACAGGGGCGTCCGTAGCCTTACTGACGATCAGCGGCGTAGCCGGCGCGAATAATCTCGCGCCGGGACAGACCTTGGCCCTTGAGCCGCAGGGCCTGACGATCATTTACGGTGACAACGGGGCCGGAAAATCTGGCTATGCGCGTATCCTGAAGCGAGCTTGCCGAGCGCGTCACGCCGGCCGGATAACACCCAATGTCTACGACGATACGGCACCGCAGGTGGCAAGTGCGGACATGACCTTTGCCATTGGCGGGGCCACGCAGGTACCGACACGCTGGCAGGATTCGCCACAGCCGCATCCGGTACTGTCAGCTATTAGCGTTTTTGATAGTGAATGTGCCTCGGTGCACTTGAAGGAAAAGAACGAAGTCGCCTTTCGTCCTTTTGGCCTGGATGTGCCGGATGAACTCGCGGGTGCATGCCAAGCGGTCAAAGACGCGCTGACGGCCGAGCAGCGGCGTTTGGAAAACGCCCGCAACCCAATCTTTGCGACACCGACCTGGCAACCTACTACGCAGGTCGGCAAGGCCTTGGCCACACTTGACAAGATCAAAGATGTCGAGGTTCTTGGTCAGCTTGCAACACTTACGATGGAAGAGACTAGCCGGCTTGCGCGATTGCGGGATGATCTTGCCAAGAATCCGACAAAGGCTGCAACAGAGCAGACGTTGCGTGCCGAAAACATCAAACGGGTGATTGCTTTCGTGAGTTCCGCCGAGGCGGCGACGACGGATGAAGCCCTAGTCGCCGTCCGGAAATGCGCGGCCGATGGACGAACGAAGCGCGAGGCTGCACGCATTGCGGCTGAACGGGCGTTCGGCGGAGAAGCTATGCCGGGCGTAGGCGGTGCGGTGTGGCGAGAGCTGTGGGAGTCGGCGCGGCGCTATACGCTCACGACCGATTCAGTGGAATCCTTCCCGCCAGCACAAGCTGGCTCCCGTTGTGTTCTTTGTCTTCAGCCGCTTGGGGCTGATTCGCTGGCGCGCATGGCAAGGTTTGATGCGTTCATCCAACAAGATACTGCGCTACAGGCAGAACATGCTGAGCGTGCTGCACGCGATACCCGCCATACACTCGCCGGCCAGGCGCTGGGCACGACGACAATCAAAGCCGCTCTCGACGAGCTGCGGTTGCAGGATGAGGTGCTCTGGCGGCAGGTGCGTCGCACTCTAGCCTGTGCACGTCTGCGTCGCCACACCTTGCTGCGGACTCTAGATGAGCAGGAACCGGCGGCATTGCTACTGATCGTAGCATCCCCCATTCAACGACTAACGGATCTTGAGGCTGAAGTTCGCAACTACGCTGACGAGCTACGCCGCTCGGCTGCAGCCGAGGAGCGAAGGAAGCTTGAAAGTGAGTTGGCCGAACTTTCTGATCGCGTGATATTGGCCGGAATTCTTCCGACAGTACTGGAGGAGATTGAGCGCCTCAGGGCGATTCGTTTCCTGGGGGAGTGCGCGGCCAGTGCTGCGACGAATGCCATCACCCGTATTGGCAATGAGATCGCTGACAACCATATTACGCCGAAGATGCGCGATCGGTTTCAAGAGGAAATCGTGCGCCTCGCTGCCGACAAGGTTCGAGTCGAAATCGTTCGGTCCGGCGGTAAGTACGGGTCACCACAATACCAAGTGCGCCTCTTCGCCAAGCCTGATGCCAAGGTGCATGAAATCCTGAGTGAGGGTGAGCGCACTTGCGTCGCTTTAGCAGCTTTCATGACTGAGTTGGCGACAGCCGCACATCACTCCGCTTTGGTGTTCGATGATCCAGTGTCGTCGCTCGACCATCGTTGGAGAAGCAAGGTTGCTACGCGCCTCGTTGATGAGGTTCAGCAACGACAGGTGATCGTATTCACCCACGATCTGGTCTTCGTCAATGACTTACTTGATCGGGCCAAAGGGATGGGGCAGGAGCCGCGACTGGTCACTCTGAGCCGCGGACCAACAGGTGCCGGCCAGGTTTCCGAAGGCTTGCCCTGGAAGTCACAGAGCGTTGAAGATCGACTTGATCGCCTGGAAAAGTCCGCGCGCGCCGCACAGAATTTGTACGACCGTCATGAAGAAGATGCCTACGAATCCGAGGTGGCCCGCATCTACAACAACCTGCGCGCAACCTGGGAACGGGCGCTAGAGGACATTGCCTTCTTCCGGGTCGTACAGCGTCACCGCGACTACATCAATACCAAGGACCTAAAGAAGGTCAGCGTCTTGAGCGAAGTCGATTGCGACCAGTTCGCGGCTGGATTCAAAAGATGCTGCGACATCGTTGATGCGCATGATCCGTCGAGTGGTCGGAATGCTTCGCCACCGCCACCGCCCGATGTAATGCGGGACATCCAGGCTCTCAAGGACTGGGCAGCTTCATTGCGGGCGCGGCAGAAGCAAGTAGCGTAGCCGATGGTCCAGTACCCAGTCGAGTGAACAGACCGGGAAATTTCTACGATGGCTGGTCCTTGGAGTCAGTGGAGAGAGATAGGTACGGGTTATTCGGCGGTAAATCGATGAACAGAACACGCGGGTCTTCCAGCAGATAACCGTGGAGGCGCCGAGACTTCCGCGGCCCAGTGACCGCGCAGGTCCAGATGTTCAAACCACTCTGCTGCTTGCGGTGGAGTTGCAGTTTCTCGAAGCGTTTCTGCACCCATTGCCAGTCGGCCACCTGGTCCTGCTTGGCAAGGACGGTAGTCTCGGGATGTTCCTGAGCGTAGCGCTGGAATACCCCAGGACTGACCAGATAGACGGTGTCGGCAACAGTATGTACTAGGGCCTTGGCGTCGTTGATGATGAGCCGGCGCTCTTCGACACCCCGGCGGAGCCAAGCGACAAAATGCTCACCAGACGGCGTTTCCTCCAACCCTGGCGTCGTTGTAGGCGTCGGCGCCATCGCGTCGGCCGGCAACCTTAACTCACCGGATTCGAGGAATGGCCCCTTCATGGTCGGCGGAAGTAGTTCGGTAGTTGACGAGATGTCGGCCGGAGCCATGCCGGAAGTGCCGAGCAGATCCAGAAGTGCTTCGACGCCATCGCCGGCCGACTGCGCCGGCAAAGGCACGGCCGCAGCCAAATCCGCCGCGGCTGGCGAGGGCACCAAAATGGTTGGCTCCCCGTCTTCCTGCACTGCCGCCACTGTGCCGGCGAACGGTGTAGGCCGCTCACTGCCCTCCCAGATCAGCGAGGGCACGAGGCGCAGGAGCGTGAATGTATGAGACCAGCCCGCGTCGCTGGTGATGGTGGCCTTCCAGATGGCCTTGCCCTCAGGTGTCGGTTGCGCAATGCCATGGTCCTGCAGCACGTTGAAGACGGCGGTATTGCTGGATGGGATGCCGTCGATGCCCTGGGCCAGCAGATGGGCGCGCAGTTTGTCCGAGACGGTTTTGCTGACCAGCCACAGCGCATCCTGGGTCAACCATCCGTCTGAGGCTTGCGGCTGGTTCAGCTTGAACTCCTCCCGAAGCAGGTAGCGCAGGCCATCCAGCAGCTTGCGTTGCAGCGCGTGCCGGGGTGCTGCCAGAGCCTTGCTTGGATCGCCGCCGAGTTCTTGGGCCACCGATGCCTGGTCGGCTTGCACGACCAGTTCGCCGAGCGTGCCGGCATGTTCGTACTGGCCTGCCAGCACATACAGCAGCGAGGCCCAGAGGTCGGGATAGCCGCTGAGCCAATCGAAGATGGCAGCATCGAGCAAGCGCGCATACAGGAGGCCGGTCGCGGCGCCGTGCAGCCTGTATTCGCGGTCCTTGCGGTAGCGGAAGCGGTACGGCCGCTGCAGCGGGCCGTGCCAGGGGTGCCAGATCGTGCCGTCAGCGTACTCGACGTGCAGGTCCACGGCGACCTTGCCGATGTCGTGCAACAGCGCCGCGTAGGCCGTGCCGGCGGTCCAGGCCTCGGCCTGGGCGGCCTGCGCCTCCGGCGTGGCGCCGGCGGGCAGCAAGTGCGACTGCCGCAGCTTGAGCGCATAGGCCACGATCTCCAGGCCGTGGTCCAGCATGCCCCCCGGGTAGGCATGGTGGTGGCTTTCCGAAGCCGGGAACTGTTGGACCAGCTCGGCGTAGCGTTCCAACGGCGCGAGGTAGAGCGTGGCGAACTGTCGGCGCGACAGCGAGGTGCGCTGCCAGATGTGTTCCAGCAGCTTCTGCCGGCGCGGCGTTGCCAGCAGCGATGCGGCCGGCTCCGGCCGCACCAGCCCTTTGCCGGGCTCGGCGGGCGATGTGGGCGTTGGCGGTGCGCTGGCAGTGGGCGGCACCCGTTTGCGTTTGAACAGCGAGAGCATGGCAAACCCCGGATGTCGGGCTGCTCGGGGAGCCTTTTGGCCTTTTCGGGTAGGGCCTTTCCCCTTGGCCCCATTCCCTTACCCATTCCCAGCCCTTTGGCTTTTATGGAAGCCTTTGGGTATAAGGCCGCCAGGGTTGGAGCGCCACGATCAATGCGGCATGGGGCAACCCCGGCAAACCCGGCGCGCTGCAGAATTGTCGTCAGCCCTGGCCCAGGCCCGCATCGAGGGAGGGCCAGTACGGGCTTGGGTTGTCAGGTCGCCGGTACGCCGTAGCGTTTGAACAGGACCTCGAAAAAGGTCTTCACGTCAGCCTTCGCCGTGGGCACCTGCAGCTCCGCTGCACCGAACCGAAAGACTTCATAACCGGCGAGTTTGAGTTCGCGGTCCGCCTTGACCATCTGCGAGTAGCGCTGCACGTCGGCGCTGCCCGTGGAGTCCGCGTAGTGATGCTTGCCGTCGACCTCGATGACGACTCGAACGCCCTGGGGCAGCAGGAGCAGAAAGTCCATGCGAAACCGCAGAAGCGCATCCGGCCCTCGCTCCTTGACCGTCCGTGGGTCCCAATGCAGCCAGACTTCTGGCAGCAGTGCCGGGAGGTTAGGAACGGCACTGCGAAACCCCTCGAAGAAGGCATCGAACAGCAAGGTTTGTGGCGGGGAGTTGCGTGGCAGGCTGGCCTTGAGGCGCGCGTACAGCGAGCGCTTGGCCAGCGTGGCATCGGCGATCTGCTCTGCCTCGCCCCACCACTGCTGCAGATCGTTCCAGCGCAGCCCGTCGTTGCCGATGGGCCGATCATAGACAAGCACCTTGTCCGCATTGGTGACGATCTCAACGTCGTTGTCCAGCGCGTCGCGAAAGCGCAGGTCGGGCTTGTCGGGCGAGGCGAAGATGAGATTCTTCGGCCGGCCCTTGGTCGCCGCGTGCTGCGAGACCACCGTGAAGATCGGGTAGCCGCCTTCCGAGTCGGTCTCGCGTAGCTCGACGCCGCAACTCCGCAGCGGCTCGTTGACGCAGGCGACGAAGTGGCGTTGGGCGGCCTCATCGGGGCGCACATCGGCCGAAGCCAGTCCCTCCAGGAACAGCGCGAAGCGCCGGTCGGAGGCGTCATACGCTCCCAACTGGTCGAACAGCGTTTCGGCTGGCCAGTCCTCCGGATTGCGATGGACATGCTGCTGGATTTCAGCGCGCAATCCCGTCGGCTTCCCGCCCAGCAGGTGCATCCAGTCATCCGCATCCAAGATCCACAGGCGCTCCAACAGCTCGTCGAACCTGCGGGCATCCCCGTACAGCTCCTCGCGATTAAGCCTGCGCGCGACCTCGCGCCGGTACCGCTTCGGGATGGGCGGACACGGGCTGTCGCTCCAGAGGATGTCCTGAATTTGGTTGCGTGTGGTGGCGTTGGGCGGGTGGCGCACCAGCAGCTTGCGTGCAACTATCGGCAGGTCCGTGTCCGCTACCGCATTGAAGCTGGCGGTCATGCGCTCGCGCTTGGAACCATCGGCACCAGGCGCAGGCAGGCCCAGTTCCTCGCAAAGCGTCGGCAGCATGGTGTGGGTGCCAGCATCCTTCAGCCCGGTGACCAGAGGCTCCAGCAGATTGCGAAGTTGCGCGTAATCCATGGTCGCGCGACTTAACCTCGCAGCGCCATGGCACGCAGCAACGCGTCGATCTGCCCGAATGCGTCCTGCTGCCACTGTTCAGGTGTCCGATCGCCCAGCGCATGCGTGTCTTCGACGAAGCGCCTCACGCAGGTAGGCCCGTGACCCTCGAAGGTGTCGAATTTGTCGGCGATGTGCCGGAAACCGCGCTCGCCGCTGGGATGCCCCAGCAGGGGGCGACATTCCTGTGCCAGCACCTCGATGCCGCCAGGGTAGTTCCGCACGCAGTAGTAGATGTCATAGGCGTCCTTCTGCTTGTAGCGGCCCGCCAGTGCGTGGCCTTTCATCGCCAGCAGAGCGGGGATCGAGCACACCGCAATCTCCACGCGGTTGGTTCCGCCGTCGGGCATCGGCCCCGCCACAGCGACCAGTTGGTAGAACCGCATCGCCAAGTCGGCGCCGTCGGCCCGCTGCACGGCAAAGTCGCTGATCAACGGGGGATCGTTCTTGACGATCTCAGCGTCGCGCGGCATCAGGAAATCGACCACGACGTCGATCGCTCCTCCCTCATCGCGCGCGGGAACCTGGCGAACCAGTTGGAAGCGCCGAAGTCCCTCGCGCTGGGCATAGCCATGGCCTTGAAGCGCGCCGATTAAGGTCGCGTACTCGCCGTCGCCGAGCGCTTCCGCGTCCAGGCCGACGTCCACGTCGAGCGTGCCGACATGCGGCATGTCCTCGTTGGCCAGCAGAAGCCAAGGAACCGCGCCGCCGATGATGGCAAACTTGCCCTTGAAGCTACCAAGGATTTGGCCGATCTCGATCAGCACCGATTTCACTGCCGCGGTCGTCCGGTCGTCGTACTCGGCGGCTGATTGTGGTTCCTGGGGTGTCATTTGGGCCATGAGAGCCTTTCTTGGCGTAAGTGCTCGGCGGCCTCGGCGCCGCGTTCGCCGGCAATGGACAGATCAAGGTAGGTCTGGATCGGGCTCGTGCAGACCGCGCCCGGCGCAGGTTCAATCGTGTCGGCGAGCAGTCCCAAGTCCTTCGGCACGGTGATGGCCACGTTCTCGCCTTTCGAGGCGCGCGCGAGCTTCAGCGCGGCCTGGAGCTTCTGAAGACCTGCCTCATCAGCAAAGAAGTAATGCGTGCCGGTGCGCCCGTAAGGAGCGAGCCACTGCGCTGCCGAGAAGGAGGCGAAGACAGCGCGTCCGGGGCCGCTTTCGGCGTGCAGTGCGCCTCGGGCAGCATCTTCGAACGCGCTGCCATGCAATGGCGTGTAGAACCGCAGCCGCTCACCTGGCGGCGCGGTGTAGCTGTCCCGCCATGCGTCGAGCAGTGCGTCCGGCTCTGAGAGGACGAGGCCATCGTCCGACGCTCGCGCCCATTCCCGATCGATCAAGCCTGTGCGCACATTGCTGACGTGTCCCAGGCTGACCCCGGAGATTTCCGATAACTCGGTGACGCGCCATGCACGGCCGGGCTCGCGCAGCATGGCGCGTAGAACCTGGGCCGACTTCGGCCTGAACAGCGACTTGAGTTCGCGTTGTTCGGCTGCGGGCTTGTCTGCCACCATGCGCTCGATGAACACGCCGCCGAAGGCGATTCGGGCGTTTCCCTCAAGGTCGAGATAGCCGACGCCCTTCTCTTCGCATAACTGCCTCACCGCGGGTGAGAGGTAAGGTGCGATGAAGATGGGCGTCGCCTGCGGGGCTCGCAGTGCCACGTAGTTCCGCAGTTCCAGTAGCGCAGAACGGGCGTACCGCGGCTGACCATTCGACTTGTACTCGCAGATGAGCATGTGCTGCTGCCCGTCCACGAGCAATCGGGCGATCAAGTCTGGCTCCCAATCGCCGGACACGGCTTCAGTCTCGATGCCTTCGATGTGAAGGATCGGGACGTTCTCAAGCAGCCGCCGCAACGCTTCGCCGGCACGGGCTTCTGCTTTTTTCATTGGGTGATGGTCTTTCAGCATCCGCTGAAAATACCACATTTCGTGAAATTTCCGCAAGAATTTCACTGAGATGCATGTTTTCACCAGATGCTGAAAGTGCCTATAATGGTGAAAAACCTGGACAGGGCAGGCAGCATTCCTTACCATGGCTGCATGCTGAGGCCAACGCCAACCCCGGGGCTGTTCCGCCCGCTGAGTCGTCTGATCCTGGAAGTCGTGCCACGCGATCCACCTGTTTTTTCGCTACGACGCCAAGGCCAGAACGATCTTGTTTGCCGGCTTCCGCTGCAGGACGTGATTTGACGTCGCACAGAATTTCACTCATGGGTTGAAAACTCATGCAGGATTCAATCAAGCGAATAAGGAACGGGTATTAAAAGAAGCACAGGACGACCATGAGGTAGCCGAAATGAAGACCGCCGCACAGACCACCTTCGCAGAACGTCTCGGCCGCATGCTGGGCCGAGCGTGGCGAGGCTGCGCGCATCTGGATCGGCGAGCACAGGGCTGGCTGCTCGCGCGGGGATGGGCGTCGGGCGCAGCCAAGGCGATGCTGCTGGTGGCAAAGCTCGTTGCACTCGGTCTGTTGCTTTATGCTGCGTTCTGGATGGCGGCTCTGGTCGTGCTCGTGGTTATCGCCGCTTGGGCTGCGCGGCAACAATCCACCGACGACGATTCAGACTTTCTTGGACGCAAGGCAGAAGAACGGGACCATCGAGAGGGTCCCTTCTATCACCCTACCTCTTATGACGATGACCCAGACCCGCGATATGAAGATGATTGATGGGCCGGCAAAATCTACTTCTTGGCCGCACTAATCAGCAGGTTTGATCCTTTCCCGCCAGCCTGGCCTGCATCCCTGGTTCCGTTCGCTAAACCTTGGAGCATGCCACCGGCACGAATACCCACCCACCCAAGTGCAGTAACCCAAAGGCTTGGCAGCACGATGAACATCGTGGCCATGACGAAATTCAACAGCATGTCCCCGAAGGCGTTGTTCAGGCCGATCAACGGATCGAAGTTTGTGTGCGGCCGATTCGCACCGAAACCCCAGCCGTAGAGGGCATCGAGGATCGTGCTGTCCAGCCAGCGTGCGAGCTGGAACCAGAAGTCCACGAAGAACAGCGCGAATTCCACGCAACTCACCGCGACCAGGGCTTTCAGCTCGTAGGTGCCGAAGAGCAGCACCAGCGGGATGCAGATGACGAGTGCCATCTTGAGCAGCGACAGCACCATGGGCAGCGCCTGGCGAACCACATCCATGGCCGGAAAGAAGCCCAGCGAGCCGACAGTCATCCCGAGATCGCCGGCACCGCGCGTCACGACGTTGGGCAGCGTCTTATCGATCTGACCGCCGTAGTCGGTATAGACGGCGCCCTGGTTCATCTTCTGTTGCTGCGGCGAGACCACGGCGCGGATCACCGAGTCGTTCACCTCGTTCTGCGACAGAAAGCCGGCCCAATGGCCGATGCGCGACAACAGATCGGGATCGACCTGAGCCAGCAGCCGGGCACGCAGGCCGTTGCTGCCATCCGACCACCACTGCTGGCAGGTTGGATAACCGCCGCCGCTGTCCACCTGAGCCAGCCCTGCATCGCGGGTCGCGTCGTAAGGCCAGGCCGTGCGCGGCGTACTGGAGTGGTAGGTGTCGTAGAAGCCTGACGTGCTCTGGAAATAGCTCGAACCGATCCAGGTCACGTCGTTCATCTGATTGTCGGAAAGCGTCGGGCGGTCCATGAACAGCTTGGCGCGCGAAGGGCCGTAGCAGTCGTGCACGAAGTCCGCGACCTCCTGGGCGAGCACCGGGTCGTTGATGCGTGTGGCGTCCACGTCCATGCGCATCTGACGCAGATCGGTCCCGCAGGGGATGGCTGCCACCGCAGCGCCGGTGACGGCCTTCGAGATGGCGTGCATAAAGAACCACCACACCGGCACCAGCGCGCTCTGATTGTTGAGTGTGGTGTAGACGTTGGACCAGCCCGTATCGGCGGGTTGCGGAACGCTGACCTGGCACTGCGCGGAGCGGGTGGTATCGAATTTGATCGTGCTCAGGTCGACCGGAATGAAGGGAATGCCGGCGAACATGATCACGAGGATCGCCACCCAGACGCGGTTCTCGATGCGCATCGAGGACAGCACGCCCTTGTTGCCCTCGTCCGCGCCTTCCGCCCGCGCCCGCAGCCACTCGTGGATCACGATGGCAACGAACGGCAGCGCGAACACGCCGCTGGCCACCAGGATGTTCCAGATGCCGTTGTTGACGATCCACCCGACCAGGGTCAGGTAATATTCCAGATAGTCCGTCGTGTAGAGGGTCATGACGTTCTCCCTGCCTCAGCTTGCGCGCAGCAGTTGACTGGCCTCGAGCAGCGCGATGGTGACGACGGCCGCGATCTCGACGCGCCGCAGGCGTTGATGAGACTCGTCCGATGGCTCGCGCTCGAGCAAGCGGCGGCGCATCCACCACCAGCCATAGGCCGTCGCTGCATAGAGGAGCAGCCGCCAGGCGAAGAAATAGCCCCTGTTGGCCTTGAGCCAGCGCTGCCAGCCGTCGACGCTGCCGACGACATGGATGCCGGCGATGTTCACGCCGACCGTGACGCCAGCCAACAGCAGCACCCACAGCAATGTCCTCAGCAAACCGGCCGCGACGCGGCGGTTCAGCAGCCGCGTCGGCCGCAGCCAGTTCCCGCCGTTCATGGCGTGCCCCGCGGCTTCTGCACTTCCTTGAGCCGGTCGCGGGTCGTGTCACCCTCGAAGATGCCGCGCGATCCGCCAGCCCTGGTGCTGTGCCGTTGGATGATCGCCATCGCGGAGTTGCCGGCCAGCGCGCGCCGCAGTTCGAGTTCGGTCTTGAGGTTGTTGATCTCCTGCTCCAGCGCGCTGTTCTCCTGATCGACCGCCTTGGCGGCCAGCTCGTTGGCTGCGACGTTCGGCTCCTTCTTGCCGGTCAGCAGCGTGCGCTGCAACAGCAAGGCCTTCTCCAGCACACTGGAGAGCGCGGCCTCCGAGGCCAGGCGCTTGCCTAGCAGATCCTGGTCGGGCTCGTCGCGCAGAGCCTCGATCACACCGCGGGTGATCGGCAGCGAATTGCTGCCAGCCGCTTCCAGGTTCGCCACCGTCATTGGCTTCGCACGAGTCACCAGATCCTGCAGCGCTTGCAGCTTGGTCTCGTACTCCTCCTGGATCACCGGCGTCAGCCCCACGCCGGGCGTGGTCTGCGTCTTCGTGCAGCTCTCGCAGGTGCGCTGCTCGCGCTCGCCCAGCACACGGGTCGCAAAGGCCGCAGCGGCGGCGGGCGAAGTCCAGGTCTGGCAGGTCAGCCGATTGCCGCAGGAAGTGCGCGGGATCGACGAGGTGTCCGTGACGCTGCGGCCGTTGAGCAGGTTGTAGCCTGCGCGGGTCACGTCGCCCACCACCTTGATCGGGCCCTGCCCCGAACCGCCCGCGTTGCCGCCGCCGACCCAAGGCACGCCGTTGTTGCCCTTGTTCGACTCGGCCTGTTCTACGGCCGACACGGCATCGTTGCCGCTGACTGCATCGCGCAGCGCCATGCCCTCGGCGAGCTGGTCCCAGCCGGCCTGACCGCCCGCCATGTCCGCCATCCGATTGGCGATGGCCCGGCAAGTCATCTTCGAGCGGTCGAAGTCCAGGCGGGCCTGCAGAACGCCATTGGTGAGCAGGTTGTAGAGACCCGGATCGGCGCGCTGGATGATCAACGCCGGCAGCGATGCCACGGCACTGGTGGCGTTCTGGATCACGGTGCTCATGATCGACTGGAAGCCGTTGGTGATGCCGTTGAGCTGGTTCTGCAGCGTGGTCGTGATGCTCATGTTTCCGCAGATCAGGTTGCTGTTCCAGCCGATTCCCACGCCGATGCTTTGCATGTTTCCGGCGCTGCCCATGGACACGGCCCGGCCACCGCCGATGCTGTAGAGCACATCGTCGCCGATGACGCTGCCGTTCACGCTCGCGCCGCTCGGATCGATGCGGGTCTGCGCCCATGCGACGCCTACCGCTGCCGTGAAGGTGCAGGCGAGTGCGACGGCCAGCCTGTAGGATCTTGCGCGTTGAATGAAACGGGAAATGGACGCTTTCATCGGATCACCTCACATGAAATCGACGCTGCCGAGGAATATCTGTCCGCGACGCCGGCAGCAGGCATAGGGCCGCCACAGCGCCCAGACGTAGTCACCCTGTTGGGCCTGCACCTGCGTATTGCTGTGCGGGAAGACCGCGCAGGTGGTCGAGAGCGTCGGCGTCAGCTCCTGCCACTTGCCGGTCGAGGCGTCCGTCTCCACCAGCGCGCCGGCGGGCCAGTAGCCATCGCGCGCTGTCGCGAGCAGCGGCTGATAGACGTGCGGCTGGGCGCGGCGGGTCACGATGTCGCCCGCGCGCTGCGCGACCACGGCGCCGCTCTTGTAGTCGTCGGTCTGGTGCAGGAAGCCGCCACGCGGATAGACGTTGCCCCACAGGTTCAGCGTCGTGCGGCCGCCGATCTCGCGCATGCCGGGAATCAACGCCTCCGGGTACACCATTTCGGGAACGTTGTAGCGCCAGGCCAGCGTGTCGAACGTGCTCAGCAGGTACGGCATGAAGGCCGTGCCCGCGCCCTGGCAGGTGTAGCCGGAAGCGCTGGCGAACTGGCTGAACACCGCGCCGGCGGGATGCCCGATCGCGTCCGCGTTCTTGAACTTGGCGAGGTTGTTCTCGTTGTCGTGGTTGGTGGTGCCGTCGCCACCGGCCCGGGCCGTGGGGTTGGGCATGCTCATCGGCCGCACTTCGATCCACGGGTTTTCGCCGGTATTCGAGTAGCTCGACACCACTGCATCCGGCACGTAATGCCGCACCTTGACCGAGGTGCGCACCGAGCAGCCGAACGGCGTGCAGAACAGCCAGTAGCAGATGCCGACGACGCGGTACTCCAGGCAATCCGGCGACAGTGCTGAGGAAACGATGGTGGCCGTGTCCAGGGCGAAAGACGAAGCTGCGCCGGCCAACAGCAGCGAGGCGCCCGCCACGCGCATGCGACGCGACGGCGGCGACAGCAGGCGGATCATGGCTGGGTCCTCCGATAGGTTTCGATGCGCGCCGCGGCGCGGGCAACATCCGACTCGCCATAGACCACGTAGCGCCGGTCGACGACTACGGCAGGCAGCTTGGCGATGCCCAGGCCCCAGGCCTCCGCGACATCCTGGTAGGCGCGCCCGATGCGACGCTGCAGCGCTTGCCCGCCCTCGCGCAGGCGCTGCTGCACGATGGCGGAGGCGCGGGCGGGATCGGCAGGCAGGCCTGCGGCCAACTCGGCCTCGATGCGCGCCGGCAGGTCCAGCTCGATGACGCGCGCACCGGCCGCCACCAGCACGGGGTGACCGCTGTCGGTGATCACGAGCACCTCGGCCGCCGTCGCCGCCGTGCTGAATACGGACGACACGACGACCCACGATGCGAGGGCCGTGCCGACGGCTCGTAACCGTTGAAAGACGATGGAATGGGGAGCCGTCATGGCGGGCGTCCTGGGAATCGATCGAAGCCTCAATCGAACGCCAACGCCGCCTCGTTCGCGACAAAGAAAGCGCACCGCAGCCATTCCGCTTTGGGTCAGCCACGAAAGGAAGCGGGAGCCGAGGCTCCCGCGGGGTTGAATGACACTGCGTGGAGGCCGGATGCAGACTGCGGCTACAGCAGACCGGCTTCGGCAAAGGAGTACGGTGCGCCCTCACCGACGATGAAGTGATCCATCACCCGGACATCGACCATGGCCAGGGCGGCTTTCAGCCGTTCCGTGAGCGCCCGATCGGCGGACGAGGGCTCGGTCACCCCCGATGGATGCTGGTGCGCCAGGATCAATGCCGAGGCGTTGAGGGCCAAGGCACGCTGGATGACCACCCGTGGATACACCGAGGTCTGGTCGACCGAGCCCTTGAACAGCGGCTCGTAGGCCAGTACGCGGTGCTGGCTGTCCATGAAGACGACTGCGAAAACTTCGTTGGGCTCGGCGACGAGCTTCAGACGCAGGTAGTCGCGCACGGCGGCCGGACTGGAGAGGCAAGGCCCGGCCTTGAAGATGCGGTGCTCCAGCAGGGTGATGGCCTGCTGGATGATCCAGTCCTCGTGCTGGGCGGCGATCAGGGCGAGCGACTCCGGGCGGGAGTCGGTAACGATGCAAGACATGACGAACCTCCAAGGGATGAAGTGGGAGGACGCCCGCCCCTGGAGGGCGAACCCTCCGGGGACGATGAGAATGGGAACAAGGGAACAGCGGCATCCACCACCGCTCGCGCAGTGGCTGTTCGCGTCGAGGGATGCGAAGCGAACGGGGTCGATCAGCGCGGCCGGGCCGCGTCGTAGCCTTGAAGATCGTGGCTACCTGGGCATGTCGCCGATGGGCTCGGCAGGCATTTCCTTGGTTGACGGGGCTTCGACGCCACCTGCGGCAAGCAAGTCGATGGCCGACAGCAAGGCGTCTCCGTCGACCGGCCCGCGCAGCAGCAGCGTCTTGCCGGATTGACGGTCCTGCAGGCGCAGCGTGGGCGTGGCGGCGATGTGCTGCCGGGCGGCTTCGGCGGCCTGCGCGCGGATCACCGCATCCGGCCGCTCGGAGTCGAGGCACTGCTGCGCGTCGGGCGTGAGGTCGGGATAGCGCAGCCCCTCGGGCAAGCCCTGCCCGTCGCCGCGCGTATGGGCATAGACCCACTCCACGGCCTGCCAGAACGCGGCGTGACCGCCAGTCTGGCCGACGCACTCGACCAGGCGCGCGTCGGCGGACGCTACAGGCTCGTGGATCGACAGCGGCAGGTGATGCCATTGCCAGGCGACTTCGGGATGCCGGTCGATCCAGCGCTTGAGCACGGCGAAGTACGCGCGGCAGAACGGGCATTCGAGGTCGGCGTACTCGACCACGGTGAAACGCGCATCCGAGCGGCCGTAGCGCCAGGGCGGACCTGCCGGCGCCGATGAATCAGGCCCGACCTGAGCCCCAGTGGAGACAGGCAACTCCGCGCGGGCGGGACGCGCGGCGGATCTTGCGGCATGCAGATGCAGGAAAGCCCACACAATCGCAGCGAGCAGTATCGCGGTCGCCAACAACCCGGCGAGGAAGAGGCGGGAACGGACAAAGCGAGGCAGTGGCATCGTGCCCTCCTTCACGCCAACGCATCGAGCGCAAGCGACTCGATGCCGCGGGCGCGGTCGATCTTCTCGGCCACCTTGAAGGCGGCATCCAGCTCACCGATGTCGTACTGCTGCATCAACTGGAAGCGCTCAGCCTTCTCTTCCGGCTCGGTCTGAGCCAGCGCCAGGTAGAGACTGGGCGGCACCGCGCGGAACAGCACTTCCATCGACTTCGAGAGGATCACGCCTTCGGTGAACTTGCCGGCCTCCTTGCGGGCGGACAGCATCAGCGCCTTCTGCGCCGGGTTCAACTCGCGGAAGCGCGCGATCTTCTCCACCTCGTCCGGTGGCATGGAGAGGCAGATCCACCACTCGATCATGTTGAGCATCGGCTCGGCGGCCTTGGGCAGGTCGTCGATGTTCTGGGTCGCCAGCCAGTACCAGGCGCCGAGCTTGCGCCACATTTTGGTGATCTTGACCACGTAGGGGGCGAGCAGTGGGTTCTTGGTGATGATGTGGCCCTCATCGGTGACGTTGATGATCGGCCGACCGAGGAATTGGTCGCGCTCGGCGATGTTGTTCACCGTGTTGATGAGGCTGATGTAGGCGATCGAGAGCTGGGCGTTGTAGCCCTCGCGGGCGAAGGTGGCCAGGTCCACGATGGTGATGTCGGCCTCGGGCCAGGGCGTGCCGGGACGGTCGAACATCTCGCCGTCCACGCCCTGACAGAACATGTCCATCGCATCGGCCATCTCCAGCAGCCGGGCGCGCCGCGTCTCCGGGAGCGTGGCGTCGCGGGCGCGCTCGCGCAGCGCATCGCGCACGTCGCGTGTGAGTACCGTGCGCTTCTCGGCCACGCAACGCTGGGCCGCATCTAGGATGCACTGACGGATCAGGCTGCGATCGGCGCGCGTCATGCGGGCCTCTTCCTTGTCCTCGCCGCCGGTGATCATCAGCCGCGCGGTGATCTCCAGCTCACCCAGCACGTCGCGTTGCTCGTCCGCATCGGCGACCTGCGCCGCCGCGTCGCGGTCTTCGTCCAGGTCGTCGGCGTCCAGCGTCTGCACCTGGCTGGGCGTGTCCACCAGCCGGTGGGCGTCGGCGAAGGGGGCGAGGCTCACCCCCGCACCGGGCGCGAGCTTGACGCGATGCACCGTCAGCCCCAAGCGCGCGGCGAAGTCGCCGAACAGGCCGAAGCTGTTGCCCGCCTCGACGATGAACAGGCGCGGCCGGTAAATCGCCGTCACCTGGTTCAGGATGTTGTTCAGGGTTGCGCTCTTGCCCGAACCCGTGGGGCCGAACAGGAACAGATGCGCGTTCATCTGCCGGTCGAGGCGGTTCAAGGGATCGAAGGTGATCGGGCCGCCGCCGCGGTTGAAGAAGGTGATGCCCGGATGCCCTGTCCCCTGGCTACGACCCCACACCGGTGCGAGGTTCGCGGCGTGCTGCGCGAACATCAGCTGCGTGTACCACTGCCGCTTGTCCAGCGCCGGGTCGAACACGCAGGGCAGCCAGCGCAGATAGCTGTTGAGCGGCGCCACCTCGTCTTCCTCGCGTACCGGCTGCAGGCCGGCGTTGAGCATGACGTTGACTAGTTGCAGCCCGCGTGCGTCGAGCTGGGCCAGATCGCGGCCCCGCAGATAGAAGGCCAGTGCGCCGCGATAGAGCTTGTGCGCACTGCCGATCAGGCCGCGCGCCTGCTGCACGTCCTGCCGGGTCTGCTCGGAAGCCAGGGTCTCGCCAACCGATTTCTTGCTCAGGTGGTTCAGGTGCGCTTCGAGCACGTCCTGCGGCGTAGCGACCAGCGTCAGGCACATCACCGTGTCTTCGGGCATCTGGTCGAACAGCGCGTTGACCGCGTCGCCGCCCTTGCGTGTCTCGCCGGTGATATGGCCCGTCGAGGGCGGCATGCGCAAACGGTCCATGATGATGACCCGATGCGGCAGGCCGTCGAACAGCCAGGTGCCGCTGTCCACGTCCGAGCGCGGCTGGCCGAAGAACAGCCGCTGCGCGAAGTCGCCGCTGGCCAGTTCGATCTCGCCTTCCTGTGCATCCTCGGGATAGCGGGTCAGGGCGTAGAAGTGCTCCCGATCCTTGGCTGTCGGACCGAGCAGCGTGGGATGCGGATTGAACCAGCGCAGCAGCCAGTCGTGGATGTCGGAGGCGTCCATGCGGCGGGCCTTTACGCCCGCGTTGGCGAGTCCGCCGGCAAGCCGGTCGCAGATCGTCGCCAGCGCCTGCTCGGGTGACTGGCCGCGGCGGAACGACGCGGCGTTGGGCATGCGCCGATAGACCACCATGCGCACCCGCCGCGCCTGGCCGCGCCATGGCAGGCGCGTCACCGTCGTGTCCTCGAACAACCCACCGGGCTTGGCAATGGCGCGCAAATGGTGCGCGAAGAAGCGCAGGTAGAACGCACTGAAGGCGCTGCCCTGGGCACGCGGCCGCACGTAGCTCGCCAACGTGCGCAGGTAGTTGTCCCAGTTCGATTCGTCCTGGGCGTAGAGCTGGACCACCCAAGGGTTCTCGTCCAACTCGTCGAATGAGTCCTGCAGCGCGTTCTCCAGCGCGTCGCGCGCCTGCCACAGCCAGGCCATCTCGCGTCCTTCGGTGCCCACCGGCGCCAACTCGAAGAAGGCCGCGACCGACTGTCCGTCCTCCAGCAGCATGCTCTTGGAGCCCGGCAGGTACTCCACCCAGGGCAGCATGTCCGCGAACGACGGCGCGACGCCGTAGAGCGCCTCGTGGTCGGCATGGGTCGCGGGCCGACGCCGGCTTGCATCGAGCACGCTGCCCGGTTCCGGGATACCTGCATCGGCGAGCGCGGCTACATGCCGCGCCCAGGTATCATCGGATGCATTTGCCATCTCGGCTGGCGGGATCGCAGACGTGATAGACGGGGCTGTCTTGCGCCCCCGTGGCATGGACCAGGCCATCAGTAGTCCTCCACGCGCTCGCCCGGCATCGCGTACTGGACACGCTGGTACAGCGGGATCACCGTGCTGTAGCCGGGCACGGGCACCGGGTCGGTGCCGGCCAGGTGCGGAAACACGTACATCACCAGGTCGGGATTCGGCAGGCGCCGGAACTGACGATAGATTTCGGTGCTTGCCGTACGCGTGTAGGCGGCGTTGGCGGCCGGCGTTGTCTGCCCGTCCGCTTCGGTCAGCGGCCGCCGCAGGCTCTGGCGCGCGTCGAGCAGTTGCCGCGCGGCCTGCCCGCCGGCAGCGCCGCTCCCGCCGGTCTCCTGCTGCCAGACGTCGAGCATGGTGCTGTCGCCGTGCGGCAGCAGTTGGTCCTTGCTGGTCGCGCAGCCGCCCAGCACCATGACCGCGAGCAGGATCGCGGCTACTTCAGTCCAGATCCGACGCATGGGCGCCTCCGATGCGGTGATTGACCCGGCGCCCCTTGGCGTCGTAGTCGATGTTGAGCGGCTGCTCCAGATGCACGGCGACCTTGGCGCCGGGCTGTACATAGACCGCGGCGAACGCCTGGCCGTAGAGCTTGTTGACCCACTGCGACATTTCCTGCACGCCGCCGGCCAGGATACGGCCCATGGCCTCGTTGCCGCTGATGCCGACCGTGCCGAGCGAGCCGTTGCTGTTGGCGACCACGGCCACGCTGCCGTTGTTGGACTTGATGAGCGACGCCGCGCCGGCACCGGCCGCGGTGATCAGCGCCTGCGAGCCGAGGTACTGCTGGGCGTTGCTGCGCCGCTCGCCGGAGACGCATGGGATGCCGTAGGGATCGCTGATCCAGCCCAGGCCGCCGTGCGTGGTGCTATTGCCATTGGTGCCATTGGCTTGACCGCCGCTGCCCTGCGCGCGGTTGCCTTCCTCCGGCACGGTGCGGATCGTGCCGTCCTGGAATACGAAGGTGACGCTGCGAATCTGGCCGCGCACGCACGAGAGCGTCCAGTCGCCCGAGGCTGTGCCGCTGACGACGGCGCCGGCCACGTCGGGAATGTCGATGCCGTTGGCGGTCAAGTTGTCCGGGCCGATCAACACCTTGAACGGGTACGGGTCGTTTACCGTGCCGTCGATCGGCACGCGGCCGATCAGCGCGGTCATCGCGATCGAGCCCATCAACGTGGAGTTGGACGGCACCGTGTAGACCGGCTTGGCGGACAAGCGCACCGCGCTGGCGACCTGTGTGCCGACATCGGCTGCCGTATCGGCGGCGTTCGAGAGGGCTTTCTGCGCCGGGCCGAAGCTCGTCGGGAAGTTCAGCCCGCCGGTCGTGCCGCCGTTCTTGGCCGGCTTTGCGTCGTCCGGCTCGACCCAACGCGTGCCACCGCCGCTGCTGGGGCGGGCGCCGCCGCTCTGACTACCGCCGAAGTTCTTGCCGTCGCCATCCTCCAGGCCCAGCCCGACCGGCAGATCGGCCTGGCCGCCCTTGCCGGAGAGGCCGTCGAGGCGGCGCTGTAGGTCCTGCAGCAGGCCCTGGGTCTGCTGGCGGTCGTTGGCCACCTGGTCACGGTCCTGCTGCAGGCGGCTGCGCTCGCCGTCCAATGCGGTCTGGATGCGCTGGTCGATCGCGCCCTCGCGGGCACGCATGCGCTCGTTCTCGGCCTTCTGGTTTTTGTTGTCGGTGAGCGCGGTCTGCAGCTCGTTGCGCAACTGCTTGACCTGCGCCACGAGCGTGGCGACGGTATCGCGCGGCGTGTCGCCCTCGACGCCCAGGGCCTTCATTTCCTCGGGCGTGAGCTGGCTGGCGGCACCGGCCGGTGCTGGCTTGGCGCCCCGCTCGCCGGAGAACAGCTTGATGCCGACGAAGACCAGCAGCAGCCCCATCGGGATCAAAAGCCACTTCAGGAGCGGGTTACTTTTCATCGCCGGCTCCCTCGGTCATGCCGGCGGCGCCGGCAGGCGGCAGATTCACGGTGGCGTCGATGCGGCTGATTCGTGGCAGCAGCGACTCGGCCAGGCCATGCCCGCGGGTGACGAGGTAGACCACCGTGGTATCGGACGACTGGCCGGCCGGCCCCAATGTCGGGTGCTGGAACGTCGCCGCCACGAAATCGCCCTGCAGCGCGCGCGGGTCGAGATCCAACCCGCGTGCGGTGGTATTGGTGAGCCGCACGGCCGTCACCCACTGGTCTTCGAGCCGCCAGGCGGCCAGCGCCCGGGCGCGCACCGGCAGCGTGGGCAGCAAGGTGTCCAGCACCGGATCGCGCCGCAGGTTCACGCGGCCGATGCCGGCAATAGGTTCCACGGTCCGCAGCGGCGCATACAGGTTCTGCGCTGCGTAACGGGTCAGGACCACGGCCACCGGCGTTTCGCGCTTGTGGGTAGGCGGGAGACCCGACCTAAGCGTATCGTCCTGTGTGTCGTCCTCGGTGCTCGGATGCGCGCTCGCCTGCTCGCCGTAGTGCGCAGGTGTCGCCTCGCCTTCGACAATGCGCACCGGTTCCAGCGCGGCCTGACCCGCCTTCGCCGGCTCGGCGGCGATGTCGAGCAGGATCAGCGCCCCGGATTCCACGTCCTGCAACTGCAGCCGCGTGGATGGGATGGGCTTGCTCGCGCGCAGGTAGATCGCACCGCCCGCGCTTTGCACGCGCAGGCTTTCGCCGACGCCTGCCGGCACGCCGATGCGCACGTTGCGATCGATGAAGACCACGCGCTCCTGGCCGACCACGAGAGGCACGGCCAGCGGCAGCCGCTCCCAGCGCAGAATCTCCATAGCCTGTCCGGCGGGCACCAGCCCCAGGCCGAACAACATGCCGGCCAGGGCCGACGGGATGAGTCGCTTCATGGGGTTGCTCCCTGCAAAGGCGCGGCTGGGCTGACGGGCGTGGCGGGCTTGCCGGCGGGCGCCGAAGCCTGCGGGGCCTCGATGCGCTGGGGCGCATTCGCATAGCAATCCAGCGCCAGGCCGAAGGGGTTGTGTTCGGGATCGATGTCCATGCGCACGACCTTCAGTGCGTAACGCACCAGCGCGCGCTTGACCTGCTCCGATCCCAGGTACTCGTCGGCGCTCACGTCCAGCGTGACGATCCAGTCGTTCGCAGACAGCACCTGTACGCGCGATGCCGGATCGTCGCCGTAGCCCCGGCCGGGAATCTCGTAGATGCCGCGCACGCGTTGGCGCAGCTCGCCGTTGCCGCGCCGGTATTCGTAGTCCTGGTGCAGAAAGGCTCGACAGCTCGGCGTGAAATACGTGGACAGCGCGCGCAGATTGCGCGGGTAGTCCTCCTCACCATTGGTTGGCCAGCGTTGGGCCTGCTGCCAGATGTAGAACGTGAAGGCATAGACGCTCTCCGGCGGCACCTCCCACCACTTGCGGGTGCTGCCCGAGCGCAGGTCCGGCGGCACATGGATGGTCAGGCTCTTGGGTGCGCTCCACCAGCCCGCGCCGAGCAGCAGCGCGACCACGAACAGTGCGGCGGCGCCCAGACGCAGCGTCTTCACGTGGGCCTGCAGGTGCATGACCTCGTTGCGGAATCGGCTCACTGAATGGACCTCCTGTCGCCGCGTGCCGTCCGTCCGGAGGGCGGAACAGCCGCAGCTCGTGTGGCGTGGTGGCTGGGGCGCTGGCGCCGCGTGGTCCACCAGCCCGAGCGGGTGATGAGCTGCCCACCGCCCACGTGGGCTGCCAGCGCGGGGTGGCGCAGCGCGAGCTTCCACTGGAGCTGGCGGTACAGCCAGGTGTCGGGTCGGCCACGCTTGTACCGGCGCAGCAGTCCCCCGCCAACGAAGACGCCGATGCCGATGCCCACGACAATCAGCGTCGGAACCATGGCGATGCTGTGGGTGAGCCACGCCAGCGGCACGCCGGAAACGAAGCCGGCTGCGGCCGACAGGCCCGCGCAGACCCACAGCTCGTCGGCGGTGAGCCCGCGCACGACCACCGGATGCCGGTTCAGGCGGTGTGGCAGAAATGTCACGAGCCCGTCGCGCGGGATGTCCCGCGGACTGTCCATGGAGCCGACCATCGGTTGCGGCCCCTTACAGCACGCCGGTGGCCTTGGTCAGCAGCCAGATGCCGACCACCAGCAGGATGGCACCGACCGCCACGGTCAGGCCGAACTGGCCCCATGTGGCGCGGCCGGTGTGGATCTCCGCGTAGCGCGTGTAGGCGTGGTAGCAGACGCCGATGAACATCGAAGCGACCACGAGCAGCGCGACCAGCAGAACGATGTCGTAGCCGTAGTTCTGCAGCGTCTGCATGATGCCGCTGCCCGTACCACGCGACGGATCTTCCATCGTGGGCAGGCCGGCCGCGTGCGAGGACTGCGGTGCGACTGCGTTCGCCAGCGGCGCTAGTGCAGCAGTAATACGCTGCGGGGTGAACAGCGGGAAGCGGGAGGAAGCGCGATGCGCAAGGGAAGAAGCGTTCATGGCGGAATACCCTTTCGTGGAGGTCAGGACAGAAGGAAGAAGCTCAGCACCAGGTACATCGCGACAAAGCGCACGATGACACCGAGGAACTGGCGTTGGGACAGCCGCTGCTCGGCCCAGCCGACATAAGCGGTGCGCATCGCCCATACGCCCCACAGCAGCAGGACGGCGAAGACGAAGCCGAGCACGACGGTGGAAACGGCCGCAGGCGTGAAGCCCCCGTTGGCCTGGAAGGCGGCAACCTGATCGGCGGAAGGCGTCATGGCGACGGCTCCTGCCGTTCATCGCGGCGCAGGTAGTCGCCGGTTAGGGGCACGGGATCGCGCGGCTGGGCGCGCTGCGGGACGAGGTAGTCCTGCACACCGGCGCGGATGCGCTTGAGGTCGGCACGTAGCCGGGCATAGTCGAAGTGGTAGCGGGCATGCTCTGGCGACGCAGTGTTGGCGGCCTGGTCTGCCAGATGGTTGGCTAGCCGATCAGCCAGCTCGATCTGGCGCGCAAGGGCTGCAAGTTGCTCGCGCTCCAAAACACCATCGGAGGCCATGGCCGGACGCACGACTGCAACCGAGAAGGCCAGTACCAGCGGCAGCGCAGCCGTTGCGCGCGGCCATGTGCCAATGCGTCGGCGGGTTTGTTCCATCGCCATTCCCCCGTGGAGTGAATGACGTTGATGCTGCGGCGCTCCCCACTCAGGCGCAGCAGAGAAAGGGAACTCCTGTGCGACCGGATTGATGGCGCAACACCGCCCAGTCATTGAGCCCGCAGCGCATGGCACGACCTAAGTCCGTCGCCTTAGAGTTCCCTACAGAACCAAAATAATCAATAAATGCCCCCATGGGAGCATTTATTGCTATTCCATGCATTGACTAATATAATCGTCCCGAGAGAACTCGGTATCCGACATTAAGAATCCCTTGGGAGCGATTAGCATGGAATCCCCGATTCCCCTGCCTGTCGAGCGCGCCATCCACAAGCTCGGCAGCGACATTTCGCTGGCGCGCCGGCGCCGCCATATCTCGCAGGCTTCGCTGGCCGAGCGCATGGGGGCATCCCTTTCCACCGTGCGCCGCATGGAGAAAGGTGACGTGCGCGTGCCCATCCACTTTTTCGCCCGTGCGCTGCATGTCTTCGGCGAAATCCAGGCGCTGGAGCATCTGCTGGACACTGCTCACGACGAGATCGGCCTGACGCTGATGGACGAGCGTTTGCCCAAGCGCGTGCGCAGCAAGCCAGGCGGCAGCTCGGGAGCGCTCTGATGGCTACCGTCGCCCCGATCCGTCAGCAGGTCCAGTTGTGCATCGGCAAGGCTGGCCTGCCGGTCGGTTCGCTCATTTATGTCCGGCAGGGGCGGCGCGAGAACTGCGCCTTCGCCTATGACGCGGCCTGGCTGGCCAATCCGGCGTGCTTCAACGTGTCGGCCGACCTGCTGTTGATGCCGGGCCACCAGCCGCACAAGGCCGCATCGCCCCATGATTCCGTGTTCCATGGCGCGATCGCAGATACCGCGCCGGATGCCTGGGGCCGACGCATCATCGCCCGCGACCATGCCAAGCGACGTCGGGTCGATCCGGGACTGCCGGCCCTCACCGAGCTGGATTACCTGCTGGCGGTCGACGACTTTAGCCGCGTCGGCGCACTGCGCTTGCGCGACGCAGATGGAACGTGGCACAGGACGGTCGCGAAAGGCCGGCGCAACACGCCGCCGTTGATCGAGCTGGAGCACATCTACCAGGCCAGCCGCGCCGTTGAACGCGGACAGGAATCGGCGGAGGATTTGCGCTACCTGCAAGGCAAGGGCACGTCGCTCGGCGGGCTGCGGCCCAAGTGCACGATGGTGGACGAGGACGGCTGGCTGGCCATCGGCAAGTTTCCAAGCGTGGGCGACACCCGCAGCGTTACGCGCGGCGAGGTGCTGGCCCTGAAACTGGCGGCGCTGGCGGGCATCGATGCCGCGCCCGCGCGCATCGTCTTGCTGGGTGACAGCGGAAACGAGGTGCCGGTAGCGGTCATCCGCCGGTTCGACCGCGACAGCGAAGACGGCCGCATTCCCTACCAGTCGGCCGCATCGCTGCTACAGGCCTCACGCGAGGAGGATCGTAGCTATACCGAGATCGCAGACGCCATCCGCTCCCACAGCCACGCGCCCACCGAGGATGTACGCCAGCTTTGGCGTCGCCTGGTGCTCAACCTGCTGATCACCAACGTGGACGATCACCTGCAGAACCACGGATTCCTGCACGTGGAGCATGGGCTCTGGCGGCTTGCGCCTGCCTTCGACATCAATCCTTTCCCGGACAAGGACAGGGAGTCCAAGACGTGGCTGACCGAGCAGGATGGGCCGATCACCGACGTGCAGATGCTGCTGGCCCGCGCATCGTACTTCGCGCTGGACGAGGCACAGGCCCTGGCCGTGCTGGGTGAGGTGCATGCTGCGGTATCCGGTTGGCGCCAAGTTGCGCTCAGCCCGGAGGTCGGATTGCGTGCGGTCGAGCTGGATGACTTCGCGCCGGCCTTCGAGCACGAACAGATGGATGCCGCCGCCGCGCTGCTCGGACGGTGACGGTACCGAGGGCCGGACGCGGGTGCCATTCCCAGGTGAAGTGAATGGCGTTAATGCTGTCGGAGCTTGGCGAGCGCCGCAGGAAATGGGAAATGACACCAACCCGGTTTGACTCGACGCTGCCCACAGTCGAGAGCGCTCTTGTGCGCGTCTCGACTTTCCTAAGCAGGTAAGAGACGGCGCACTACGCCTGCATAGGTGGTGGTGCTGTCATACTGTGTGGAAAATTTACCCTGGATCTACGGGAATGGGAGGAGAACGAGTTTATGTACCTGGCGCAGCTCAAAGTCTCAAACTTCAGGAAGCTCGCTGAAGCTGAACTTCAATTTCAGCCGGGGCTGAATGTCATTGTTGGCGCAAATAACGTCGGAAAGACAGCAGTAGTCGATGCGCTCAGGGCACTGCTCGCGGGACATGATGAACCATACCCACGCTTGGGTGTGGAGGACATTCACCGGCCGACATCAGGAAAACCAGCGGGAGACATTCTTTTTCGCTATGTGTTTCGTGATCTAAACCATGATGATGAAGCTGACTTTCTCGCTGCACTAAAGCCGGATGGCGCGGGGAAGTTAGAAGCGCACATCACCATCCGTTACTCCGAAGCGGACAAGACGGGCCGCCTGAAGGCGAAGCGCTGGTGCGGCGACCATGAGGATGTCGGACTGACCGCAGACATGATGGAGAACCTGCGTGGCGTTTACTTACCGCCTCTGCGCGACGCCGCCCAGGGCTTGAAGCCAAGTCGGACCAGCCAGCTGGCCAGACTGTTTCATCTGTTGGCGGATGAAGACGGCCGTGAAGGCATCAACGACGCGCTCCAGAAGCTCGACGACGAGCTGAAGAAGCACCAGCCCGTCGTCACTACGCACAGCGCGATCAAGAGCCGCCACGATGCCATGCTTGGCCCCCAACTGGCACAGGCATTGAACCTGGGATTGAGCGGTAGCGACTTCCAGCGGCTGGCCGCTCGGCTGTCCATCGTAGTCGATGCCTTCGAAATCGAGCAGAACGGTCTTGGGTTCAACAACCTCATCTTTATGGCCGTCGTACTCAGTGAACTGGCCAAGAATCCTGAAGCCAGCTACCGTGGGCTCATCGTGGAGGAGCCGGAGGCCCACCTACACCCGCAGTTGCAGGCGGTCCTGCTGAGCTACCTGGAGACGATCAAGGCCATCGATGGAGAAAAGCCCGTCCAACTTTTCGTCACAAGCCACTCCCCCAATTTCGCCAGCATTGCAAACCTCGACAGCCTGACCTGCCTCGTGAATACCAGAGACAAGGTGGAAACCTTCTTTCCGAGAAGCATCTCGTTCGGCAAGGGAAAACGGGAGAAGTTGGAGCGATACCTGGACGTCACGCGTGCGGAGATCTTCTTCGCTCGCCGAGTCATCTTCGTGGAAGGCGCCGCGGAACTCATGCTGGTGAGCGTCTTGGCTGCCAAGGCGGGATTTAAGCTCCGCGAACACGGAGTGAGTCTGATCAGCGTCGAGGGATTGAACTTTGATTCGTTCATGCCCTTATTCGGCGAAAGCGCTCTGAAGATTCCTGTTGCCGTCATCACCGACGCCGACCCGATGAGCCAGCCCACCGACGGTAGCAAGCCGCAGGCGCTCTATCCGGCCTTGGGCGATCCCATAACTGTATCGGACAACACCGCCAAGATGAAGGCATTGCAGGATGGCCTGGTGAAGGTGTTCCACGGCGTCAAGACTCTGGAATACGACCTTGCGCTCCACTCCGACAACAGGGCAGCCATGCTTCTGACCCTGAAGGCGATGCATCCGCAAATTGGGGCAGGCGTGGAGGCGCAGGTCGATGCCGCCCCCGATGACGCTGCCAAGGCCAAGGCGCTCTTCAGCGGGATGTTCGAGCGCGATCAGAACAATGTGCAGAAAGGCCGCTTCGGTCAATCACTGGCCCAGGTGCTTGCCGAAGGCGCCGCCTGCACGGTGCCAGACTACATCCTTGATGCCATCAAGCATGCTTGCCAACCGGTCGACGCAAAGCCATGACTGGGAATTCTGCAGAGCAAGATGCCATCATCAACGCACCATTGACATCGCAGTCGGTGATTGCGTGCGCCGGTAGCGGCAAGACGAGAACGGCTGTCAGAAGGCTGGTAGAGATTCGCCGTCAGATGGTGGGGCACCGCGGTCGGGTCGCATTGCTTTCGTTTTCGAACGTGGCGGTGGACACCTTCACACGGGGCTACCAGGAACTGGCCCGGCAGATGTCTCTCGGGGCCGATGCCAGTCGGGTCGAGATCGATACGCTGGATGGCTTCATCACGCGCAATGTCCTGCACCCTCATGCGCACCGCACGATGGGCGCGAATCAGGCGGCGTACCTCGTCACCGGTGGGGAGGCATTCCTGAGCGGATTTCAGGTCTGGATTGAAGCAGGCGGCCGCAAATATCCGCTCAGCATCGCCAAGTTGCAGGTCGCCGTCCAGGGCGGTGCTCTAAGTTTCTTCTGTTCGCACAATGACCAGATCTACCCGCTGGACGCCGGAGATGCTGACAAACTTGTTCGTCGCCTGGGGCGTACGGGGGCCTACACGCACAACCTCGGCCGCTACTGGTGCTGGCGCACTTTGCAGGACCAGCCCGCCATTCTCCGCGCCCTGGTGCAGCGCTACCCCCACATCTTGATCGATGAGGCACAGGACATCGGGACGATGCACCAGGCCATCATCGAGCAGCTGATTACGGGCGGAGCCTGCGTTTCCCTTATCGGCGACCCGAGCCAGGGGATCTACGAGTTTGCCGGCGCCGACGGGAGGTTTCTCGCCGACTACGGGAAGCGGCCGGGCGTCGTGGGCTACGGGTTGACGCGGAATTACCGGTCCGTGCCTGCCATCCTGGCCCTGGCCAATCGCATATCCGCGCGTACAGACGTTGCCGACCGTGGTGTGCCGGCGACCACACATGGACCGTTCTTCATTTCCTACAAGACCGCAGATCAGGACAAGCTGGTGGAGAGTTTCCAGGCTGCCGTGATCGCCGCAGGGCTAGAGGTAGGTAAATCCGCCGTGCTGTGCCGTGGGCGACCGCTGGCCGACAGACTGTCTGGCAAGGCGGCGCCTGTCGGGCAAGGCCTCGTTAAAAACTTTGTGCTGGCGACGCTGTACCGAGATAGACAGCGGAACTATCTCGAAGCCTTCAAGCTGGTGGCTGGCTGCATCAGCGGGCTGCTCGCCGATCCTCCTCACGGATTGGTGGCCCAGATCACCCAACCCAGCCGCTATCCCGCCGCTCGGCCATTGTGCCGGCTTATATGGAGCTTCACGCGCGATGCAGACACAGGGTTGCCCTCGTCAGGGCTGCTGGCTGATACGCAGTGGCATCCGCTTCTGCTGGCGCGAGTGAAGGCTCTGCTCGCCACGCTCGAGCGCGATCATGGCCTGAAGCCAGCCGAGAAACTGGGGAACAAGCTGGCAAAGAGAGATCTACCCAACACACCGCTGATGTCGGTGGAGGATCTGGCAGGCGACGACACCGCCCGCCTGCGGATCGACACCGTGCATCAGGTCAAAGGAGAAAGCCTGGACGCCGTCCTCTACGTCGCCACCAAGGACCATGTGGTTGAACTCCTGGCAGGTGTCAACACAGAAGTCGGCCGCATCGGCTATGTGGCGATCACGCGAGCCAGGAATCTCCTGTGGCTGGGCGTTCCCGCCAATGCGCTGAAGGAATTGAGGCCAGCCCTAGTCGCTCATGGCTTCACGGAAGTCGGTAACGCATAACCTGCATCTGGCGTGTGCCCGTGCCAGGCTATAAATACTTCTTGAACGTTGCCGCCGCGATGCCCACCACAGCCCCCAGCAATACCGCACTGGGCAGTAGGATAAGCAGAGGATGCACGCTCACCGGCAGCGCTAGGTAGACGACCCACGGCAGCACAACCAGCGGCATCAGGCTCGCGCGCGCGCGGTGGTAGACGAAGCCCGATTCGCGTCCGGCGCCGAACCTGCGCACGTCCCGGCGCACCAACCCGTCCACCAGGCCGACGAAGGCGGCCATCAGGAACAGGGGCAAGGTTAGCGTCAGCACCAGCAGCCGCACCAGGAAAACCAGTACGGTGTAGGCCGACGCGATCAGGTAGCTCTCGACATGCACGTAGACCTGGCCCAGGTAGTAGCGGAAGTCATGAGCCTGGTTGTGCGCACCGGCGCGGGAGTGCGCCGCGGCATCGCGTATCCAATCGAGCAAACCGCTTTTGAGGAACATCCAGTCGTAGGCGTGCTCGATAAGCCAGCGCGCGCTACGCCCCGGCTCCTGCACGAGCACGCTGCGTGTGAAGTTCTCCGAGACCTGGGCGAGCTCGTAATCGAGCATGCCCTGCGTGTGGTGCCAGCCCTGCTCGGGCCAGAAGAAATGCAGGCCGATGCACTCGATCACGATGCACAGCAGCAGCGAGCCGCACAGTACGCCGAAAAAGCGAAACGGCAGCGTGACCAGACCCGCGATCAGGCCTTGCTGGCGAACCTGCTGCCGTTGCGCGGCGACGGCCGGGTCGGTCATGCCTCGGCCTCCGCGGCATCGCCCGCCATCTGCTTGAAGTCGTCCACCAGGTCGGCCGGCAGTGCGCTGTCCTGCAGACTGGGTAAGCCCTGGTTCTCCCACCAGTCGCCAGCCTCGACGTAGTGCTGCCGCATGTAGCCGGCCAGCTCCTGAAGATCCTTCGGCATCGCCTCGTCGGGGTCTGGCGCCGGCAGCGGCATGCGAACCTTCCATAGGTTGCCGCCCTCGATCAGCGCGAAGCACTGCCCCTTGGGCAACGCGACGACATGCGACGGCTCGATCAGCGGCACGCTGGTGGTGGTGATGCGGTCCTGCGTGTTGGACGTAAAGGCGGTGTTGCCGGTGGGATCGGAGCTGTCGGTCGCACCGCTCATTACCGAGGTAGCGTAGACATCGACCTTGGGCAGTTGCCGCGTGAGCAGTTCCGCAGTGGCGGTTTCGCGCACGCGCAGCATGAACAGGTTGTTGAAGTTGCCGATCACCTGGCCGGCCTTGGCGCGGTTGCCGATGCGTGCCTCGATGTCCGAGAGCGTCTGGGTATAGGCCGTTACTTGTACTCCGGCGCCGCCGCCCTTGTTGATCATCGGGATGAACTCGTCGCCCATCAGCTCGTTGAACTCGTCGGCGTGGACGTTGATCGGCACCTTCACGCCGGCCGACGCGCCCGGCAAGCCATCGTCGATGCCGAACTTGTAGATGTGCCCGGCCACCGAAACCAGGTCACTGAACATCGAGTTGCCGACGGCAGCGGCGACTTCCGCATCGGACAGCGCGTCCAGTCCGACGTAGACCACCGCGCGTTTCCTGATGATCTGCATCCAGTCGAAGATCGGCCGCGGGTCGGCCAGGTCCGAATAGTTCGGCGCGAGCAGTTGGGCGATCTTGCCGGTGGTCAGCTTCTCCAGCAGCGGTAGCAGCGACGCGACGATCTTGTCGAAGTAGGTCCGGTCGTAGCGGACTGCGCTGCGCAGGCCGTCGAGCACCGGGTCATAGACCCGTACCTGCGAGAGGTACTGCTCCAGCGCCACGACGCGCTTCTCGCGCCCGATCATGTTGCGCGGGATGTTCTTGTCGTTCAGCCTGGCTTCGAGCTGGACGATGATGTCCCAGGCCTTCGGCTCGCTCTTGGCGAAGAAGTGCTGGGCGTACTCGATGAACAGCGCGTCGATGTTGATGACGTGACGCTGGATCAACAGATAGTCGGGGCGCTGTCCTAGCTCGACCAGGGCGCGTGCGATGATGTTGACGAAGCGCCAGGCGAACTCGCGGAACGCGGCGCTGTTGCCCTCGCCCGAGAGCTGGCCTGCGATGCGCGTAGCCACCTCGGAAATACGGCCGAACCGCCCCACGGCGTTGTAGCGGGCCGAGATGTCCGGCCAGCCCAGGTGAAAGACGTAGAACTCGCCCTCGCGCCCCGCGCGCTTGGCTTCCACGTACATGCGCTTCAGAAGATCGGCATCTCCCTTCGGGTCGAAGACGATCACCACCTCGTGCTGACCGCCCACCTTGCGGCGGATGTCCTGGGTAATGAACAGCTCGGCCAGGCGGGTCTTGCCTACGCGCGTGGTCCCCAGGACCAGCGAATGGCCGACCCGTTCGCCAAGCGGCAGCGTCACGTCGACTTCCTGCGGCTCTATGCCATGCAGCCGCGGCAATCCGCCGACCGGCGGCAGCGGGCGCGCCGGATTGAACGCACTGTCCCAGGCCAGTGCCTTCGCTAGCTTCGAGACCGGAAACGGCGCGAACTCCAGCCGCTCCTCGATGCGCCGCGCCGCGCGGTAAATTGCCGTCGGCTCGACGTAGCGGCGGAACTCCGGCCGGTAGGTCTGCACGAGCCGGTGCGTGTGGCGCTGGTCCCAGCGAAAGCCCCGGCCGATGAACAGCCGTTGCTGGCTGACCGGCACGTCGCGGCTGGTCATCACGTAGCGCGGCAACCGCCGTATGTTGCGCCGGTAGCGCAGGATGGCCCAGGCATCCCGCCAGCGGATGACGCCGAACGTGAGAAACGCGAGAGCGCTGCCCAAGCCCAGTAAGGGGCTCAGCGCGAGCGACCACGGTGCCACCAGGCACAGCAGCGCGGCGCCGACACACACCGCGACGGTGTAAAGCTCCACCGCTGGTCGCAGCAGTACCTCGACGGAGTGGGGCTGGGCCATGGCGGACGCTGCACCGTCTTTCGCTTCAAGGCTCGATGCCGGTGGCTGTGATCAGCACCGGGTAGTGGCGGATGCCGAGCCGTTGCGCCAGGTCGTCGCCGGAGATGGGCGACAGCATGAGTCCGGGCGCGAGCCGGCGCAGCGCGACCAGGGCCTCGGGCGTGGCCACGTTGACCACCAGTCCCACCGCCCTCAGTTCCTGTAGGGCCGCGCGCCGCTGCCGCAGCCAAGCGCGCGAGCGATCGTCGTCCCCCACCAGGAACAGCGCCGTCAAGCCTGGCGCGCGAATCACGCGGCGCGGCTCGTCGCCCGGCGTCAGCCGCGCCGAGCGAACCGGCAGCATGGCCGCCTCCGCATCGGTCGGATTGTCGACGCGGGGCATCGGTGTCTCAGAGAGCGGCTGGGCCGGGCCGGCATCCTGTGGATTCAGGGCCTGGTAGTACGGCAAGGCCGATATACCACCACGATCCTCGACGACGATCAGCGGTTGGGACGCGGTCGTCCGGGTTGGCTGGAGGGCGGTTTGCGCAACGGCGGCGGTGGCCGACCACAGCCCCAGGGTAATGACAAGCAGGAGGCGCTTCATGGCGTGCGGGTCCGGGTGAAAGAGTTGTGAGAATCGGATGCGCCCGGACCCAGCACGCGGACCAGGTGCCGATGAACGCTGCGGCGGTAGCGGGCGGCCGGCTCGCCGCCGGCGGGCCGATGGTAGCGGCCGATGGCAACCATCCAGTCCTCGCCCGGTGTGTGCTGCTCCAGGAGGATGTCTGCGGCGATGGCGAGATTGCGGTATGGGTCGAGCAGGTCGCAGGGATGCTCGTAGCGGTGCGCGTGATAGCCGACATTCACCTGCCCGAGGCCCGCGTCGATGCGGCTGGCCGGGGTGCGTGCGAGCGCTCGGCGCAGCCCGGTGCAGGCCTCGCCCCGTGTGGCATAGCGCTGCGCCTGGCCGGCGATGTTGAGGGTCCACGGCCAGGGAATCAGGCGGCCGTGCAGCCGCGCGCCGCTCTCTTGCAGCGCGACCGCAAACAGCACTGGCGAGGGTATGCCCGCCCGCTGTGCGGCGAGCTGGTAAGCCGGTGGCGGCACCTCCTGGGCCGATGCGATCGGCACCCAGGCGCAGAGGGCCAGCACTGCGCATGCGGCCCGTACCGCTGCTACTGGCGCTGCCATTGGCCGTTCGCCTCACGCACCACGGCGGGCAACTCGCCGGGCAGGCTCAAAGACAGCCAGCGGCCGCCATCATGATTGAGCGTGATCGTGCGTGCCCGTACCCGGGCGGGGTCGATGCCGGCCTGCGTGGCCCACTGGCGGATGCGGGCATCGTCCTGGCGGCTGCCGACCATATAGAGATCGAATGCCGTGCCGGCCGCCTGCAACTGGCGCACGCGCTGTTCGCACGGAGGGCAATCCGCCTTGACGAAGACGGCCAGCCGGCCGGAGCCCTTGTTGCCGGAACCAGCCGTCCGTGCGCCGGGCAGGTTCACGCGCTGCTGGCCGGGAAACAGGCGTTGCCACGCGGCGTCGTAGGCGCGCTGGTAGGCCAGCGTCTTGCCCACGCGCCGCGACTCGGCCTGCACCTGCAGCTCCGCGTAGCGGTTGCGCTCCTCGTCGCTGCGGGCTTCGATGCCCAGGGCGGTGAGCGGGTCGAGGTTCGGGGAGTAGATGCCGAGCGGTCCCTGCATCAATTGCCGATAACGCGCCCATTCCTCGGGCCGCAGTCCCCAATCCCGGGCGAGGCGTTCGTCCAGCCCGGCGTCGGTGCTGTTCTGCACCAGGCTCGGGGTCACGCGGGCGTTTTCCACCGGTGCCGACTGCGCAAATCCACCGACTGTCGTGAGGGCGAGCGCCACGGCAAGGTGGATCGCGGTCGCAAAGCCTGGCGTCATGGCACGCTCCTACGGCAGCGCGACGCGCACGGTCTGGTCGTCCACGCGGAAGACGACGGCATGCGCGTCGATGGCCTGGAGTTGCCAGGCACCGATCGATTCACCCTCGCGCAGCAGCCGCAGGTCGGTGAGCGCCGCGGCGCCGTGCGATGCGATCGACACGAAGCGTTCGCCGCCGCGCAGCTCCAGGCCGACCACGTTGAATGGCGGTTCTGGCACTTTGGGCTTGGCCGCCCTTGCGGTCTTGTGGGGAGCGGCCGCGGGCGGTGCGGTCTTCTTCAGGCGCGCTTCGAGGACGCCCACGCGCACCTGCAACGCCTTGATGTCGTCGCCGTGCGCATCCGTCGCCTGCACCTGTTCGACGTGCGCCAGCCGCTCCTCCAGCGCTTGGCGGGCGGCGTCGAAGTCCCCTTGGGCGAGCGGTTTGGGCTGGCGCTTCGCGGCTTCGGCTTGATGTTCGAGATCGCTCACGCGGGTGGCCAGCGCCTGCACCTGAGCATCCTGTGCGCTGCTGCGTCTCTGTTCGATCAGGCGAGCGAGGCCCACGCTGTCGACAATCGCGATGGCGCTTACGAGCACCAACCAGACACCGGCCGCGATCTTCAGCCAGCGTGGGTTGCCTGTGCCGTCGGGAGACATTTGCGGGAGGTTCATGGCTGAACCTCCCGGCCATCGGCACCTTGGGTCTCGTTTGAGGGCAACGCGGTGCCGGCCGTGGCCGAGGGATTCGCGGAGGCCGGGACCGGTATCGCATGAGGCTTGAAGCACACCTGGCGCGAGCCGTCATCGACCGACACATCCCACGAGGGGCCTGCGAGCGTTAGCAGCGCATCGCGCAGCATCAACGGCCCAACGTGCAGATGCGCAGCAGGCAGCGGCAACGCATACAGCGCCGCGGCGTCCGCGGTATCGCACAGCCGATAGCCCGAGCGCCGCAGGACGTGGCGCAGGGCGTCGCCCACGTTGGTGTCGAGGCTTGGCGGGATCACGACCTCGACCACCTGCCGCATCAGGTCGCGCTGCGCCGGTTCCGGGACCAGTTCGACCAGCGTGTAGCGTCCGTACCGGACGACGGGCGTGAGGTCGGTGGAGGCAGTTTGGTCAGGGGTAATCGTCGCGGGGACCGGAAGCGCGGCGCGCAGCGCGGGCGCGTCGTCTGCGGGGGCAGAAGTGGGAGGTGCCGCAGACGTGGCGCAACCTGATAGCAGGATGGCCTCGGCCATCACCGCCGACAGGACGGCCAGGCCGAGGAGACGGGAGGACTGTCGCATGGGTCGGTTCCTCGAAGATGGAGCCGTCACCATCGCCGCGTCCGCATATTTGGGCAGCAAACAAAGGGAACTGATCGCCGACCGCAAAAGGAACGGCCCCCGAAGGGGCCGCCAAGTCCAACGATGCTCAATGCACCAACTGCCGCGCCAGCGCCACCTCCACCGAATCGCCGTCCTGGTTCAGGACATCGAGCCCGGATTCGGGCACGTCGCCCGAGGTGGATTGCGACACCATGATCTTCCTGGCCATCAGCCCCAGGCAGGTCATCTGCGAGGAGTTGGCGTAGCCGAGATAGATCACCCGCACCGGTTGCTTCTGGCCGATGCGCCATGAGCGCCGTGCGGCCTGTTGCAGCGAATACACGTTGTAGCCCGACTGGAGGAACACGATGGTCGGGAACTCCAACAGGTCCAGGCCGGTTTTCACCAGCTCGGGATTGGTGATGAGCACGTCGATGCCGCGGTCCAACTGCTCGGCGATCCAGTCCTCGCGGCGGGAGGCATCCACGCTTGCGCGCAGCACCGCCACCTTGAAGCCTTCCTGCTCCAGCAGCACCTTCAGGCGCGACGTGGTATCGCGCGTGCCGGTGTAGACCGAATAGACCAGGGTCTTGCGACCTTCTGCCTTCTCCTGCTTGCAGATCTCGATCAGCTCGCGCTCCTTGGGCATCACCTCCAGCTCGTTGAACTGAGCCGGCACGAAGGCCAAGGTGCTGCGCGTGCGCGGATGCACCACCGTTTCCGACCGGAAGCAGCAGTCCGGCCAGGCCAGCAGCACGTTGAGGACTACACCGAGCAGCGTCGTGTCGCGCTTCGCCAGGGCCTGCTTCAGCTCCTGGGTCAGGCGCCCCGCCAGATCGCGGTAGGCCGCAGCTTGCGCCGTGTCCATCGCGACTTCGCGGAACTCCTCGTCGTAGGGCGGCAGCACGTTGCCACCGATGTCCTTCAGCTTGAGGAAGACCGTGAACGGCAATACGCAACGCAGCACGCCCTTCGGACCGAAACCCGGCGCCTTGACCGTGCGCACCGATACCTTGGTGCCCTTGGCGGTCTTGTGCGCCGTGCCGGTGCTCTCGGAATAGATGTCCTTGAGTACGCCGTGATCGCGCATGAACGCCATCGCGGCCGAGGTCATGCTGCCGCTCTTGGTCGGGCGGTAGCCGTCTTCGATCATCCGCCCCGGCAGGGCTCGGAACAGCAGGTGGAACAAGTCGTCGCCGTAGCCACCCATCAGCGTGCCGGTGAGCAGCAGCGTCTTGCGCGACTTCGCCGCCAGCACGCCCATGGCCTGGCCTTGGGCACTTCCGCCGTTCTTGTACTCGTGCGCCTCGTCGGCGATGAGCAGGTCGAACGTGCCTTGCGGCAGGTAGCGTTTGATGTATTCGGACGGCTGGTAGCCGCCCTCGCCGAAGCCGAACTCCATGTTCGCCATCGCGCGCTCCATGCGGTGCGCCTGGCGATCCGAGAAGACCAGCTCGCCGCGGTCGTCCATCAGGTTGATAAACTCGTGGATGTTGTCGCCGAGCATCGACGCCAGGAACGCATCGCCGAACTTCTGCATCAGCTTCTGCGCGGTGACTTCCCCGATGGTCGGGATGCGCTTCAAGGCTTTGAGCACGGACGAGGACTGGTCGCTGGCGGACAGACTCCTCGGGCGGATCAACGTCCACAGCGGTGCGGCGCACTGGCTGCACTTGCGGCGGAACTCCTCGGCTTCCAGCGCAACCGGGTTGGCCGGCTCGCCGTCGAGGTCGGTGATAACATGACCGCAGTCCGGGCATGCCGCCACGTCGCCATGGCAGGACCGATGCCGGGTGAAGACAGGCTTCCAGTGGAATCCCATCCGCATCCGCACGCGGCCCAGGACGAAAAACTCCTGACCGCCTGCCGGCATGCCCAACTGCTCGCGCAGCTTGATGAGCTTGAGCAAGGTGTCCGGGCCGTTGAGCACCCAGACCTTGGCGCCGGCCACCGTCTCCTGGATTTCGCGCCGCCACTTGTAGACCAGGTGGGGTGGCGAGAGCACCAGGGTACGGCGGTAGCCTTCGGCGTTAAGCACGGCGGCCGTGGCGATACCGACCGTCGTCTTGCCGCAGCCCATCTCGCCGTTGACGATCGCAGCACGTTCGCTGCGGTCGACCAGCAGCTCGGTGACGGCATGGACCACATCGGCTTGCGCCTGGAACAGCTTGCGCTTGAGGCTGGCGAGGACGATCTGCCGATGCGCCTGCGCTTGTCCGGCGTAGACCGGCGGATTGGCGTGGTTGAGCGAGTCCAGCAGCTCGTCGCCGAACTCGGTGACGAAGTCCTGCAGGCTGAGCGTGAGAGGAGAAGCCGCCGTTTCGAGCAGGTCGCCCTGCACAGCAGTTTCGGGAACAGTTTCAAGATCGAGGGACATGGTGATGCTCCAAGGTGAAGGGGCATGCACCTCCCCCATCAGGGCGAAGACATGCCCCAAGGTGGGAAGAAAGGAACGGCGCAAGACCGTCGAGGAGGATCAGTACTCGCTGGGCAGCAGTAGCGTGGTGACGCTGCGATCCCATTCGGTGATGATCCAGAGCTTCAGGTCGGGCGTGACCTGGTAGGACGAGAACAGACGATCCTCGCCGGACTTCAGCGCGGCATCGTTCAGTCGCCTGTCGTTGTCGCTCAGGTCGCCCCAGTCGCCACCGAGATGGCGGCGCAGGTACGGCGCGGGGTTGAGCTGGCCCTGTCGGACCAACTCGTCGATGCCGGCGGTCACGACCACCTGCCCGGGCGAAAAGCGTTGCTGTGAAACGCGGTTGAGAACTGCGAGTGCCATGGTGATTTCTCCTTTGAGAAAAGCGGGCCATGGCACCCCATCGGGGCGACATGACCTCGATGGGTGGATGAAGGCGACGGCGAACCGTCGCGGAACAGCGATTAGCGGATGGTCAGCACCTCGCCCCGCGTCGGGGAACCTGGCGTCATGTCCCAGGCGCGGATAACCGGCACGAACTTGTCGGTGAGGATGCGCGTCTCGGCCACGGAGCCGTCGTCGCGTTCGGTGTATTCCGTCTGGAGGGTCTTCTCCTTGTGGGTATCACCTTTGACGACGAGCACGCGACCGGTCCTGGACCTCACCACGCCGGAAATCGCGCCCGCAGCCAAGGCCAGGGCGAGATGCCAGTGCGATAAGGCCCGCGCCGGCGGGCGCAGCGACTGCTGTGCAGCGCCCAGGTGCGTATCGAGTGCCGGCCAGAGCCCTTGCAGCCGGCCGACCTCGTCGGCGAACTGCTCGGGCTCCATCGTCACACGATAGAAGTGCTCCGGCTCGGCCGAGCTGGCGGGGACGGAGTACGGCAGGAACGGCCAATCCAGCGGCAGTTCCTCGGCTTGCGTCTCGCCCTGCCCGATCTGCAACAGCAAACCGCGCACGGCCTTGACCGAATCCGATGCCTGGTCGCGCTGGCGAACCCGGCGACCGAAGATCACCACCTGCTTGAACTGCGTCTCCACCGCACGGTAGATGCGCAGCTCGGCGAAGTGGCGTGTCAGCCATCCGACCAGCTCGGCATCGAGCACGTAGGACGGCACGATGAAGACCAGCACACCGCCATACTGCAGCAGCGGCAGCGCGCGCTGGTAGAACAGCTTTTCCAGCCTGGCGCGGCCCTGGCCCTGATAGCCGATGTTGCCGTTGGCGTCCTTGGATAGGTCGCCATAGGGCGGGTTGAGCCACAGCAGGCCGAAGGACTGGCGTGAGATCAGCGTGTCCATCAGATCGCCGTGGATGCAGCGGTCGACAAGTTGCCTGGCGTGCTGCGCCCGCTCGGCGTCGTACTCGACGGCAAAGGCCTTGACCTGCTCGCGCCCGAGGGCGTGAGCGGCTTCGGCGACCGCTACGCCCTCGCCGGCGCAGGGATCGAGGATGCACATCGGCCCGTCGCTGGGCGCCAGTGCGGCGAGCGCTCTTTCGAGCGTGGGTTCATCCGTGGGGAAGTACCCGTTCTTGACGAAATTGCGGGCGAGCCGCGGGAACATGAGTGCCATGGGAATCTCCTAGGGCATGACGATGAAAGGAAGCGGACATGCGAGCGTGCATGTACGGAGACATCAGGCCACCGCTTCGAGCGGCAGGTCGGAGGTGTTCGGGTGCCCGGAGGCGTCCGTGGTGAGCACGTTGTCGCGGATCAGGCCGCCCAGCGCCTGGGTCAGCGCCGGCACGTCGATGGCGAGCCGATGGCCTTCCAATGGCCCGAGGGCGAATGGAAGACGGGTCAGCATCGACCGCGCCTGCAACAGCTCCAGCACGATGTCGCGCCAGTGATCAAGCAACGGCAGCGGGCAGGTGTCTCGCACCAGCAACCACAGCCGGTCGAGCCGGTGTGCGGAATCGCGCGGCAGCAGCGCCAGCGCACTGGCGTTGGCCTTGTCGGGCTTCACAGCGCGGCGGTCGAATAGCCAGAGATTGACGAGTGACCCGAACAACGTGCGGCGGTAGGCGCGGGTGATGCGCTTCTCCAGGTTGTCGACGTTGCCGACGAAGACGGGAACCGAACCGCCTTGTTCTGTGATGAGATGGAACTGTTCCAGTCCCTGCTCGTCGCGCCCAAGGGTCAGGCGGGCAAGAAACTCCTGGACGGCGGTGTCGCGTGCCCAGATGGACAGGAAAACTAGATTGCCGTTTTCGTCGCCGACGCAGCCGTCGGCCATGAGGTCGGGGCATTCGTCGATGCGGTACGACGTTTTGAATGATGAGGGTACGGGCATGGTGATGTCCTTGATGAAGGCCGGGACAGCACAGCCCGTCGGGGCTAGTGCTGCCCCGTGCGGGATAGATGAGATCAGGCCTTGGCGAGGTGCCAGTCCTGGGACAAAGGGGCAAATTCGTAGCCCAGCACGCCGAGACGGTCGCGCTGCTGACGCAGCACACGACGATCCACGGTGGCGTCGAGCTTGACGATCGCGCCCAGTGGCCAGAGCGCACCGAACAGTGCCGCGTCGTCCGATTCGACAGAAGCCTCGGCGGATGCGACGGCCGGTTCGCTGCCGAACGGCGTGGTGTCGACCAAGGGATCGCGCGTGTTGCGTGGCTTTGCCCTGGCCGGCGCCTTGGGGGCGACCGGTGCGGGAGCCTGCGCTTCCTCGTCGATCGGATCGACTTCCTGCGGACTCAGCCGACGGGCCTCGTCGCGGCTCAGGGCGTCGATATTGGACAGCGTCATCCCGCCCAGGAGGGCGCGGATCTCGATGACCATGCGGCCGTTGGCGTTGTACGTGGAAGGGCGAATTTCGGCGATGGCGAAATCGCCCTCATACTTGCCTTCGGCATACTGATCGAGCTCGGCGTTCTTCACGACGAACTCGCCGATGGAGGTCGCGAGACGGCCGACATTGAAGTCGCCGTTGCGGCCGTGGATGGTCTTGATGGCCAGTTGGCCGGGGATGGTGATCATGAAGGTCTCCTGCTGACGATGAGAAGACAAGGCCCCAGGGAACGGGGCCTTGCGGATCAGAACGACTCGGCGACAGCCAATGCGGGAGCATCGACAGCGTCGTCGGCAGCATCAGCAGCGGGCTGGGAAGGCTCCGGTACCGAGGCTTGCTGCGCGGCGGGTGTGTCGGTCGTCACAGGGACTTCCGGGTCGCGCTCGTCGGTCTCGGTCGGCTTGGGTTCGGCCTTGTAGACGAGCTTGCCGTCGACCTTGATCCAACTGACGAACAGCAGGCGCGCCTTGAGGCTCACACCCTGCTCGCCGGCACGCTTCCCCTTGGAGTAGGTGAAGGTGTCGGTCCACAGGTCACCCAGGCGGAACCCGATCATCACCTTCTTCTCGGCGTCGACCGCCTGAATGCAGCGGCGCACCAGGTGCTGCGCTTCCGAACCCGATACGCGCGTGTCGAAGCGCACATACGAGACGTCATCGCTGGGACCGTTCAGGGCCGCGATGTCGCAGGCCAGGAAGGAATCGCCTTTCTTGGGCTTCACTTCGCGGATGCGATTGAGATACCCGAGGCCGGTGATGTGCAGATCGAAGTAGGATTTTTCGGTGGAAGTGGTCATGGTGAATCTCCTGAAGAACAAAGAGGCGGAGACACACCCGACCCAGGCGGGGAAGGTGTGGAACCCCCGCGTGGGTTGATGGAACAGCTTGGTGGCATCGCCATCGGAAATCGATGGGTGTTCGCGCATGGATGCCGATGCGAACTGGGATGATCAACGCGGCCGGAACCGCGTCGTAGCCTTGAGGATCGTGGCTACCTGGGCATGTTGCTGACAGGAGTCAGCGGAACATGGCGTCAGCCTGCCATTCCTCGGTGTGACGGGTGAGAGGAAATCAGCATCAAAGCCCGACCCGATTCGTCGCGCCAAGGCAGTGCTGAGATAGCGAGGGCTGATGTCGAAATTGGCTTCTCAGTCGCCGCAGAAGCAAGGGATCGGTTCTTGCGCAGGGTCGAACAGGTCGCGCTGGTCGGCTGCGAAGCGCGCCAAGTCGGCGTAGCTCGGACCATCGACGCGGAAGCGCGCCCCGCTCGGGCGGCTGGCCAGATTCAGCGACTCCATGCGAATCCACCAGACGGCAGCCTCGGGCTTGGCCTTGATGAGCGCCAAGCGCTGTCCCCTGGGTTTGAGAAAGCACAGATCGCAGTTCCCTTCGAGCGTGCGGCCGTTGACGGTCAACAGGTCCAGATCGAAAGGTTGCGCCTGCCAAAAAGCCGTTACGTCTTGCACGGTTACGCCTGCATCGGCCAGCGGCATGCACATGGTCTCTCGCGTCGATTCTGTGGAGTGGCCGCGAGCCCGTATCTTCGACACACGGCGTTGCTCGTCGGCGCGGATGCCGATGAGCTGGTCCCATTCCGTCCAGCCGAGCCGACGCAGGTATCTGTGCATCGGCCGTATCTTCAGGCTGGTGGTACAACTGCGCGCCACCGGATTGGGAAGATACTGGCGCTTGCGGATCAGCGCTTCGAAGGGTTCTCCCTCACGGCTCACAGTGTCGAAATCCACGATCGTGAAACCTGGCTCCGTGGGCCGGTACTCCAGCCAATGGATCGGGACGTGCCAGTGCTCTGCACAGTCGCGCACGAAACGCAAGGTGGCCTCCACCTCCTTGCCGGTGTTGGCGAAGCAGACCACTGCTTCCGCGGGCAAACCACCGTTGGCCTGCAGCACGCGCCAGAGCATGTAGGCGCTGGTGCGTCCGCCGCTGAAGCTGATGCAGGTCGGCTGATCGATCTTGAACGGGTCGCGCATGCGAGGTATCTCCAGGCAGGGGCCGGCGGTTGCCGGCAGGGGGCCCAGGACGGGGCTGGAGACGAGCGCAAGCATGCGGCGAGGACCGCGGTGCGAAAAGTGAGACGCCCCCGGAGCGGGGGCTGGGAATGGTGGACGGTCAGTTGCCGCGCCGCGTAGGCGTCACGGCCCGCAGTGACAGGTGGGTTGCCGTGGCAGACACCTCGAGGTCGCCCTCGCCGTTCAGGATGAGCGCAAAAACGCCATCCTGCGGATCGAAGAACTCGCCGAAGTCGTCGCCACCGAACTCGGCGCGCGCCAACTCCCACCAGTCATCGAACGCGTCGACATCCGGATTGCAGCCCATGGCGTAGGCGATGAGCTTCTGGCGTCCATCGGGCCTGCGCTCGCCGCGCTCGGCCAGGAAATACACGCCCTGGTCCTTGACCAGGATGACGCGGCATTGGTTGACCACCGCTTCGGCGAGCACGGGCCGCAGGTCCGAGCCTTTGAATCGAACAGACATGGATTGATCTCCAGGGAAAGGAATGGAGGGCCTCCCGCCGCGAGAGCGGGAGGCTGCGTGATGGTCAGTGCCGAACAGGCTTGCGAACGGACAGGCATTGCACGCGAATGCGCCGCCAGTTCCCGTCGTCGATCAGCCGTTCCAGCGTCCCGCCGAGAGAGTCGAAGAACACCTCATCGACCCGATCGACCAGCTCGCCATCGCGGTGCAACTCCACCGCGTACACATCGAGCCCGCGCTCATACAGCACGGTGACGCGCCCCTGGAATTTCGCCGTGGTCACCGTGAAACTTATGGTCGGTGGCGTCGCGATGATGTCATTGGGCAGCGGATCGACCCAGGTGAAGTCCCGCGCGCCGGCATCCACCAGCAGATGGGTGATGCGCCGGTAGCCGTCGGGAGCGGGCAGCTGCTCCATCTGCTGGATCAGCGCCTGCAGCTCGGGGCAGCGGACCTCTGGGATCGGCAGCTTCGCCGGTGCGGAACCAAGCACGAACCGCTGCACCGTGTACGGCTTGCCATCGGCGGTGAATGCGGTCTCTTCCTCGGGCGTGTCGGCGCGCAGACCATCGAAGCGGCGTCGGGCGTAGGGTTCGATCTGCACCTTGACGCCCTCGTCGGGTACCTCGGTCACCAGCGCCCGGTCGAGCACCGCGAATTCGGCGCGTCCCGTTTTGACGACAATGGCGTCGTCGGTGGTGGCGATGACCTTGCCCTCGAAGGGTTTGGGATCGATGTGGAAGCCCAGCGTCGAAACCTTGGGCTGGCCGTCGAAGATGTTGAACTTGAAGCTGCGAACGTTGGAAGGCACGTGGCCGCTAACGAGCGTCGGCATCTGTGCGCGGATGGCTTGGGTATCCATGGGAGACTCCTTGTGGCAACCAAGGGACTCCCGCCCGCAAGGGAGGTATGTCCCTTGAGGGTGAGGTGGAAGGACACGGCATGCGTCCGGTGAAAGAAACAACCAGTGCGGCGAACCGCATCGCAGTCTCGAAGGTCTCGACTGCCTGGGATGCCGCCGGCAACGCCAGCGAACATGCGGGAAGCGTGCGACAGGCGCGGGCGCCTGTGGTCCGGAAATCGGCAACCTGTCGCCACCACGTTCCATGAAAAGGACGAGCCCCGCATGGGGGCTCGAAGGTGCTACTCGTCGTCGTACAAGGGCAATCCGTCCAGCACCGGCGCACCGGCATCGAACACCAGCATGCGAACGTCGGCCAGTGCCGCCAGGTGCAATACCTCCACGAGGGACTCCGGCATGCCCTTGGCCCGATGTTCCTGCCGCAACTCTTCGGCGGTAATGCTCTCGACATGCTGCAGGTTCGTATCCGTCCAGGGGGTGGCGATCAGCTTCACGCCGATCGCGGGGCTGTACGGGATGCGGAAGGCGACGAACAGAAAACCGCTCGGCGTGGCGATGTCCGCCAGCTCGGCGAGGAAGCGGCCTGCGTCGGCAGTAAGATGGGCACTGCTGATCTCCCAGCACCGGCTGTAGAAGCCGGTCTCGAAGCTCAGTCGCCGCACGACTTCCCGTGCGGCCTCCCCCGAGTAGGTGTCGCCGACGTGCACGGGCTGACCGAAGTCATCGCCGCTGACGGCGTAGACCACGGTGCGCACCACGCCTTCGGTCTGGCATTGGACCTCCAGGTCTTCGGGAATGTCCTGGCCTTCGGTAATCAGGGCGAAGTCATTGCTGAAGACGCAGGGGAAGCGCGCGACCTGGTCATCCGTCAGATGCGCCTGACTGGGATGCAGCGGGCGCCAGACCGGAGGACAGTCGTCCTCGCAGGTGATGCACAGGGAGCGATCAATGCGCAGGTTCTGGTAGCCGCGGAGGAAAGGGTTGGAATTCGGGGACATGAGTTTTCTCCATAAGCGGAAGTGGAGCCCATTCCCCGGCTGGGGAGCAAGCCCCAGCGGGTGGTTGAAGAGATGTCGAGAACAAGGAGGGACACGGCCTCGCATAGAGGCGCATGTCCCTCATGGGTGGAAAATGGAACGGGTGGCGAACAAGCGGATCGGCGTCACCAACCGCTGTAGTTCAGCGCGAGATCGGCAATGACCTTGCGGCGCTCCAGATCGAGGCCTCCCAGATCGGAAAGCCCCTCGAATCCGCAACGCTTGAGCATCGCGCCACCCTCGCGAGCGTTGTAGAAGCTCACCATCGCGGACAGGAACATGCGCTGGCCGCCGCTGAGGACATCCAGGGCGTCGTTGAGCAACAGCACCTTGGGGCGCAGATCCCACTTGCTGGTGGCGCGCTGCAGGCCTTCGGGGGTGCCGTCACCGAACCACTCGGGGCCGGCGATTTCCGCACCGCGTTTCCACGCTTCGAAGAAGGCCAGCGGCGCTTCGGCGAAATGCCGTTCTTCCGCGGCGATCTGATCAAATACGTCTTGGGACAAAGACTGGTTCATGACATGGCTCCTGGTAAGTGGAAGTCAGGGGTGGATGCGTTGCTGCCAGCGGCCTGTTGTCAGGGCGTGGTCAGCGGCGTGCTGCGAACGGAAGTACTCGACGGACTCTCGGGACACCGGGCCGTCTTCGTCGGCGGTGCCGATGTAGTGGCCGGCGGCGCTGTGGCGCACCTGCAGAGGCAGGCGCTTGCCGGTGTAGGCCAGGGCCAGATAGCCAATGGCTTCGGCACGGGCCAGTGCGGCACTCGGGAGCGTCGATGCGAATGCAAGGAACATGGGGCTCTCCTGGTTGAAGGACCGGGAGCCCAACACCCAGACGGGAGCGGATACCTCCCGAAGGGTTGAACACGAATGGCATCGGGCGTCGTGAAGACGCTCGTCCGCAATGGGCGATGCGAGGCGGACTGGTTCGATCCACGCGGCGAACCGCGTTGCAGCCTTGAAGACCGGAGCTGCCAGGGCATGGTGCTGACGGCTGTCAGCAGCGCATGACTGCAGAATGGAGGCGACGCATCACTGGCGTCTTCGAGGAATGCGCATTGCACAAGGGCCGCTTTGGGCTGTGCGACACCGATCGGGATCAAACAAAGACCAACAGGCCGAAGGCACTTGAGCCTTCAGCCGGAGAAGAGAGAAACCACCTGTGGGCTGTGGCAGTCCCGGCCGTCGTCAAAGCCGCTCGCTGCGTCAGCAATCGCACCCGACCCGTGTCGTGGCTGGGGTCGACATCCTTAGGCACACATCCGCGCACAAAGGGAGCCCGTTGTTCCGCCGGCGGGCACCGGCACCGAATACCGTCGACCCAAGCGGTCTCCTGACGGCTCGCAGCGGCACAAGCCTGCCAGGCGTCAGGAGACCCCTCGCCATCGACGGGAGCACTTCGATCAATGGAATCGCGGCAGAGGCGATTCGCGGAGGAGCGACCTTCTCGTCGCGCGGACCCGTCGCGGGGCAGCGAGACGCGCACACCGTTGCAGAAGGATGCGTGTGCTGGGGAGTCCCGCGAGACGCGGGAGGTTGGCCCCGCCGTTGGAAACGGCCGGCGTGGCGCGGGGATTCGTCGGCGTCAGGACGCCTTGCGGGAAGCCCGCTGCTTGCGCGGCGCACCGCGCTTGCCTGTCGAGGTATCGACCGGTTGCGTTCCCTTGCAATCCGGGTAACGGCTGCACGACCAGAAAGCGCCGTTCTTGCCGGTGCGCTGGCGCATCGGCGCGCCGCACTGCGGACAGGATGGCGAAGGCGGCAGCTTGATGGCGAGCGTTGCGCCGCTGTACTGCTGCACGAGCTGGGCCACCCAGGCGGATTGCTTGGCGATGAAGGAGTCCAGCGTCATCTGGCCGGCTTCGATCATGTCCAGCGCCTGCTCCCAGACCGCCGTCGTGCCCGGATCGGCAATGGCGGCCGGCACGGTGCCAATCAAGGTGAAGGCGGCATCCGAGGCACGGATGGCACGGCCCTTCTTCAGCAGATAGCCGCGGCCGAGCAGGCCGCCGATGATGTTGGCGCGCGTCGCTTCGGTGCCGATGCCCGTCGTCTCCTTGAGCTTCTGCTTCAGGCGCGGGTCGGTGACGAGCTTGGCGACGCCCTTCATGGCCTTGACCAGTTCGCCCTGCGTGTAGGGCTTGGGCGGCAGGGTCTTGAGCGCCTTCAGATCGACATTGCCGACCTGGCAGGACAAGCCGGCTCGCAGCGCCGGCAGCACCTGGCTGCGCGGGGCGTCGTCGTTATCCGCATCGCTTTCCTCCTGCGCCGTCATCACCTGGCGCCAGCCGGCCACGGCGATCTGCTTGCCCACGGCCAGCAGCGACTGCCCGCCGCAAGCGAGCTGCGCCACTGTCCGGTCGAACTCGTGGTGGGGAAGAAACTGCGCCAGGTAATGCGCGCGGATCAGTCGATAGACCGCCAGTTCCTTCTCATTCATGGCCGACAGGTTGGCGGGCTCCAGCGTTGGGATGATGCCGTGGTGCGCAGTGACCTTGCCGTCGTTCCAGGCGCGCGAGCGCTGGGTCGGGTCCAGGCGGTCAATCAACGGGCGCAGGCCGGGATCGGTCTTGAGCAGGCTGTCGAGAACGGTCGGCACCTCGACCAGCATGCTCTCGGGCAGGTAGCCCGAGTCGGAGCGCGGATAGGTCGTCGCCTTGTGCGTCTCATACAGCGCCTGGGCGATGTCCAGCGTCTCCTGCACGTCTAGGCCCAACTGCTTGGAACACACCTCCTGCAGCGTGCCCAGGTCGAACGGCAGCGGTGGACCTTCGCGCACGCGCTCCGTCTCGACCGACACCACCTGGGCGTTGCCGGCGGCGCGCATGCGTTCAACAGCCTGCTGGGCAACCGGCTGCTGCAGGCAGCGGCCGGCGTCGTCCGTACAACCCTGTGGCGGCGTCCAACTTGCAATGAAGGATTGGCCGGCATGAGACAGCGTGACCTCGACGGCCCAGAACGGCACCGAGACGAAGCAGGTAATCTCGCGGTCGCGATCCACCACCAGCTTCAGCGTCGGCGTCTGCACCCGGCCTACCGACAGCACGCCGGTGTAGCCAGCCTGGCGTCCGAGCAACGTGAACAGCCGGCTCAGGTTCATGCCGATCAGCCAGTCGGCACGCGAGCGGGCCAGGGCCGAGTAGTACAGCGGCAGCGTCTCGGCCGAGGGCTTCAGCGCGCCCAGCGCCTTGCGGATCGACGCATCATTGAGCGCCGACAGCCACAGGCGCTGGATCGGTCCGCGGTAGCCGCACAACTCGATGATCTCGCGGGCGATCATCTCGCCTTCGCGGTCGGCATCGGTGGCGATCACCAACTCGGTGGCCTGGCCGACGAGCTGCTTGACGATCTTGAACTGCGCGGCGGTCGCTGCCTTGGGCTCGACACGCCAATGCTCGGGGATGATGGGCAGTTGCTCGATGGTCCAGCGCTTGTAGCGCTCGTCATAACCCTCGGGCGGAACTGCTTCGACCAGATGACCGATGCACCAGGTCACGACGATACCTGCGCCGCTGTAGCAGCCGGAACCACGCTGGCCGGCGCCCAGCACGCGGGCGATGTCCTTGCCTTGCGAAGGCTTCTCGCATAGGAACACGCGCATGTTGAAGCCTCCTCGGGAATGTGCAGTTCATCGGATGGACAACAGCATGGCTGGGCCAAGTGAGACCGGCAGCAAGGAAGCCGGATGGCATGGACACCGAATTGTGATCGGCTGGGGAATGGTTGCCGCAGCGGCACGCACAGATCGCAGCGGTAGGAGGGGCGGGAGCTTGGTGTCGGGAGGGCGGCCTGAAACTCGGTGGACCGCAGTGGAACTATCCCCAGGGGATAATCCCCTGGTGCATGGCGGGCGTCTGATGGTTGCTACAGCCGCCCGCGATGCTTGGTCACTGTCCTCCGGCGGGCTTGGCGCCGAGCGTCACCGCCTCGAGGCGGTACGGCAGGATGCCGACGCGCCGGGCCTCGATCTTGAAGGTGACGCGCTCGTTTTCGTCAGCGTCCTCCCATTCGTCGCGCACAGTGCGGCCTTCGACCAGCACGCGCATACCCTTCTGGTACAGCGACTGCCAGCGCTCGGCATCGCGATGCCACAGCTCCACCGGCGCCCAGAAACCGCCGCGGTCCTCGTATTCACCATCCTTCTTCGGGATGGGGTTATCGAAATAGACGTTCAGGCGCAGCAGCCGGCGCGGGTCGTCGTTGCCGTTGGGGAATTCGCGGTACTCCGGCGCGGAACCGATGTTGCCCTCGCCGACGAAGTGCGTGCTCATGTTGACTCCTTGGGGGTAGTGGAAACGGACGCGACGTGCCCGTGGGCACGCCGCAGATAAATCGCCTCGGCTTGGGCCATCCGGCTGGCGCATTCCAGGGCAAGGCGGGCGATGCTGTGGGTCAGGCTGATCTGCATGTTCAGCGCGATGCGCTGCAGTTCCATTGCATACAGATCGTCGATCAGCGAGGCCGGAGTCGAGGAGCGATCGAGCAGCGAATCCCACAAGGCCACGCCCATGGACGAGCGGTCGAGGTTGCGCCAGCGCAGAAAGGTTGTCCCTGCGCCAGTCGTCTGCTGGGCCAGTTGCACATCAAGAAGATTGAAGGGATATGCTCGCGCCTGCGGGAGCACCTGCCGTTGTGCCAGGGTGATCAACTCGTCGCGCAGCGCCATGCACTGGCTGGCCCAGGTCTCCAGACTCCCCTTACCTTTAAAAGGCTGTAAAAGGCCTTTTAGGTAGCCTGCGTGTTCCAGCCGCTGGAAGTCTGCCTGTGCCAGTGGAGTGAAGCGCGCTGGGCGGCCGGAAGAAGAAGGTGCCGTCATGCGTTGGCGCCCTCATCGTCTTGCCTCGCGGCGTCGCCTGCGCCATCGGCAATACCTGACTCCAAAGCATCAGCGACCGATGCCTCGGGCCGACTCCCCCGCCGTGCGATGGGTGGCGCAAAGCGTGAACGGCGCGTGCCTTCGAGCACGTCCTGCGGCAACTCGCCGAACTTCTCCAGCGCCGCCCGCGCCACGGCGTTCTTCGCCGCGAAGTCGTCGCGCGTCGTGCCGGAATAGCGGTACTGCTGCGCCAGGGAAAACAGGCTGCGCAGCGCATGCGCGCCGTCATTGAGCCAGCGCTCCAGCGTGCTGCGGTCGATCAGTGCCGTGTGGTGAGCCAGGATCAGTTTGCGTGCAAGGTCGTCGTAGTCGGCCAGCAGGTACACCGCCATGAAGCCGAGCTGCGCGTTGACGAACAGCGGCAGCTTCACCGGCTGCACGTTCATGTTCTCGCCCAGGGACAGCGCGGGCGGCACGTCAGCCAGTGCCTGGTCCACCTGTTCGCGCAGCGCCTGCAGGCTGGCCTTGGTCTGCGTGAGCTTGTCTTCGATGCGCAGCATCCACCAGTCCGAGTAGGGATCGTCCTGTTCGGCGCCGCGCTTCATCTTGTTCATCACGCTGATGTAGCCGTTGAGGCCGATGATGCCGGGACGCCCCTCGGCCGGCGCGCGGCCATGCCAGATGCGCGATGCGTGGTGGGTGTGCAGCGTCAGCGACATCGCGCTGCGCAGCGATCCGAGATTCAGTTGCAGGGGTTCGTTGGCCATGGGGACGACTCGCGGTGAATGAACGAGTCGCCAGCATCGGGTCCAGCCGGAAGGCCGTCAGTCAACAAACCGCACCCAACGCGCGCCCGGTTTGTCTGTTTGTCCGTCAATGGAAGGCTGTCTGTACCAGCCATCCCCTGGGGATAGCCCTGCTGAAGGTGATGATCGGGATGAGCGACCGGCAACCGGCGGAAGGCTGCCTGTTCGGCCTATCCCCAGGGGATAGCCGGATCGCTCAAGGGTCGTGCAGGGCCGACCGCAGCCGCGCCAGGTAGGCACGTGCCACCTCGGGGTCAGTGGCACGGGATGCTGGCGGTGACGATGGCGCAGGTGGCGGGGGCGCTGGCGGCGCCGATGCACTTTCTCCGGCCCAGGCCTTGAACTCTCCTCGGATCGCCTTCTGGATGATGCCGAACAGGTAGCCGGCCGGGTTGCGCACCGCGCTGTTGCGGCAGCGTGCCGCCCACTCGTCGAGCACCGCCTGGCGCTGCGCCTCGTCCACCTGCTGCAACGCCACCAGCGCGCCGGCCTGCTGCTCATCCTTCAAGCGCAGGAAACGCTCGGGTAGTCGCAGGTTCTGCAAGGCCCTCGCGCGCGGTACTGTACGTACTTCATTTATACGATCCTTACGTACTGTACGGTCCTCCTTCGGATTCCGAAGCGAGCTATCCGGTGCGGGTTTCGGCCCCACTTCGGATTCCGAAGACGGGGGATTTGCATTCCGAAGTAAGCCTTCTGTGCCGTCTTCGGAATCGTGATCGACTCCCTCCTGTGGATAACTTGGCGTCGACCAGCCATGCCGGGCCATGTGCTGGGCTAGCACCTGCAAGCGTGTCGGCAGCGTGCGGCCGCTGAGCAGGGGGTCTTCGGCGATCTCCTTCAGCGTGTGCATGCTGACGATCTGCACCGCCTTGGCGGCATGGGTGAGGGCCTGACTCACCAGGCCCAGATATTCGGGATCGAGCTGCATCGCCTCGAAGGGCGTCAGCGGCTCGTCATGCAGGACATAGAGGTTGCCCAGGATGCGACCAGTCTTGGGGTCGCGCCGGCGACGCACCAGGCTGAGCCAGCGCGTCAGGCGCAGTAGCGTGAGGGCGCGTGCGACGGTTTCGTGCGATGCCTGCGCCCCGCACGGCATCGAGGCCAGGTAAGGCCGGAGCTGGTCATAGGTCGGAAAGGCCGTCACGCCGTCGTCGTTGAGCTGGAAGCGGAAGACCTGCCAGGCGTTGCGCTCCAGCGGCGTCAGGCGTCGATCGAGGAACAGCGCGCGCGGCACGCTTTCATGGCGATTGCCGCTATACAGGAAGCCGTCGCCGGGTGGCGCCGTGCCTGGCCCTTGCGCCAGGTTCTGCAGCGCATCGTCGAACAGCGACGACAGCGCCATGGGACCATCGCGCCGTGGTGCGCTGCCCGTCGCCATGGCCTACACCAGCCCCTGGTCGATCCAGTTCCGTATCGCCGCCCACACCACCGACATCGGCAGCGCCAGCGTTTCGGCGAGGTCCATGGTCAGGCCCAGCATGGCCAGATCGTCGCTCAACGCGATATGACGCTCGGTGACTCCGGCCTTCCAGTGCTTCCACAGGGCGGTTTCCTGCGCCTCATCCAGCACCGGGTGCCGTCCCTTGCGCTTCGGCAGCCCGAGGATGTCGCGCCGCAGGGCGACTTCCTGATGCGTGAGGCCGTAGAAGCGGCTCACCATCTCCGTGCTCGCCCCCAGGCGCAGCATGCGGTCCACCGTGGCGATTTCCTGCTCCACGTCCTGCACTTGGCTGAGCAGCCGCTTCAGCACCTCTCGGTTGATCGAAACCGAACACCACGACACGGTGGTGTTGACCAGCACGCTGACCAGCGCCGGATGCTTGAGCGCATCCAGCTCCTCGTCGCCGAAGCCCATCGCCTTGCAGCGGCGCAGTTGGCCGTTGCGCAGATCGTGCAGCGCTTGGGCGATGACGGCCTGGTTGAGCGGATGGGGTGACGACATGGCGGTCTCCCTCGCTCAGGAACCGTGGCCTGGATTGGCGGATGCTGCGCCGCTCTCCAGGTCCAGCAGTCGGCGCGCCAGGCGCAACAGCCGGAACAGCTTCACCAGGCCGGCATCGCTCAGACGCATGGAAGCTTCGCCGCTGCTGTGCAGCAGCGGCGCCAGGTCGTCGGCCAATCGCGTACGATCAAACCCTGTTGCGGGTGCCGACGCTTCGCTTAGCGCATCGAGCAGGGTCAGCACGGCACGAGCGAAAGCAGTCAAGGCCTTCGCTTGTGCAACGGGTGGAGCCACGCAAACGAAGCCGATGCCATCCTCGCTGGGCTCGATGTGCCCGCCGACCGCCGCCTCCTCGGCGATCTCGCAAGCGAATTGCGCGATATGCACCCGGAGCCGGTCCGGCATGTCCAGTCCCGGTTCGATGTACCAGACATCCGAGATGGGGTAGAGCCCGCCGACCTGCACGGGAATCGCGCGCAAGGCGTTGGCTTCGAAGTCGGGCAGCTTGTCGCCCAACTGGTCGGCCACCAGGCGCTGAATGGACTGCAGGCGTTCGGTCGTCGGCGCCGGAGACACGATGTGCCCCTGCAGGCGCTCCCCATCGCTGCCGGCCGGTACTGGCGCGGTGCCCACGTCCGCGGCTTGCTCGTTGCCGGCTGCGGGAACCGGGGCGGGCTGTGCCGAGGGCAGCGTGGCAGCGGGACCAGTCGGCGTACCGGCCCGCTGTGCGGTTGTCGCCGCCGGAGGTGGCGATACAGGCTGTGGAGCCGCAGACACGATGGGGGCAATCGGGCTTACCGGCGACGGCTCGCTGGTCAACGCCCGCTGCCGGTTTTCGCTGTCATTGATTTCCAGGCTCAGCGTGTCGTAGTCCGCTTCCAGCAGCTCGGCCATCTGGCCCACCAACTCGTCCTGCACTCGCTGGAGCGAGAAACCGTCCGGCTGCGTGTCGAACTGCGACAGCACATCCTGGAACAGCGAGGCGAAGTCCACGGCGAGGTGACGGCCCAAGGCGCGCTGTTCCCAGGTGCGCTCGCATGCCCTGCGCAGCACCGCGAGCCGCTCCACCTGGTGCCGGCCCAGCCCACCGTACAGCACCGTCGGGATTGCCGGCAGCAGGTAGCGGATCGCATCCTGCATGCGGCTGATGTGCGATTGCTGCGCCGGGTAGCCATCGGCCGTCAGGCGCCGCGCCAGCTCGGACTGGGTGAGCGCGCCGCCGATTTCCTGTTCGTAGAACTCACGCGCTTTCTCTACGCCCAGGGCGCGCTCGATGAAGGTCAAGCCGCCGCGCAGCTCGTTTTCGGCCAGGTGGCCCGTCAAGGCGACGATCTCGCCCCGTTCCGGCCAGGGGCGAAACAGGCACGAGATACGGAAGAAGCGTTCCTGCTTGGTCTCGGTCCACAGCTCGCGAAGGATGGCCAATCGCGTATTGCCGCCATTGCGAATGATGAAGTGTTCTTCGCCGGGCCTGCGCGTGATCGCCGGTGGCGCATCCAGTCCGCGCTCGCGGATGGACGCCTTGATTTCTTCGTAAGCCGGGTTGCGCTTGACGCGAGGGTCGTGGTCATACGGGCGCAACTGGTCCAGCGTCACGATCATCGGCGTGTCGGCGATCGGATCGCTCAACGTCGTGGCGGCGGGACCGTTGCGCTGAAATCCGGCGGCAAGCAATTTGTCCGCCATGTCACGAGGGGTCATTTCAGCCATGCCCGTCTCCCATCGCCTTGACATCGAGGGTGCAACGGGCCTCGCGATCGGCACGGCGGATCTGCGCCCGGGCATTGAGGCTGGCCCGATGGTCACTGGCCGTCGAACTGGTGTAGATCGGCGCACAGCCGCGCTTGGTGAACTTGAGATGGCCTCCCGGCGTTCGCTTGACGTGCCAACCCTCCGCGAGGGCGAATTCGATCAGGGCGCGCAATCGCTTGTGGCCGCGCGCCAGTTCATGCGCGTTCGCCATGGCGGGCTCCCCTGGAATCATTGGGCTTGCCTGACACCAGCGCGAAGCGCTCACGCCATGCCGGAAACAGCTCCCCCGCCAGGGCACGCATGGTCTCCAGTGCGGCTGGCGCGACCCGCCCCAGAGGTTGTCGGTACTCGACGCGGTGCACCGGCAGGCCCTTCGTCGATGCGCGAGGATAGGCCTCGATGGCAGGAACATCCGTGTCCAGGACATGCACGCCGACTTGGCCCGCGAACACGTCGCGCAATGCCTGTTGGATCAACTTCGCATTCGACGAAACCGGATGGACACGGTTGATCAGCAGATGCAACGGAGGGGGCGCTATACCGAGATGCCGGTATGGGGAGATGTCCTCGATCAACTGCAGGGTGCCGCGACGCAGTTCGCGCGCAGCCAGGATTTCCGGGGTCACGGGCGAAAGCGCAACGTCCGAGGCGAGTACCGCCATTTCTAGCAGCACGCTGCGTGCACCCTGGGTGTCGATCAATACCAAGTCATACTGCGTTGCCAGGGTGGGCAACAGGTGGCGCAGACGCAAACGCCCATCCGGGGCGTGCAGCAGCAGCGTGTTCAGCTCGCCCCGGTCGTCATTGGACAGAACCAGGTCCAGGCCGGTGATGGCAGTCCGCGATACCAACTGCTCCAGGCGCTGCTCATTGAATGCCAGCAACTCGTAGATGCCGCCAGGGGCTCGGTGCGCCAGTTCATAGTAGGACGACAGCGTGGGCTGTACGTCGAGGTCGAGTAGCAGCACGCGCAGGCCGGCGTCGGCAACCAAGCCGCCCAGATTCGCCGCAGTGGTTGTCTTGCCGACACCGCCCTTCGTGGAAATGATGGATATGACCTGCATCAGGCTCTCCTCGTTGATGTTCTGTGAATCCGTGGGAGAGCCGGTCACACCCGGTTCTTGATGCGTTCGCTGATCCAGAGGTCCACCTCGATCGAATCCCAGCCGACGGCGCGAACTCCAAGGCGCAGTGCCTGGGGGAACTCGCCTTTCTTCATCAGGCTGTAGATGTGGGCGCGCTTGAATCCAGACTTGGCTTCGACTTCGTCGAGCCGCAAGATGCGGCGCTCGCCCGGTGGCAATGCAGGCGTCTGCGACATGATGGTCACTCCTTAACGCTCAGTGGCGTTCGTTGGCGTGACCCTCATTAAATAGACATCACTGCGGGAAGCCATTGCAAATGCAGTTTCCGGAACTGCACATACAAGCTTGCAAGTCGGAATGCGACAGGAGCAGCGCGCCCGCAGGATGACGGCTCGACTCTCTGCAGACCTAGCTAGGAGGCCGAGCTGCGCACTCTTCGGCGAGCCTGGGCGAACTTGCCATTCAGCGTGCGCTCGGTGATCCCCATGATGCCGCCGTGATGTGCGATCAGCGCGCTGACGATGGCTTCCTGTGTGCGGAAGCTCGAGTAGGGAGTGCCCGCCGGAGACTGGCCCAGGATCAGATCAAGCATGCCGCCGATGATGTGTTGGTAGGTCGATTCCGCCCGATCCGTGATCGAGCACTCGTTGCCTGCTGGCGTCACTTCGATCTGTTTCGACAATACGTGATGCTGCTCCTGCAGCATCTCAAGCTGGCGCCGGCAGTGTTTCAGCTCTGCCTTCAGTGCCTGCCGTTCCACCAGCATCGCTTGCCCCGTTTCCAAGGTGATGATGGGGTGAGCGATGCGCTCGCGGCGGCTGAAGAGAAAGGCTGGTCGTTGTTCAGGGTAGTGGTCCCGCATCCAACGCTTGAGATCCAAATGCCTGATGGTGAGGTCGGGGGAGTCCCAGAGCGTCTTGTCGTCCAGTGTGATGCCATTGCAGCCGTATGGGAGTTCGCCATTGAAGATGGCATCGTAGATACGCTCGGTGCATAGGCGTAGCTCGGCCCATCCAGGGAAGTTGAGCGTCGTGGCCATCTGCCTCGGTGACGTTATCAAGCGCAAGATGTCTTTCTTGTGTTTCAGCAAACCCGCCCAGCGTATGGCGGCTTCGATCGGTCGATAGTAGACCTTGGACACTGGTGGACTGTCGTGCATGCATCCATCTCCCTACAAGGAATATCTACATCAAAAGCTCCTCAAGACCTGAGCGTTCCGGGCGTAAGCAACAACAGCGAATGAGTCAACGCCCATGCTCATTCATGCGCGCCGTGCGTTGCCGCGGCCTGATCGTCGCGGGCCATCTATGCGAAAAGTCAAATGTCTGGGCCGATCCGCTCTTGACTGCAAGGGTGGGACCGGAGGAATCTCGCAACACAACCTTTCCGCATGCCACGTGCGTACGGGAGAGAGCGTTGTTGCGCGGCCGGAATTCGGCAAGACCCGCTTGGCATATGCTGGTCTGCATGCGGTCTATCAGCGTGCTCGCCACAAGTTCGCTGAACGCCGCCATGTAGCATGGCCGGGTACGTTCGACTGGTCCGTACGCGTGCTGAGACCTGTGGGAAATGCTGTCAGACTGAAATAGAAGCAGGCGCCTCGTGGATTCCGGCGCTTGCAGTGCGCCCCAGAGTATGGTGGTGGCCTTGGTAAGATTGACGCCCAGGCGTGCATGCGATACCTGTTTCTCAGGTCACACACCAAAGGGACCGCGTGCGGTCCGCCACAGCGCTTGGGCCACGCTGCATTGTTCGATCAGGGCCGTGGAAAAGGTCAAATGACCTGCGCGCGGAGACCTTCGCCAAGAATTTCAGCGAGGGAACTTCCTGGACGAACAGATCGCCCATGGCTCAGCCCATCGGACACAGCCGAGCATCGTCGGGAAGACGCACGGAGGCCAAGCCTCGGTGGCAGTCGGTGGCCGTCAGAAGACGTCAGCAGACAGCTTGACTTGCCGAAGAAGGACGGGACGGTACATAATACGGTCTTGTCCCATTGGACGAACAGCAAGAAGCTGTTTTTAATCAATGGGTTGGGTGCGGCGTTCTGTTTCCTTCACCCGCTCCAGTTTCCTCCCCAGCCCCTCCGCTTCGCCCTCCTCCCCCGCCTGTTTTTTTCCCCGTTTTTCGCTTCCGAGATTTCTGCGTCTATCCCTGCCAGCCAAGCCCCAGGCCCCTGAGCGGTCCATCCCTCCCTTGGGAACCATCCCCATGGCGGCGCTTTCGGCGCACAATAGGGCATGGTCGAAACCGCGAGTTTCGCCCCCTTGGAAACCACCCGCGAGAGGAGATGCACGTTGTCCGAAAAGCCCCAAGCCCCCAGCACCGTTCCCAGCACCGCCCGCAAAACCAAGAGCGTCGCCCCCAAGGCCGTGCCGCCTCGCGCCGCCAAAGCCGGTGACGTAGCCCCGGCCCGCAGCCAGGGCGGCATTGAAAAATTTGTGGTGGGCCAAGCCGTGGCCGCCGCCCAGACCTCCAAGGCAGTGGCAGTGAACGACATTATTAAGACCGTGGCCAAGGAAGGGCTGGGCGGCGTGGCCGAAACCCTGGGCGCCATTGTGGCCGGGGCTTCCCCGGACGATGTGAAGGCCCTGCGCAAGGCCCTGTTCCAGGACGAGGAAAAGCAGGCGCCGAAGCGGCCCGTGAGTCCGGATGAGGAATTGGCCGAGGACTGGCGCAACGGGGGCTATCCCTACAAAAACCTCATGTCCCGGAAGAATTACGAAAAGCAGAAATACCACCTCCAGGTGGAACTGCTGAAGCTCCAGGCTTGGGTCAAGGAAACGGGGCAGCGGGTGGTGATCGTCTTTGAAGGCCGGGATGCGGCGGGCAAGGGGGGCACCATCAAGCGCTTTATGGAACACCTGAATCCCCGGGGCGCCAAGGTGGTGGCCCTGGACAAGCCCTCCGACGTGGAAAAGGGCCAGTGGTATTTCCAACGCTATATTCAGCATCTGCCCACCGCCGGGGAAATCGTCCTGTTCGACCGGTCCTGGTACAACCGGGCCGGGGTGGAACGGGTCATGGGCTTCTGTAGCGACGAGGAATACAACGAATTCATGCGCCAGACGCCGGAATTTGAACGCAATCTGGTGCGCAGCGGCATACACCTGATCAAATTCTGGTTCTCCGTCAGCCGGGAAGAGCAGCGCCGCCGCTTCAAGGAACGGAAAGACCATCCCCTAAAGCAATGGAAGCTGTCCCCCATCGACCTGGCCTCCCTGGATAAGTGGAACAACTACACCAAGGCCAAGGAATCCATGTTCTTCTACACCGACACGGCGGACGCCCCGTGGACCGTGGTGAAGTCGGACTGCAAAAAGCGGGCGCGGCTCAACGCCATGCGCTACGTGCTCTACAAGCTGCCCTACAACAACAAGGACGCCACGGCCATCGGCCGCCTGGACCCCCTGCTGGTGGGCCGGGCCAATGTGGTGTACGAACGGGGCGAACAGGGCGACCCGGTGGTGTTCTAAAAAACCAGGGCCGGAGAGGCGCCGCCACGGCGCCTTTCACGGTGTCCAACCCCCTACCCATTCGGGGTGGGGCAATAAAAAACGGCGGGAAATTCCCGCCGTTTTTTTGTGTTCCGAGCCGCCGCCGCACATCGCCGCCCCGCTTGGGGCTTGGGGCTTGGGGCTTGGGGTGCGGGTGCGGGTGCGAGAAGCAGGAGGAGAAACCGAGCAACAAGGGCGGAGAAAAACCGCCGCCTCAGTCCGGCACCAGAACCCAGTGGCCCTGGCGCAATTGCATCATGGCCCGGGGCAGGGGCTCGGGGCCGTTGTGGTTGTCCCGGGAAAAGCGGTAGATGCCCTGGCAGCCGGCCAGGGGCGCTCCATGTTCCAGGGCGTTGCGCAGGGCCAGGCGGAAGGCCGGGGTGCCGGGACGGCCATGGGTCAGGGCTTGGGGCACGGCGGCCTGGAGCAGCAGGCCCGCGTCGAAAACATAGCCGCCGAAGGGTTCGGGAGCCGCCCGGTAACGGGCCCGATAGGCCTGGGCATAGGCCGCCACTTGGGCCGCCAGGGGATGGTTGGGCCCCAGCTGATCGGCCACCAGCACCGGATTGGCCACCATCCAGGTGCCCTCCGCCGCCTTCCCCGCCAGCCGGGCGAAATCCCCCAGGGAAGCCCCCATGGTCTGATAGATGGGGCCCCGGTAGCCCTTTTCCCGCAGGGACACCTGGGGCAGCAGGGCGGGCACCCCAGAGGCGGCGATCAGCACCCCGTCCGGCTTGGTCGCCATGGCGTTGAGCACCTGGCCCATGACCGTCTGGTCCATGCGGCCGTAGCGTTCCGCCAGCAGCAGGCGCACCCCGGCTTTGGGCGCCGCCCCTTCCACATAGGCACGCCAGCTTTCCCCGTAGGTATCGGTAAAGCCGATCAAAGCCAGGCGCCGCACCCCGTGGCGGGCCATATGGCGCAGCAGCACGGCGGACTGGCTGGCTTCGCTGGGGGTCAGTTTGAAGGCCCAGCGTTTACGGGCTTCCAGGGGCTGCACCACCAGGGAGGAGCCCGCCGGGGTGAGCATGGGCACCTGGGCGTCGGCCACGAAATCCAGCAGGGCCAGGGAGGCGGGGGTGGTGGTGGGGCCGATCAGGGCATCCACCCCGGGGGCCCGGAGCAGGCCCCGCACCATGGCCACGGTACGCACCGGATCCGAATTGTCATCCAGCACCTGGTATTCCACCGGTTCGCCGCCGATGCGCCGGGGCAGCAAAGCCACCCCGTTGCGTTGGGGCAGGCCCAGGGCGGAGGCGGCGCCGGTGGCGGAAACGATGACGCCGATGCGTAGGACCGCCCCGGCGGGCTGGGCAGCCCCCCACAGCAGTAATCCCCCTAGCAGCAGGCCCAGCCAGCGATGCATATTTGCCGTTCCGTCGTCTCCGGCGTTGCCGCCGCTTACCCGGCCCCCCGGCGGGGGCCTCCATGGAAACGGCATTATAACCATGGAATAGGGCTCAACCTGTGCACTAATGCCCAAGGCAGCGGGCAGCTTCCCGGAAGCCCCGTGGTAAAATCACCCCCCTCATGGAAGTCACGCTCAACGGCGAAATCCGCCATTTCCCCGCCGCCCTTACCGTCGCCCAGCTGGTGACGGAACTGGGCTATACCGGCAAACGCATCGCCGTGGAAATCAACGGCGACATCGTGCCCCGCGGACGCCATGCCGATACCCTGGTGGCGGCAGGAGACCATATTGAAATCGTCGTCGCCGTGGGCGGCGGCTAGGAGCGTTCCATGGATCAACTCGTCATCGCCGGTAAGGCCTACCGGTCCCGTCTTCTCGTCGGCACCGGCAAATACCGGGATTTTGAACAGACCCGCCAGGCCATCGAAGCCTCCGGCGCGGAAATCGTCACCGTGGCCATTCGCCGCATGAACATTGGTCAGGACCCCAACCAGCCCAATCTGCTGGAAGTCCTGCCCCCGGACCGCTACACCATTCTGCCCAACACCGCCGGCTGCTTCACCGCCGAAGACGCGGTGCGCACTCTGCGCCTGGCCCGGGAACTGTTGGACGGCCACAGCCTGGTGAAACTGGAAGTGCTGGGAGACCCCCAGACCCTCTTCCCCAATATGCCGGAAACCCTGAAGGCTGCGGAAACCCTGGTCAAGGAAGGCTTCCAGGTCATGGTGTACTGCGCCGACGATCCCATCCAGGCCAAAATGCTGGAAGAGCTGGGCTGCGTGGCGGTCATGCCCCTGGCCTCCCTGATCGGTTCCGGCATGGGCATCCTCAATCCCTGGAATCTGCGCCTCATCATCGACAACGCCAAGGTGCCGGTGCTGGTGGATGCGGGGGTGGGGACCGCCTCTGACGCGGCCATCGCCCTGGAACTGGGTTGCGACGGGGTGTTGATGAACACCGCCATCGCCCACGCCCAGGACCCGGTGCTCATGGCCAGCGCCATGCAAAAGGCCGTGGCGGCGGGCCGGGAAGCTTTCCTGGCGGGACGCATGCCCCGCAAGCTGTACAGCGCCGACCCCAGCTCCCCCACCACCGGCCTCATCGGCAAGCCCTGAGCGCCCTTTCCCCATGGCATCCCCCCGGCGGCTGATTCTGGCCTGGCTCTGCGCCATGGCACCCTGGGGGGTCCGGGCCCAGGACAGCACCCTGCTCACCCCGGCCCAGCTGGAGCTACGGGAAGTGCTCCAGGCCCTGGACCCGCGCCAGTGGCTACCCCACCTGATTACCCCCGGTTCCGCCGCCACCCTGCCCAATCCCCGGGGCCTGCCCCAGAAAGGGCGGGAGGGGGATGCGGCAGGGGAAACCACCGCCCCGACAGCGGCCCCCAGCAGCCCCACCGCCCCGGGGGCGCCAATGCCATCGACGGCCCCGGCAACTTCAACGGTCTCGACGGGAGCGACCGCCCCTAGTCCTGTCTCGGCAGGCCTCGCCCCTGAGAATCCAGAGGCCAAGGGCCCGGCAGCCGACGCCAGCGTGGCGCCATCGGCCCAACCCGTGGGGGCGCCCCAGATGGCCGCCCCCACGGCGCCGCGCCCCGGCTCCCCCTCCGATTTCCCAACGGCAGCGGCTGCGAACGCCGCTTCCCCCAACCCGCCTGGGCAAACGCCCGCCACCGGCCGCCAGGAAGCGGACGGCCCCTCCGCTGCGCCTGCGCCCAAGCCTACGGCAACCACGTCTATGGCGCCGACCACGCCCGCCGCGCCCCTGACGTCTGGAGCGCCCACCGCCCCCAGCGACCCGGCCTCCCCCTTTACACCTGGTCCGTGGACGCCCCCCCCGGTGCGTCCGGCCCCGACCGCTTCGGACCCTCTCCCTCCCCTCAAGCCGGACCCCCAGCGTCTGGGCTATGCCTTTGACCGGCCGGCCATCCTCGCCCAGCAGACCCTGTTCGGCGTAGCCCACGGGGTCACCCTCCTGGCCCGGGCCTGCGCCCTGGTGCCTAGCCAATCCGCCCCCAGCCAGGCCGCCTATCAGGCCTGGTGGGCCAAGAACGGCTCCTGGGCGGAGCAGGCGGAGCGGGATCTGGCCCGCTACTATTTTCATGACCGCTCCCCGGAAGCGGCCCGTCTGGCCCTGGTGCAGGCCCTGCAACTGAAAACCGAACTGGGTTTCGCCACGGACAGCCCGGCCCTGGCTGCCGCCTGCGCCACCCTGCCCCAGGCCCTGGAAAAGCCCCGCTACGATCTGGAACGGCTCTGGCTGGTGCGCCGGGACGGGGAACGGCTGCGCCGGGCCACGGAAACCCGGGAAGCGGTAGCCCAATGCCGACGCAGCGCCGCCCCGGCCGACCAGGCCCGGCTCGACGCCGCCCTGGCCGCCTGGGAACAGGACAACGGCCCCCTGGAGGCGGAGGCGGTACAGCGCCTCACCCAGGCCCTCACGGAGGCCGCCGGGCCCGAGCCCAAAGATTCCGCCACCGCCCCGGCCGACGCCCTGACCCGCTGGCAGGAAGCCCTGCGCCAGAATCAGCGCCAGCGCCTGGGCGAGTCCCCCAATCCGGCCCTCTGCGCCGCCCTGGCGGCCCCGGGCCCAGGCGGCCTGCAAGGCAGCCGCCACGCCCTCCGTTCCGCCTTCGACGTTAATAAGGAAATCCGTCAGCCATGAGCGACACCGCCGATCAGCCCCAGTCCCCCCTTTCCGCCCCGGCGGATAACGCCCCGGCCCAGGAGGCCAGCGGCGCCCATCCGGCCATTCGCAGCTTTGTTCTGCGCCAGGGCCGCATGTCCAACGCCCAGACCCGCTACCTGGAAACCATGATGCCCCGCATCGGCGTGCCCTACCGGGCCGAACGTCTGGATCTGGATGCCCTCTACGGGCGCCACGCCCCCCATATTTTTGAAATCGGCTTCGGCATGGGGGAAACCTCCGCCACCATCGCGGCCACCCATCCGGAAAACGATTACCTGGGGGTGGAAGTCCATTCCCCCGGGGTGGGCAGCCTGTGCAAGCTGGTGGCGGAAAAGGGCCTGACCAACCAGCGCATCATTCAGCACGACGCGGTGGAAGTGTTGCGGGACATGATTGCCCCGGACAGCCTGGCCGGGGTGCATATCTTTTTCCCCGATCCCTGGCCGAAAAAGCGCCACCACAAGCGCCGCCTGGTGCAGCCGCCCCTGGTGGCCCTCCTGGCCTCCCGCCTGGCTCCCGGCGGCTATATCCACTGCGCCACGGACTGGGAGGAATACGCCCTCCAGATGCTGGAAGTGTTGTCCGGAGAAGCCCTCCTGGAAAACACGGTAGATCACCAGCACGGCGGCTTCGCCCCCCGCCCGGACTACCGCCCCCTGACCAAGTTCGAGCAACGGGGCCTGCGCCTGGGCCACGGAGTCTGGGACGTGATTTTCCGGCGCAAGTAGGGGGTCAGAGACGTCCCGATCGGGCCCGCCGTCAGTCCCGCCCCCCATTTACCGGCGGGGCGGCAAATTCCCCGGCATCGCCCGGCCTTGTCCCATCCTCAGTCCCTCCGCCCCTAGGGGCAAAAAAAGCCCCCGGCACCTGAATGCCGGGGGCTTTTTGTTAGTGTGGGGAAAACTGGCGGTCGGTGACCAGGAAGGGGGGCGGGGCGCCAAGCGCACCGCAAACCGCCTCCCGCACCGCATACCTCAGCCCAAGGTGGGGCTGTGGCTCCGGCCGCCCAGGCGGGCCAGAAGGCCGTCCAGGCCGGGCAGGCGGGGGGGCCATTCAATGGCGTCCAGCATGTTTTTCACCACCAGGCCCAGTTCCGTATCCCCTTCAATGGAAAGCTGGCGGTTGAAAAACAGGGTGTCCGGGTCTTCCTGGCGGGTGAGCAGTTGCAGGTAGGCGGCCAGGGCAGCCTGAAAAGTCAGGTCCGGGGTTTCCGGCGCGTGGAGCAGGGGTTTGAACCAGCCCCCTTGATAGGTGAAGGTGGCGCTGCCCCCCGTATCCGTCACCACCACCCGGAAGGTTTTGCCTTCCAGGGCGCTGAGGCTGTCTTCCGCCAAGAGGCCGAGACGCCGGGCCCCGTTCATGGCGCCGCAGAGGGCCAGGGAATGGGGCCATTGGGGCAGGCGTTGGCCGATGCGGGCCACCAGGGCGGGAAGTTGAAAAGTGGGAATGGTGAATTGGCTCACGTCATGCTCCTTGGGGCGCCGGAGCGCCGGATGCTTGCAATGATGCTTGTAGGGTGGGGTCCTGCCAGTCGATACCGGGGCGGCCAAACCAGTAGCCGTCACAGAAGCCGTTTTCCGCCCAGGCCGGATCGACGCTCACCGCCGCACCGCGCCGGGCCTGGTCAAAGGCCTGGAGAATGGCGCCAGTGTAGCCGGGTTGGGGGCTGATGCGCAGCAGGTCGATGCCCATCTGGGCCATTTCCCCCACCTGCCCCAGAAGATTGTGGGTCTGGCCGGACATGGTCTGGATGCCGTTGATGGTGAGGAAGGGCTGCTTTTCCCGGGTGTAGAGGGTGATGCCCTGGTCGTGTTCCAGGCACTTGAACTGGCAGTCGTCCTTGTTCAGGTTGTAGCGCCGGGCGGTAAAACAGCGGGCGGAGAAGGCCAGGGGCAGCTTGCCGAAGGCGAACACCTCCGTCTCCATGCCCTGGGGACGGCTCTGGTGCAGGGGGCCGACCAGATCCCGGCCCGCTTCCAGGGGCGGCACCCAGCGGCAGGCGCCCTGACTGGCGAAATAGGCCAGGGCGGCCTCGTTGTAGATGTTCAGGTGGGGGCCGCAGACAAAGGGCAGTTGCCGTTCCCGGGCCAGGCTTACCGCCCCCAGATCATTGGCTTCCAGCTTGCATTGGCCTTCTTCCAGGAGACGGCGGAGGAATTTCAGATCGCTTTCCGATTCCATCAGGGCCTGGGAGGAAATCACCACCTCCTTGCCCGCCTCCGTCAGATCCCGGGCCAGGCCAATCCAGTCCTGGCTGCGCATCTGCTGGCGCCGGGAACAGACCACTTCACCGAGATAAATGACTTCCGCCGGGGAGGCCACCATGTCGGCGTAAAAGGACAAGACCTCCTGCTTGGGCCAGAAAAACAGCAGGGGACCGAGGGCTAATTTCATGGATGAATCCTCTCGCAAGCAGGCCCCTCCCGGAGGGGAGCCGCCTCCGTCCCGGCCACAAGGGCCAGCACGGGGGAATGAATCGGGGAAGACAAGGTGGGAACCGGCGCCGACTTAGCGCCAGGGCCGGTTATAGGCACCCAGGGTGGCCTGCTGGCCTTCGGAAACCTTGGTCAGTTCGGCCTGCCAGGCAGGCTGCACCTGGTAGCCCTCGGCCCCGTTGCGGCCCAGGGCGTCCAGAGCCGCCCGCAGGGTACGGGTCACCTGGGCGGTGTAGGTGGGGCTGCGCTGGCGGCCTTCCACCTTAATGGCCCCCACGCCGATTTTCACCACCTCGGGCAGGATGGAAAGCACATTCAGGCTGGTGGGCTCTTCCAAGGCGTAATAGGTTTCCCCTTCCACCTGGAAGCGACCCTTGCAGAGGGTGGGATAGCCCGCGTTTTCCCCATCCCCGTAGCTGTCGATCAAAATGCCGTTGAGCCGGGCGTCCATGTGCCCGGGATTTTTCTCCCAGCGCACGTACTTGGCCGGGGAGCAGGCCCCCACGGTGTTGGGGGATTCGCCGCAGGCGTAGGAGGACAGCCAGCAGCGCCCTTCATTCATGACGCACAGGCTGCCGAAACCGAAAACTTCGATATCCACATCCGTGTGTTCGATGACCGTGGCCACCTGGGCCAGGGTCAGCACCCGGGGCAGCACCGCCCGCTTAATGCCGAATTCCCGCTGGCAGAAATTCACCGCCTCGTAATTGGTGGCCGAGCCCTGGACGGAAAGATGCAGGCGCAGGTCCGGATGCCGATCCCGGGCGTAGGCCAGGAGGCCCACATCGGCCATGATCACCGCATCCACCCCCAGGTCCGCCGCCCCATCCACCGCCTTGCGCCAGGCCTCCACCCGGCCCGGCTGGGCGTAGGTATTGATGGCCAGAAGCACCTTGCGGCCCCGGGATTGGGCGTAGCGGATGCCCTCGTGGAGGGTTTTGTCGTCGAAATTCAGCCCGGCGAAATTGCGGGCATTGGTGTCGTTTTTAAAGCCCAGATAGACGGCGTCGGCGCCGTTATCCACCGCGGCTTTCAGGGCAGGCAGGCTGCCCGCCGGGCAGACCAGCTCGGGCAGGGAGGCTTGGGGCATGATGATTCACGGGCACTTTGGGAAGTGGGCAGTATAGGGCGCCCCCGGCTTAAGCCCTTGATTTTGGTCAAACCCCGCCCGATTCGGCTTTTTTCTCCCCGGCCCCCGGGCTGATCCCGGGAGCCCGGCTTCGGGCAGCCCAACCGGGCGCCCCCAATCCCAGTCCCCCAGGGGCCCAGGCTGTCAGCCCAGCAGGGTGCGCAGGGCGCTCACCGTCATGTAGCCGCCGATACCCACCACAAAGAGGCCGAAGAGCAGGCGCAGCTGGGCGCCCCCCAGGTAATTGGCCACCTGACCGCCCAGCCAGCCCCCCACAAAGAGGGCGACAGCCACCAGGATGGCGGCACGGAAATCCACATTGCCCTGGCGGTAATAGGCCAGCACCGCCCCCAGGCCCACGGGGGGCAGGAGCACGGCCAGACTGGTGCCGATGGCCAGATGTTGGGAAAAACCGGCCAGCAGCACCAGGGCGGGCACAATCAAAACGCCGCCGCCGATACCGAAAAGCCCGGAGGCGACACCGGAGGCCAGGCCGATGGCCAGTAGCAGCCAGGCATTGGCAGGAATGGGCATGACTAACTCCCAGAAGGGCGAAGGAAGGAGCGCATATTAGCATCGTCTGATGCCCCATTTGGGACGGCCCTCCCCGGCCAGGAAATAGGGGCGGCTGGCCTACAGGGGCAGGCCCCGGGGTTTGCGGGGCGCCCGGGTAAACAGCCGATCGTAGAGCCAGTTGGGCAGCAGGCCCAGGAGCTTGGCCACCACCCCCATGGGCCAGGGGATCACCGTGTAGGACACGCCCCGCTCAATGGCCCGGGCAAAGCGCCGGGCCGCTTCCGGGGCGGGCAGTAGGAAAGGCATGGGATAGGGATTGATAGCGGTCATGGGGGTGGCGATGTAGCCCGGGGCAATGGTCACCACCCGGATACCCTGGGGCCCCAATTCCAGACGCAGGGATTCCAGATAGGCGATGGCCGCCGCCTTGGAGGCGGAATAGGCGGCGGCCCCGGGCAGGCCCCGGATGCCCGCCACGGAGGCAATGCCCACCAAGCGCCGGGGCCGCCCATCCGCCAGGGCCGCCATGGAGGCCACAAAGGGAGCGAAGGTGGCGGCCAGGCCATTGACGTTCACCGCCATCACCCGGCAGAAGGCCGCCAGGTCTTCCCCGCCCGCCAGGGTACCGACGGAGATCCCGGCACAGCCGATGACCACGTGGGGCGCACCAAAGCGCTCAATAAAATCCCGGGCGGCGGCTTCCAGGGCGGGGGCATCCGTCACATCCACCCCGTAGCAGGCATGGTCACCGGGCAGGTCGGCGGCCAGGTCTGCCAACACCTCCCGACGCCGGGCCACCAGGCCCAGACAGGCGCCCTGCCTGGCGTAATGGCGGGCCAGGGCGGCGCCGATACCGCTGGACGCGCCGGTAATAAACACCCGCAGGGGGGCGGTAGCAGCAGGGGAATCCGGGGACATGGGCGACTCCTAAAAAAATCGCCCGGCACAGGTCCGGGCGATGTGGGCTGGCGGGGCCGGGGGTTACCCGACCCGGAGAGCCTTATTTTTTGCGCTTTTTGTCGGCCCGGGCTTTTTCAATGGCCCGGTCGGCGCCGCTCAGCAGTTCGGCAAAAGGCTTGTCCTTAATCAGGTAGCGGCCATCCACCGCCAGCATGGGCACCCCATCCACCTGATAGGCCTGGCTCATCTGGTCGGCCCGGTTCATTTTGCTCAGGGTGGTGAAGGAGCCCATGAGATCGGCCAGCTTCTTGCCGTCCGCCCCCTGCTTGTTGGCCCATTCGGTCACGCCCCGGGTGTCGAACAGATTCACGTGTTGCACGTGGATAGCGTTGAACACGGCCCCATCCAGGCGATGGAGTTCACCGCTTTCTTCCAGGGCGTAATAGAGCTTGCCCACATTGGCCCAGGCGGCCCGGCCAAAGGACACGGGCACCCGCTTGAAGACCACGTCGGCGGGGAGTTTTTCCGCCCACTTGGTGACCATGGGATTGAATTCGTTGCAGTGGGGGCAGCCGTAGGAAAAGAACTCAATGACCTCAATCTTGCCGCCGCTGCTGGTGGCCTGGGGCGGATTGAGGAGCTGGTAGTCAGCGGCGGCCGCCGGGGACAGGGTAGCCCAGCAGGCGCCCAGAACCAGGGCGGTGGAGGCCAACAGGCGTTGCATCAGTTTCATGGGGAAATTCTCCGTCAGTCTTTGTTTTTGACCAGGGATACGTCAATACCGGCCTTGGCCAGATCCTGGCGCACCCGATTCACGTCTTCGATTTTGCTGAAAGGTCCCAGGCGTACCCGGTACCAGGTTTTATCCCCCACCATCACCTGCTGTACTGCCGCTTCCACCCCCATCATGGCCAGATTGGCCTTCTGGTTATCCGCTTCGCCCGCCTTCTGGAAGGAACCGGCCTGGAGCACGAAATTGCCCTTGCCGCTGTCCTTGCTGGCGCTGTCCGTCTTCCCGCTATCCTTGCTATCCCCGTCCTTGGCACCGTCTTTCTTGGCGTCCTTGGACTTGGCGTCCCCCTTGTCGTCCTTCTTGGCGTCCTTGCTGTTGTCCGCCGCCTTGGGATCGGGCACCGCGTCCGCATTGCCCGGGAGAATCTTGTAGAAATCAAAGCGGGGTTTGTCGGACACCGGGTCCCCCGGCTTGCCCGGCAGGGCCATGGGCGGCTGGGCCTGGGGATTGGTGGAGGGCTGGGCGGCGGCGGTCTGATCCGGCGCCTGATCCTTACCCTGGCCCTTGAAAGGGGAGGGGCCCTTGTACACGTAGAGGGCCACGGCCAGGGCCACCACCACCCCCAGCACCAGGCCGATGAACACCCCCATGAGGGTGCTGCCGCTGGAGCGGGGTTCCGGGGCTTTGCGGGGTTTCATATCGCGGGTCATGAATGGATTCTCTGCTTACATGGAAGTGGGGCAGGAGACGCCGAGCAGGCTCATCCCGTTGCGGATCACCTGGCGCACGGCGGCGGCCAGGGCCACCCGGGCGTCCCGCAGGCCGGCGTCTTCCACCAGCATACGTTCCGCATTGTAGTAACTGTGGAAATCGGCGGCCAAATCCTTGAGGTAGAAGGCCACCAGGTGGGGCGCCAGCTCATTGGCCCCATTGACGATGACTTCCGGGAACATGGCCAGCTTGGCGGCCAGGGCCGTTTCCCGAGGCAGGGAGAGAAGGCCCAGATCCGCGTCCTTGAGGTCCGCCTCGTGGCCGCCCCACTGGTCGATCACCGAGCACACCCGGGCGTGGGCGTATTGGACGTAATAGACCGGATTTTCGTTGGACTGGCTCTTAGCCAGGTCCAGGTCGAAGTCCAGATGCTGGTCGGACTTGCGCAGCACGTAGAAGAACCGGCAGGCGTCGTTGCCCACCTCTTCCCGCAGCTGGCGCAGGGTGACGAATTCCCCGGAGCGGGTAGACATGGCGGCCTTTTCCCCGCCCCGGTAGAGGACGGCGAACTGGACCAGGGCCACGTGGAGTTTTTCCGGGTCCAGATCCAGGGCCTGCAAGGCTCCCTTCACCCGGGGCACGTAGCCGTGGTGGTCGGCGCCCCAGACGTTGATGATGCGGTCAAAGCCCCGTTCGTACTTGTTCAGGTGATAGGCGATGTCGGAGGCGAAATAGGTGTAGAGGCCGTTATCCCGCTGCACCACCCGGTCCTTTTCGTCGCCGAAGCTGGTGGAACGGAACCACTTGGCCCCGTCCTGGATGTAGATGTGGCCGCCCGCTTCCAGGCGCGCCACGCAGCGGGCCACCAGACCCGTGTCGTAGAGGGATTTTTCCGAGAACCAGACGTCGAAATGGACGCCGAATTCTTCCAGGTCGGAACGGCCATCCGCCAACTGTTCGCTCAGAGCGTAGTGGTGGATGAAGGTCCATTGGTCGCCCAGGAGCTTTTTGGCATTGGCGATCAGGCCGTCCAGATAGGCTTCCTTGTCCGCTTCCACATCCGGCACATCGGCGTAGATGGCGGCGATGGGCCGTTGGAACTTGGCGCCGTGGGCGGCTTTCAGCTGCTCGCCCATGTCCTTCACGTAATCCCCTTGATAACCGTTGGGGGGGAAAGCCACCGTGTCCCCCAGGGCTTCTAGGTAACGCAGCCAGGTGGACACCCCCAGGATGTCCATCTGCCGGCCCGCGTCATTGACGTAGTATTCCCGGGTCACGTCCCAACCGGCGTAGGCCATGAGGGAAGAAAGACTGGCCCCGTAGGCGGCGCCCCGGCCATGGCCCACGTGCAGGGGCCCGGTGGGATTAGCGGAAACGAATTCCACCTGGAGTTTGCGGCCACCGCCCACCTGGGCCCGGCCAAAGCCTTCCCCCTGTTCCAGGATGGTCCGGACCACGGCGGTCTTGGCATCCGCCTTGAGGGTGAAGTTGATGAAGCCGGCACCGGCGATATCCACCTTTTCCACCCGGGGGGAAGCAGGCAGCTCGGCCACCAGACGCTGGGCGATTTCCCGGGGGCTCTTTTTCAGGGGCCGGGCCAGTTGCAGCGCCAGATTGGTGGCAAAGTCCCCGTGGGCCTCCTGCTTGGGGCGTTCGAGGACGATGGGCGTTTGCGCCTCACCGGGGGCAACACTGGAAAGGGCGGCCCGGAGCAGGTCGGACAAATGGGTACGGATATCTTGGGTCATTCGCAACAGCGGCAAACAGAAGGTGTAAAGGGCGGATTATACCTGTCCCGGCGCCGCCGGTTTCCCCTGTTTCTGGTATCCTCGCCCACGATGCCGGGAAAGGACGAGGGGCGTCCCCCGCCCCGTTCCCTCCCGCGCTCCCTGCCCCCCGGGCCGTCCTCCTATACCGATCACCCATGCGTCTGCTGCGCCTCGCCAAAATCTTCGCCGTCGGGATCCGTTACGGTCTCGATCAGATGTTGCTGGAACATGAACCCACGGGCCACGCCCGGGGTCTGGCCCGACTCTCCCGCAGCCTATTTTTCTGGCGTCACCTGGAAGCCCAAACCGAGGCGGCGCGCCTGCGTCTGGCCCTGGAAGCCCTGGGCCCCATTTTCGTCAAATTCGGCCAGGTGCTTTCCACCCGGCGGGATTTGCTGCCCCCGGATCTGGCGGACGAATTGGCCAAGTTGCAGGACCAGGTGCCCCCCATTCCCTCGGACCAGGCCGTGGCCGAGGTGGAAAAGGCCTACGGCAAGCCCCTGGATCAGATTTTCGCCCAGTTCGACCGGGAACCGGTGGCCTCCGCCTCCGTGGCCCAGGTCCACTTCGCCCGCCTGCACAATGGCCGGGAAGTGGCGGTCAAGGTGCTGCGCCCCGGCATGCGCCCGGTCATCGCCCACGACATCGCCCTGCTGGAAACCCTGGCCGGCCTGGTGGAAAAGCTCTGGGCCGACGGCAAGCGCCTGAAACCCCGGGAGGTGGTGGGGGAATTCGCCAAGCACCTCTACGACGAACTGGACCTGATGCGGGAAGCGGCCAACTGCTCCCAACTGGGCCGCAATTTCAAAAACTCCCCCCTGCTCCTGGTGCCCGAGGTGTACTGGGACTGGTGCACCCCCTCGGTAATGGTCATGGAGCGCATGGTGGGCACCCCGGTGGGCCAGATCGAGCGTCTCAAGGAACAGGGCATCGACCTGAAAGCCTTGTCCCGGGCCGGGGTGGAAATTTTCTTCACCCAGGTGTTCCGGGACGGGTTTTTCCACGCCGACATGCACCCGGGCAACATTTTCGTCCATGGGGACGGGCGCTACATCGCCCTGGATTTCGGCATTGTGGCCACCCTCAACGACAACGACAAAAACTACCTGGCCCTCAATTTCCTGGCCTTTTTCCGCCGGGACTACAAGCGGGTGGCGGAAGCCCACATTGAATCGGGCTGGGCCCCGCCGGAAACCCGGGTGGATGAGTTGGAAGCCGCCATCCGGGCGGTCTGCGAACCCATTTTCGACCGTCCCCTAAAGGACATTTCTTTCGGCAAACTGCTCCTGCGCCTATTCCAGACCAGCCGCCGCTTCCACGTGGAAATCCAGCCCCAACTGGTGATGCTGCAAAAAACCCTGCTCAATATCGAAGGCCTGGGGCGCCAGCTGGACCCGGATCTGGACCTGTGGAAGACCGCCAAACCCTTCCTGGAAAACTGGATGGGGGATCAAATGGGCTGGCGGGGCTTTCTGCGCAACCTGAAAAACGAGGCCCCCTACTGGGCCCGCACCCTGCCCCAGATTCCCCGGCTGGCCCACCAATCCCTGGCCCGGGCCGCACGGCCCGAGGAAGAAACCCGGGCCCAGCTGGCGGAATTGCGCGCCACCCTGGCCCGCCAGGACCGCTGGCTGCACCTGCTCCTACTCCTGGCCGCCGGCGCCCTGGTCCTGGAAGCGGCCCGCTATCTGGCGTAACGGCAGAGCGCCGGGGCGGCGGCCGGTCTTCGGTCTTCGGTCTTCGGTCTTCGGTCTTCGGTCTTCGGTCTTCGGTCTGGAGTCTGGAGTCTGGAGTCTGGAGTCTGGAGTCTGGAGTCTGGAGTCTGGAGTCTCTAAAGATTTTCCCCCAGACGAACACCGTTCCCCGGCCACCTCGCCCCCTTCCGGACTGACAACTTGATACCGCGCTCCCTTCAGGGTTGCCCACCGCCCGGCGACTAGAGGCGACCCCAACCCCTACGCCCCTTAAGCCGGGGCCTTCTCTCCCCTCTTTCCCCCGCCCTCCTCCCCCCATGGCCAGTGCGACGCTTCCCCTCCCCGAATCTCCCTTCGACCTGCCCCCGTTCCGCCGTTTTCTAGCCGCCCGGGTGGCCACCACCATGGCCTATCTCATGGTGGCCGTGGCAGTGGGCTGGCAGGTCTATGACCTGACCCGCCGCCCCCTGGATCTGGGTCTGGTGGGCCTGGCCCAGTTCATCCCGGCCCTGCTCCTGGTGTTGGTGGTGGGCCTGGTGGCGGACCGCTATCCCCGCCAGCGCATCGCCGCCCTGAGCCAGGGCACGGGCCTTCTCATCTGCCTGGCCCTGGCGGTACTCAGTAGCCTGGGGCTAATCCGGGAAACCCTGATTTTCGCCCTGGTTTTCGCCATCGGCGCCTCCCGGGCCTTTGAATCCCCCACCATGCAGGCCCTGGCCCCCAGTCTGGTGCCCACCGATCTCTTTCCCCGGGCCGCCGCCTGGTACGGCTCCGCCACCCAGGGAGCGGTGATCCTGGGCCCGGCCCTGGGGGGCCTGCTCTATCTGGCCGGTCCCACCACGGTATACGGGGTGGCCGCCGGGCTTTACGCCCTGGCCGCGGGTCTCACCGCCGGCTTGCCCAAGAGCAAGGCAGCAGCCCGGGCGCCGGCCCCGGTGGGCCTGGAGAGCCTGTTTGCCGGCATCGCCTTTATCCGCTCCCGCCAGGTGATGCTGGGCGCCATTTCCCTGGACATGTTCGCCGTGCTTCTGGGGGGCGCCACCGCCCTGTTGCCGGTGTACGCCCGGGACATTCTCCACACTGGCAGCTGGGGCCTGGGCCTGCTCCGTTCCGCCCCGGCCCTAGGCGCCGTGGCCATGGCCCTCTACCTGGCCCGCCGCCCCCTGAAACGGGGGGTGGGGCGCACCATGCTCAAGGCGGTGGCGGTCTTCGGCCTGGGCACCCTGGTTTTCGCCCTCTCCCCCTGGTTTTCCCTCTCCCTCCTGGCCCTGACGGTAATGGGGGCGGCGGACATGATCAGCGTGGTGGTGCGCTCCTCCCTGGTCCAGCTCCAGACCCCGGACGCCATGCGGGGCCGGGTCAGCGCGGTGAATGCCATGTTTATCGGCACCTCCAACCAGCTGGGGGAATTCGAATCCGGCCTCACCGCCGCCTGGTTCGGCACCGTACCCGCCGTGGTGCTGGGGGGCCTGGGCACCCTGGCGGTGGTCGCCCTGTGGTGGCGCCTCTTCCCCCGCCTGCGGGACGCGGATCGGCTGGAGGCGGAGGCCGACCCGGGGAGCTGATGGGGCCCGGCCCAGCGCTGGTGGAGCTGGTGCGCACCGGCGGGAGCCGGCCCAGGCAAAACAAAGCGGGACCTCGCGCTGACGGGAGCCGTCAGCGCCCATAAAAAAGGGGGCCAACGCCCCCTTTTTTCCTTGCATCCCTTGCCCCGGTCCGGCTCGGCGTGGGCTCTTGCACGTCGCCCGGCCCCGGCGCCTGACCCGGTTTAGGCCAGGGCCTTCCGCCCCAGGGCCAGTTCCAGAGCCACCCGGGCCACCCGGGCGCCCAGATGTTCGGCGGTTTTCAGGTCGGAAGCGCTGGGGGCCTGATCCGGCCCCTGGTCCGCATTGGATTGGGCGCCGGCGCCGAGGAAATAGCTGTCCCGGTTGAGGGCTTCCTGGCTGGTGGTGGAGCTGTTGTTGCCCGGGGGCAGGCCCAGATTGACCCAGTGCATTTTGTGCTGGGCGGCGAAGAGGGCCAGCTGAATCAGGCTGGACAGCTTGTCCCCGGCGTGGGAGGCGGAATTGGTGAAGCCCGCCCCCACCTTGTTGGCCCAGGTGCCGCCTTTGGCAAAGACGGCATGGGAGGTGGCGTCCATGAAGGCCTTGAACTGGGCGGAGACGCTGCCCATGTAGGTGGGGGCGCCGAAAATAATGGCATCCACCGTTTCCAGGGTGTCCCAGTACTGGTCGATGTCTTCCACCTTCACCAACAGGCTGTCGCAGCCGGTCAGGCTACGGGCGCCCCGGGCCACGGCCTCCGCCTGGCGGGCGGTATGCCCGTAACCGCTGTGATAGACCACGGCCACCCGAATGTTCATGTCGCTCATGCTGGCTCTCCTGGAAAAGAAGGGAAAAGGGGCGGCGCCGCCGCCCGACGAAAACTGGGGGCCCCGGGGGCCCGACCTCAAGCCTTGGGGGGCAGAAGATGGCCCAGGCGGGCGGCCTTGGTGGCCAGATAGCGGCGGTTTTCCGGATTTTCCCCCACCCGATGGGGCACCCGTTCCGTCACCTTCACCCCGGCGTGTTCCAGGGCCGCCACCTTGCCCGGGTTATTGGTCATGAGGCGCACCTGATAGACCCCCAGGGCATGGAACATGGCGGCCGCCACCCCGTAATCCCGGGCATCCACGGGCAGGCCCAGGGCCTGATTGGCTTCCACCGTATCCAGGCCCTGATCCTGCAAGGCATAGGCGCGGATTTTTTCCAGCAGGCCGATACCCCGGCCTTCCTGGCGCAGATAGAGGAGCACCCCCCGACCGGCCTGGGCGATCCGTTCCAGGGCCGCCTCCAGCTGGGGGCCGCAGTCGCAGCGGCGGGAGAAGAGCCCATCCCCGGTAAGGCATTCGGAGTGCATCCGGGCCAGGGGGGCGGTGGCTCCCTCCCCCCCTTCCGGGCAACCCACTTCCCCCAAGGTCAGGGCCACATGTTCCCGACCCGTCTTCATTTCCCGAAAACCGTGGAGGCGGAAGGTGGCCCAGGGCGTGGGCAGATTGCAGACAGCCACTTCTTCCACCGGGCAATTGGTGGCCCGGCTGGACGCGGCCACGGGGGAAGGGGCGGGGGAAGAAAGGGGGGCTTGGTCGGACACGATGGAGGATGGGGGCAAAAAAGGTGAAAGAAAAAACTGTTCGGCGCCTTCCGGGCGCTCTCCGGTACCCCCCGGCTGGAAGGCCCAGCCCCCGGCAGACCGGGAAGGGCGGGCCCTAGGAAAGTCGGGGCGGCACCCAGGGGGATTCCATGCTACGCAAGAGCAGAGCGGGAATAAAGGGAATTTTTTTCAACCAATGTTTAATTATTTTCAGCCATTAGCCGGACACGGGGCCGGGCACCCGGTCCAGGCTGCGGCCAAAGCGGGGGGCATCCTGAAAGCCCACCACCCGCAAATCGGGCACTTCCTTGCCGTCCCGGCCAAAGAAAATAATCCCGGGGGGGCCGAAAAGGCCAAAGCGGGCCAGCAGGGCCCGGTCCGCCGGGGAGGAGGCCGTGACGTCGGCCCGCAGCAATTCAAAGCCCGCCAGACGGGCCCGGATGGCGGGATCGGTAAAGGTGAAGCGCTCCATTTCCTTGCAGGAGACGCACCAGTCCGCATAGAAATCCAGCATCACCGGCTTTTTCGCCGTCCGGATTCGGGCATCCAGTTCCGCAACAGAATGGACCGGGGTAAAGGGCAGGGCGGCGCCAGACCCTGGGGCCGCCTGGGCCGGACCGGCCAGGGTCTTCAAGGGCTGGAGGGGGTCCCGGGAACCGGCCAGCACCCCCACCAGCATGGCGGCCCCGGCGATGAGCATGACAATGCCCAGGCCTTTCCAGAAGCGCAGCCAGCCCCCCGCGTGTTGGGGCAGAGGGTCCAGGGCGCGGAGGAAAACCGCCGGCACAATGAGCAGCAGGGCCCAACCCACCATGGTCACCAGGGGCGGCAGCACGGGGGACACCAACCATAGGGCGGTGGCCAGGAGAATGACCCCGAAGGCCTTGCTCACCCCGTCCATCCAGGCCCCGGCCTTGGGCAGCAGGGCGCCGGCGGAGAGGCCGACGATGAGCAGGGGTACCCCCATGCCCAGGGCCATGGCAAAGAGGGCCACGCCCCCCAGCAGGGCATTGCCGCTCTGGCCGATGTAGAGCAGGGCGCCGGCCAGAGGCGCCGCCACGCAGGGCCCCACAATCACCGCCGACAGGGCGCCCATGGCGAACACCGCCGCCCCATGGCCGCCTCCCAGCTGGCGGCTTTCTTCCGACACCTTGCTTTGCAGGGCGGCGGGTAATTGCAGTTCATAGAAGCCGAACATGGAGCCGGCCAGCACCACGAACAGCAGGGCGAAGGCCCCCAGCACCCAGGGGCTTTGCAGCACATTGGAAAGCAGGGTGCCGGTGAGCCCGGCGGCAACCCCCAGGAGGGCGTAGGTCAGGGCCATGCCCAGCACGTAGATCAGGGACAGGCCGAAGGCCCGGCCCCGGGAGACCCGGGCTTCATCCTTGCGGCCATGGCCGACGATGATCCCGGAAAGGATGGGGATCATGGGGAACATGCAGGGGGTGAGGGAAAGGGCCAGACCGAAGCCGAAAAAGAGGCTCACCGCCACCCAGAAGCTGGCGTGGCGCAGCAGACCGGCGATATGGCCGCTTTCGTCGCCACTATCTTCCAGACCGGCGGCTTCGGTTTCCGGGGCAGGCAGGGGCGTGGCTGGGGCATCGGCGGTAGGACTAGCCGCCGCCCCAGTCGGGACGGGGGTGGAGGCGGACCCATCCGGGGCCGCCTTATCGGACGGGCCTTTCCCCGCCGCCGCCTCGCTAGAGCCCGTCTGGCGGGCTTCCCCCGGAGCGCTCGCCCCAGCGGGCCGTTCCGAGGCCTTGGAGGTGGTGGCCGGGGTAGCCGGAGCAGCGGGCATATGGACCTTCAGGGCGTGATCCTGGGGCGGATAACAGACCCCGGCGTCGGCGCAGCCCTGCTCCGTCACCGTCAGATCCAGATCCACGGGCACCCCGGTGTTCCGTTCCACGGGCAGGCGGATGGCCACGGCGTCGTAGTAGATTTCCACGGTGCCGAAATTGTCATCCTGCTTCTTTTTCCCGGCGGGGAACTGGGCCTGGCCCAGGCTCACCCCCGGGGTGGTGGCGGCAAATTTGAACTTGGCCCGGTAGAGGTAATAGCCCTTGGCGATGGTATAGCGGACTTCCACCGTATGGTCGTCCAGGGCCCGCAGACTGGGCTTGAAGGCGATGCGGGGATCGAGGAATTCCTGGGCCGTGGCGGGCACCAGATGGCAGCAGGCCAGGAGCAGAAACAGGGTAGGCAGGAGCCGGCGCAGCATGGGCGGGATACTCCGAGAAAAGGGGGGAAATCGGGGGGAATCAGCCGGGACGGGATTCGTCGGCGATCCAGTCCAGATAACCGGGCAGGCCCTTGCTCAGGGGCAGGGCAATAATTTCCGGCAGCTCGTAGGGGTGATGCAGGCGGATCACCCCTTCCACGTCGGAATAGCGCTCCGCCGTGGTTTTAATCAGCAGGGGCACTTCCGGCCCTTCTTCCACCACCCCCTGCCAGCGATACACGGACAGGCAGGGCGCCAGCACATTGACGCAGGCGGCGAGACGGGATTCCACCAGTTGCTTGGCGATTTTTTCCGCCGTGGGCTGATCCGGGCAGTTGGTGAGGACGACGAGGAATTGGTTAGCTTGGGCCATGGCGGGCCATTCTACTACGGTGGACCGGGAGGAAGCCGGGCCCCCAACCGGGTCCGCCGCCGGCAGGCTTCTTTCCGCCCCGCACCGGACCCACCCTGGCCCCGCTCCAACCCTATCCCCACCCGCCCCCGCCCGCTGCGCCGCCCCCCTCCGACCCCGGCAAAAAAACCCCGCCCGGTCAGGTTTCCCAGGGGTCCCCTGCCGCTATAATGCGGCCCAATCCGCTGCGGCAGGCACCTCCCCCCGGGAGGGCCACGGCCCGGGCCCCGTGCCCCGGATGCCCTGGGACGGCCGAGGCCGACGGTCAAGCGGCGCGCCTTCCCCCCGCCACCTTTTTTTGCCGCCCCCGCCCATGTTGCTCTGGTTCGTCATCACCTACTGGGTCATCTCCGTCGCCATCGGCCTCTATGCCGCCACCCGGGTGCACAACACCCGGGACTTCGCCGTCGCCGGGCGCCACCTGCCCTTTTCCATCGTCACCGCCACGGTCTTCGCCACCTGGTTCGGTTCGGAAACCGTGCTGGGCATTCCCGCCACCTTTCTCAAGGAAGGCCTGTCCGGGGTGGTGGCCGATCCCTTCGGCTCTTCCCTGTGTCTGATCCTGGTGGGGCTTTTTTTCGCCGCCCCCCTCTATCGCAAGAACCTGCTCACCATCGGGGACTTTTACCGGCAGCGCTATGGCCGCTGGGTGGAGGTGCTCACCACCCTGGCCATCGTGGTCTCCTACCTGGGCTGGGTAGGGGCCCAGCTCACCGCCCTGGGCCTAGTGTTCAACGTGGTTTCCGACGGCCAGATCACCCGGCTGGCGGGCATGGGCATCGGCGCCGGCACCATCCTCATTTACACCCTGTTCGGCGGCATGTGGTCCGTGGCCATTACGGACTTTATCCAGATGATCGTCATTGTCCTGGGCATGCTCTACATCGGCGGGGAGGTCTCGGGCATGGCCGGGGGCGTGGGGGCCGTGGTGCACCACGCCGCCAGCACGGGAAAATTCCAGTTCTGGCCCGCCCCGGACGCCAAGGAGGTAATCGGCTTCGTGGCCGCCTGGATCACCATGATGTTCGGCTCCATTCCCCAGCAGGACGTATTCCAGCGGGTCCAGTCCTCCAAGACGGAGCGCATCGCCATCTGGGCCTCGGTGCTGGGGGGGGTGCTCTACTTCCTCTTCGCCTTCGTGCCCATGTTCCTGGCCTACGCCGCCACCCTCATTGACCCGGCCATGGTGGCCCGGCTCATGGACAGCGATTCCCAGATGATCCTGCCCCAGCTGGTGCTGGAAAAGGCGCCCCTCTTCGCCCAGGTGATGTTTTTCGGCGCCCTGCTGTCGGCCATCAAGAGCTGCGCCTCCGCCACCCTCCTGGCCCCCTCAGTCACCTTCACGGAAAACATCCTGCGCCCCCTCCTGCCCCACCTTTCCGACCACCGGCTGCTGCGGGCCATGCGCCTAGTGACCCTGGGTTTCACCGCCCTGGTCACCCTCTACGCCATGAATTCCCACGCCAGCATTTTCAAGATGGTGGAAAACGCCTACCAGATCACCCTGGTCTGCGCCTTCGTGCCCCTGGTGGCCGGGCTCTATTGGAAACCCAGCACCAACCAGGGGGCTCTGGTGTCCATCGGCTGCGGCCTCACGGTATGGCTGGTTCTCCTCACCCTGGGCCCCGCCGATCCCTTCCTGCCGCCCCAATTCGCCGGTCTGCTCGCCGCCCTAGGGGGCATGGTGCTGGGCTCCCTGGGGCCCCAGCTGATTGCCCATGCCCCCCCGGCCCCTCCGGCCCACGGCCACCACGCGGCGGCGGCCACCCACCATGTGGCGGAACCGGTGCATCACCACGACGCCTGAGCCCGGCCCCGGGGCCCGCCCGGACAATTGCCCTGAACCTTTTGGGCCCCGGGCTTTCCCAAGGAATAGCCCGGGCAGGCCCGTCCCGAGCCGTTTCCGCCCCGGGGCGGGGTGACCCGCCCGCCATCCCTGTGCCATACTGTCGGGCCCCATCATGTCCCGCACCAACACCACCTCCACCCTGCCCCGCTATCTGGCCCTGGCCTACGGCCTGCTGGTCATTTACGCCAGCCTGCACCCCTTTTCCGGGTGGCGCAGCACCGGGGCTTCCCCCTTCGCTTACCTGGACGCGGCCTGGCCCCGCTACTGGACGGTCTTCGATCTGGCGGTGAATGTGGCGGGCTACCTGCCTCTGGGCTTTCTCCTGGCCCTGGCCCTGAAACAGCTACCCACCCGGGCCCTGCCCGCCCTGGCGGCCTGGGTCATGGGCACGGCCCTCTCCTTTGCCATGGAAAGCATCCAGACCTGGCTCCCCTCCCGGGTGCCCTCCAATCTGGATCTGGCCACCAACAGCCTGGGCACGGCCCTGGGGGCCCTGATCGCCTTTTTCTACGGGGAACCCCTGTTCCGCAGCCTGACCCACTGGCAGGGCCGCTTGGTGGCGGACCGGCCCCATGCCGAACCCGGGGTGGTGCTCCTGGGCCTCTGGCTGCTCACCCAGGTGACCCCGGAAACCCTGCTCTTCGGCGCCGGGGACGTGCGCCATCTGGTAGGCCTACCCTCGGATCAGCCCTTTGCGCCCCAGGTGTTTCAGGTGGTGGAGGCGGCCATCGTGGGCATTAATTTGGTGGCTGTGGGCCTTTTCGCCCGGACCCTGCTGGCGGAGCGCTGGCCCGCCCTGGTGGGGGTGCCCCTGCTCATAGTCACGGCCCTGGGCATCCGCAGTCTGGCCACCGCCGTGCTGGTGGGGCCGGATGACGCCTTTGCCTGGTTCACCCCCGGTTCCCGCCTGGGCCTGGAATGGGGCGCCGCCGCCCTCCTGGTGCTGGTCTGGTTGCCCGCCGACATGCGCATCAGCCTGGCCAGCCTGGGCCTCATGGCCGCCACCGTGCTCATTAATCTGGCCCCGGAAAATCCCTATTCCGCCGCCGCTTTAGCCGCCTGGCGCCAGGGCCATTTCTTCAATTTCAACGGGGTCACCCGTATCACCGCCAGCCTCTGGCCCTTCGCCGCCGTGCCCTATCTGATGCTGGTGGCCCGCCGGATATAATCCGGCCCTTGCCCTTTCCTCCGGAATCCTTGCCATGAGCTATTACCGCTACCACGCCCTGATCTGCTGCAACCAGCGGGCCAACGGGGAATCCTGCTGCAACGACCACGGCGCCAGCGAGCTGCTGGATTACGCCAAGGCCAAGGTGAAAGCCGCCGGCGTGGCCGGGCCGGGCCAGGTGCGGGTGAATAAATCCGGCTGCCTGGGCCGCTGCGACCAGGGCCCGGTGATGGTGATTTACCCGGAAGCCACCTGGTACACCTTTGTGGATAAGGAAGACATGGACGAAATCATCGAAGAACACCTACTCCACGGCCGGGTGGTGGAACGCCTGAAAATCGACTGATCCCCATGCGCACGGACACGGAACACCTGCTCATTCCCGGCGCCGCCGGGCCCATCGACACCCTGGTGGAAGCCCCGGAAAAGCCCCTGGGCATCGCCCTGGTGGGCCATCCCCATCCCCTCTTTGGCGGCGCCAACACCAACAAGGTGGCCCAGACCCTGGCCCGGACCTTCGTCGGCCTGGGCTATGCCGCCCTGCGCCCCAATTTCCGGGGCGTGGGCCAGAGCGGCGGCAGCCACGACGAGGGTCGGGGCGAGACGGAGGACATGCTCACCGTGCTGGACTACGCCCGGCAGCGCTTCGGCGACCTGCCCGTGGTCCTGGGGGGCTTTTCCTTCGGCGCCTACGTCCAGGCCCGGGTGGCCAAGCGTCTGGCGGACGAGGGGCGGCCGGTGAAACGTCTGGTGCTGATCGGCACCGCCTCCGGCTTTGTGGAAGGCACCCGCCATTACGAGACCGACGCGGTGCCCGCCGACACCATCGTCATCCATGGCAGCGCCGACACCACCGTGCCCCTGGCCAATGTACTGGCCTGGGCCGAGCCCCTGGAACTGCCCGTGGTGGTGGTGCCCGGCGCCGACCACTTCTTCCACCGCCGCCTGCATATTCTCCGCAACATTATCCAGAATAACTGGCACCCCTAGGACCGGCCATGACCGCGCCCCTGGAAGTCCACCACCTGACCAAGCGTTACGGCGATTTCACCGCCGTGGACGACCTCTCCTTTGCCGTGCCCCCGGGCATCTGCTTCGGCCTCCTGGGCCCCAACGGGGCAGGCAAAACCACCACCCTGCGCTGCTGCCTGGGGCTCACCGCCCCGGACGGGGGCGACCTGCGCCTCAACGGGCTGGCCGTCCCGGAACAGGCCCGGGAAGCCCGGCGGGCCACCGGGGTGGTGCCCCAGTTCGACAACCTGGACCCGGATTTCACCGTGGCGGAAAACCTCCTGGTCTTCGGCCGCTATTTCGGCCTGGAAGACCGGCTGATCCGCTCCCGCATTCCCGACCTGCTGGAATTCGCCGGTCTGGGAGGCAAGGGGGACGCCCCCCTGAAAAGCCTCTCCGGGGGCATGAAACGGCGCCTCAGCCTGGCCCGGGCCCTGGTCAATGATCCGGCGGTGATTTTTCTGGACGAGCCCACCACCGGCCTGGACCCCCAGGCCCGGCACCTGATCTGGGAACGGCTCAAGGAACTCACGGCCCAGGGCAAAACCCTGATTCTCACCACCCACTTCATGGACGAGGCGGAACGGCTCTGCCACCGCCTGGGAGTGGTGGACCATGGCCGCCTAGTGGCGGAAGGCAGCCCGGCGGAACTCATCGCCCAGCACATTGAACCCCAGGTGGTGGAAATTTACGGGGAAGACGCCCCGGCCTGGGCCGCCGCCCACACCTCCCTGGCACCCCGCCAGGAAGTGGTGGGGGAAACGGCCTTTTTCTACTGCCAGGACCCGGCGCCCCTGCTGGCGGCCGCCGCCCAAAGCCCGGGCCTGCGCACCCTGCACCGGGCCGCCAACCTGGAAGACGTGTTTCTCAAGCTCACCGGCCGGGAATTGCGGGATTGAGCGCCACCGGACCAGCCATGACCCAGACCTCCTTTCTCCGCGCCTGTCTCGCCCCGCCCCGTCTGTCCCGCCGCTGGTTTCCCGTGTGGCAGCGCAATTTCCTGGTGTGGCGCAAGCTGGCCCTGCCCTCCGTGCTGGGCAATCTGGCCGATCCCCTGATTTACATGCTGGGCCTGGGCTACGGCCTGGGCAGCCTGCTGCCCCAGGTGAGCGGGGTCTCCTACGTGACCTTTCTGGCCGCCGGGACGGTGTGCGCCAGCACCATGAACGCGGCCACCTTCGAAACCCTCTATTCCGCCTTTTCCCGTATGCACGTGCAGCGCACCTGGGAAGCCATGCTCCACGCCCCCCTCACCCTGGAAGACGTGGTGCTGGGAGAGCTGATCTGGGCGGCCAGCAAAAGCCTGCTTTCCGGCCTGGCCATTCTGCTGGTGATCTGGGCCCTGGGCCTGACCCATTCCCCCCTTTCCCTGTGGGTATTGCCGGTGGTGGCCCTGATTGGCCTGGCCTTCGCCGGCCTGGGCCTGATCATCAATGCCCTGGCCCCTTCCTACGATTTTTTCATGTACTACTTCACCCTCTTTATCACCCCCACCACCCTGCTCTCTGGGGTCTTTTTCCCCATGGATCAGCTCCCCGCCCTGGCCCGCGCTATCGCCGCCTGGCTGCCCCTGGCCCACGGGGTGGCCCTGGCCCGGCCCCTGCTCCTGGGTCAGGTTCCGGCCCAGGCCGGGGTCCATGTGGCCGCCCTGCTGGCCATCACCGCCGTCTCCTTCCTGGTGGCCCTGGCTCTCACCCGGCGGCGCCTGCTCCGTTAGGACGGATACATTCGGACACAAAAGGGAAATCAGCCTTTCCTTATAATTCCAACCTATAACTTTGCGCCTAGTGCGCAGCCATCCCATCTGGCACCGCACCTACATCACGTCTGACACAGCGGGGTTTCCCACCCTAGCCTGCCGCCACCTCCGGAGAGGTACATGTTTCGCAATCGCAAACTTGAAGCAGCCCTGAGCCAATGCCAGGCGGAACGGGATGATGCCCGGGCCGTGCTGAGCGCCCTGGATCGCTCCCTGGCTATTATCGAATTCACCCCCGACGGCACCATTCTTAGCGCCAACGACGGTTTCTGCGCCCTCATGGGCTACACCCTGGCCCAGTTGCAAGGCCAGCACCACCGGATTCTCTGCACCGCCGATTACACCGCCAGCCCGGAATATGACCAGTTCTGGGTCAAGCTTCGGGCCGGGGAATATTTCCGGGACAAGGTAAAACGGGTCACCAAGTCGGGCAAGGAACTGTGGCTCCAGGCCACCTACAACCCGGTGCTGGACCGGGACGGCCGGGTCACCCGCATTTACAAAATCGCCACGGATATCACCGCCCGGGAAGAGGAGGCGGAACTGAGCCATGCCCTGGTGGCGGCCATTAACCGGGCCATGGCGGTGATCGAATTCGACATGAATGGCCGGGTGCGCACGGCCAACGCCAATTTCCTCGGACTCATGGGCTACCGGCTGGAAGAAATCCAGGGCCGGCCCCACCGGGACTTCTGCCTATCCACCTTCGCGGATAGCCCGGAATACGCCGAATTCTGGGCCCGTCTGGGCCGGGGCGAGTCCTTTTCCGGCCAGTTCGAGCGGGTCGCCAAGGATGGTCACCACGTCTGGCTGGAAGCAGCCTACAACCCGGTGCTAGACGCCAAGGGTCAGCCCATCAAGGTGGTGAAAATCGCCTCCGACATTACGGAACGGGTGACCCAGCAGCAGGCGGAACAGGCCAGCGCCAAGCTGGCCTACGACATTTCCAAAAACACGGAAGGGGTCTCCGCCCAGGGAGCCACGGTGATTGCGGACACGGTGGCCAAAATGACCCGCATTGCGGAGCTGGTGCGGGATTCCTCCAGCCGGGTGGAAAAGCTGGGGCAGCAGTCGGACCAGATCACCTCCATCGTGAATACCATTAAGGAAATCGCCGACCAGACCAATCTGCTCGCCCTCAACGCGGCCATTGAAGCGGCCCGGGCCGGGGAAAGCGGCCGGGGCTTTTCCGTGGTGGCGGACGAGGTGCGCAAGCTGGCGGAACGGACCAGCAATTCCACCACGGAAATCGCCGCCATGATCGGCGCCATCCAGAGCGACACCCGCTCGGTCATCGACACCATGGGCACGGGCCTGGGAGAAGTGGATCAGGGGGTCACCCTGGTCCAGGAAGCCGGTCAGGCCATCCAGGAAATCCGCAGCGGCGCCCACCAGGTGGTGGAAGCGGTGGGCAAGCTCTCCTCCACCCTGACGGCGGGTTAAAAGGCCTTCCCCGGCGCTGCCCGCCCCATAGGGCCCCAGGGCCGACGTACCGACCTGGGCACCCACGCCTCCACACCCGTTCCGCCGCCCCAGCCCCCGTCAGGGATGAGGGCGCCTGGGCTCCACCGACGCCCCCAGCACGGCCCCGCCGGGCCTATCCCCCGAAAACCGCCGCCCCCCGGTCATCCCACCAGCGGGGGCTGCGCTCCGTCCCGTCCCCTGGCCGGGCCACCGCTTCCAGCAGAGCCAGCACCAGTTCCCCCGTATGCCGGTCCGGATCGTGGATGGGGTTGTATTCGCTGATTTCCCAGGCCACCAGGCGGGGGTCCGCCAGCCAGCCGGCCAGGGCGTTCTGGGTTTCCCGGGGGTCCAGACCGTCCGGTTCCGGGGTGCCCACCCCGGGGGCGTCCCGGGGGTCCAGGGCATCCACATCCAGACTCACCCCATAGGCGCCGTTACCGCCCGCCGTGGCGATTTCCCGGGCATCCGCCAGTACCGCCGCCAGGCCCCGACGCCGGATTTCCCCCATGGCGAAAACCTGCACGCCGCAGGATTCCAAATAATCCGGCTCCGGCCCTTCCCAGCTGCGCGCCCCCACCAGGGCCACCCGTTCCGGCTTTAACCAGGGGCCGGGCACATCCCGCATTTCCGCCGCACCCCGGCCAAGCAGGGCGGCCAGGGGCATACCGTGGGGATTGCCGCTGGGGCTGTCCGCCGGGGTATGGGCATCCAGGTGGGCATCGATCCAGATCAGGCCCACGTCGCCCCGGTCCGCCCAGGCCCGGGCCACGCCCCGCCAGGTGCCAGCGGCGATGGCGTGGTCCCCCCCCAGGATCAGGGGCCGGTAGCCCGCCGCCACTTCCGCCCCCACCCGGTCCGCCAGGGCGGCCAGCAGCCGCCCCAGGGCCGTCCAGCGGGAGCCTTCCGGGGTCAGCAGGGCAGTTTCCCGGCGCACCGACCAGCCCAGGCGTTCCAACCGCTCCTGTAAACCCAGGGATTCCAGGACAGCGGGGGCCAGGGCCGGACCCGGGTCCGGGCCGCCCAGGCCGCAGGGCACGGGGAGAAGGGAAAGGGGAGGCAGGACCATGGGCAGGGCGCTAGAAGAGTCAGGACAGGGTGCCAGAGCTTGCCTGTTTGTGGTGAAAATTTCATGACGATGGGCAAAAGACCGCCGCCCAGCCCCCCGGCCCGGGCCGCCCGGACCCAATCGCCACGGGGTTTGGGGCCCCAGGGAGCCCCGTGGGGAGCGGATTTCCGGGGCAATGACCCGCCGCCGATCCCCGCCCCGGCCCCTGAAACCCAGCCGGGCGTTCTTTGCATTTTGGACCCCGACCCGGCCCAGGAATTCCGCCGGGCCGGGGCACGGCATCCGGCGGGCAGCGTGATAAAATCCCCCATCCCCCCAACCTAGGCATTTTTCCCATGTTTTCAGGCATCGTTGAGGCCGTCGGCCGCATTACCCATCTCACTGCCCGGGAAGTCGGCTTCCGCCTTTCCGTGGCCCCCGGCAATCTGGACCTGAGCGACGTGGGCATTGGCGACTCCATCGCCCACAACGGGGTCTGCCTGACCGTGGTGGAAAAAACACCGGACCATTTCTGCGTAGATGTGTCCCCGGAAACCCTGTCCTGTACCGTGGGCCTGGCCGAACCCGGCCCGGTGAATCTGGAACGGGCCCTGCGCCTGGCTGACCGGCTCGGCGGCCATCTGGTCTCCGGCCATGTGGACGGCGTAGGCACCGTGGTCCGCTTCGACCCCATTGGGGACAACCGGCTTCTGGAAATCCAGGCCCCGGCGGAGCTGGCCAAATACATCGCCCGCAAGGGCTCCATTACGGTGGACGGCGTCAGCCTAACCACCAATTCGGTGGAGGACAGCACCTTCACCATCAACCTCATCCCCCACACCCTGGAAGCCACCACCCTGCATCGCCTGCACCCGGGCGCCAAGGTGAATCTGGAAGTGGACCTCATCGCCCGCTACGTGGAACGGATGCTTAACCCCGAAGAAAGCAACTGATTCATCATGCCCCCCTCCACAAACCTGGCCTCAACCCAGGAGATCGTGGCCGAGCTGAAAGCCGGCCGCATGGTCATCCTGGTGGACGAGGAAGATCGGGAAAACGAAGGCGACCTGGTTCTGGCCGCTGATTTCGTCACCCCGGACGCCATCAATTTCATGGCCAAACATGGCCGTGGCCTGATCTGCCTGACCATTACGGAAGAACGCTGCCGCCAGCTGGGCCTCACCCCCATGGCCCGGGACAACAAGAGCGTGCACGGCACCGCCTTCACCGTCTCCATCGAGGCGGCGGAAGGGGTCACCACGGGCATTTCCGCCCATGATCGGGCCCACACCATCGCCGTGGCCGTGGCCCACAACGCCAAGCCGGCGGACATTGTCCAGCCCGGACACGTGTTCCCCATTACGGCCAAGCCCGGCGGCGTTCTGGTACGGGCCGGTCACACGGAAGCCGGTTGCGACCTCACCAGCCTGGCCGGTCTGACCCCGGCGGCGGTGATCTGCGAAATCATGAACGAGGACGGGACCATGGCCCGGCTGCCCCAGCTTCTGGAGGTGGCCAAGGAACACGGGCTGAAAATCGGCGCCATCGCCGACCTGATCCATTACCGCAGCCAGCACGAAACCCTGGTGGAACCCCTGGCCACCAAGACCATCCAGACCCGGCACGGGGAATTCACCCTCCACGCCTTCCATGACCGGGTGGCGGACGAGGTCCATCTGGCCCTGGTACGGGGCACCATCCGTGCCGATCAGGACGCCCTGGTGCGGGTCCACGAACCCCTTTCGGTGCTGGATTTCCTCGCCCCGGAAACGGGCCACCACACCTTTTCCATCGACACCGCCCAGGCCGCCCTGGCCAAGTTCGGCAACGGGGTCATCGTCATGCTGCACCGGCCCCAGAGCGGCGCCGACCTGCGCGAAGCTCTGGCCGCCCCGGCGGAAGACAAACACGAGCCGAAGAAGTGGGACCCCCGCATCTACGGTATCGGCGCCCAGATCCTGCGCCAGCTGGGCGTGGGCAAAATGAAGCTGCTCTCCAGCCCCCGCCGCATGCCCTCCATGACCGGTTTTGACCTGGAAGTCACCGGTTTCGTCACCGATCCGGAAAGTCTCTGATATGGCCCGCTACGACAATATCCCCGAACACCCCATCAACCTGGACGGCCACGGCCTCAAGGTCGGTCTGGTCATGAGCCGTTTCAACCAGGACGTCTGCGAAGGCCTGCTGTCCGCCTGCGTCACCGAGCTGCAACGCCTGGGCGTGGCCCCGGCGGATCTGCTCATCTGCACCGTGCCCGGCGCCCTGGAAATCCCCCTGACCCTGCAAAAGCTGGCCGGCAGCGGCCGCTACGACGCCCTCATCGCCCTGGGCGCCGTCATCCGGGGCGAGACCTACCACTTTGAAGTGGTCTCCAACGACGCCTGCCGGGGTATCCAGGAAGTTCAACTGGATGCGGGCATTCCCATCGCCAACGGGGTGCTCACCACGGAAGACGACGACCAGGCCCTGGCCCGGATGGAAACCAAAGGCAAGGACTGCGCCCAGGCCGCCGTGGAAATGGCCCGCCTCTACCAGGCCCTGGCCCAATAAAAAGCGCACCATGACCGACATCGACAAACAATCCGCCAAGCCCGCCGCCAAAGCCCACCGCAACGGCGGTAACAAGTCCCCCCGCCGCCGCGCCCGGGAATTCGCCCTGCAAGGCCTGTATCAATGCCGTTTCGGCGGCCAGGACGAAGCGGCGGCGGAAGCCCATCTGGGGGAAGCCTCCACCTTCGGCAAGGCCGACCGGGAATTTTTCGTCGGCCTGCTGCGGGGCGCCCGGGCCCAGGAAGCCGAATTGCAGGAACTCCTCGGCCCCTACCTGGATCGGCCCATGGACGAACTGTCCCCCATCGAAGCCTGCATCCTGCTCCTGGGGGCCCTGGAACTGCGCCAGTTCCCCGAGACCCCCTACCGGGTCATCATCAATGAAGCCATCGAGCTGGCCAAATCCTTCGGCGGCACGGACGGACACAAGTTTGTAAACGGCGTGCTGGATCATCTGGCCGCCCAACTGCGGCCGGTGGAAGTGGCCGCACGGCAAAAGCAACAGCAACCCTAACCGGTCCTGGTCGCCAGGGGGGCGCCGCCCCCTTCCCCCACCGGTTTTTCGGGCAGCGGGGTTTTCGCCCCCCGCGCCCTTGCGGAAGGAAGGCCCATGCCCAGCGAATTTGAACTGATCGACCGCCACTTCGCCCGTCCCACCCCGGGCGCCGTTCTCGGCCCGGGGGACGACTGCGCCCTGCTCCAACCCACCCCGGGCATGCAGCTGGCGGCCACCACGGACATGCTGGTGGCCGGGGTCCATTTCCTGCCGGAAACGGACCCGGAACGGCTGGGTTGGAAAACCCTGGCGGTGAATCTTTCCGACCTGGCCGCCATGGGCGCCCAGGCCCGCTGGGTGCTGCTGGCCGGGGCCTTCCCGGAAGATGATGAAGACTGGATCGCCGCCTTCGCCAAGGGCTTCTTCGCCCTGGCCCAACTCCACGGGGTAGATGTGGTGGGGGGGGACACCACCCGGGGGCCCCTCAATCTCTGCGTCACCGCCCTGGGGGAACTGCCCCCTGGCCAGGCCATTACCCGTAGCGGGGCCCGGGCCGAAGACGACCTATGGGTCTCCGGCACCCCGGGCCTGGCCTCCCTGGGCCTGGCCCACGCCCAGCACAAAACCCAGCTCCCCGACGACCTAGCCGCCACCTGCCTGGAAGCCCTGCGTCGGCCCCAGCCCCGTCTGGCCCTGGGCCGTTCCCTGCGCCGGGTGGCCAGCGCCGCCATCGACGTTTCCGACGGTCTTTTGGGGGACATCGGCCACCTCCTGGAACGGTCCAAGGTGGGGGCGGAAATCCGCCTGGACCACCTACCCCCCCTGCCCCAGGGCGCCGACCCGGAACTGGCCCGGGCCTGCCAGCTGGGAGGCGGGGACGATTACGAACTGGCTTTCACCGCACCGGCCAGCCAACGGCCCACCCTGGCCGCCGTGGCGGCGGTGTTGAAACTGCCCCTGTGGCGCATCGGCCGCATTACCCCGGCCCCGGGCCTGCGCCTGCTGGACGCACAAGGCCAGGAACTGCCCCTGCCCGCGAAAGGTTTTGATCATTTCCACGCCGCCTAATCTCCGCTTTCTTTTTAGCCACCCGGCCCATTTCGTCGCCTGCGGTCTGGGCAGCGGCCTCTCCGGCTTCGCCCCGGGCACCGCCGGCACCCTGTTCGCCTGGGCCTCCTACGTGCTGATCCGGCCCAATTTCAGCGATGTGGGCTTTGCCGTTTTTCTCCTGGTCTGCTTTGTCATGGGAGTGGTGGCCTGCGACCGGACCGGCCGGGATCTGGGGGTGGTGGATCACGGGGCCATTGTTTGGGACGAAATCGTGCCCTTCTGGGCCGCCCTCTTTTTCTGCCCCCCCTATTTGCTCTGGCAGCTGGGCGCTTTCGCCCTTTTTCGCCTTTACGACATTACCAAGCCCCAACCGGCCCGCTACTTTGACCGGCAGGTAAAAAACGGCTTCGGGGTGATGATGGACGACGTGGTGGCCGCGGGCTACACGGTCCTCACCCTGGCCCTGGTCAAACGTCTGCTCGGATAAGCCTATGTCCTCTGTCTCACCCAACCAAGCCCAACTGGAAGCCCTGGCCGCCCAGGTCGGGGAGGCCCTGCTGGCCCGGGGGGAAACCCTGGCCACCGCCGAATCCTGTACCGGTGGCTGGATCGGCCAGAGCCTCACCGCCATTGCGGGCAGCTCCGCCTGGTTTGACCGGGGCTTTATCACCTATTCCAACCAGGCCAAGACGGAGGAACTGGGGGTGCCGGAAGCCCTGCTCGCCCGGGTGGGAGCGGTGAGCGAGCCGGTGGCCGCCGCCATGGCCCAGGGCGCCCGGCGTCAGGGGCGCATTACCTGGGCGGTGGCGGTGAGCGGCATTGCCGGGCCCGGGGGCGGTAGCCGGAGCAAGCCCGTGGGCACGGTCTGCTTTGCCTGGGCTGGACCGGACCAAACCCTCCAGGTCAGCACCCAGCATTTCCCCGGCAACCGGGAAGAAGTCCGGGCCCAGACCGTGGCCCACGCCCTCACCGTGCTTCTGGACCACCTGCACCGCCCCCTGGCTGCCTGAGGGCCGAACCGCTACTATAGCCGTTCCCACCGGAGGGGCCCTCCACGGCCCCTCCGGCCTATTCCCGCCCTTGCCTCAGGAGTCCGCCATGAAAGGTCATAGCCCAGTCCTCAAGCAGCTCAACGAATTACTGGCCGGAGAATTGATGGCCCGGGACCAGTATTTCATCCACGCCCGGATGTACGAAAACTGGGGCCTGGGCAAACTCTATGAGCGCATCTGGCATGAGATGCAGGACGAGACAGGGCACGCGGACTGGCTCATCCAGCGCATCCTGTTTCTGGAAGGCACCCCGGGCATGGTCCCGGCCAAGGCCATGAAAATCGGTAAGACCGTGCCGGATATGCTGAAAAACGATCTGGCGGTGGAAATTTCCGTGGTGAAGGCGGTACGCGCCGCCATGGCGGTGTGCGAAGCCCACCAGGACTACGTTTCCCGGGACATTCTGCTGAAAATGCTGGACGACACGGAGCAGGATCACGCCCACTGGCTGGAACAGCAGTTAAAGCGCATTGAGTTGGTAGGTCTGGAAAACTATATCCAGTCCCAGATGGGCAACGCCCCCGCCTGAACCTGACGGCCCACGGCACCCACCGGGGCCCCAAGCCTGTCCCCGATTGCGCTCAGGAAAAGGGGACCGGCTCCCGGGCCCTTAAACCGGGCCCCTGGGAAGCCGGGGCCGTCCCTGCCTCCCAGGCTTCCGGGGCGATTTCCTGGCCCATGGCGACAAAGTGGGTCAAGGCCCCCCGCCCATCCCGCAGGGGCACCAGAGAAAGCCGCCAGGCCAGCGCCTCCCCGTCCCGGCGGCGGCTCACCAGGGGACCCTGCCAGGGGGAGCCAGCCATCAGTGCTTGCCCCAGGGCACTGCCCCCCGTCCCTGCCGAGTCTTCAGGCTGAAGCAGGCGGGGCGTTTCCCCCAGCAGGTCTTCCAGGGCATAGCCGGTGAGGCGGGTGAAGGCCTGGTTGCAATATTCAAAGCGCCCCTGGGCATCCGTAATGAAAATGGGCGCCGGGCCCCATTCCATGGCCCGGGAAAATTTTTCCAGATCCCCTTCCAGCAGACGCCGTTCCTGCACGTCCCGGAAAACCCCGGACAATCGGGTCGCCCGGCCCTGGCCGTCCCAGGCCACGGCCTTGCCTTCCCCCCGCAGCCAGATCCAGTGCCCGCGCCGATTGGCCCGGCGGAATTCCCCCACATAGCGGGCCGCCGAGCCCTGGGCCACCCGGCCCAGACCGGCCAACACCCCGGCCCGATCCTCCTCCTGGACCCCGGCCAGCCAGTCCGTCAGGGGCAAGCGCAGGGGAGGCGGGGCGGCCTCGTCCAGGGCGGCGGCGGCCGATTCCCGAATGGTCAGCATATCCGTCCCCACCTCCCATTCCCAAAGGCCGAAATCCTGCCCCACCAGGGCTTCCCCCAGCCGGGCCAGGCGCTCCTGGCAACGCTGTAATGCCGCTGCCTGGCCAGCCCGCACCCCGGTCACCTCCCGAATGCTGCCTTGCAGCCGGTCCGGCCCCTGGCCGTTACCGGGCACCCGGCGCCCTTCCAGGCACAGCACCCGCAGGCCTCCGGCCTCGTCCCGCACCCGAAAATCCACCCGGCAGCCATCCCGGTCCAGGCTTTTCAGGGCCGCCTCCACAACGCTCCTATCCTCTGCCAGCACCACGGGCAGCCAGGCATCCAGCCCATCCCCCACCCGAACCGCGCCCTGGCCGAACCAGCCGGGAATGGCACCCCGACGCCCCAGCAGGCGGCGGCTGCCCGGCTCCGCCCACCACAGCAGCTGGCCCTGGGCCGTGAGGAGCTCATCCAACCCCGTGTCACTGCTGCGTCGGCAACGCCCGCAAACCCAGCGCAGGGCGCAGCCCAACACCAGGGCCGCGCCAAGCAAGGCCAGGGACGCCCACCAGAGCTGCCCCCCCTGCACATTGCGTTGCCATAAGCCCAAAAGCATGGCGCCCCAGACCAGGGGGGCGCTACGCAGGCCCAGGGCGGCCAGACAGACGGCGGCCAACAGGAGGGGGAGAAGCTGACCCAGGCCCCCCCAGGCAGAGCCCAGTTCCCCGCCCAGGCAAACGCCTCCCAAAGAGAGGCCAAAGGCCAGGGCCAGCTGTCCCCCCAGGGGAAAACCGGTAAAGGAAAAAGGCGGGGCCCAATAGGGCTGAAGGCGGGGGATAAAATTCATTTGGGATGAAAGTTGCCTGACTTTGCCCCCCGGAACAATTGGGGCTTACACGTATCCGTGCCCGCAAGGTTTGTGCCATAATCGGACGCTTGTTTTTGGGGATTTCGAGCCATGGAAGACAATAAGGCTAAGGCGCTCGCCGCCGCGCTGGCACAGATTGAAAAGCAGTTCGGCAAGGGCTCCATCATGAAGATGGGCGCCACCGAAGTGGACAAGGGACTGGAAGTCATTTCCACCGGCTCCCTGGGGCTGGACGTGGCCCTGGGCGTGGGCGGTCTGCCCCGGGGTCGGGTGGTGGAAATCTACGGTCCGGAATCTTCCGGGAAAACCACCCTGACCCTCCAGGTCATCGCCGAAGCCCAGAAAAAGGGCGGCGTGGCCGCCTTTATCGACGCGGAACATGCCCTGGATCCCCAATACGCCCAGAAGCTGGGCGTCAATGTGGGTGACCTGCTCATTTCCCAGCCGGATACGGGGGAACAGGCCCTGGAAATCGCCGACATGCTGGTGCGTTCCGGGGGCGTGGATGTGATTGTGGTGGACTCCGTGGCCGCCCTCACCCCCAAGGCGGAAATCGAAGGGGAAATGGGGGATTCCATGATGGGCCTCCACGCCCGTCTGATGAGCCAGGCCCTGCGCAAACTCACCGCCAACATCAAGAAAACCAACACCCTGGTGATTTTCATCAACCAGATCCGGATGAAGATCGGTGTCATGTTCGGCAATCCGGAAACCACCACCGGGGGCAACGCCCTGAAGTTCTACGCCTCCGTGCGTCTGGACATTCGCCGCATCGGCTCCATCAAGAAGTCCGACGAGGTGATCGGTAACGAAACCCGGGTCAAGGTGGTCAAGAACAAAGTGTCCCCCCCTTTCCGGGAAGCCATTTTCGACATCCTCTACGGGGAAGGCATTTCCCGGGAAGGGGAAATCATCGAACTGGGCGTGAACAACAAGATCGTGGAAAAGTCCGGCGCCTGGTATTCCTACAACGGGGAAAAGATCGGTCAGGGCAAGGACAATGTGCGGGAATTCCTCAAAGCCAATCCCGCCCTGGCCCAGGAAATCGAAGCCAAAATCCGCACGGCGGTGGGGGTGACCAAGCCCGCTCCCGCCGCGGAAGCCCCCACCCCCGGGGATGAATGAAAGCCTGCGCGGGCGGGCCTTGCGCCTGCTCGCCTCCCGGGAACACAGCCGTCTTGAACTGAAACGCAAGCTGGCTAGCCACGCCGAAAGCAGCGAGGCGCTGGAAGCGCTGCTGGACGAGCTGGAAAACGCCCGTCTGCTTGCCAACGACCGTTACGCCGAACAGCGGGTCACCGTCCGCGGCGGCCGTTACGGCAATGCCCGCCTGGCCGGGGAATTACGCAGCCAGGGGGTGGATGACGCCACCATTGCCAACGCTTTGGCCCAGGCCGGGGATGAAACCGAGCGGGCCCTGGCGGTCTGGCGCAAAAAATTCGGCAGCCTGCCCCAGGATGCCCAGGAGCGGGCCAAGCAGGCCCGTTTTCTGGCTGGCCGGGGGTTCGGCAGCCCAACCATCCGCCGGGTGCTGCAAGGCACCTGGGATGACGAGTAAAAGGTTCGCACCATGTCCGACCCGCAAGACAGCCAAAAAGGCCATATTCTTTCCGCCCACAACCTGAAGAAGCGCTACAAGGCCCGTACCGTGGTCCAGGACGTGTCCTTCGAGGTTTGCTGTGGGGAAGTGGTGGGGCTGCTGGGCCCCAACGGGGCGGGGAAAACCACCTGTTTCTATATGATCGTCGGTCTGGTGGCCGCCGATGGGGGGGCGATCTGGTTGGACAACCAGGAACTGACCCACCTGCCCATCCACCGCCGGGCCCACATGGGGGTCTCCTACCTGCCCCAGGAAGCCTCCGTGTTCCGCAAACTGAACGTGGAACAAAATATCCAGGCCGTGCTGGAACTCCAGGAATTGGGCCCGGAAGCCACCCAGAGCAAGCTGGAAGAGCTGCTCGACGAACTCCATATCGGCCATCTGCGCCATACCTCCGCCGCCGCCCTGTCCGGCGGGGAACGGCGCCGGGTGGAAATCGCCCGGGCCCTGGCCACCTCCCCCCGCTTTATCCTGCTGGATGAGCCCTTCGCCGGGGTGGACCCCATCGCCGTGCTGGAAATCCAGAAAATTATCCGTTTCCTCAAGGAACGGGGCATCGGCGTCCTCATCACCGACCACAATGTGCGGGAAACCCTGGGCATCTGTGACCGGGCCTGCATCATCAATGAAGGCCGGGTACTGGCCGCTGGTGGGCCGGATGAGATCGTTTATAATGAAAATGTAAGAAAAGTCTATTTGGGTGAGCATTTCCGCCTCTGATCCACCCTTTATCCCCCAACAGTAGCCCGTCTGCGGAGAAGCCATCGTCATGTTTTCTCCCATCACGCGCCCATGAAACCGACCCTCCAACTTAAACTTTCCCAGCATTTGGCGCTGACGCCCCAGCTGCAACAATCCATCCGGTTGTTGCAGCTGTCCACGCTGGAACTGAATCAGGAGCTGGAGAAGTACCTGACGGAAAATCCCCTCCTGGAACGGGAGGACGAGGATTTCGACGGTCCTTCCGGACCCGCCGCCGGGGACGGGGGGGAAAGCGCCCCGGACACCGCCAGCAGCGCCCCCCGGGAAACGGAGCGGGGCGAGGACAACAGCCGGGAACATGGGGAGCCGGGGGAAAGCGCCGATACGGGCATCCGGGCCAGCGACGAGGGCAATGCCCTGGCCGCCGGAGAGGATGACGGCTGGTATGCGGAAGGCAGCTACCCTTCCGCCTCCCGGGACGAAGAAGACGATTCGGATTACCAGGACATCCAGGCCGCCAGCACCTCCCTGCGGGACCATCTGGCCTGGCAGCTGGGCCTCACCCCCTTAAGCGACCGGGACCGGAATCTGGTGCGCTTCCTCATCGAAGCCCTGGACGACGACGGCTACCTCACCCAGCCCCTGGAAGAGTTGGCGGATGCCCTGCCCCCGGAGCTGGAAATCGACCTGGACGATCTGCTCATCGCCCTGCGCCACCTCCAGCATTTCGACCCCACCGGGGTGGGCGCCCGTTCGCCCCAGGAATGCCTGGCCCTGCAACTGGAAGCCCTGCCGGCCGAACCCACCCGGGATCTGGCCCTGCAACTGGTGCGCCAGTACCTGGAACTCCTGGCCGGGCGGGATTTCACCAAGCTGAAAAAGCTGCTGGGCTGTGACGACGACCAGCTGCGGGCCGCCGCCCATCTGGTGAAGAGCCTCAATCCCCGGCCCGGCGCCCAATACGCCCCCCTGGACACCCGCTACATCATCCCCGACGTGGTGGTGCGCAAGCTGCGCAACCAATGGGTGGCCAGCATCAATCCGGACGCCTATCCCCGGCTGCGCATCAACCGCCTCTATTCGGACATCCTCGCCAAGCACCGGGGCTCCTCCCTGGCGGGGCAGCTCCAGGAAGCCCGCTGGCTGATCAAGAACGTGCAGCAGCGCTTTGACACCATTCTGCGGGTCTCCCAGGCCATCGTGGAGCGCCAGCGCCAGTTCTTCGAACACGGAGAAGTGGCCATGCGCCCCCTGGTGCTGCGGGAAATCGCCGAGGTCCTGGGGCTCCACGAATCCACCGTTTCCCGGGTCACCACCCAGAAATACATGGCCACTCCCCGGGGCATTTTCGAGCTCAAGTATTTCTTCGGCAGCCACGTGGCCACGGAAGCGGGGGGCGCCTGTTCCGCCACCGCCATCCGGGCCCTGATTAAGCAGTTGATTGGCGGGGAAGATGCCAAAAAGCCGCTCTCCGACAGCCAGATTTCCGAGATTCTCGGGCAACAGGGCATTGTGGTGGCGCGCCGGACCATAGCAAAATACCGGGAGGCGTTGAACATCCCGCCGGCTAACCTACGCAAGACCATCTAACCAAGGAGTAAATAATATGAACCTGCACATCACCGGCCATCACGTCGAGGTTACCCCGGCTATCCGCGAATACGTCAGCAGCAAGCTGGATCGGGTGCTGCGCCACTTCGACAACGTCATTGAAGTGAATGTGATCCTCACCGTGGAAAAGCTGAAGCAAAAAGCGGAAGTCACCGTCCGGGTGCCGGGCAAGGACATCTACGTGGAAAACGAAGACACCGATCTGTACGCCTCCGTGGACGCCCTGGTGGACAAGCTGGACCGCCAAGTGATCAAGCACAAGGAAAAGGGTCTGGCCCACAACCGGGACAGCATGGATAAGCACATCGGCGAAGCCTAATCGCCAGCACCGCCGCCGCCCCGCCCAAGGGGGCGGCAACGGTGGCCGAGCGTCGCCTTTTCCGCTATGATCCGGCCACCTGAAGGGTCTCCCTCCCGCCCCCCGGGTTTTCTGTTTCTCCCATCGTCTTTCCGGGGAGTACCCTAGCCCCATGGACCTCATCGCCAAACTTCTCCCCCCCGCCAACATCGTCCTGAATCTGGAAGCCAGCAGCAAAAAGCGCGCTTTCGAGCAGGCCGCCCTGTTGTTCGAAAACAACCTGGGGGTTGCCCAATCCACGGTCTTCGCCAGCCTGTTTGCCCGGGAAAAACTGGGTTCTACCGGCCTGGGCCAAGGCGTGGCCATTCCCCACGGCCGCTTAAAGGGCATCAAGGAAGCCGCCGGCGCCTTTCTCCGCCTCACCCATCCCGTGGCTTTCGACGCTCCGGACGGCAAGCCGGTGGATTTGATGTTCGTGCTCCTGGTTCCGGAGCAGGCCACGGAACAACATCTGCAGATTCTTTCCGAGCTGGCCCAACGCTTCTCCGACAAGCTGTTCCGGGAAGCCCTGCGCCATTGCGACAGCATGGACGACGCCCACCGCCTGTTCACCGATTGGGGAAATCATGCGGAAAATCAGCATCGCGCAGCTGTTTGAAGACCATCGGGAACGCCTCGCCCTGGAATGGGTGGCGGCCCTGGGCAGCGAACGCTTCATCGATCTGAAACGGCGGGGCAACAACTACGGCGCCGATCTGGTCGGCCACCTCAACGTCATTCACCCGGAACGGCTCCAGGTCATCGGCTTTGCCGAGCAGGCCTGGCTCACCAAGGCCAATCCGGAACGCCTGAAAAACCAGATGCAGGACATGTTTACCGCCGAACCGCCGGCGGTCATCGTGGCCGAAGGTCTGGAAGTGCTATCCATGGTGCGGGACACCTGCGAAGCCTCCGGCACCCCCCTGATCACCACCCCCAAACCCTGCTCTGCCATCATCGACCTGCTGCGCATTTACCTGTCCCGGCGTCTAGCGGACACGGTGGCGGTACACGGCGTGTTCATGGACGTATTCGGCATGGGCGTCCTGATTACCGGGGATTCGGGGGTGGGCAAGTCGGAACTGGCTCTGGAACTCATTTCCCGGGGCCATGGCCTGGTGGCGGACGACGTGGTGGAACTGGCCCGCATCGCCCCTTCCACCGTGGAAGGCCGCTGCCCGGGCATGTTGCGGGACTTTCTCGAAGTCCGGGGCCTGGGCCTCTTGAATATCCGGACCATTTTCGGGGAAACCGCCTCCCGGCGGAAAATGAAGCTCAAGCTCATCGTCCACCTGCAAAAGCCGGTGGCGGGCATGGATTCCCCCCGTCTGCCCCTGGATGCCCAGACCCAGGAAGTGCTGGGGGTGCCCATCCGCAAGGTCATTATTCCCGTGGCCGCTGGCCGCAATCTGGCCGTACTGCTGGAAGCGGCGGTCCGCAACACCATTCTGCAATTGCGCGGCATCGACAACATGCAGGAATTCATCGGCCGTCAGCAGCAAGCCATTCTTGACGACGATCTATAACCCCGTCATATTTCCGCCCACATCCGCCGGATGGGGGCATTGCCCTTTCTTCTTCCCTTCCATGAGGAGTTTGCCGTGAAAAAAACCCTGATCGCTCTCCTGACCCTTGGCGCCCTGGCCTTTACCCAAGCCGGTTTCGCCGCCGACGCCCCGGACACCGCCAAGAAGCTCACCCCCCAGCAGGAAAAAATGAAGAACTGCAACAAGGACGCCAAGGATAAGCAACTGAAAGGCGACGACCGCAAGCAATTCATGAAGTCCTGCCTCTCCGGCAAAGCCGCCCCCCCCCCCGCTGCCGCTGCGGCCCCGGAAAAAGCCGCCGCCCCCGCCGCCCCCGCCGCCCCCGACTGTGCCGCCCAGGCCACCAGCAAAAAGCTGGCGGGTGCCGCCAAAGCGTCCTTCCTGAAAAAATGCCAGGCCGACGCCGCCGCCAAATAAGCGCCCCGTTCCTGCCCAACAAAAAGGCCCGCGTCAAAGCGGGCCTTTTTGTTGGGAGCCGCCCCCGCCGAAGCCGGGGCGAAGGTGGAAGGAAAACCGGATAACCCGTCCGGGTTCAGAGGTACTCGAACTCCGCCACTTCCGCATCACCGCCCGTGGCAGAATGACCGAAAGCCAGCAGCCCCTTGTTGCCCAGCACCACCTCACTGTGGCGCACGAACATTTCCGGTTCACCTTCAAAGGCCACATAGGTGCCGTTGGTGCTTTCATCCACCAGCACATAGCGGTCCCGGCGCCGCAAAATGCGGGCATGGGAGCGGGAGGCCCGCTTATCCTGAATCACCACATCACAGGCCCCGTCCCGGCCAAAACTCAGGCCTTCGTTTTTACCGTCCAGCAAAAATGCCTTGCCGGAATGGCGGACGCAGAGTTTGGGCAATTCCCGGGTAGCGCTCAGCTTGGCCGTATCCACCCCGACGCTACGCAGCTGCAAGGCGGTAATGTCCCCACTTTCCGCCCAGGGCAATTCATAGACCGCCGTGGTTTCCCCCCCATTGCCGATCAACTGGCGATCAATGGCTTTGGAGGAAGTGCGCAGATTCTGGGACAGGGCATTGACTGCCTCGGCGCTGAGCAGAATTTGCCCGGCCTTGGCCATGCCTACCAGCTTGGCCGCCCCATCGAAACCCGCCCCGGAGATGCCTTCGCCCCCCATGGCCACGGGCCCGCAGTGGAACGCCACCCGAATACTGTGTTTAACGCCGGAGATGGGAGGCAAATCTTCCACCCGCTGCTGCATGTCGATGGCGGCCTGGCAGGCTTCTTCCGCCTTATCGAACAGGGCCACCAGTTCGCTCTTGGAGGACTGGATCACCTTCCCGGAAAACACATCCACCACCCGTTCCATGCGCTTGATGCAACGCTCCAGGGCATAGAACACTTCCCCCTCGGGTAAACGCTCAAAGAGACGGGCACTTCCCGAAATGTCGGCACACAAAACGCTCATGGTCGCAGCACTCATTTCACCCCTCCGAGCTGCCCAAAAAAGCGGGCGGAAAAATTACCATCCAACTGTGCAAAAAGTACTAAAACGTTATTCATATTAATGACTTATAGTGACTCCCTAGACGCCAATCATAACAAAGTCACTAGGGGGCGGCTACCACGGGCAGGGGGAAATTGTCGCCGTCTGTCGGCTCCCGGGCGGGAATCAGGGGGGGCAATTCGGGGGGATCGAAGACCGTATCGCCGCCCTCGCTGCCTTCGGGCACGGTACCGGCTTTGAGGCCCTGAAAGTCGTAAAGGCGGGAATCGGCCAGATGGGAAGGCACCACATTTTGCAGGGCGTGGAACACCGCTTCGGTACGGCCCGGATATTTCCGGTCCCACTCCTGCATCATCTCCCGCACCTTCTGGCGTTGCAGGTTGTCCTGGGAACCGCACAGGTTGCAGGGAATGATGGGGAATTCCATGCCCCGGGCGTAGCGGGCGATGTCCGCTTCGGACGCATAGGCTAGGGGCCGGATAACGATGTGGGCGCCGTCATCGGTAACCAGCTTGGGGGGCATGGCCTTGAGCTTGCCGCCGAAGAGGAGGTTGAGAAACAGGGTATGGACCATGTCGTCCCGATGGTGGCCCAGGGCGATTTTGTTCGCCCCCAGTTCCTTGGCGGTACGGTAGATGATGCCCCGGCGCAGGCGGGAACAGAGGGAGCAGGTGGTTTTTCCCTCGGGAATTTTTTCTTTGACGATGGAATAGGTGTCCTGTTCCACGATCCGGTATTCCACCCCCAGCTTATCGAAATAGGCGGGCAGGATATCCGCCGGGAAACCGGGCTGCTTCTGGTCCAGGTTCATGGCGATGAGGCGGAATTTGATGGGGGCCCGGGCCTGGAGCAGGCGCAGAAGGTGCAGCAGGGTATGGGAATCCTTGCCGCCGGAGACGCAGACCAGCACCGTGTCCCCGTCTTCGATCATGTTGTAGTCGGCAATGGCCTTGCCGGTTTCACGCAGCAGCCATTTTTCCAGGCGCTGCAAGGTATGGGATTGTTCCACGCTAAGTCCTTCCTGCCCCGCAGGGCAGCCATAATGCCGGGAGAAGCCCGGCGTTGCTGCACGTCAAAAACTAGAGATGGGCCGTGCGGCCCCCATCCACATTGATTACCTGGCCGGTCACATAACTGGCCCCGGCCAGGAGAAACAGCACGGTGCGGGCGATGTCTTCCGGCGCCCCTTCCCGCTTCAGGAGGGTGTCCGCCACAATGGCCTGCCGGGCGTCCTGGTCGAATTCGGGACCGTCGGGCCAGAGGATCGGCCCGGGAGCCACCCCATTGACCCGCACGGCTGGCGCCAGTTCCGCCGCCAGGGCCCGGGTCAGGGCCAGCAGGCCGCCCTTGGCGGCGCAATAGAGGGGATAGCCGGGCAGGGGCCGCTCGGCGTGAATGTCGGTGATATTCACCACCGCCCCCTGGTGCTCCGCCAGGTAAGGGGCCGCCGCCTGGGTGAGAAACAGGGGCGCCTTGAAATTACTGCCCACCAGATCGTCCCAGGCCGCCTCGTCAATGGTGCCCAAGGGGGTGGGAAAAAAGCTGGAGGCGTTATTCACCAGGCCATCCAGCCGACCAAAGCGCTCCACCGTGAGCTGAATCAACGTAGGCAGCCGGGCCGTATCCCGCAGATCCACCTGGACGCAGAGGGTGGAACCGGGGCGCCGGGCTTCCAGCTCCTCGGCCAGAGCCCGCACCTCCCGAACCGCCGCCCGGTAGTGGAGCACCACCGCCGCCCCGGCCCCGTGCACTTCCCGGGCGATAGCCGCCCCCACCCGCTTGGCGGCGCCGGTGACCAGCACCACCCGGTCTGTCAATTGATCATCCATGGCTTTTCCCTTGAGTTTGCGAATTTTAACGGATTGCTCCATGATCCGAGCCTTTCCCGCCCTGCCCCCACCATGGATTTACCCCTTCCCGATGCCGCCGCCCTTGCCCACAGCCAACGCTTAAGCGCTTTTCTGGCGGAGGAAATCGCCCGGCAGGGCGGCTGGATACCCTTCTCCCGCTATATGGAGTTGGCCCTCTATGCCCCGGGCCTGGGCTATTACACGGCGGGGGCCCGGAAATTCGGCGCCGCCGGGGACTTTGTCACCGCCCCCGAACTCACCCCCCTCTTCGCCCAAACCCTGGCTAACCAGATCCTTCCTATTCTGGACGCCAGCGCTCCGGTCATCTTGGAAGCGGGGGCGGGCAGCGGCCGCCTGGCCGCCGACCTGCTCCTGGCCCTGGAGGCCCGGGGCCAACTGCCGGACCAGTACCTGATCCTGGAACTCTCCCCCGACCTCAAGGAACGGCAGGCCGCCACCCTGGCCCAGGCCGCGCCCCATCTGGCGGACCGGGTCCATTGGCTGGAGCGGCTGCCCAACAGCTTTGCCGGCGTCATCCTGGGTAACGAGGTGCTGGACGCCATGCCCGTGGAACTGGTGCGCTGGCAAGGGGACGGGGTGGACCAGCAAGGGGTCACCTGGTCCCACACCACGGGCTTTGCCTGGGCGGGCCGCCCTGCCACGGGAGAACTGGCCCGGGTCGCCCGGAATCTGGCGGCGGAAGTTGGCCTGGGCCCGGAAGCCACCGCCACCGGCTATACCAGCGAAATCGGTCTGGCAGCCGCCGCCTGGACCGCCGCCTGGGGCCCCATTCTCCAACAGGGGGCCCTGCTCCTCCTGGATTACGGCTTTCCCCGCCGGGAGTTCTACCATCCCCAGCGCCACCAGGGCACCCTCATGTGCCACTACCGGCACCAGGCCCACGGGGAGCCCTTCTCCTACCCGGGTCTGACGGACATCACCGCCCACGTGGATTTCACCGCCGTGGCGGAAGCGGGCTTCCAGGCGGGTCTGGAGGTGGCTGGCTACACCAGCCAGGGCCAGTTTCTCCTCAATTGCGGCCTGCTGGAACAACTCGCCGCCCAGGACCCGGAACGGCCCGACTATTTCCGGGCCGCCGCAGCCGTGCAAAAGCTGGTCCAGCCCCAGGAAATGGGGGAATTGTTCAAGGTCATCGCCCTCACCAAGGGCCTAACCGCGCCCCTCCTGGGCTTTGCCCGGGGAGACCGGAGCCACACCCTGTAAGCCTGTAAGGCCGTTCCGGGAAAACCGTTAAAAAAGGCGCCGCCCCGAAGGACGACGCCTTTTTTTGTGGCCGGATCGGGGGCAGGGGCCCCCGGGGCCTAATCTGCCTGCAGCCAGCGCTGCCGGGCCATTGCCTCGGCGGCAGCGGTCCGGGCCGCTTGCCGGGCATTCCCGTCTTCGACCCCATGTTCAGCCAGCCGGGGCAAAACCATGGGCAGGGCTTCCCCCGCCGCCAGGGAAGCCGTCCCACCCATCCCCGGCGCCTGCCGGGCCACGGTTTCCCGCTCGCCGGACGCCATATCCAGAATGATCATCATGATGGACTCCTTCCCGTTAAAAAACCCGCGAACTATTACTTTCGCCTGATAAGAATAACGGATAGGGGGCCGGAAGGTTAAGGGAAATATATTTTTTGCCCGGGGCAACTTTTTTCCCGAAAGCCTTACTAAAATGAATACCCAACCACACTTTCCGGAGGTGACACCATGGACGTCAGCGGCATCGGCAGCATGGCCTCATCCTTATCCGACATCCAGGACGGCAACAGCCTGCAAGTGGCCGTGCTGAAGAAGGCCATCAATTCCCAGGAACAAAGCGCCATGCAGTTGCTGCAAGGTCTGCCGGACAGCGGCCAGACGGTAAGCAGCACCAATCTGCCCGCCCACCTGGGCAAAAACGTGAATACCACGGCCTAGCCTTTTTTCGTCGGTTCCCCCCGTATGACCCAGCCCCGCCCACGCGGGGCTTTTTTATGGCCTACCAGCACCCGGCCGGGGTGGGGGAAAACGGCCGGGCAGCCGGATCGGGCACCGCCTTCCGGCCTCCCACAGCGGAGGCCGCCCCAGGGGCCAGGGGCAAAAAGGCTTACAGCCCCTGCTCGTCCAGCCAGGAGCGGATGCGCTCCGCCACCTGGGTCCAGTCCCGTTCCAACATCATGCCGTGGCCCAAGTCGGGGAAAATTTCCGCCCCCACGCCGTAAATGGCCCCCGTGGCCCGTACGTCGGAAGCAGGAATCAGGGCATCGTTTTCCGCCCCCAGCACCAGCATGGGGGGCCGGGACATGCGGAAAGTCTGGGGCAGGTTGAAGAGGGTCATATCCCACAGGGCCCGGCGGGATTCCCGTTGCATGTGTTGGAAGTAGCGGGTCAAATCTTCCGGGGGCACGGGCTGGGCGAACAGGGCCTGGCGCAGGGCGTCCGGCTCCACCATTTCCCCTTCCAGGATGCGATTCAGATCCAGCATCAGGCTGGGGCGGGAAACGGCCAGGATCAGGGAGGAATTGAGCAGGCCCTGGGGCGGCACCGCGTTCATCAGCACGGCAGCGGGGGCTTCCGCCGTTTCCAGGTATTTCTGCACCACAAAGCCCCCCATGGAGTGGCCGATGAGCACCGGGGTTTCGTCCAGTTCCGCCACCACCCGGCGCACGTCTTCCACGTAATCGTGAATGCTCCACCAATCCAGGTTGTCCGCCCCCCAGCTGGTGCCATGGCCGCGCAGGGACAGGGCGTAGACGCTATAGCCCTGGTCGGCGAAATAGGGGAGGAAATGTTCTTCCCAGCACCAGGCGCCGGTGTAGGCGCCATGGACGAACAGCAGGGGACGGCTGTGCCGGGGGCGGGAGGGGAGATGGGAGAGGACTTCCAGAATTTCAGTACGTCGTGTGTCCATTAGGGTACCTGCATGCCGCGCTGGACCGCCGGGCGTTGGCCGATGGCGGTGTACCAACGTCGGACGTTGGGATAATTGTCTAAATTCACATTGTGCCACTCATGGCGGGCCACCCAGGGATAAGTGGCCATATCGGCGATGGAGTAATCCCCCGCCAGATACTCCACCCGGGCCAGGCGCTGCTCCAGCACCCGGTACAGGCGGGCGGTTTCCTGGGTGTAGCGCTCCACCGCGTAGGGCACGGGTTCCGGGGCAAAGCGGAGGAAGTGGTGGGCCTGGCCGAACATGGGCCCCACCCCGCCCATCTGGAACATCAGCCATTCCAGGGCCAGATAACGCTCCGCCCCGGTTTCGGGGAGAAACTGGCCCGTCTTGTCCGCCAGGTAAACCAGGATGGCGCCGGACTCAAACAGGGTCAGGGATTCCCCCTCCGGACCATCCGGATCCACGATGGCGGGGATTTTGTTATTGGGGTTAATGGCCAGGAATTCCGGGCTCAGCTGTTCCCCCCGGGTGATATCCACGGGTTTGACCCCGTAGGCCAGAGCGCACTCCTCCAGCATGATGGAAACCTTCTGGCCATTGGGGGTGCCCCAGGTATAAAGAATGATCATCGCCGCCTCCGCGTCAGTGCTGCAGCCCGGCTTCAGCCCGGGCGCCCGGCCAGTTTGGCCCATGCCTGTTACATTCTTTGACATCTGGGCCGCCGCCCGGCCCCGGTCGCCCTGCTATGATGGCCCCATCGCTTGTCCGGCGTTACAGGAGCCTTAATCATGACCCCCTTTACCTCCCATTCGTTCCGTCTTTTCCTCGTCCTGCTGGCCGCCGTCGGCATCAGCCTGCCCGCCGGGGCCGGCACCCTCTACAAACAGGTGGATAAGGATGGCCGCATCGTTTTCAGCGACAAGCCCCAGAAGGGCATGAAATCCGTGGGCACCATCCAGACCCAGGACGATGCCCCGGTAAGCCGTTCCGCCCTGCGCCAGGAGGAAAAGACCCTGGACCAGGAATCCGCCCAGGCCAAGCGCCAGCTCAATGACACGGTGGCCAAGCGCAATGCGGCCTACAACCGGCTGCGCCAGGCGGAAGATACCCTGGCAGCGGCCAAGGCCGCCAAGGCCAGCGGCCAGGACCCCCTGCCCGGAGAACGCCAGGGCACGGCCACCGGCGGCAGCCGCCTGCTCCCCGCCTACGACGAGCGCCAGCAAAGCCTGGAAAAGGCCGTGGATGCGGCCCAAAAGGCCCGGGACCAGGCCCAGCAGGAATGGAACGACGTGCGCTGAGGCCCAGCGCCGGATTCCCGGCTCTCCTCCCCAACCCCGGTCAGGCACCGGGGTTTATTGGGCCAACTTAATAGCTATTACCTATTATAAAAATACATACAATCAATTAGATTAATTACACCGTCCCTCCTAAGATTCAGTCCATGGATGCAGTTGATCCTGACTTTAACCCCCCGGGGAACCCCCCCTTATTCTTAGGAGTGACGCCATGTCCCTGATCAATACCGAGATTAAGCCCTTCCAAGCCACCGCCTTCCACAACGGCAAATTCGTGCCCGTCAGCGACGCTGACCTGAAGGGCAAGTGGTCCGTGGTCTTCTTCTACCCCGCCGACTTCACCTTCGTCTGCCCCACGGAACTGGGGGATCTGGCCGACAACTACGCCGAATTCCAGAAGCTGGGCGTGGAAATCTACTCCGTCTCCACGGACACCCACTTCACCCACAAAGCCTGGCACGACACCTCCGACACCATCCAGAAAATCACCTACCCCATGGTGGGGGACCCCACCGGCGTGCTGAGCCGCAATTTCGCCGTAATGATCGAAGAAGAAGGCCTGGCCCAACGGGGCACCTTCGTCATCAATCCGGAAGGCAAGATCAAGGTGGTGGAAGAGCACGACGGCGGTATCGGCCGGGACGCCAAGGAACTGCTGCGCAAGGTGCAGGCCGCCCAGTACATCGCCGCCCACCCGGGTGAAGTCTGCCCCGCCAAGTGGACCCCGGGGGATGCCACCCTGGCCCCCTCCCTGGATCTGGTGGGCAAGCTCTAAGGTCCCTTCCGGTACCGGGCCGGCACGGGGGTGGGGGAAGGCAGCTCCCCCTTCCTCCCCCGCCCCCCGCTGGTCCGGTGCCCGAGGGGAGCCCGGGGCTGCAACCCCGGCTTCCCCCTCCCTTCGGGGAGGCACAGGACGGCCCGCCACGGCGGTCCGCCCCCTGCCCCTCCTTTTCCTCGCCTATTCCTACCCCGCCGGACACTTCCCGCCGGCCAGGAGACCGCCATGCTCGACCCTAATCTGAAAACCCAATTGACCGCCTATCTGGGCAAAATCAGCCAGCCCATCGACCTGATTCCGGCCCTGGACGACAGCCCGGCGGCGGGGGAAATGCTCAGCCTCTTGCAAGAGCTGGCGGCCCTCTCCCCCCTGGTACGCCTGCAAGCCCCCACCCCCGGAGACGTGGCCCTGCGCCGCCCCTCCTTTGCCGTGGCCCGGGCCGGAGAAGCCCCCCGCATCCGCTTTTCCGGCATTCCCCTGGGCCACGAATTCACCTCCCTGGTCCTGGCCCTGCTCCAAACCGGCGGCCATCCTCCCAAGGTCACCCCGGCCCAGATGGCGCAAATCCGCGCCATCCCCGGCCCTCTTCATTTCGAGACCTTTGTTTCCCTCACCTGCCACAATTGCCCGGACGTGGTGCAGGCCCTGAACACCCTGGCCGTGCTCAACCCCCACATCCAGGCGGAAATGGTGGAAGGGGGCCTGAATCAGGCGGAGGTGGCGGAGCGCCGCATCATGGGCGTGCCCGCCCTCTTCCTCAACGGCCAGCCCTTCGGCCAGGGCCGCATGGAACTGGACGAAATCCTGGATAAGCTGGACAGCGGCGCCGCCGCCCGCAAGGCGGAAGCCCTCTCGGACAAGGCCCCCTACGACGTGCTGGTGGTGGGGGGCGGCCCAGCGGGAGCGGCAGCGGCCATCTACGCCGCCCGCAAGGGCATCCGCACCGGGGTGGTGGCGGAACGCTTCGGCGGCCAGGTGCTGGATACCCTGGCCATCGAAAACTTCATCTCCGTGCCCGCCACGGAAGGTCCCCAGCTGGCCGCCGCCCTGGAAAACCACGTACTCAGCTACGGGGTGGACGTCACCAACCTGCAACGGGCCGCCGCCCTGGAACCCGCCGGTCCCGACGGTCTGGCCCGGGTACGGCTGGCCGGAGGCGGGGAACTCAAGGCCAAAACCGTAATCCTGGCCACCGGCGCCCGCTGGCGGGAAATGAATGTGCCCGGGGAACAGGAATACCGGACCAAAGGGGTGGCCTACTGCCCCCACTGCGATGGCCCTCTGTTCAAGGGCAAGCGGGTCGCAGTCATCGGCGGCGGCAATTCCGGGGTGGAAGCCGCCATTGACCTAGCAGGCATCGTCGCCCAGGTCACCCTGCTGGAATTCGGCGACCAGCTACGGGCCGACGCGGTGCTCCAAACCAAGCTGCGCAGCCTGGCCAACGTGACCATCCTCACCGGCGCCCAAACCACCGCCGTCACCGGGGACGGCCAGCAGGTCACGGGCCTGGACTACCGCCAGCGGGCCGACGGCACAGCCCACCATCTGGACCTGGAAGGCATTTTCGTCCAGATCGGCCTCCTGCCCAACACGGACTGGCTGCGGGGCACCCTGGACCTGAGCGACCGGGGCGAAATCCTGGTGGATAGCCGGGGCCAGACCTCCCAGCCCGGCATCTTCGCCGCTGGGGACTGCACCACCGTGCCCTACAAGCAAATCATCATCGCCATGGGGGAAGGGGCCAAGGCCAGCCTGGGCGCCTTTGACCACCTGATCCGGAGCGGTAGCGCCGGGACCTGAGGCGCTCGGCCTTAAACGCTGAACCAGAGGAAACGCCCGCTGCCGGGGAACCGGGGCGGGTGTTGGGTTTTGGGGAGCAGTCGTTTCCCGCCTCAGAGAGGCCCCATAGAAAGCCTAAGCCTCTGGCTTTTCAACCACGAAAAAGCTGCTCTTTGGGCTTTCTTCGATTCTACGGACAACGGAACCCCTAGCGCTTTCGTGCGCAGAACGGCTGTTTTCCGCCGAGGACCGGCGGGCATACTTTCCTTGCTCCCCCTAGAAAAGTAGCCAAAAGAACAGGGTTCCCCACCCCCGGCCCTACGGGCTCCCCTGCCCTGCTCAGCCGGTCGGGGCGGCTGCCGGTGTTGGCAAATACGTGGGGCCTACGGCCCTCAAATTGAATCGTTTTAGACAAAGCGCCAACCTCCCCCGACCATTCCCCTGTTTGTCGCCGAGCAACGGAGTTTGGGGCGGGAAAAGGACGAGGACTGTCTGAGGCCAGCAGGGCCGACGCATTTGCCAACTCCGGCAGCCCCCGCCGCAAGGGAGTAGCGCAGGGAACCCCGTAGGGGCGACAAGCCGGGGGCGTCTTCTTTTGGCTAATTTTTTGGCAAGACAAGAAAAGTACATCCGCCGGTCAGCGGCGGAATGCAGCGGAAACTCAATACCTGCGCCAGGGGCGCCCACGACGCTGACCCCAGGCTTCAGAGCGCTGATTTGATAACGAAGAAGGCCCTGGCCGTACCCATGACCCAAGGGCTTCGCCCCTCAGCCAGCCTCCGGCCCGGGCGCCCCACCCCCCAGGGCGGCAGACAACATGTCCAAAAAGGCCCGGGTTTTGGCGGGCATGAGGCGCCGACCGGGGAACACGCCCCAGGCGGTGAGGGGCGGTAGCTGCCAGTCGGGCAGTACCCGGCGCAGTTCTCCCCGGCGCACGGCAAAGGCGGCAAAGCAGTCGGGTACGGCGGCGATGCCCGCGCCGGCCACGGCCAGCTTAATCAGGAGTTCTGGCTGGTTGGCCATGGCTCGGCCCGGGGGCACCCCGGTCCAGATTTCCGTTTTATCCCCCGCCCGACGACTCAGGTGCCAGGGCCGGGGGCTGCCATCCCGGGCCAAGAGGCGCAGGGCCTGGTGGCCCATGAGGGCCTCGGGCTGCTCCGGGGCGCCTTGTTCCGCCAGATAGGCGGGGGCGGCATAAAGGCCGTAGGTAAAGGTGGTGAGGCGCCGGGCGGCCAGCAGGCCATCATCCGGCAAATCCCCCATGCGTACCGCCAGATCGAAGTTTTCCCCCAACAAATCCACCCGGCGGGGGGAGAGGTCCAACTCCAGAGACACGGCCGGATGGAGGGCCACAAAGGCGGCCAGCATTTCGGGCAGGAGCACCGTAGCCACGTCGCTGGGCATGGAAACCCGCAGGCGGCCGCTGGGCCGGGCCCGGCGGAATTCGCTCAAGGCCGCCACCGCGTCCACCTCCGCCGCCACCTGACGGCCGTGTTCCAGGAGGCTTTCCCCAAATTCGGTGAGGCGCAGACGGCGGGTGGTACGAATCAGCAGCTGTTCCCCCAGGCGCTCCTCCAGCCCGGCAATACGCCGGGACACGGTGGATTTGGGCAGGCCCAGCCGTTCCGCGCCTTTACTGAAGCTGCCCGCTTCCACCACCCGGGCGAAGATAAGCAGGTCGTTGGGGTCTAATTGATCCATAGGTGGAACAATCTTATCCGATTCATGGGCTTCCGGTGGGAATTTTGGACGATTAAAGTCACACCCATCGCTTCTCCCTTTTTACCCCTAAAGGAATTGCCATGAATCTCCTGCAAATCAATGCCAGCGCCCGGGTCGACGGGGCCAACTCCACCAAGGTGGCCAACGATGTCACCGCCCGTCTGGTGGCCCTCCATCCGGAAGCTAAGGTGACCGTGCGCAACCTGGCCACCGACCCCCATCCCGTGCTGGACAAGGACGCCCTGGGCGCCCTTTTCACCCCGGCGGAACAACGGACGCCGGAACAGGCCGCCCGGGTAGCCCTGGACGACGCCCTGATCGCCCAGCTGCAAGCCACGGACGTGCTGGTCCTGGGGGTGCCCATGTACAACTTCGGTATTCCGGTCCAGCTCAAGACCTGGATTGACGCCGTGTGCCGGGCCAACGTGACTTTCCGCTACACCGCCACCGGTCCGGAAGGCCTGCTCAAGGGCAAGAAGGTCTATGTGGCCCTGGCCCGGGGCGGCCTCTATCGGGATACCCCGGCGGATTCCCAAGTGCCTTATCTGAAGGCCGTGCTGGGCTTCCTGGGGCTGACCGACATCACCTTCATCTACGCGGAAGGCCTGAACATGGGGCCGGACGCCGCTGCCCAGGGCTTTGCCAACGCGGCCAAGGAAATCGCCGCCCTGGCCTAAGTCCGCCGGACGGCGGAAGGAAGGCCGGCCACGGTCTTCCGGCGAGGGGCCCCGCCCCCGCCACCGTCGCCCCCCTCTCCCCCGGGATCCGTCCCGGCCCGGGCAGCCGCCTCCCCCCACCCCAACCCCAACGAGAACCGGCTGCCCGATTTTTTTATCCAGGAGATGGCCATGACCACCCAATCCACCTTGCCCCAACCCCAACAACCCCGCCGGGTGGAACGCCTGGTGCGAGGCCGGGTCACCTCCGATGGCGCCGGGGTCAAACTGACCCGGGTGCTGGGCCAGGAGCTGCAACGCCGCCTGGACCCCTTTTTGATGCTGGACGCCTTCGGCAGCGACCAGCCCGACGACTACATCGCCGGCTTTCCCGACCATCCCCACCGGGGCTTTGAAACGGTGACCTACATGATCGCCGGGCGCATGGCCCACGCGGACAGCGCCGGTCATCAAGGCCTGCTGGAAAACGGCGGGGTGCAATGGATGACCGCCGGACGGGGGGTCATCCACTCCGAACTGCCCCAGCAGGAAGAGGGGGTCATGGAGGGCTTTCAGCTCTGGCTCAACCTGCCCGCCCAGGACAAGCTCTGCCCCCCCTGGTATCAGGATTTCCCCGCCGCCGCCCTGCCCCGCTGCACCACTCCCGAAGGAGTGGAAATCACGGTGATCGCCGGGGAATGCCTGGGGGTAACGGGCGCCGTCACCCGGGCCGCCACCGCCCCCCTGTACCTGGACCTGCACCTGCCCGCCGGGGCCAGCTTCCACCTGCCCCTGGACCCGGGCCACAACGCCGCCCTCTACCCCTATCGGGGCAGCATCCAGGTGGGGGACAGCGTGGTGCCCAGCGCCCATCTGGCCCTCCTGGAAACCGCGCCGAACCGGGACGGTATTGGCTTCACCGCTCCGGAAGCCGCCCGGGTGCTGCTCCTAGCCGGTCGGCCCCTGAACGAGCCCATCGCCCAGTACGGCCCCTTTGTGATGAATACGGAACAGGAAATCTACCAGGCCCTGAACGACTACCGGGAAGGGCGCCTGGGCTAGGGAGACGGGCTGGGGGAGGAAATCCGGGTTAGGATGGCCTCGGTCGGGGCGGTCAGCTGGCCCCGACACCGGCGCTAACGCCCTCCCCGCCTTATCCCCCCGAACGGACTCCCACCAGGCCCCGACCATGGACACCCTCTTCGCTCTCTTCGACCAACACGCCCTGGCGGTGGTCTTTTTCGGGGTGCTCATCGAACAGGCGGGCGCCCCCCTGCCGGCCCTGCCCATCCTGCTGCTGGCTGGCGCCCAGGGGGTCACGGATGGGGTGTTCGCCGTCCAGGCCCTGGTCCTGGCCACCCTGGCTTCCCTGGCGGCGGACGGCACCTGGTTCGGCGCCGGGCGGCGCTGGGGGCGGACCATCCTCAGCCTCCTCTGCCGGGTCTCCATTTCCCCGGATAGCTGCGTGCGCCAAAGCGAAGTGAGCTTTTCTCGGCGCGGCGTGGCCACCCTGGTGATCGCCAAATTCGTCCCCGGCCTTTCCACCCTGGCGCCGCCCCTGGCCGGGGCCCTGGGCCTTTCCTGGCGCAACTTCCTGCTCTTCAACCTGGCAGGTACGGCCCTCTGGGCCGGTAGCGGCCTGGCGGCGGGCATGGTCTTCCACGGTCAAATCGACGCCCTGCTGGGCCTCCTGGAACGCCTGGGCAATGTGGCCCTACCCGCCCTGGCCGCCGTGGTAGCCCTCTACGTGGCCGCCCGCCTCTGGCGCCGGGCCTGGGAGGCTCGGGCCGCCTCCCGCCTGCCCCGCATGGGGGTAGGGGAACTCTCCCAATTGCTAGAGAACGGGCAAAGGGTGCTGGTGGTGGACGTACGCCCCGCCTCCCCCCAACTCCCCCTCGGCCCCCGCATCCCGGGCGCCCGCCACGTGGAACTGGCCGTCCTGGCCCAAAGCACCCACCAGGACTGGCCCCGGGATATCCCCATCGTCACCTACTGCGCCTGCCCCCACGACGCCTCCGCCGCCAAAGCCGCCCGCCTGCTACAACAAAAAGGCATCACCGCCCGGGTATTGAAGGGCGGTATCGACGGCTGGAGTGAGGCGGGGTTACCCCTGGAAACCAGTTCGGGGAATTAAGCGTCTCTACACGGGGAAAACGGCGGGAAGCTGCTGTCGGACCCCATCTGGAAACGGCATCGGGGGTCACGGTCCCCAGGCAACAAGGCGGAATGGGAGCATCCACCGTAACGCCCCGGGGACTCAGGTCCCCTATCTTTCTATAGGGCAGGAGGCGGTGCCCCCATCCCCAAGGCTCAACGCCCAAACAGGGCGTCGTAGGAAGCCTGGGAGTAGCCCCGGATTTGTTGGCCGCCGGCGACTAGGAGGGGGATGCCCCGGCCGCCGCCGGCTCGGGCGAAATCGGCGGCGCCGCTGGGGGATTCCACGTCCACTTCCCGGTAGGCGATGCCGTGGCTGGCCAGGTAGGCTTTGGCCTGGCGGCAGTAGCCGCACCAGACGGCGGAATAGAGGGTGACGGCCCCCTGGTTGGGGCGGGTGCTGCGGGCGGCCGCCGTGGGGGCGGCGCCCGGGGAAAGGCTGATGGCCGGGGTGCCCGAGGAGAGGGGCTTGGCTTTGGCGCCGCTGGGGGGATGGTCCGTGTAGGTCACCCGGCCGTCCGGTCCCACGGTTTTATAGAGGGCCTGGGCCGGGGCGGTGCCCCAGAGAAGGGCCAGTCCGGCGGCCAGCAGCCAGGAAAACCGCGCCGGGCGGCGGCGTTGAGATTTGCCCTGATCCATGGCCCGCTCCTTTGTTGGGAAGACCACGGGGGAATCCTCGCAGCCCAAGGGCCAATTTAACACGGTGGCGAGGCGGCTAGAAACAGACTCCGCCGCCCCCCCCCTTTGCCAGGGGCAAGGGGGGCACCCTCCGGCTCAGCCCATGGGGCCCGGCAGTCCCTTCAGGCGGAAAAGTCGGCCAGGGCCTGGCTCACCGCCGCCACCCGGGCCCGGTGCAGGTGTTCCGGGATCTGCCGAGGATCGGGACAGGCCTTGGCAATGGCCGCCGCATCCACGGTTTGGACGGCGGCCAGGGCGTGGCGCAGGCGATCGGGGGAAGGATAGGGGCGGGTGGGCCAATCGCCGCCCCGGCCGAGAAAATCGCAGGTGCAGGCGGCCAGGAGCTGGTCGAAGCGCTGGGGCCGGCGCAGAGCGTCGGCCTGCTCCAACAGTTTGACCAGGGTGGTGGCTTTCAGGTCGGCGGCCCGATGCACGTCGCTGTGGTAGCGGGCCACCAGCCGGGCCAGATCCCGGCAATCCGTGGGCACCCGCAGGCGAGCGCAGACCCCTTCCAGCAGCTCCAGACTACGGGCTTCGTGGCCAATGTGCCGGGGCAGGATGTCCGCCGGGGTGGTGCCCTTGCCCAGGTCGTGGGTCAGGGCGGCAAAGCGCACGGGCAGGGGCTCGCCCCGGGCGGCGGCGGTGTCCAGCACCAGTTCCAGATGCACCCCCGTATCCACTTCCGGGTGATAGTCGGCCCGCTGGGGCACCCCGTAGAGCCGATCCACCTCGGGCAGCAGCCGGGTCAGGGCGCCGCATTGGCGCAGCACCTGGATCATGCGGGAGGGCCGGGCTTCCATGAGGCCCTTGGCCAGCTCCTGCCAGACCCGTTCCGGCACCAAATGATCCACCTCCCCGTTGGCCACCATGGTGCCCATGAGGGCGAAGGTTTCCGGGGCCACGGTAAAGTCGGTGAAGCGGGCGGCAAAGCGGGCCAGGCGCAGGATGCGCACCGGGTCTTCCACAAAGGCCGGGCCCACATGGCGCAGCACCCGGGCCTTCAGGTCAGCCAGACCGCCGTAGGGGTCGATATAGGTGCCATCCGGGGCCTGGGCAATGGCGTTGATGGTCAGATCCCGACGGGCCAGGTCCTCTTCCAGGGTAACGTCCGGATCGGCGTGGAAGGCGAAGCCGTGGTAGCCCCGGCCCGTCTTGCGCTCCGTCCGGGCCAGGGCGTATTCCTCATGGCTGGTGGGATGGAGAAACACGGGGAAATCCTTGCCCACGGGCCGGTAGCCCGCCGCCAGCATTTGCTCCGGGGTCGCCCCCACCACCACGAAATCCCGATCCTGCACCGGCAGACCCAGGAGGCCGTCCCGGACGGCGCCACCCACAATGTAGATATCCACCCGGTCAGGCTCCTTCCGCCTGGGCGGCGGCCGCCCATTCCTGCATGGCGGGCAAGGCCAGGAGGGCATCCCGGTAGGCCGCTGCCACCGGGGGCAATTCCACCCCGTAGGTCTGGAAGCGGAAGGCTACGGGGGCAAACATGGCGTCGGCCACGGAAAAGGCGCCGAAGAGGAAGGGGCCGGATTGGCCGAAGTCCTGCCGGCAGCCGGTCCAGATGTCCACCACCCGGGCCACATCCTGCAAAGCTTCCGGGTCCCGGCCCTGACCGGGGAGCTGGGCCCCCACGTCCATGCCCATGTGGGTACGCAGGGCGGGAAAGCCGGAGTGCATTTCCGCGCTCACCGAACGGGCCCGGGCCCGGGCCGCCCGGTCTTCCGGCCACAGGGGCAGCCAGCGGTCCGCCGCCAGCTCCGCCACATATTCACAGATGGCCAGGGAATCCCACACCCGGGTTTCCCCGTCCAGAAGCAGGGGCACCTTGCCCGAGGGGGAATACCGGCGAATCTGGGCCCCCGTATCGGCCTGGCGCAGGCGCACCGGGATTTCCTCGCAGGGAATCCGGGCCTGCTTGAGCAGCAGCCAGGGTCGCAAGGACCAGGAAGAAAATTTCTTGTCGCCGATAACCAGCTTCAGCATGGGGTTCTCCGTTCCGGTGGCAGGGGCGGGCGGCCTAGCGGCGCGCCCGGTAGCGATAGCTGTCCAGCTTGGCGTGGCCCACGTGGGGATTCAGATAGGCCGGACCCACCGCCTCCAGGGCCGTGGGCAGCCACCCGGCGGGGGCCCGGTCCCGGCCTTCCGCCACGTTATCCACCTGAAGGGAACGCAGATTGTCCGGGGACATGAGGGGCCGGGGCGCCAGGGCCATGAGCCCCGCCTGGAGGTAGGCCACCATTTCCGGCAGACGCACCACGGGCCGGGGGTAGCCGGTCACCTTGCCCACGTATTCCACCAGCTGGCGCAGGGTATAAATCTGGGGACCGCACAGGTCGAAGCTGCGCCCATAGCTGGTCGGATCTTCCAGGCTATCCACGAAGGCCCGGGCCACGTCTTCCACGAACACGGGCTGGAAGCGGGCGAAGGGGTAGCCCAGGGGAAACAGGGGCGCCTTGCGCAGCAGGCGGGCAAAGGTGGTGAGGAAGGAATCCCCCTGGCCGAAAATCACGGAAGGCCGAAAGACGGTCACGTCCAGATCATCCTTGGCGGCCAGCACCACCGCCTCCCCTTCCCCCTTGGAGCGCAGGTATTCGGAAGGCCCCTGGGTATCGGCCTTGAGGGCGCTCATGTGCAGCAGACGGCGCACTCCGGCCTGTTTCATGGCCGCCACCACCTTTTTGGGCAGGGCCACATGGGCCCGGGCAAAGGCCTTGCCGTAGGGCTGGGCGCTGTCGCTGTGGAGGATGCCCACCAGGTTGATGACCCCATCCTGGCCTTTAACCAGGGATAGGAGCACCCCCGGATCATTGATATCCGCTTCCACCAGATGCACCCCGGGCAGGGGCAGGAGATCCCGGGAACGTTCTAAACGGCGAGTGGGAATGGTGATCTCCAGGCCACCCCGGTGGGACAGGAGGTGGGCAATATGCCCGCCGACGAAACCGCTACCGCCCAACAAGAGAATATTTTTCAGCGCCATGGCTTTCCTCTGACAGTTACGGGTAGTTGAATGTCGGCCGTCGTCCCCGGAAAAACGGACCCGGGCCGAAACTTCCGGCGCCCGGGGCCTCCGGGGGCAAGCGACCGGGGGAAGCGACCGACCGGCCGTTTCCCCGAACCATCCGGCTAAGGCAGACTGCTCGGGCTAACCGCCCCGAAGCTGCTGCCCTTGGGCATGACCACCCCCAGCCGCTGTTTCAGGGACTGGGGCTGATCATTGAACAGGATGGAATAGTAAATGGAATTGCTCATTACCTTCTTGACGTAATCCCGGGTCTCGGCGAAGGGAATGGTCTCCGCGTAGATGGCCCCTTCCAGGGGCTGGCTGCCGCGCCATTTCTGGGCCCGGCCCGGACCGGCGTTATAGGCGGCGGAGGCCAGCACCGGGTGATTGTCCAGGCTTTCCATAACCAGGCGCAGATAGCTGGTGCCCAGCATGAGATTGGTTTCCGTGTCCGCCACCTGGTTCGGGGAATAGTCCCGCAGGCCGATTTTCTTGGCCACCCAGCGGGCGGTGGCGGGCATGAGCTGCATCAGGCCCGAGGCTCCCACATTGGATTTGGCGGAGGTGACGAAGCGGCTTTCCTGGCGCATCAGGCCGTACACCCAGGCGTCATCCAGCTGCTGGCTGCGGGCCGCCGGACGCACCTGATCCACATAGGGCGCCAGGTAGCGCAGGCTGTAGTCGTGCTCATTGCGGGTCTTGTCCGCGGCGGCGATGGCCCGGTCGAAAATGTTGTTGTTTTTGGCGATTTCGGCGGCGGCCAGCAATTCCCGGTCACTCATGCCCTTCAGGGCCCAGGACCATTCCTTGCTGCCTTCAAAGCGCAGATTGAGGCTGAACAGGGCCAGGGCCCGGCGCACGGACACGTTGTTGCTGACCCGGGCCATTTCTTCCGGAGAGGGAGCCTTGGCAGCGGGGGGCACCCGCACCGGGCGGCCCAGCTCCTCGGACGCCAAACTGCCGTAGAAATTGGCCTGCCCGGCGATGCGCTGGAACAGCCGATTGGCCTTGTCCACCACGCCGCCCGCCTTATAGGCCCGGCCCAGCCAGTAAATCCAGGTGGGATCGTCGGACTGGGGCGGGCGCATGGCTTCCACCCCGTCCCGCACCGCGCCCCAATCCTGGGCCCGCAGGGCGGCCCGCACGCGCCAGGCCTGGGGCTCGTCGCTCAAAACCCCGTCCCCGGCCCGCTTGTACCAATTGAGGGCATCGCCAAAATGGCGGGTGGCGGCCTGCCAGGCCACTTCCCCCCAAATCCAGTGGAGGTCGTTGGCCTGGAACTGGTCCTGGAGTTTTTCCAGCCGATCCTTGGCCACCGCCGGGTCATTGCGGGCCACCCGTTGCAGGGCCAGGAGGGCCAGTTCCCGCACCTGCCGGTTGGCGGCAAAGCTGGGGGGCAGCTGGTAGAGCCAGATCAGGGGCTTATCCACCACCTGGGCGTAGGTCCGGCTGTCCGGGGCCTGGGAGACGGGCAGATACTGGACCGTATTCCAGGCCTGGGCCGTTTTGTTGGCTTCAAACTGGAGATGGATGCGATCCCAAACGTCGGCGGCCAGCACCCGCTTGTTCAGCACCAGGGCTTCCAGCACCGGCACGCAGGGCGGGGGCGGGTCCATCAGGCTGCGCCAGAGGGGCAGAGCCTCATCCAGCGCCCGGCTGTCGCCCCGCTGAATGCGCCCCTGCAAGGCATAGCAGGCCAGATCCTGATCCGGCTGGGAAACCTTGGGGAATTCGGCGTCGAATTCCTGCCAGCGTTGCTGCTTGGCCAGGAAACGCAGCCAGTCGCCCCGCAGCTTTTCCGCCAGATAGGTTTTGTCCTGCCGGTTGAGGAAATCCGCGATGGCCGCCGGGTCGGTCTGATCCAGGTGAATGCGCAGCCGGTAATAATCCACATAGGGCCCCAGATCGGAGCCCTGGAGTTCGGGAGCCAGGCGTTCCAAGCGGGCCGCATCCCCGGCCCGGAAAGCGTCACGGGCCAGCAGAAAACGGTCATCCGTATAGGCGGAAGCCAGGGAGGAACAGGCCCACAGGCCGATCCACAGAAGTTTGCCGAGCCCGGCACGCCAGGGAGCCAGGGGGGCGGAAAAGCGGGAGGAGGAAAAGGGGGAGAACATCGTGTGTGATAAGCTGGACGCCAGGACTACAGCATTCGCAGCATAGCACATGAGCGCCGCCCCTTCCTCCCCGGCCCCCGCCGACCCCGCCTCCCTCCCCTTCCGCAGCGCCCTGCGTCGGCAGCTGGTGGCCGCCCGTTTAGCCCTGGCCCCGGAACAGGTGGCCGCCCATTCCCAGGCCATCTGCGCCCATCTGCTGGCGGGCTTTCCCGAGCTGGCCGGGGCGGTGGTGGGCTTTTGCTGGCCGGTGCATAACGAACCGGACCTGCGCCCCGCCCTCCTGGACCTGGCCCGCCGGGGCGCCATTCCGGCCCTGCCGGTGGTGGTGAAAAGGGCCGCCCCCCTGGCCTTTCGCCCCTGGACCCCGGATACCCCCCTGACCCCGGACCGTTACGGCATTCCCACCCCCACCACCGGGGACTGGGTCATTCCTCAAGTCCTGCTGTTGCCCGTCAATGGGGTGGATGCCCAAGGCTACCGGCTGGGTTACGGCGGCGGCTACTTTGACCGCACCCTGGCCGCCCTGGCGCCCCGCCCCCTGGCCATCGGCGTGGGCTTTGAACAGGCCCGGGTGGCAGACATTCACCCGGAAGCCCACGACATGCCCCTGGACGCCCTGGTGACGGAAGCGGGCATTTTCCGTTTTCCCCCGCCCCGGGGCTGACACCGCCCCCTGCGACAATCCGCCGCATTCCGGGGCTGGCCCCGGGAGGGGAACAATCCCCCTTTCCTTTTTTCCGGACCCTGCCATGCCCAAGCCCTTTCCCCCCCTGCCTACCCTGGCAGGCGCCCTGCTCCTCGCCCTGAGCGCCCTGCCCCCCCTTGCCGCCGGGGCCCAAGACAGTTCCGCCGCCCCCACGGAGGTCAAGGAACGGCTGGAACAGATCAAGGAAAACGCCCGTCAGGACCCGGCGGCGGCCGCCCGGGCTCTGGCCGCCATGGCCGGGGAACCCCAGACTCCCGCGGATCGGGCCACCTGGCTGCGCCTTTCCCGGGAAGCAGCAGTGCGTAACGGGGACCGGGCCACCCTGCTGGCCCTGAAAGACGGCACGGACCCTTTTTCCCTGGGGGCCCTGGCCCATGTTCTGGCGGCCAACGGCTATCTGAATGAGGGGGATTTTGCCGCCGCCCGGCGGGAACTGGCCTTGGTTCAGCCGCTCCAGGCCATCAATACCCGGGATCAGCGCCGCTATTGGGCCCTCCGGGCCCGGCTCGCCCAGTTGGAAGGCCGGGAAGGGGAAGAGCGGGAGGCCCTGGAGCACATTGTCCATGAGCTGGCCCACTGGACCTCGGCGGACTGCCAATCCTGCCACAACGATCCCAAACAGCCCCAGGCCATCCCGGCCCTGGATCTGGGCCATTTCTGGTTCGGCCAGCGCCTGGTTCTGCTAATGCAGCGCCAGGGCGATGCCCCCCGGGTGCAACGCCAGGCGGAGCAACGGCTGGCGGCCGACCCCAAGGACCTGGACGCCCGCATTCTGCGGGGCTACGCCCTCCTGGCCCAGCATCGGCCCCGGGAAGCGGAACAATGCTTCCGAGCCATTCCCTGGGCCGCCTTCCCGGATCGTCCCGGTACGGCGCCCCGCATGATGTTCCTCTGGCCCTAGGGGCTCCGGGCCCGGCAAAGGGCCCAAAGCAAAGGCGGGGAGGCAACCTGGGCAACCCAAGGCCTCCGCTTTCCAGACGCCCCGGGCCCCCGGTTTTTCCCCGAAGGCCCGGAGCCCTCCCCGCCTACAGGGACAAGCGCCAGGTCAGCATGACGCTGCGGGGCTCCCCGTAGGTGTTGTAGGTGTTGGAGCCCCCGATCCGGGCGAAATAGACCCGGTCAAACAGGTTTTTCACATTCAGGGAAACGCTGGATTTGGGGGTAAAGCGGTAGCCCAGGCGGGCATCCACCACCCCGTAGCCCCCCTGTTCCCGGGACGCGCTGCTGCCATTGCCGGAAAAGCGGCTCATGGCATCCAGCCCAAGACCGGCACTGAAGCCCTGGAGACTGCCGCTGAACTGGTAATTGCCCCACAGCTTGAGGGTGTGGCGGGGCCACCAGTTGTTGAGGGGCTGGCCCTGGGAGCTGTCATCCCGCAACAAGCGGGTGATCAGGTTGGTATAGCCCGCGCTCAATTCCAGACCGGGCAGGGGACTGCCTGACACTTCCGTTTCCCACCCCTTGCTTTCTGCCTTGCCCGCTTGGGTGTAACAGGTCGGAGAACATTCCGGGTGATTAAGGTCTTCCATGGCCCGATTCCGGTCTTCGATGTGGAACAGGGCGAAGGAAGCGTTCAGCTTGCCGTCCAGCAATTCCCCCTTGGTTCCCAATTCGTACTGGGCGCCAACACGGGGGTCCAAGGTCTTCCCCGTGTAGGTCTGCTCCGTTTGGGGCATGAAGATATCGCTGTAACTGGCGTAAACGGACCATTCCCGATTCACATCGAAAATCAGCCCCCCATAGGGAGTGACCCGTTGAAAGGCCTGAGCCCCCTGGTTCCATGCGTACACAGGCCCTGGGGACACACCACGGCTACGGTCACTGTAATCGGTGACCCGAGCCCCCAGAATCAGCTTCCAAGGGTCCGCCAAACTCAGGCGTACCTGACCGAAGACCCCGTGCTGCAAATACTGGCTGACCCGCCCCTGGTCGTAAGGCTGATTGGGCTGGGGCACGGTATCCTGAGCCCCCCAGGGCACCCCCTTGACCACGCTGGCTTTGTAGCCCCGGGAGGTAGTAGTGAAGTTGTCGTAATTGAAACCCACCAGGGCCTGATGGGTGCGCCCCAGCCAATGGAAAGGGCCGGTCAGATAGGCATCCAGACCCTGGCGATGATAATCGTATTGGAAGTGACGCCGGGCATAGGAAAGGGTGTTGGTCAAAGGATCGACCCCGGTACTGGGATAGCTGTCAAAAAATTCAAAGCGCTGATCCCGCTGGGACAGACTCAACTTACCTTTCCATCCGTTATCGAAATGATGTTCCACCGCCAGGACGGTTTCCTCCGTGCGCCAATAATCCTTGGACCAGGAGGGATAGGGATTGGTGGAACGGGGGACATCCAGAAACTGACCGGTAGTGGACGCAGGTAAGCCGGAATAGGTAGGCCCCTTATCGACCTGAACCGTATTAGAAAGGGACAGGGTGGTTCGGGAAGACAGGTCGTATTCCAGTTCCCCATAGCTCAACCAGCGGTTGTCGTGGGCCCGGTCATAGAAATAATCCTGGTTTAACCCAGATAACACGACCCGGCCCCGCAAGCTTTTGTCCTGATTGAGAGGCCCGGGTGCTATTCCAGGAACCCGCAGACAAGGTAGCGGAGGCGGCAAAGTCGGCGCGAGCCTTTTTGCGCACCAGATTTACCACCCCAGCCGGTTCGTCCGAGCCTTGCAATAACCCGGCGGGACCACGCAAAACCTCCACCCGGTCATAGATGGCCAAATCAAATTGCTGATAGCCGCTCAAGCTATCATAGGCAGGCATACCGTCATACATCATGCCCAGGTTGTAGCCCCGAGCGCTAAACCAGGACTGACCCGGGACATTGGTAACCATGTTAACCCCCGTCGCCTGTTTCAGGGCGTCGGTCACCGTCACCATGGCCTGATCGTCCATCTGCTGGCGGGTCACCACGGACACGGAATTGGGAATCTCCCGCCGGGGCACGGCTTCCTTGCCAGCCACGGTCACCGCCCCACTGGTGTAGGAACCGGACCCTTCCGTGGTCGCTGCGTCCAAAGGCGTACCCTGGACCTCCACTTCCCCCAGGGTGGGCACCCCATCCGCCCCCCAGGCCAATCCCCCCACGGCCATTGCCACCAGACCACCCGCCAAACCCCGCTTGCCCGACCCCATATTGCCTCCCTAAAGGAACGGCCCAGGGCTTATGCGCCCCATGACCGACCCGGTTTAAAAGGGGGGAATGGTAGGCAGTCCCTCCCCAAAAGGGCATGCGGCATATGGTCGCGGTTGGGCGGAGAGGGCCGCCGGACGGGCGCTTCCCGGTGGGATCGGTTAACGAAAAAAGCGGGCCCAAGCCCGCTTTTTTAATGGCAACGCCAACTTAACCGAGGAAGAGCTTATAGGCCGGATTTTTGGATTCGTCCCAGGCACGGTAGCCCAGGGTTTTCAGGAAGGCCTGGAATTCCTTCTTTTCCGCCGGGGGCACCTGCATCCCCACCAGCACCCGGCCATAGTCGGCGCCGTGGTTGCGGTAGTGGAACAGGCTGATGTTCCAGCTGGCGCTCATTTGGTTGAGGAAGTGCATCAGGGCGCCGGGCCGTTCCGGGAATTCAAAACGGTAGAGCAGCTCGTTTTGCACCTGATGGGCGTGGCCCCCCACCAGATGGCGCACGTGGAGCTTGGCCATTTCGTCTTCGGTCAAATCCAGGGTGGCGTAGCCGTGTTTTTGCAGGCTTTCCACCAGCTTCAGGGATTCGGCCCGGTTGGCCACCTGGATGCCGACAAAGACATGGGCTTCCTGGGCGTCGTTGTAGCGGTAGTTGAATTCGGTAATGCTCCGGTTGCCGATGAGGCTGACAAACTTTTTGTAGGCCCCGGGTTTTTCCGGCAGGGTGACCGCCAGAATGGCTTCCCGCTGTTCCCCCACCTCGGCCCGTTCGGTGACGAAACCGAGCCGGTCGAAATTGGTGTTGGCGCCGGAGGCCACGGCCACCAGGGCCTGATCCTTCAGCTTGTGCTGTTTGGCGTATTCCTTGGCCCCGGCCAGGGCCAGGGCGCCAGCGGGTTCCAGGATGGAGCGGGTGTCTTCAAACACGTCCTTGATGGCGGCGCAGATGGCATCCGTATCCACCAGGACGATTTCATCCAGGTATTCCTGGCACAGGCGGAAGGTTTCTTCCCCCACGTATTTCACCGCCGTACCGTCGGAAAACAGGCCCACCTGATTGAGGCGCACCCGCTTGCCGGCGATGAGGGAACGCTGCATGGCATCGGCGTCAAAGGTTTCCACCCCGATGACCTTCACGTCCGGACGCACTTCCTTGATGTAAGCCGCCACCCCGGCCGCCAGACCGCCACCGCCGATGGAGCAGAACACGGCGTGGATGGGCTTGCTATGCTGGTGCAGGATTTCCATGCCTATGGTGCCCTGACCGGCGATCACTTCCGGATCGTCAAAGGGATGGACGAAGGTGAGCTTGTCCCGCTTCTGCAATTCCAGGGCGTGGGCATAGGCCTCATCAAAGGATTCCCCGGCCAGCACCGCTTCCCCGCCCCGGGCCACCACCGCCTGCACCTTGATCTGGGGCGTGGTGGTGGGCATGACGATCACCGCCCGACACCCCACCTTGGCGGCGGCCATGGCCACGCCCTGGGCGTGGTTGCCGGCGGAGGCGCAAATCACCCCCCGCTTGAGCTGGGCCGGAGTCAGGCTGGCAATCTTGTTGTAAGCCCCCCGGAGCTTGAAGGAAAACACCGGCTGGGTGTCTTCCCGCTTCAGCAGAAAGCGGTTGCCCAGACGGCGGGACAGGTTGGGCATGGGGGACAGGGCGGTTTCGACGGCAACGTCGTACACCCGGGCGTTGAGGATTTTGGTGAGGTAATCGTGGGGCATGGAATGATGGACTGGGGAATAGGGCAAGCTACTTAAAGAAATCAGTGTACCCCCCGGGCTCCCGTTAAGTCCATGAAGCCTGGGCCTTTTCCCCGCCCCGGCCACGCCCTGGACGCCCGGACCGGGGCCGCTCCCGGAACATCCGCCCCGCCGGGCGGTCTCAGCCTCAAGCAGTCCCTTGGCACCGCTCCCAACCCCCAGGAAACGGTCCGGCGCCGGGCCAAGCGGGCGCCCCCGCCCCCGGCTTTGCCCACCCCGCTCTACCCGGGGCAGTGCAATACGTTAAAATCCCCTTTTTGAAAGACACGGCCCTGGCCGCCCCTTCCGATGACCGTACGTCTGCGCGAAATCCCCTACAACTACACTTCCTTCTCCGACCGGGAGATCGTCATCCGCCTGCTCGGGGAAGACATGTGGCAGGTGCTCGATGAACTGCGCCTGGAGCGGGTCACCGGCCGCTCCGCCCGGATGCTCTACGAAGTGCTGGGGGATATCTGGGTGGTACGCCGCAACCCCTATCTGGAAGACGATCTGCTAGCCAACCGGCACCGCCGGGAAGCCCTGGTGGAGGCCATGCGCCACCGCCTGCGGGAGGTGGAAAAGCGCCGCCAGGCCACGGAAAAGGAAGATCCCCAGCGTAGCCGCAAGGTAGCGGCCCTGGTCCAGGCGGCGGAAAAGGCCGTGGACCGCTTTGAACAGCGCTTTGTGGACACCCTCCACCTGCGCCATCAGGTGCTGAAAAGCCTGTCCCGCCACACCCGCAAGGACAATATCGCCTTCGACGGCCTGGCCCGGGTGTCCCATGTGACCGACGCCACGGACTGGCGGGTGGCCTATCCCTTTGTGGTCCTCACCCCGGATACGGAAGAGGAAATCGCCCCCCTGGTACGGGGCTGTATCGAGCTGGGCCTCACCGTCATTCCCCGGGGGGGCGGCACCGGTTACACCGGGGGCGCCGTGCCCCTCACCCCCCTATCCGCCGTCATCAATACGGAAAAGCTCATCGACCTGGGGCCGGTGGAAGAAATTGAACTGCCCGGGGTAAGCCGCCCCGTGGCCACCATCCGCACCGGGGCCGGGGTCGTCACCAAGCGGGTCTCGGAAGCGGCGGAAGCGGCCGGCGTGGTCTTTGCTGTGGACCCCACCTCGGCGGAAGCCTCCTGCATCGGCGGCAACATCGCCATGAACGCGGGGGGCAAAAAGGCCGTGCTCTGGGGCACCGCCCTGGACAATCTGGCCTGGTGGAAGATGGTGGATGCGGACGGCAACTGGCTGGAAGTGGAACGCCTGGACCACAATCTGGGCAAAATCCACGAACAGCCCACGGTGCGCTTCCGCCTGAAACGCTTTGATCCCTCCGGGGAAAAGCTGCTCCAGGAGGACATTCTCTCCCTGCCCGGGGCCAGCTGCCGTAAGGCGGGCCTGGGCAAGGACGTCACCGACAAATTCCTGGGCGGGGTGCCCGGGGTGCAGAAGGAAGGCTGTGACGGCCTGGTGGTGGCCGCCCGCTGGGTGCTGCACAAAATGCCCCCCATCACCCGCACCGTGTGCCTGGAATTTTTCGGCCAGGTTCGGGAGGCGGTGCCCTCCATTGTGGAAATCACCGACTACTTCAAGCCGGGTGGCGCCGGTCATACCGCCGGAGTCCAACTGGCGGGCCTGGAACACATGGACGAGCGCTATGTGAAGGCGGTGGGCTATGCCACCAAGGCCAAGCGCAAGGGGGAAACCCTGGGGCGGCCCAAGATGGTGCTGCTGGGGGACATCGTGGGTCACGACGAGGCCGCCGTGATGCACGCCGCCTCCGAGGTGGTGCGCATGTGCAATCAGCGGGGCGCGGAAGGCTTTATTGCCGTGAGCCCGGAACTGCGCAAGAAATACTGGCTGGACCGCTCCCGCACCGCCGCCATTTCCAAGCACACCAACGCCTTCAAGATTAACGAGGACGTGGTCATTCCCCTGCCTCGCATGGGGGATTACTGCGACGGCATCGAGCGCATCAATATCGAGCTGTCCACCCGCAACAAGCTGGAACTGTGCGACACCCTGGTGAATTTCCTCCAGGGCGACCTGCCCCTTTCCAGCGGCGACGCCAATCTGGATAAGGACGTGCTCATCGGCGACCGGCGCCAGGCGGCTCTGGAACTGGTGGAAGGCATCCGCCGCCGCTGGCAATGGCTGCTGGACAACCTGGACATGCCCCTGGCCGAGGCGGAAAGCCATTTCGCCGCCCTGGGCATTGAAGCCGGCCCCCTCACCAACCGGGCGGCCAATCCCACCCTCTTCCACCGGCTCCAGGATTACTCCGTGCGGGTGTCCTGGAAAAATGAGCTGAAGCCCGAACTCACCGCCATTTTCGACGGCAAGGTGTACCGGCTCATCATCGACAAATTCGAGGCCCTGCACCAGGAAGTGCTGCGCGGCCGGGTTTTCGTCGCCCTGCACATGCACGCCGGGGACGGCAATGTGCACACCAATATTCCGGTGAATTCGGACCAGTACGAAATGCTCCGCACCGCCAACGGGGCGGTGACCCGCATCATGGCCCTGGCCCGCTCCCTGGGCGGGGTCATTTCCGGGGAACACGGTATCGGCATTACCAAGCTGGATTTCCTCTCGGAAGAGGAAATCGCCCCCTTCCGGGCCTACAAGGCCAAGGTGGACCCCAACGGCCACTTCAACAAGGGCAAGCTCATGCCCGGGGCCGATCTGCGCAATGCCTACACCCCCTCCTTCTCCCTGCTGGGGGCCGAATCCCTCATCATGGAGCAGTCCGAGGTGGGCAAAATCGCCCACAGCATCAAGGACTGCCTGCGCTGCGGCAAGTGCAAACCGGTGTGCTCCACCCATGTGCCCCGGGCCAACCTGCTGTACAGCCCGCGCAACAAAATTCTCGCCACCTCCCTGCTGATCGAGGCCTTCCTCTACGAGGAACAGACCCGGCGGGGCATTTCCCTGCAACACTTTGACGAATTCAACGACGTGGCCGACCACTGCACGGTTTGCCACCGCTGCGTGAAGCCCTGCCCGGTGGATATCGACTTCGGCGACGTGTCCGTGGCCATGCGCAATTTCCTGCGCAAACAGGGCAAAAAGAAGTTCGATCCGGGCAAGGCCGCTGCCATGGCCTTCCTCACCATGAAGGACCCGGCCACGGTGAAGCTGGTGCGCAAGGTGATGATCGACTGGGGCTATCGGGCCCAGCGGCTCGCCGTCAAAGCGGCCAAGGCCCTGGGCCTGAGCCGGGAGCAACTGCGCCATCCCCCCGCCACCCTGGGTCGGCCGCCCCTGCGCGCCCAGATCATCCATTTCATCAACAAGCCCATGCCGGGCCACCTGCCCAAGCGCACCGCCCGGGCCCTCCTGGATATCGAGGACAACGAGGTGATTCCGGTGATCCGGGACCCCCGCAAGGCCACGGAGGATTCGGACGCGGTCTTCTACTTCCCCGGCTGCGGCTCGGAACGGCTCTTCTCCCAGGTGGGTCTGGCCACCCAGGCCATGCTCTACCAGGTGGGCGCCGTCACCGTCCTGCCCCCGGGCTACCTGTGCTGCGGCTATCCCCAGACCGCCGCAGGCCAGGAAGACAAGGGCCAGAAGATCATCACCGACAACCGGGTGCTGTTCCACCGGGTAGCCAACACCCTGAATTACCTGGACATCAAGACGGTGATCGTCTCCTGCGGCACCTGCATGGACCAGCTGCAAAAGTACGAATTCGAGAAAATCTTCCCCGGCTGCCGCCTCCTGGACATCCACGAATATCTGCTGGAGAAGGGGGTCAAGCTGGAAGGGGTGCAAGGGGTGCGCTACATGTACCACGAGCCCTGCCACACCCCCATGAAGACCTACTCGGGCATCAAGGTGGTGAATGACCTGATGGGCCAGCGGGTGGATTTGAACGACCGCTGCTGCGGCGAATCCGGTACCCTGGCGGTCTCCCGGCCCGACGTTTCCACCCAGGTGCGCTTCCGCAAGCAGGAGGAAATCGAAAAGGGCGCCGCCCTGCTGCGGGCCGCCGGGGAACCGGACGCCCACGGCCATGTCACCCCTTTCCACGGTCAGGTGAAAATCCTCACCTCCTGCCCCTCCTGCCTCCAGGGCCTGTCCCGCTACGAGCCGGATGCGGACATCCAGGCCGATTACGTGGTGGTGGAAATGGCCAAGACCCTGCTGGGAGAAAACTGGATGGCCGATTACGTGGCCAAGGCCAACGACGGGGGCATTGAGCGGGTGCTGCTGTAAATCCGGGGCCCCAGGCCCCTACGGCCCCCCTTCCCCTACCCCATGGACCTCTCCCTGGAACACCGCTCCCTGACCCTGGCCACCCGGGGTCGGGGCCTCTACGAAATTACCGGGGAAGTGACCAGCTTCGTGGCGGAGAGCGGCTTTCGGGAAGGCCTGCTCACGGTCTACTGCCCCCATACCTCCGCCTCCCTGTTGATCCAGGAAAACGCCGATCCGGACGTGCGCCGGGATCTGGACAGCTTTTTCGCCCGCCTGGCCCCGGATGGGGACCCGGCCTATCGCCATCGCCTGGAAGGGCCGGACGACATGCCGGCCCACATCCGCAGCGCCCTCACCCAAAGCTCCCTGAGCCTGCCCCTGGTGGCCGGACGGCTGACCCTGGGCTCCTGGCAGGGCATATACTGCTACGAACACCGGCGTCAGCCCCAGCAACGTACCCTGATCCTCCACCTGCTGGGCGCCTAACCCCCGACTTGGCAAGTCAGGCCCCAATCAGCAAAATGTGAATTAATTCACACTTTATGCAAAAAGCTTGAAACGCTTTTTCCTTGGAGGCGGGCAATGAGCACCCCCTTAAGTCCGTTTGCCGATGGCGCCGCCGCCCGGGCGGCCCTGTCCGGCTTACCGGTCACCGATCCCATCCGCACCCACGAGGCCCTGGGGCGTTTCTATGCCCAGCTGACCCTGAGCCCCCTACCGGTGGACGAGCGCATCGCCCTGCTGGAAGACAGCGAAACGGAATTGCTGTTCGTCCAGGATGACGCCACCCGCCGCCTGCGCCACAAACCGGTGCCCTACACCGGCGGCGAACTCTCCCTCTTTCTCCGCATCGTGGCCCTCTGGCAGGCGGTGGGAGAAGCCTGGAGCCACTGTCTGCCGGAACGGTCCGGAGGCGGTCTGGCCCCGGACACCCAGCTCCATGTGCTGGAACGCATCGTCCATTTTCGCGGCATGGTGCCCCTGGAATACCTGAAGGCCCGCTGCCAGGTGCCCGCCGACGCCTGGCGGCTCCTGAACCGGGCCTATGCGGAGGGGGAACGGCGGGGTTGGGCGGAAACGGTCTATCTGGATGCCCAGGGCCGCAAGCGCAGCTGCGCCCGGAGCTATCTGCCGGTGCTGCTCTTTGACCTGGCCAAGCCCTACGGCCTGACCTCCCGGGACATGGCCTGGGTGCTGCGCTGGGCCCGGCTCATGGCCAAGCTGGCCCATATTGTCCCAGTGCCCGTGCCGCCCCCGCCCTTTCTTCTGGATCTGGACAGCGATTGCCCGGTGCGCACCGTATTGCCCGGGGCCCAGCTGGGCAGCCAGGTAAGGGCCCTGGAAGTGGCCGATCTGGCCAAACACCTGCACAAGGTTCGGCACGGACTGGCCAAGGGCCTGAGCCCGGAAACCCTGCTCCTGGGGGACGATTGCAGCCCGGCGGACGCCACCCGGCTGATGACCCACCTGAAATACCCCTGGAGCCTCAGCGCCATTGCCCGGCCCTTTTCCCTGAAAACCCCGGCGGGCACGGCAGAGGTGTTGCTGGGCTTTGAGGCCATCCACGTCCGCCTCACCGGCCGGGAACTGTTGCCCGCCAGCCGCTATGAAAACTTTTCCCGCAAGGACGCGGACCGGGTTTTCATTTTCGGGGAAGACCCGGGGGCGGGCCAAACCAATTTGCAGGACCAGCTCAGCCAGCGCTTTCCCGGGGAAACCTGGTCCCTACTGGAAGCCACGGCCCAGGCCTTTCGCCTCTACCGGGCGGGGGGCGAGGGCAAGGTCGCCCTGGGTCAGCTCCTGGCGGTGCGCCAGCCCGGCCTGTCGTCCTGGTGGCTGTGCCGGGTCTCCAGTTTGATGCAGACGGAAGACGGGGGCGTGGTCATCAAAGCCCGCCGCTTCCTGGGGGACGTCACCGGCATTACCGCCAGTGTCACCGGCGGCGTGGCCGCCACCCATCCGGTGGTGCTGGCCTTTGCCCTGCGCCCGCCCCATAGCGCCTCCCCCGTGCCCGAACTGGTCCTGCCCCGGGGCTGGTTCCAACTACAAAGGCCGGTGGAACTAGCGCCCCAGCCCAATCTGCGCTGCCACCTGGAACGGGTGCTGCTGGACGGCTACGACTTCGATCTGGTGGCCTGCCAGGCATGACGGGGGCCGCCCGCGGGCTTACACTGGCGACCCACTGATTTTCGGAAAGCCCCCATGTCCGCCACCTGTCCCCTCTGCCATCCCACGGCAGCAGAAAACCAGGCCATCCTCTGGGAAGATGCCCTCTGCCGCGTCATTCGGGTAGACGATGCCCTCTACCCGGGCTTTTGCCGCCTGATCTGGAAAGACCATGTGGCCGAACTGACGGATCTTTCTCCCGACCAGCGTAGCCACTGTCTGAAAGTGTTGTGCGGGGTGGAAACGGCCCTACGCCAATTGATGCGCCCGGACAAAATCAATCTGGCCAGCCTGGGCAACATGGTGCCCCATTTGCACTGGCACATTATTCCCCGGCGCCGCACCGACCCCCATTTTCCCAATTCCATCTGGGGTCCCCAAACCCAGACCGAGGCCCAGCCGCCCCGGGCACCAGAGGACGCCGCCCTGGCCGCTGCCATCCGTCAGGCCCTGGTCGCCTAGGCCCGACGCCTCAATGCCGGGCGGGGAGAAAGCCTATTCTTCCGCCACCCGGGAAGGGAGAAAGCGCACGCTGAAACGGCTGCCCTTGCCCGGTTCGCTGGTTATCTCCAGCCGGGCCTGGTGACGAGTCAGCACGTGTTTGACAATGGCCAGGCCCAGCCCCGTGCCCCCGGTCTCCCGGGAACGGCTCCGATCCACCCGGTAGAAGCGCTCCGTCAGCCGGGGCAGATGCTGGGGCGCAATGCCGATGCCCGTGTCCGTGACGCTGTACACCCCGCCCCCGTTACTATCGCTCTGCCAGCTGATTTCCACACGGCCCCCCGCCGGGGTGTAGCGCACGGCGTTGAAGGCCAGATTACCGAAGGCGCTGCGTAATTCCGGCCCATTGCCCAGCAGTATGGCGGGTCCGTGGCAATCCAGGGTGATTTCGTGGCTGCCCCCAGAGAGGGCCTGGGTTTCCGCCAGAATAGCCTCCAGCAGGGGGGCCACCGCCACCCGCTCTTCCGTAGGCGCCGAGCCCCCCGTTTCCAGGGCGGACAGGGTGAGCAGGTCTTCGATCAGGTGCTGCATCCGGGTCGCCTGATCCTGGACCAAGCGCAGGTAATGGACCGCTTCTTCTGGGGAATGGGCGCCGTAGTCATCCACCAGCATTTCCACAAAGCCATTTACCACCGTCAGGGGAGTTTTCAGCTCATGGGACACATTGGCGACAAAATCCCGGCGCATGGTTTCCAGCTTTTCCAACTGGCTGATGTCCCGGGACAGGAGCAGGGTCTGGCCTTCCCCGTAGGGCACCAGCTGGACCTGTAAGGTCTGGCCGGGCACCCGGTCGTTGTGCAGGGTCAGGGGCTCGTCGTAATAGCCCGCTTCCAGGTAAGCCACGAATTCGGGCTGGCGGATCAGATTGGTGAGGGGCTGGCCCTTATCCACCATGGGATTGAGGCCGAAATGGAGGGCCGCCCGGGCGTTGATGCCGTCAATCTGGCGAAAGCGGTTGAAGGTAATGACCCCATCGGGCAGGGCTTCCCCGGCCCGGCGCAGGCGTTCCAGGGCCTCCTGGAGCATCTGTTGCTGCTCCATGCGCACCCGCACCCGGCGGTGTAACCCGGCGAAGACCATATCCCAGACGCCCCAGGCCCGGGGCACCCGGGCATCCATGGGGCCTTTGAGCCACTTCAGCAGCCGGCTCACAAACCACATCTGCCAGCCCGCCATGGCCAGCAGGGCCGCCAGGCCTAGGGCCCAGGCCCACCAGGGGCCGAGCCAGAGGCCCAGAATTAAACTGGAAATAAATACAAAGGTCAGACTTAGCCAGGTTCCCCACCACGCCAGCATCATGGGATGAACTCACTCGGCCTGGGCGGAAAATCGGTAACCGCTGCCCCGCACGGTTTGGATCAGGCGGTGGTGCCCCGTATCCTCCAGGGCGCTGCGCAGGCGCCGGATATGGACATCCACCGTGCGCTCCTCGACAAACACATGGTCACCCCAAACCTGGTCCAGCAATTGGGGACGGCTATGGACCCGTTCCGGGTGGGTCATGAAAAAGTGCAGCAGACGAAATTCCGTGGGGCCCAGATCCAACAACCGACCGTTGCCCGTTACCCGGTGGGTCACCGGGTCCAGACGCAGGCCGTCCACATCCACCGGGTCTTCCGTCATCTGGGGCGCCCGGCGGCGCAGCACGGCTTTGATCCGGGCCTGCAATTCCCGGGGGGAAAAGGGTTTGGTGATGTAGTCGTCGGCCCCCGAATCCAGACCGGCGATTTTGTCCTGCTCATCGCTGCGGGCCGTGAGCATGATGATGGGGACGTCCCGGGTCCGGTCATCGCCCCGCAGGCGGCGGGCCAGCTGCAAGCCGGACATGCCGGGCAACATCCAATCCAGCAGAATCACATCCGGCAGGACTTCCCGCACCCGCCGTTCCGCCTCCTCCGCATCCAGGGCCCGCAAGACGCAGTGGCCCGCATGTTGGAGATTGGCCGTAATCAGCTCTTGAATGGCCGGTTCGTCTTCCACCACAAGAATGTTGGCTGCCATGGCTAAACCCGACTCCCGATGAATAATGATTTTTCAGGTTCAGTGTATTGCAGTCAGGTGACAATTAGATGACATTCCGGGGCCCCCGCCGCCCCCCGAAACTCCCGGCGAAACGCCTTCTGCGCTATGATAGCGCGTTCTTTCGCGAGGATTGACGGCCATGGCCGGGCTGACCAAAGACACCCCCATTCCCACCGAAATCAAGGCGCACCAGAAATCCCGTCAGCTGGAAATTCACTTCGACAACGGGAGCCAGTTTCTCCTGCCCTACGAGTTTCTCCGGGTTTTCTCCCCGTCCGCCGAAGTCCGGGGCCACGCCCCTGGCCAGGAAAAAATCCAGGCGGGCAAACGGGAAGTCACCGTGGAGCGGGTGGAGGGTGTGGGCAACTACGCCATTAAGCTGGTCTTTTCCGACGGTCACGACAGCGGCATCTATTCCTGGGACTGCCTCTACGATCTGGGGCAACGCCAGGAGGCGCTGTGGCAGCAGTATCTGAGCCAACTAGAGGCTGCCGGCCTTTCCCGCGATCCCGATAACACCGCTCCCGCCAGCCCCGCTCCGGGCGGCTGTGGGCATCATCATTGATGGAATCCGCCATGGGCGAACAAACACATTTTGGCTTTCAACAGGTCGCCGAAGAAGCAAAGGCCCAAAAGGTGGCCGACGTGTTTTCTTCCGTAGCCCAGCGCTACGACGTCATGAACGACCTGATGTCCGGCGGCCTGCACCGCATCTGGAAGGCCTTCACCATCGCCCAGAGCGGTGTGCGGGAAGGCTTCCGGGTGCTGGACGTGGCCGGGGGCACGGGGGATTTGTCCCTGGCCTTCGCCAAGCGGGTGGGCAAATCGGGCCAGGTCTGGCTCACCGACATCAACAACGCCATGCTCACCCGGGGCCGGGATCGGCTCTGCGACAAGGGCTATGTGCTGCCCGTGGCCCAGTGCGATGCGGAAAAGCTGCCCTTCCCGGACAATTACTTTGACCTGGTCACCGTGGCCTTCGGCCTGCGTAACATGACCCACAAGGATCAGGCCCTGGCGGAAATGCGCCGGGTGCTGAAGCCGGGCGGCCGCCTGCTGGTGCTGGAATTCTCCCGGATCTGGGCGCCCTTGGCCCCCATTTACGACTTCTATTCCTTCCAGGTCATTCCCCGCATGGGCAAGCTGGTGGTTCAGGACGAAGACAGCTACCGCTATCTGGCCGAATCCATCCGCATGCACCCGGATCAGGAAACCCTCAAATCCATGATGGAAAAGGTGGGCCTGGAAAGAGTGGAATATTTCAATCTCACCCTGGGTGTGGTGGCACTGCACCGGGGTTACAAGTTTTAAGGAGCGCCCCATGCGACGTCCCCTCCTCTCCCTGTGCGCCCTGCTCCTGGGGCTCGGCCTCCTGGTACAAGACGCGGATGCCCGGCGCCTGGGCGGCGCCCGCAATAGCGGTATGCAGCGGGAAGCCATTGGCCAGCGCTACACCGCGCCCCAATCCCCCATCGGCCAGCCCCGTCAGGCGGCCAGCCCCAACACGCCCCAACCGGCCACTCCGGCCCCGGCCCAACCCAAGCGCAGCTGGGCCGGACCTCTGGCCGGTCTGGCCGCCGGCCTGGGCCTGGGCGCCCTGCTGGCGGGCGGTGGCGGCGGCTTAAGCGGCCTCCTGGGCACCCTGCTGACCATTGTGGCGGTCATGGTGGTCTTCAGTCTGGTGCTGCGTCTGCTGCGCCGTACCGCCCCCGCACCCCGCAGCGAAGAGCCCCTCCATTATTCCGGCGTGGGCGGTCCCCATCTCCAGCCCGTGCCTCCGGCCCAGCCTTTTTCCGGGGACATGCCCCCCATCCAGGGCAACTACGGGGGCAGCGCTGCCGCACCGGTCGCCCCGGCGGCCGCCCCCGCGCTTCCCGAAGGTTTCAACGGGGAAGAGTTTCTGCGCATCGCCAAGCTCAATTTCATCCGTCTCCAAGCCGCCAATGACGCAGGGGATGAAAATGACCTGCGGGAATTCCTGGCCCCGGAAATGTTTGCCGAGGTAAAGCTACAACTGGCTGAACGGGGCAAAGCCCCCCAGGTCACGGAAGTAGTGCAGCTGGACGCCAATCTTCTGGAAGTAGTCACGGAAAACCAACGCTATATCGCCAGCGTGCGCTTCCACGGCCTGGTTCGGGAAGAAGCCAACGGCCCGGCCAACCCCTTCGACGAAGTCTGGAACCTGGTGAAACCCACGGATGGCAGCCGGGGCTGGACCGTGGCCGGTATCCAACAGCTATCCTGATTCCCCCACTGCGGAGCACGGCGTGATTCCCCGTCTTTCCCTCACCTTTCTCAACCACCTCCTGCGCCAGGAAGCCTGGGCCCGGGATCGGTGGCGCGGCTTTGCCGGGCGCGGTCTGGCCATTTCCCTGGGCGGGCTCCCGGTGCTCCAGGCCCAGCTGGGGCCGAGTGGCCTTCTGGAGCCATTGGAAGACGGGGGCCAGCCGGACGTCACCATCCGCCTCCCCTTCCCCGCCCCCTGGGAACTCCTGGCCGGGCCGGAAAGCCTCTTCGCCCGGGCCCATCTGGAAGGCCCGGCGGACCTGGCGGAAGCCTTGGGCCAGGTGCTGCGTCACCTACGCTGGGATGTGGAAGGGGAATTGGCGGCCCGTATCGGCGACCTGGCGGCCCACCGCTTGGTGACCACGGGGAGCCGACTCTGGGCCTGGCAAAAAGACACCTGGCAGCGCCTGGGCCTGAATGTGGCAGAATATCTCCAGGACGATTCCCCCTATCTGGCGGATCGGGCCCCAGCGGAACGGCTGGGGTTGGATATCCGGGAAGTGACAGCGGCAACGGACCGTCTGGAACAACGCCTAGCAGCCGTGGAAGCGCGGCAACGGGGCCTCTGAAGGGGCTTGTTCAGCCCCACGAGTTCTCAACGAGGCAAGCGCCTCTGCGCCTCTGCGCCTCTGCCTCTCTGCCTCTCTGCCTCTCTGCCTCTCTGCCTCTCTGCCTCTCTGCCTCTCTGCCTCCAGGGTCGAGTTTCTCGCTTCTTTGAAAGTGTGGGGAGATTACGCTTAGCAATCTCTAATAGCCCCCGAGGCCTTTCCCAGAGCATTCCGGCAATTTCCGGCAATAAAAAAGGCAGCCTTTTGGGCTGCCTTTTTTTGGTTGCACCAGCGTGCTTAGTGGCGACGCTTGCGCAGCTTCTCAATGGTGGCCAGTTGGGCCACGGCTTCGGCCAGCTCGGCTTCGGCCTGGGCCAGATCCAGCTTGGCGGTCTTGTTTTGCAAGGCCTCCTCGGCGGCTTTCTTGGCTTCCATGGCCTTGGCCTCGTCCAGATCGTTACCGCGGATGGCGGTATCGGCCAGAACGGTGACCAAGTGCGGTTGCACCTCCAGCATGCCACCGGAGACGTAGATCATTTCGAAATCGTCGTCCGGCACCTTGATGCGCACCGTACCAGGCTTAATACGGGAGAGCAGGGGGGTATGCCGCGGCCAGATGCCCAGCTCGCCGGCTTCGCCCGGAAGCACCACGTATTCGGCCTCGCCGGAGAAGATGGATTCTTCGGCACTGACCACGTCCACATGTACTCTTAATGCCATGTTAGGGGTTCCCCTCTGGTACGCCGCACCCGGGAGGGCGCGGCAACCGGTTGATTACTGGAGGGTCTTGGCCTTCTCAAAGGCTTCGTCGATGGTACCCACCATGTAGAAAGCCTGTTCGGGAAGACTGTCACACTCGCCGTTCACGATCATCTTGAAACCACGGATGGTTTCTTTGAGCGGTACGTATTTGCCGGGAGCCCCGGTAAACACTTCGGCCACGTGGAACGGTTGGGACAGGAAACGCTGGATTTTCCGGGCGCGAGCCACGGCCAGCTTGTCTTCCGGCGCCAGTTCGTCCATCCCCAGAATGGCGATGATGTCCCGCAGTTCCTTGTAGCGTTGCAGGATGACCTGGATCTGACGGGCCACGCCGTAGTGTTCTTCACCCACGATTTGGGGATCCAGCTGACGGGAGCTGGAATCCAGGGGATCGATGGCAGGGTAGATACCCAGCGCGGCGATATCCCGGGACAGCACCACGGTGGAGTCCAAGTGGAGGAAGGTGGTGGCGGGAGACGGGTCGGTCAAGTCATCGGCAGGCACATACACGGCCTGGATGGAGGTGATGGAACCCACCTTGGTGGAGGCAATCCGTTCTTGCAGGCGGCCCATTTCTTCGGCCAGGGTCGGTTGGTAACCCACGGCGGAAGGCATCCGGCCCAGCAGGGCGGACACTTCGGTCCCGGCCAGGGTGTAACGGTAGATGTTATCCACGAAGAACAGAATGTCCCGACCTTCGTCACGGAACCGTTCGGCCATGGTCAGGCCGGTCAGGGCCACGCGCAGCCGGTTTCCGGGAGGTTCGTTCATCTGACCGAAGACCATGGCCACCTTGGAGTTGGCCAGGTTTTCTTGGTCGATAACCTTGGCGTCGGACATTTCGTGGTAGAAGTCGTTACCTTCCCGAGTCCGTTCGCCCACGCCGGCAAACACGGACAAGCCGCTATGTTGCTTGGCGATGTTGTTGATCAGCTCCAGCATGTTCACGGTCTTGCCCACACCGGCGCCACCGAACAGGCCCACCTTACCGCCCTTGGCGAAGGGGCAAACCAAGTCGATAACCTTGATGCCGGTTTCGAGCAAATCCACGGACGGAGACAGTTCGTCGAAAGCCGGGGCTTGGGCGTGGATAGGACGCTTTTCTTCGGTTTCGATGGGGCCGACTTCGTCGATGGGACGACCCAGCACGTCCATGATCCGGCCCAGGGTGCCACGACCCACGGGAACGGAGATAGGAGCGCCGGTGGCGTTAACCTTCATCCCCCGACGCAGACCGTCGGAAGAACCGAGAACGATGGTGCGGGCAATGCCGTCACCCAGCTGTTGTTGCACTTCAAAGGTCAGGCCTTTTTCGACGTTACCGTGTTCCTCGGAAGCGTCGAGCATCAGGGCATCATAGACCTTGGGCATGGCATCGCGGGGGAACTGGATGTCCACCACAGCGCCAATGCACTGAACGATCGTACCTTGACTCATATTGAATCCCTCAAACTAGTGAAACCTGTTAGACCGCCGCCGCGCCGCTGACGATTTCCGTCAATTCCTTGGTAATCGCCGCCTGACGGGTCTTGTTATAGACCAACTTCAGTTCGCCGATCACGTTCTTGGCATTGTCGGAGGCCGCTTTCATCGCGACCATACGGGCACTTTGCTCGGAGGCCATGCTTTCCGCGACGGACTGGTAAATCAGCGCTTCAACGTAGCGCACCAGCAAATCATCAATGACCGATTTGGCTTCCGGCTCATAGACGTAATCCCAGCGGGAAGACTCGGAACCGACCACTTCTCCGGACAGGGGCAGCAGTTGTTCCACTACCGCTTCCTGACGCATGGTGTTCACAAACCGGGTATAGGCAATGAACAGTTGGTCGATTTCGCCCTTCACGAAGGCATCCAGCTGCACCTTCACCGGCCCGATCAGGCGTTCCAGATGGGGCTTATCCCCCAGGCCCACGACCTGGGAAACCACCTTGGCGCCGGAGCGTTGCAGGAAGCCCAGGCCCTTGTTACCGATGGCCGTGGTTTGGAACTGAATGCCTTTGTCTTCCCATTCCTTCATCTTGTGCAGCACCGTGCGCATGATGTTGGAGTTCAGCGCGCCGCACAGGCCTTTGTCGGACGAAACGACAATCAGACCCACGGACTTCACGGGTTCGCGCTTGCTCAGGAACGGATGCCGATATTCGGTCAGGGCGTGGGACAGGTGAGCCGCCACCCGGCGAATTTTTTCGCCGTACGGACGCGCCTGACGCATACGTTCCTGCGCCTTACGCATCTTAGAAGCGGCCACCATTTCCATGGCCTTGGTGATCTTGCGCGTGTTTTCGACGCTCTTGATCTTGTTGCGGATCTCTTTACCGCCAGCCATTACGCTCTCCTCGACGGATTAGGCCCAAGAAGCCTTGAAGTCCTCGATGGCGGCGACCATTTGCTTCTCGGTCTCAGCATCCAGGTTCTTGGTGGAATCCATCTTGGCGACCAGATCGGCGTACTTTTGCGCGGCAAAAGCGTGCAGACCCTTTTCGAAGTCCAGAATCCGCTTCACATCCACATCATCCGTGTAGCCCTTGGTGATCGCGAACAGGGTCAGAGCCATGTTGGCGACGGACAGGGGGGCGTACTGGACTTGCTTCAGCACTTCCACGGTACGACGGCCCCGTTCCAACTGCTTACGGGTGGCATCGTCCAGATCGGAAGCGAACTGGGCGAAAGCGGCCAGTTCCCGGTACTGAGCCAAGTCGGTACGGATACCGCCGGACAGCTTTTTGATCAGCTTGGTCTGAGCGGAACCACCCACGCGGGACACGGAAATACCGGCGTTAATAGCGGGACGGACACCGGCGTTGAAGAGGTCGGTTTCCAGGAAGATCTGGCCGTCAGTAATGGAAATCACGTTGGTCGGCACGAAGGCAGACACGTCACCGGCTTGGGTTTCGATGATGGGCAGGGCGGTCAGAGAACCGGTCTTGCCTTTCACTTCCCCGTTGGTGAAGCGTTCAACGAATTCCGCATTGACCCGGGCAGCCCGTTCCAGCAGGCGGGAGTGCAGATAGAACACATCGCCAGGGTAGGCTTCCCGTCCGGGCGGACGGCGCAGCAGCAGGGAGATTTGACGATAGGCCCAGGCTTGCTTGGTCAGGTCATCGTAAATGATCAGGGCGTCTTGACCGCGGTCGCGGAAGTATTCACCCATGGTGCAACCGGCGTACGGAGCAATGAATTGCAGCGCAGCAGATTCGGAAGCGGTCGCGGCCACCACAATGGTGTATTCCATGGCGCCGTACTCTTCCAGCTTACGCACCACGTTGGCTACCGTGGAGGCTTTCTGACCCACCGCCACGTAGATACAGGTCATGTTCTGACCCTTCTGGGCGATGATGGTGTCGATAGCCACGGCGGTCTTACCGGTTTGGCGGTCACCAATGATCAGTTCCCGTTGGCCACGGCCAACCGGCACCATGGAGTCGATGGACTTCAGACCGGTTTGTACCGGCTGATCCACGGACTTCCGCCAAATCACGCCAGGGGCGACCTTTTCGATCTTGTCGGTCAGCTTGTTGTTGAGCGGACCTTTGCCGTCGATCGGTTGGCCCAGGGCGTTAACCACCCGGCCCACCAGTTCGGGACCGACGGGCACTTCCAGAATGCGGCCGGTGCACTTCACCGTGTCGCCTTCGGAAATGTGTTCGTATTCACCCAGAACCACGACCCCGACGGAGTCCCGTTCCAGGTTCAAGGCCATACCAAAAGTATTGCCGGGGAATTCCAGCATTTCGCCCTGCATCACGTCTTGCAGACCGTGAACGCGGCAGATGCCGTCCGTCACCGAGACGACGGTACCCTGCGTGCGGGTCTCGGCGCCCACTTGCAGGTTTTGAATCTTGCTCTTGATCAGTTCGCTGATCTCGGAAGGATTCAACTGCATGAATTTCTCCTAGTTCTTGAGCGCCGTGGCCATTGCTTCGAGCTTTCCGCGCACCGAAGCATCGAGCACCTGGTCACCCACCGCCACTTTCACCCCGCCAATCAGCGCCTGGTCAACCACCACTCGGGGCTGCAGCTTGGATTGGAAATGGGATTCGAGTTGGCCCATCAGATTTTTCACTTGCGCATCGTCGAGAGGAAAAGCGCTGTAAATCACAGCTTCTTTGATACCCTCTTCGGCGCCCTTGAGTTGCTCGTAGAGCTCCTGGATTTGCGGCAGCAGCACGAGGCGATCGTTTTCCGCCAGCACCCGGACGAAGCCAACCAAATCTTGATTGCCTTCCCCCTTGCTGAGGGATACGAAAAGCTGGGTCAGCTGTTCGGAGGAAAGCTCCGGGTTCCCCATGCATTGGACCATTTCCGGGTCCTTTGCAATGGTCGCCAGGAGCTTCAGGGTATCCGACCACTGAGCCAGCGTCTTGCCTTCGCGCGCCAGGCGGAATACCGCTTCCGCATAGGGACGAGCGATGGTGACGGATTCAGCCATATGCGTTACAGGTCCTTTTGGATCGCGGCCAGGATGTCAGCATGGGCCTTCGCATCGATTTCACGACGCAGGATTTTCTCCGCACCGGAGACAGCCAATTCGGCTACCCGGGCGCGCAGTTCTTCCTTGGCACGCACGACTTCCTGTTCGATCTCGGCCTTGGCATTCGCCACGACCTTGTCGGCTTCGACCTGGGCTGCCGTCTTGGCTTCATCCACGATCTGGGCGGCACGTTTGTCCGCACCGGAGATCACTTCAGCAGCCTTTTCCTTGCCTTCCCGCATAGCATCAGCGGAACGCTTGGTAGCCAGTTCCAGGTCGTGCTTGCCGCGCTCGGCGGCTTCCAAGCCGTCGGCAATTTTTTTCGCCCGTTCGTCGAGCGCCTTCACGATGGGGGGCCACACGAATTTCATCGTGAACCACGCCAAGATGAAGAACACAACGAGCTGTGCGAACAGAGTTGCGTTCAGATTCACGGCACTAACCCTCTAAAGTTGTTCGAGCCGGAAATAATTATTTCAGAACGAACGGGTTGGCGAAGGCGAACATCATGGCGATACCAACACCGATCAGGAAGGCAGCGTCAATCAGACCGGCCAGCAGGAACATCTTGGTTTGCAGTTCGTTCATCAGTTCAGGCTGACGGGCGGAAGCTTCCAGATACTTGGACCCCATGATGCCGATACCGATACAGGCACCGATGGCACCCAGACCGATGATCAGACCGGCGGCCAGAGCGACGAAACCGAGGATTTGTTCCATGTTGACTCCTTGCTAAGTAGGTAGGTTGAAAATTAAAAGGGATGAATCGTCTGAGGCTTAATGGCCTTCGTGTGCCTGTCCGATATACACCAGGGTCAGCATCATGAAGATGAAGGCCTGCAAGGCGACGATCAGAAGGTGGAAGATGGCCCAAACGGAGCCGGCAACAACGCCGCCGACCCACAGCATGGCACCCGAAGCGGTACCCGCCCACGCCGCACCCATCAGGGCGATCAGCATGAATACCAGCTCACCGGCGTACATGTTGCCGAACAACCGCATACCGTGGGAAATGGTCTTGGCCAGAAACTCGATCATCTGCATCAGGAAGTTGATGGGATACAGAAGGGGATGGGAACCAAAGGGTGCGGTGAAGAGTTCATGCACCCAGCCACCCAAGCCCTTGATCTTGATGTTGTAGTAGAGGCAGATCAGCAACACACCGATGGACAGGCCCAGGGTGCCGTTCAGATCGGCGGTAGGCACCACCCGCAGGAAGGCGTGGGGATTGCCTTGGGCGGCTTGCCAGATGCGGGGCAGCAGATCCACGGGCAGGAAGTCCATGGAGTTCATCAGAAAAATCCAGATGAACACGGTCAAAGCCAGCGGCGCCACGAACTTACGGGATTGTTCGCTATGAACGATGCCCTTGGCTTGGTTATTGACCATTTCCAGCACGATTTCCACCGCCGCCTGGAGCCGTCCCGGTACGCCGGAGCTGACGCTCTTGGCCACCCGCCACATCACGAACAGGCCGATAACGCCGACCAGTACGGAGAAGAACAGGGTATCCAGATTGAGGATGGAGAAATCGATCACCGCCTTTTGCGCGTGGCCGGTGGTGTTCAGGTGGGTCAAGTGGTGGACGATGTACTCGCCAGCGGTCGGCCCATGCTCCACGGCGCCTTCTACTACTTCCTTGCCAGTTTCCATGTCAGGATTTCTTCCAAAAAGCCAAAAAACTCGCCTGTAGCGCCACCACCAGGCCAATCAACAGGGCCGGCCAGACCAGCCCCTGATAAAGCTTGGCGGCAATCGCCAATAAACCAATTGTGGCAGCCACCTTAATGGCTTCGCCCACAAAAAAGCCCACCACTGATGGGCTTTTGTTCCGGCGAGCCGCCAGGGACAGACGCATGGCAAAGAGGAAATTGGGAATGATGGCAGAAGCCCCCCCGATTCCCGCCGACGCTGCTCCACCCCAGCCGGCAAAGAGACTGGACAACACCGCCGTCACGAAAACCGCCCCCACTTGGTAAAAGACTGCCCGGAACATTATGTTTTTTCCGTGGTATTCCTGGTGGGGGCGGGAGCTTAGCTCCCGGACGGTGGGCAGCCAGCCGCTGCACACAAAGATAATTAATATAAGAGTTAATAGGCCTAAAGTCAATGAAAATCGGGGAACAAACTCCCCCTTTTCCCTGTCATTTGCAGCCTATTCCGTACATTTTCCCCTTCCGCCCAACCCCTTGCCTTACCCCGGACGGCGGGGAAAATTTTCCAACTTTCAGCGCAAACGCCCCAGCAGCTCATCCAGCTGATCCAGACTGGTGAAATCGATGCTGATGCGTCCGGCGCCCTTGGCATTGGCCCGCAGGGAAACCTTGGCCCCCAGGTTGTCGGACAATTCTTCTTCCAGGCGCAGCAAATCCCGATCTACCTTCTTTTCCGGCTTTTTCGGCGGATTCACCAGATTTTGCACCAACCGCTCCGCTTCCCGTACGGACAAGCCTTTCAGGGCGATACGCTGGGCCAGCTGAACCTGCTCCGCCCCGGGCAAGGGCAGGAGGGCCCGGGCGTGGCCCATGTCGATACGGGATTCCAGGAGCAGATCCTGGACCGGCGCCGCCAGTTGGAGAAGCCGCAGCATGTTGGAAGCCGCCGGGCGGGAACGGCCCACCGCATCCGCCGCCTGTTGATGGGTGAGACCAAACTCATCCACCAGCCGTTGCAGGCCCAGGGCCTCTTCCAGGGGATTGAGGTTTTCCCGCTGAATGTTTTCGATGAGGGACATGGCCGCCGCCGCCTCGTCGGGAATTTCCCGCACCAGGGTCGGCACCTCCGCCAGTCCGGCCAGACGGGCGGCCCGCCAGCGCCGTTCCCCGGCGATGATTTCGTAGCCATTGCCCAGGGGCCGGACCAGGATGGGCTGCATAATGCCCTGGGCCCGGATGGAAGCGGCCAGTTCCTGCAAGGAAGCCTCGTCCATCTTGGTCCGGGGCTGGTATTTGCCCGGCTTTAAGGCATCCAGGGGCAAGGTGCGCTGTTCGTCCCGCCCGGTGTCGTTATCGGCGGCCAGCAGGGCATCCAGCCCCCGCCCCAATCCCTTCATTTTCATAGTCGCGTCCTCTGGCTCAAGCCGCCCGGCGGTCCAGCATTTCCTGGGCCAGGGCCATATAGGCCTGGGCCCCCTTGGAGTTTTTGTCGAAGGCAATCACCGGTTTGCCATAGGAGGGCGCCTCGGCGAGCCGGATGTTGCGGGGAATGACGGTGCGGTACACCTTGCCGGAAAAATGCTCCTCCAGCTCCGCCGACACCTGTTGGTTAAGGGTGGATTGGGCGTTGTACATGGTACGCAACAGGCCTTCGATTTCCAGTACCGGATTCAGGCTCAAGCGCACCTTGCGCAGAGTCGCCACCAGGTCGGAAAGACCTTCCAGGGCGTAATACTCGCACTGCATGGGGATCATCACCGCCTGAGCCGCCGCCAGGGCATTCACCGTGAGTAAGTTGAGGGCGGGCGGGCAGTCGATGAGGACGAAATCGTAGGCTTTGCCGTCCAGGGCGTCCTTGAGGCGCTTTTCCCGCTCCCCGATGTCGATCAATTCCACTTCCGCCCCCGCCAGTTCCCGGTTGGCGGGAATGACGTCAAAGCCGAATTCGGTCTTCAGGGTGGCCCGTTCCAGGGTCGCCTGGCCAAGCAGGATTTGATAGACGGTGGGCAGGGCCTCTTTCTTGAAAATGCCGCAGCCGGTGGTGGCATTGCCCTGGGGGTCCAGGTCGATGAGCAATACCCGTTGTCCCAGCTGGGCCAGACAGGCCGCCAGGTTCACGCTGGTGGTGGTTTTCCCCACCCCCCCTTTCTGGTTGGTGATAGCCAGAATTTTCACGGGTTCACTCCTCCCTCAGAACAACCAAATGGCGCGCCCCTTCCACGCCGGGCACCTGCAATTCCTGCACCGCCGCCACCCCCACGCCTGCCGGGAGATGGCTCAATTCTTCCCGGGGATAAACCCCTTTCATGGCCAGCCAGACGCCCCCCGGCGCCAGCAGATGACGGGTTAGCCGGACAAAATCCCCCGTGTCGGCAAAGGCCCGGGAAATAATGGCGGAAAACCCTTGCTCCGGCTGCCAGGCTTCGATGCGTCCGGCCTGGACGGCCACCCGGGGCAAGCCCAGCTCGATCACCGCCTGGCGCAGAAAAGCCACCTTTTTGGAATTACTGTCCGCCAGGGTGATATTCAAGCCCGGACGGGCGATGGCCAGGGGAATGCCCGGCTGGCCGCCGCCGCTGCCCACGTCCAGCAGCCGATCCCCGGCCAGGGCATCCACCTGGGGCAACACGGCCAGGGAATCCAGCAGATGATGGCTCACCGCCTTATCCCGGTCCCGCAGGGCGGTGAGGGCAAAGGTCTTGTTCCACTTTTCCAGCAGGACCAGATAGGCCAGCAGTTTACCCTGTGCCTCCCCGTCCAGGGCAAGGTCCAGGGAGGTCAGGCCTTGGGCCAGCAGGGCGGCCTGATCCATCAGGCCTCCGCCCGGGTCTTGCCCCGGGGCTGGCGCTTTAAATGGACCAGCAACAGGGAAATGGCGGCGGGGGTAACGCCCTGGATGCGGGAAGCTTGGCCGATGGTCTCGGGCCGATGCTGGCCCAGCTTCTGCCGCACTTCCTTGGATAGGCCGTGCACCGTTTCGTAATCCAGATCGGCGGGCAGGGCCAGGGATTCAAAGGCGGCGGCTTTGGCCACTTCCTCCTGCTGGCGGTCGATGTAGCCCTGGTACTTGGCCTGGATTTCCAGCTGTTCCACCAGCAGGGGATCGGTGAGCCCTTCCCCCGCCACGTCCAGACTCAGCAGCTGGGCGTAGCTCACGTCGGGCCGGCGCAGCAGCTCGAAAAGGTTGTATTCGTGTTCGATGGCCTTGCCCAGCACCCGCTCCGCCACTTCCTTGGAGAGGGTTTGGGGGCGCACCCACAGGCCCCGCAGACGCTCCGCCTCGGCGGCGATGGCGTCCCGCTTGCGGCAGAAGGCGCTCCAGCGCACATCATCCACCAGGCCCAGTTCCCGGCCCTTTTCCGTGAGCCGCAGATCCGCGTTGTCTTCCCGCAATTGCAGGCGATATTCGGCCCGGCTGGTGAACATGCGGTAGGGCTCGGAAACGCCCCGGGTAATCAGGTCATCCACCAGCACCCCCAGATAGGCCTCATCCCGACGCGGGCACCAGGGCTCCTTGCCCAGCACCTGCAAGGCCGCATTGGCCCCGGCCAGCAGGCCCTGGGCCGCCGCTTCTTCATAGCCGGTGGTGCCGTTGATCTGACCGGCGAAAAACAGCCCCTGGATGGCTTTGGATTCCAGGGAGGATTTCAGCCCCCGGGGATCGTAGTAGTCGTATTCAATGGCGTAGCCGGGACGCAGAATATGGCAGTTTTCCAGGCCCTTGATGGAATGAACGATGTCCAGCTGAACATCGAAGGGCAGGCTGGTGGAAATACCGTTGGGGTAATACTCGTGGGTGGTCAGCCCTTCCGGCTCGAGAAAGACGTGATGGCTGTCCTTGTCGGCGAAACGGTTGATCTTGTCCTCGATGGAGGGGCAATAGCGGGGCCCCACCCCTTCAATCACCCCGGCGTACATGGGGGACCGATCCAGGTTGGCGCGGATGATGTCGTGGGTACGGAGATTGGTATCCGTGGTCCAGCAGGGCAATTGCTCCGGATGCTGTTCCGGACGGCCCAAAAAGGAGAACACCGGCAGGGGAGTGTCGGCGTACTGGGGCGTCATCACGGAAAAATCAATGGTCTTGCCGTCCAGCCGGGGCGGGGTGCCGGTTTTCAAGCGCCCCTGGGGCAGCTGCAATTCCTTGAGCCGGGCCGCCAGGGACACGGAGGGGGGATCCCCCATGCGGCCCCCGGTGTAATGGTCCATGCCCACGTGGATCAGGCCGTTGAGGAAGGTGCCGGCGGTGAGCACCACGGCCCGGGCCTGGAAGCGCACGCCCAGCTGGGTCACCGCCCCCACCACCCGGTCCCCTTCCACCATCAGGTCATCGCAGGCCTGGGCAAAGAGGGTGAGATTGGGCTGGTTTTCCAGACGGCTGCGGATGGCCTGTTTGTACAGCAGACGGTCCGCCTGGGCCCGGGTGGCGCGCACCGCCGGCCCTTTGGAGCTGTTGAGAATGCGGAACTGGATACCGGCTTCGTCGGTGGCCGCCGCCATGGCGCCCCCCAGGGCATCCACTTCCTTGACCAGGTGCCCTTTGCCGATGCCCCCGATGGAGGGGTTACAGCTCATGGCCCCCAGGGTTTCCAGGTTATGGGTAAGGAGCAGGGTCTGGGCTCCGGCACGGGCCGCCGCCAGGGCAGCCTCGGTACCGGCGTGGCCGCCGCCGACGACAATCACATCGAACCGGGTTGGATACAGCATGGAATCAGGAGCCTCCGGAGTCACCCCCGGGTGGGCGAAGAATGAATTACGGAGAGGGCCGCCAGACCCTCGAACGGAGGTGGCGATGATACGCCAGTTCCATGAAATTTAACAGAATTCCCCGGCTTTCCTTGCGAAAACAGGGAGACTTGGCGTAAGTTCCCGGGCGTCGACCCAAAAATAAACACTATCCTGCCGCCACCATGGACGCCAACGACCTCGCCGCCCAGCAATTACAAAAACTTCAGGGCGACCTCCCCAATAAGCGGGTCCTGATTGTGGACCGCCATCCGGAGGCCCGTAATTCCCTGCGCATGATGCTCTCCACCCTGGGCATCACCACGGTGCACGGGGCCGGCTCCAGCATTGAGGTGCTGCGCCAGGTCAAGTCCAACCACTACGACATCATTTTTTCCGATTATTTGCTGGACGACGGCCGGGACGGCCAGCAGCTTCTAGAAGAACTGCGCTACAAGCAGCTCATTTCCCTCTCCACCGTTTTCATGGTCATCACGGCGGAGCGGAGCTACAAAAACGTGGTGTCCGTGGCCGAGCTGATCCCGGACGATTACCTGATCAAGCCCTTTACCGGGGACCAGCTGCAACAACGCCTGGGCCGGGCCCTGTTCAAAAAGCACATTTTTTTCCGGGCCTACCAGCACATGGAAAAGGCCCGCTTCGACCAGGCCCTGGAATCCTGCAACCACATCGCCGAACAATTTCCCGCCTTCCAGCAGGAAGCCCAGCGCCTGCGCTGCGAACTGCTCAATTCCCTGGGCCGCTACACGGAGGCGGAAAGCGCCTACCGCCAGCTCTTGGCGGACAAGGATCTGCCCTGGGCCCGCATGGGGCTGGCGGTGGCCCTCCACGGCCAGGGCCAGTTGGGGGAAGCCCTGCCCCTGGTCCAGGATCTGGTGAAAAACTTTCCCGAATACCTGGCCGCCTACGACTTTCTCGCCCGCCTTCAGGAAGAATCCGGTCTGGCCCAGGAAGCCCAGCACACCTTGCAGGAAGCCGCCGTCATCTCCCCCAACAACACCCTGCGCCAGCGCTCCGTGGGGGATATGGCCATCCGCAACAATGACCTGGAAGTGGCGGAAAAGGCCTTCCAGACCGTGCTCACCCGGGGCCAGGGCTCTTCCCTGCGCACCGTGGATGACTACGCCAATCTCTCCCGGGTACTCATGGAACGGGGCAATACCCAGGGGGTACGGCGCATCGCCCAGGATTTACGCCGGGACTGGCGGGGCAACAAGCAAGGGGAAATGGCTTCCCTGATCCTGGAAAGCCTGGCCCTGGCCAAGGAAGGGGAAAAAACCAAGTCCACCAAGAGCCTGGAACAGGCTCTGGCCCTGCACCAATCCCTCCAGGAAGCCAGCCAGTCCGACGGCAATACCAATCTTTCCCAAAAGCTGGCCGTGGATCTGGCCCAGGCCTGCATGGCCAACGGTCAGGCGGAGGAAGGGGAAAAGCTGATGCGCCAGGTGGCGGCGGAAAACAACGAAGACCGGAGCATCCTGGCCCATATCCAGGGGGTATTCGCCAAGAACGGCAATCCGGAAGCGGGCCAGGCCCTGCTCGAGGATGTGAACCGGGAAATTGTGGAAATCAACAACCAGGGGGTTACCGCCGCCCGCACCGGTGACCTGGAGGGTTCGGTGGATATGCTCATGGAAGCGGCGGAGCGGGTGCCCAATCTGCAATTTCTCATCAACGCGGCGGACGCCATCTACAGCCTTATGGACGCCAAGGGCTGGAAAGAGGAATTGGCGGTCAAGGCCCACACCTACCTGGAAAAAGCCCGGGCCAAAAATCCCCAGGACCCTCGGGTCATAACCGCCCGCCAGCTCTACCAGCGGGTGGCGGCCAAATACGGCATCAATACGGACATTCTGGTTTAGGGTCGGGCCTACTGCCGCCCCCGCCACGGGCATCCGGGCCAATTCCGGACAAAAAAATGGCGGCCCTACTGCTGGCCGCCGAATTGAGGCTGAAACGCATTGCTAACTCCCGGTCCTTTCTTGGAAGGACGCGGGAAAATTCTTTATCCGCCGCCGCCAAGCCGAGCCTGGGTAAAAAGCCAAAACCCCGGTATTTCCAAGCCTTGCGAGCCATTTTCCGGTGCCGTTTGTTGCCCCGCACCACGACGAATGGGTGCGGATCATACCCCCTTTAGGCTGGGGCGCAAGCCCGCCGGTCAAGCCCCGGCCATTCTCCTCCCCACCCTGACCGACCCCCTTAAAAAAGCCGCCAGGTGTCCCAGGCAAACTTGCCGATGAGCACCACTAACACCCCCAAAAACACCCGGCGCACAAAGCCGCTGCCCCGGGCCAGGGCCATCCGGGTGCCGGCCACCGAACCGGCCACGTTCCCCACCGCCATCAACAGGGCGGGCAGGGCGAGGAAATGGCCGTGGGGCACGAAATAGGCCAGGGCCGCCAGATTGGTGGCCACATTGACCACCTTGGCCGCCGCCGAAGCGTGGAGAAAATCGAAGCCAAAGCCCCGGATAAAAAGAAAGACCAGAAAGCTCCCGGTGCCCGGCCCGAAAAAGCCGTCGTAAAAACCGATGCCGCCCCCCAGAACCAGGGCCCAGAACAGTTCCCGATTGCCCGCCAAGCCGGGACGATGCTCCAGGCCGAAGTCCTTGCGCCGAAAGGTGTAGACCGCCGCCCCCAGGAGCAACAGCAGCATGACCGGGCGCAGGGCCTGGCGCGGCAGCCAGGCCACCGCTGCCGCCCCCAGGTAGGCCAGACAGAACGCGGCCAGCGCCGCTGCCAGGGTGGCCCGCCAGGGCATGGCCACCTGCCGGGCGTAGCGCCAGGCGGCGTTCCCCGTGCCCACCACGCTGGCGATTTTGTTGGTGCCGAACAGGGTGGCCGGGACTTCCCCGGGCAAGACGGAAAACAGGGCGGGGATTTGCACCAGGCCGCCGCCCCCCACCACCGCATCCACGTAGCCGGCAAAACCCGAGGCGATGAACAGAATCACCAGGGGCCCCCAGGCCATTCCCGGGTCCCAAAGCGCCGCCCATAGACTCATGCCCGGGCCCCGGGCTTGTGGGCGACGATGAAGAGGCGGCGGAAGGGATAGAGAGTGACGCCGGTGGCATCCGGGGGATAGGCCCGGGCCAGCTCGCTCCCCAAGGCCCCAAGGAAAGCCTGGCGCCCTTCCGGGTCCAGGGGCGCCAGATAGGGCACCAGGGTGGTGCCTTGCAGCCAGGCCAGCACCGGATTGGCGCCCTCCAGGGGCTGCCAGTATTCGCTGGTCCACAGGTCCAGGTGCCCGGACAGGGGCGCCAGGAGCCGGTAATAGTCCCCCACTTCCTGGACCGCCCCCATGGCCGCTCCGGCTAGGCGCTCGACCCAGGGAGGCTGGGCGGCCAGGGCCCGGATCAAGGCATGGGAAGGGGCCTGAAAATTGGCGGGCATTTGCACCGCCAGCACGCCCCCCGGGGCCAGGCCGTCCATCAGCCGGGGGAATAGGTGGTCGTGGCCCCCCAGCCAGTGGAGGGCGGCGTTGGAGAAGATCAGGTCCTGGGGCGCCTCCGGCTCCCAGGTGGCGGCATCCCCCTGGCGCCAGTCCAAAGTCGGATAGGCCTGCCGGGCCCGGGCCAGCATGGCCGGGTCCCTATCCACCCCCACCAGGGCGGCTTCAGGCCAACGGTCGTGCAGCAGGGCGGTCACATTGCCCGGGCCGCAGCCCAGGTCGGTAATGCGCTCCGGCCGCGCCAGGGCCACCGCCCCCAGCAGGTCCCGGGCGGGACGCAGACGTTGGGGGGCGAATTGCAAATATTGATCGGGGTTCCAGGCCATCACACCTCCGGCAGGGGACTCCGATTATGCCCCAAGCCCCCTGCCGGCCGCCTGGCCTAGAAGCCGATTTTTCGGGCCCGGCCGGGGCGGGCGGCGTCAAAATCCCGCACCTGCAAGGCGCGACGCCCATCCAGCAGGGCATTGCCGAAGGCCGCCAACAGGGCTTTGCGCATTTCCCGGGGGGGCAATCCAGCCATCACTTCCAGGGTGGCCGCTTCCGGCTCCTCGGCAAATTCCCAGTCGTGCTCCTCCAACAGGTCCTGATACAGCCGGGCCGCAATGACCCGGGCTGCGTCCGGGTCGGGCCGGGGAATTTCATAGACGTTCATGCGGCTCAGGATGGGCTCGGGCAGCTGGCGTTCATCGTTGGCCGTGGACACCCAGAGCAGATGGGAGGCATCCATATCCACCTCCACAAACTCATCCTTGAAGTGGCGGGCCGTATCCGGCTCCAGCAGGCCATAGAGGGAGCCGTAGGGATCGTAGCGGCTGTCGCCCCCGGCCTTATCCACCTCATCCAGCACCAGCACCGGATTGGCGAAATCCCCATGGACCAGAGTCTGGGCCACCTTGCCCGGCTTGGCGTTGTTCCATTGGGAGGAAGCGCCGGACAAAATCCAGCCAGCGGTGAGGGAACTCATGGCCACGAATTCGTAACCCGTGCCCAGGGCTTGGGCCAGGGCCTTGGCGAAATGGGTCTTGCCCACCCCCGGCTCCCCCAGGAGCAGGATGGGGGTGAAGCTCATGGGCTCGTTGCCCGCCACGGCCAGGGCCACGTATTTGCGCAAATCGTCCAGCACCGCCCCAAAATTGGGGCAGCTGTCGTAGAGCCCATCCAGTTGGTCCGGGCCCGAGGGCCGAATCAGGTAGCGGGCTCCGCCCTTCTGCTTCATTTTTTCGTAGAGGCCGCACAGGGATTCATTGCGCGCCGTATTGGGATCTTCCATGGCCCGTTCGATCTGGGCCACGTCGTAAATGGTCCGGGATTCCGCTAGGGAAATACGCATGTCCGTGCCCGTCATGATCCACCTCCATCGTGTCCGACCCGACCCCGCTGCCCCGCTGGGCGGAAAGGCCCGGGCCACGAGGAAATTAATGCACGATCCGTACCAAAATCCTCCCCCACCGGTCCCCTCCCCCGCCGATGGGAAGCCCCGCCACCGCCCTCCTCCGGCCAAGGGCGGAGAAGCCGTCCCAGAGCCAAAGCCCCTTTCCGAAACAAAATTGCAAAAAGTCTTTGCCTAAACCGAAAACCACCTATATAATGCGCGACCTATTCCCCGATAGCTCAGTCGGTAGAGCGACGGACTGTTAATCCGCAGGTCCCTGGTTCGAGCCCAGGTCGGGGAGCCAAATTCAAAAAAGCCCGCTTTTCGCGGGCTTTTTTATTTTCTGCTTGTTTCTACGGGATTTTTTCTCTTTTCCCCACGTCCCCCACCCCGGGGGCGGAGGCATCGGCCAACCTACTTGCCGATGCAGAAGCGGCCGAAGATTTCCCCCAACAGGTCGTCGGCGCTGAATTCCCCGGTAATTTCCCCCAGGGCTCCCTGGGCCAAGCGCAGTTCCTCCGCGAATAGCTCCAGAGCAGGCAGGCGGGCCCGGGCGGCGGCCACATGGTCCCGGGCCTGGGACAGGGCGCGCAGATGGCGCTCCCGGGCGATGAACACGTCTTCCGCCTGGTGCCAGCCCGCCACCCGCAGCAATTCCTCCTTGAGCAGGTCCATCCCGGCCCCGGTTTTGGCCGAGAGATAGAGGCTAACCTGGCCGTCCGGCCCCGCTTCCCGGGCGGGCGGAACACCGTTCAGGTCGATTTTGTTATGCACCGTGAGGCGGGGCAGATGGGCGGGCAGGCGCTCCGCCAAGACCGCCCCTTCCGGCTCGACCTCCGGACCCTGGAGCAGCACCACCACATCGGCCTGCTCGATTTCCTTCCAGGTGCGGGCAATACCCAGGCGTTCCACCTCGTCCTCCGTCTCCCGAAGGCCGGCGGTGTCGATAATGTGGAGGGGAATACCGTTGATTTGCAGGCTGCCCCGCACCACGTCCCGGGTGGTGCCAGCCACCGGGGTGACAATGGCCAGCTCGTCCCCCGCCAGGGCATTGAGCAGGCTGGATTTACCCACATTGGGGCGACCCGCCAGCACCACGTGGAGACCGCCCTGGAGCAGCTTGCCCTGGTGGGCTCGGGCGAAGAGGCCGTCCAGACGGGATTGCAGGGCATCCAAGCGGCCAAAGGCGTTGGCGGATTGGAGAAAGTCGATTTCCTCTTCGGGAAAGTCCAGGGTGGCTTCCGTCAGGGCCCGCAGCTCCACCAGTTCATCCTTGAGGCTGTGAATTTCCCGGGAAAACTCCCCTTGCAGGGAACGCACGGCGCTGCGGGCCGCCGCCTGGGTGCTGGCGTCGATGAGGTCGGCCACGGCTTCGGCCTGGGCCAGGTCCAGCTTGCCGTTGAGGAAGGCCCGCCGGGTGAATTCCCCCGGCTCGGCCAGGCGGGCGCCCAGGTCCAGACAGCGGGACAGGAGCAGTTGCAGCACCACCGGGCCCCCATGGCCCTGGAGTTCCAGCACATCTTCCCCGGTGAAGGAATGGGGACCGGGAAAATAGAGGACCAGCCCCTGGTCGATCACCGCCCCGGCCCCATCGGGAAAATCCACCAGGGTGGCCAGACGGGGCTGGGGCAGCTGGCCTAGCAGCCGCTGGCCGTAATCGGCCAGGGCCGGGCCGGAAATGCGCACGACGCCAATGCCCCCCCGACCGGGAGCGGTGGCAACGGCGGCAATGATGTCGTTGGGGAGGGCCATAGGCAGCTAACAAATAAATTGGGCGGCCCGTAAGCCGCCCTTGCATGAGTTCCGGAGGAAACCTTACGCCTTGGCGTCGTTCGCCGCCGCGCTGGCCGCCCCGATCATCCGGGTGATCTGCCATTGCTGGGCAATGGAGAGGATGTTGTTCACCACCCAGTAGAGCACCAGCCCGGCGGGGAAGAAGAAGAACATGACGCCGAAAATCATGGGCATGATCATCATCATCTTGGCCTGCATGGGGTCCGGCGGCGTGGGGTTGAGCCGGGTCTGGATGAACATGCTGACCATCATGATCACCGGCAGCACGTAGTAGGGGTCCGAGGTGGACAGGTCCGTAATCCAGCCGATCCAGGGGGCATTCCGCATTTCCACCGCCCCCAGGAGCACCCAGTACAGGGCAATAAAGACCGGAATCTGGATGACGATGGGCAGACAGCCCCCCAGAGGATTGATCTTTTCCTTGCGGTACAGCTCCATCATTTCCTGGTTCATGCGTTGCCGGTCATCGGCAAAGTGCTCCTTGATGTGCTGCAAGCGGGGGGTGATCTGCCGCATCTTGGCCATGGACTTGTAGGACGCGGCCGAGAGGGGGAAGAAAATGAGCTTGATGAGCACGGTCAGCACCACGATGGCCCAGCCCCAGTTGCCCACCACCTTATGGATCCATTCCAGGGCCCAGAAAATGGGGGAGGCAATGATGGTCAGCCAGCCGTAATCCACCACCAGATTCAGACCCGGGGCCACCTTTTCCAGTTCGGACTGGATCTGGGGACCGGCGAACAGGGGCACATCAATGCTGGTCTTGGCCCCAGGGGCCACGGGGCTCACCGGCACGATCACCCCGGCGGCGTAGGTGCCAGGCTGGCCGTTCTGGGCCGGCGTCACGTTACGCAGGAAAAATTCCCGAGGCGTCTTGTCCCGGGGCACCCAGGCGGAGACGAAATAGTGCTGCACCATGGCCACCCAGCCATCCGTACCCGGCTGGGGCAGCTTGGCCTTGCCCTTATCCACATCGGAGAAGCTCACCTTGTGGTACTTGTCGCCTTCCGTATAGAAGGCCGGGCCCGTATAGGTATTCACCATGCGGGGTTCGCCGCCGGGGGACTTGTCATCCCGCAGCAGTTGGAAATAGGCATGGGTATTGAGGGGATGGGAGCTGCCATTGACGATGTCGTAGCCCACATCCACCAGATAGGTGCCCCGGTGGAAGGTATAGGTCTTCACCACCTTGACCCCATCCGCCGTATCCGCTTCCAGGGCCACCTTCAGTTCGTTCCCCGTGCCCATGTCCAGAGGACCGGGCAGGAGCTTGAAGAGGCTCTTGTGATTGGGCAGGTTGTCCCCAATCAGGCCGGTCTGGGCCGCATAGCGATGGTTGGGCCCGAACAGGGTGAAGGGTTGGGTCTTGTCCGTGGTGCCCTGGTAGTTGCGCAGGGTCATCTGCACCAGATCCCCACCCAGGGTGGAAATGTCCGCATTCACCAGATCGGTTTTCACCGTCACGGTTTGCCCCGCAACGGGAGCCGCCGCGCTGGACGCGGTGGCGCCAGGCAAAGCCGCCGCCGGCAGGGTCGCCGAGGGCGTGGGCACAGCGCCATTGGCGGCGGTGCTGGTGGCCGGGGCGCCATTGGCGACCACGGGTTGGGGATGATTGAACTTCACCCACTCGTTCCACAACAGGTAGCTGGAGAAGAGAAAGATGAAGAGCAGAATCAGGCGTCGATTGTCCATGAACGGCCTATCCTTAAAGGTCTCAGGGCACGGGGTCGTGTCCGCCCGGGTGCCACGGATGGCAGCGGCCCAAGCGCTTAAGTCCCAGCCAGAGGCCCTTGAACACCCCGTATTTCTTCAGGGCCTCGGCGGTATATTCGGAACAGCTCGGCACAAAGCGGCAATTGTGGCCGAGAAAGGGGCTGATTGTATATTGATAGAGGCGGATTAAGCCAAGAAAAGGCGCGATAACCCAGGACCGCCACTTCATCCCGATGCCCCTTTGCGGGGAAAACGGGGCGCGGGGCTACCCGGTCCCAGACCGCCGCCGGACAGCTTACGGGACAAACGTTCCAGCAAGCTGACAATCTCACCGGCCAATTGGCGCCGGTTCGGCCGCGGGTTGGCCTTGTCCAGGGAAACGCCCAGGCGCAAGACCATATCCACCGTAGGCAGCGCCCCACGGCGCAGGCGGAAAGCTTCCCGGGTCAGGCGCTTGACCAGATTCCGGTCATGGGCGAAACGGGCCTGCTTCTTTCCCACCACCACCCCCAGACGGGGGCCCCGATCAGGCAGAACCTCCCCTTCCGGGCCGGGCTCACGCCAATGCAGCAGGAAATAGGTACTCTTAATGGCCCGCCGAAAACCAAAAACGGATGAAAATTCATCCGTTTTGGTCAGGCGATACTGCTTGGGGAACGGGTAGCGGGTTGGGCTCATGCCTTTCCCTGTCCCGTTACCGGGCTGTGGGCTCAAACGGCCAGACGATGACGGCCCTTGGCGCGACGGGCACGGATCACGGCGCGACCACCACGGGTCTTCATGCGAACCAGAAAGCCATGGGTACGTTTGCGACGCACAACGGACGGTTGGAAGGTGCGTTTCATGGTTTAAGTCCTTGATGCTTATGGAAAGATAAACGCGCAATTAGACCGGAGCCAGCCTTCCCTGTCAACCCAAGAATTTCCTTCGGCCTGTGGATAAGTCGTCCCGGACGGGTTAAAATGAACCCTGACTTCGGCGCCGGCAGGGCGTTTCCAGCTCTTCCCCGCCCCCCAACTGCAAAGCATAATAATGTGCCAGCCTATTGATCAGTAGGCTTTTTTTGTTTCCATCCACGGACTTTTCCACCTGTGTATAACTGAAGCCGGTTTTTCCACCCCCTCCAGTCACGGAAACACTTATTCACAGCCGTAACCTTTGCGCCCCCTTCGGGTCGGCGGAAAGTCTTTCTTGGTAAGGTATGAGCAGCTTCTGGTTATCCTGCCTCAGCCAGTTCGAACAAGAACTGCCGCCGCAGCAATTCAACACCTGGATTAAACCCCTGCGTCTGGAAGGGGAAGAGCACCCGGAAAACGGTCTGCGTCTCCTGGCCCCCAACGGCTTCATCCTGAAATGGGTGAAGGAACGCTATTTTTCCCGTATTGAAGAACTGGGTCGGAGCTTTTTTGAAGCCCCGGTGAGCATCACCCTGGGCGTGGGGGACCGGCGGGTCAATGTGTCCCCGGTGCAAGCCCCCAGCGCGCCGCGTATGGCCGTCCCTGGCGGCGCACCTGCCGCTGGTGCCGCCCCGGCGCCCCAGGTGGCGGCACCCGTGGCCCCGCCCCCGGCGGAAAAGCGCAACGGCAGCTACGAAAAAACCCGGCTCATTCCCACCTTCACCTTCGACAATCTGGTGGTGGGCAAGGCCAATGATCTGGCCCGAGCCGCGGCCATGCAGGTGGCCCAGAACCCGGGGGTGTCCTACAACCCCCTATTTGTTTATGGGGGCGTGGGCCTGGGCAAGACCCACTTGATCCACGCCATCGGCAACCACATCCTGCGCCAGCATCCGGAAAAGGTGGTGCGCTACGTTCACGCCGAGGACTATTACTCGGACGTGGTGCGGGCCTACCAGCAGAAGGCTTTTGACGTCTTCAAGCGCTATTACAAATCCCTGGATGTGCTGCTGGTGGATGACGTGCAGTTTTTCAACGGCAAAAACCGCACCCAGGAAGAGTTTTTCTACGCCTTCAACGCCCTGATCGAGGCCAAGAAGCAGATCATCATCACCTGTGATACCTACCCCAAGGACATCTCCGGCCTGGAAGACCGGCTGATTACCCGGTTCGACTGGGGTCTCACGGTGCAGATCGAGCCCCCGGAAACGGAAATGCGGGTGGCCATTCTGAAAAAGAAGGCGGAAGCGGAAGGGGTGGCCCTGGACGACGAAGTGGCCTTCTTCATCGCCAAGCACCTGCGCTCCAATGTGCGGGAACTGGAAGGGGCCCTGAAAAAGGTGCTCGCCTATTCCATCTTCCACGGTCGGCAAATTGCCCTGGATCTGGCCAAGGACGCCCTAAAAGACGTCATCGGCGCCTTCAACCGGCAAATTACGGTGGAAAACATCCAGAAGACCGTGGCCGAGTATTACAAAATCAAGGTGGCCGACCTCTATTCCAAAAAGCGCACCCGGGCCATCGCCCGGCCGCGCCAGGTGGCCATGTGGCTGGCCAAAGACCTCACCCCCCACAGCTATCCCATGATCGGGGAAGCTTTCGGCGGTCGGGACCACACCACCGTTCTGCATGCCGTACGCACCATCGACGGCCTACGGGTCAAGGACAATGAGCTGAACCACGATTTGCATGTGCTGCTGCAAGTGTTAAAAGGATGAACGGATGTGCCGGGACGGCGGTGGATAAGCCCTGTCCCAACCGGGGGAGGAAATGTGGATAAACGCCCCGTTTCCCCTCGGCGCAAAAAGAGTTCCACTTTGATTCACAGGAAAATACAGGGTTATACAATCCGGTTTTAGGCCTTCAAGGCTCTGAAAACAAAGCCTGAACGGAAACTATCCACAGAATTAGCGCCGCTATTATCTTTAGAGGATTTATATATATGCTCTTAACCAAGACCCAACGCGACACGCTGCTGACGCCGCTGCAAGCGGTCTCCGGCATTGTGGAAAAGCGGCATACCCTGCCGATCCTCTCCAACGTGTTGCTGGAAAAGAAGGGCGACAAGCTCACTTTCCTGGCGACGGATATCGAAATCCAGATCACCACCAGCGCCGAAGGGGCGGAAGGTGAAGGGGACGGTGCCGTTACCGTTGGGGCGCGTAAATTCCAAGATATTCTCCGCAGCCTGCCGGAAAGCGCCGAAGTCAGCCTGACTCTGGAAGAAAAGCGCTTGCAGTTGCGCGCCGGCAAGAGCCGTTTCAGCCTGCAAACCCTGCCTGCCGACGACTTCCCCCGCATGGCCATTGCCACGGAAGAAGCCCAAACCCTCACCGTTACCCAGCAACAGTTCCGCCACCTGCTGGCCAAGACCCAATACGCCATGGCCGCCCAGGACGTGCGCTACTACCTGAACGGCCTGCTCCTCCTCACGGAAGGCAAGGAACTGCGGGCGGTGGCCACGGACGGTCACCGGCTGGCCTACGCCTCCATGGAAGTGGAAGCGGAACTGCCCCGTCAGGAACTGATCCTGCCCCGCAAGACCGTGCTGGAACTGAATCGCCTGCTGGCGGACAGCGACGCCCCCCTGGAAATTACCCTCACCCCGAACCAAGTACGCTTTGACTTCGGCAACGTGAATCTGGTGTCCAAGCTCATCGACGGCAAATTCCCCGACTACGAACGGGTCATCCCCGCCACCCTGAAAAACCACCTCCAGGTGGAACGGATGCCCCTGCTCCAATCCATGGTGCGGGCCGCCATTCTGACCAACGAAAAATTCCGGGGCGTGCGCCTGGTGCTCACCGACGGCAGCCTCAAGGTCATGTCCGCCAACGCCGAGCAGGAAGAAGCCCAGGAAGAGCTGGAAGTGGCTTACAGCGGCGATTCCCTGGATATCGGCTTCAACGTCAATTACCTCCTGGACGTGCTGAACAACATTCAGAACGACGAAGTGTCCTTCAGTTTCAATGACGCCAACTCCAGCGCCCTCATCACCATACCGGGCAACGAGCGCTTCAAGTACGTCGTGATGCCCATGCGCATCTAGCCCCGGACGGGCCAAGCGCCACCCGGCAGGGGGAGGGAGCCATACGGCTCCTTGCCCTGTCGGAGTGTCCCTGCCCTCCCCCCGACGCCAACCCGTTGCCCCTTTTCGGAAGACCCTATGATTCCCAACGAACCCCAAGACGATTACGACGAGTCCAGTATTCAACAGCTGGAAGGCCTGGAAGCCGTGCGCAAACGCCCCGGCATGTACATCGGCGACACCTCCGACGGCACCGGCCTGCACCACATGGTTTTCGAAGCGGTGGATAACGCCATCGACGAAGCCCTGGCCGGCCACTGCGACGACATCGTGGTCACCATCCACGCGGACAATTCCATTTCCGTGGCCGACAACGGCCGGGGCATTCCCACCGGGGTCAAGTTCGACGACAAGCACGAGCCCAAGCGTAGCGCGGCGGAAATCGTCATGTGCGTGCTCCACGCCGGGGGCAAGTTCAACCAGAACTCCTACAAGGTGTCTGGCGGTCTGCACGGGGTGGGGGTTTCCTGCGTGAACGCCCTGTCCAAATGGCTGCGCCTCACCATTCGCCGGGACGGGCAAAAGCACTTCATGGAATTCAACCACGGCAAGCCGGTGAACCGGGTGGTGGAAATCCAGAACGGGGTGGAAGTCTCCCCCATGCGCATCCTGGGCCCCACGGATAAGCGGGGTACGGAAGTCCATTTCCTCGCTGACGAAGAAATCTTCGGCACCGTGGAATTCCACTACGAAATCCTGGCCAAGCGCCTGCGGGAACTCTCCTTCCTCAACAACGGGGTGAAAATCCGCCTGGTGGATCAACGCACGGGCAAGGAAGAAAACTTCGCCTTCTCCGGCGGGGTGAAGGGCTTTGTGGATTACATCAACCGCAACAAGACCGTGCTCCACCCCAACGTTTTTTACTCCAAGGGGGAAACCACCCTGCCCGACGGCGGCAACATCAGCGTGGAAGTGGCCATGCAGTGGAACGACACCTACGCGGAACAGGTGCTCTGCTTCACCAACAACATTCCCCAGGCCGACGGGGGCACCCACATGACCGGCCTGCGGGCGGCCATGACCCGGATCATCAACAAGTACATCGAAGAACACGAAATCGCCAAGAAGGCCAAGGTGGATATCACCGGGGACGACATGCGGGAAGGCCTGGCCTGTGTGCTGTCGGTAAAAATGCCCGACCCCAAGTTCGCCTCCCAAACCAAGATGAAGCTGGTCTCTTCCGAAGCCCGCCCGGCGGTGGAAGAAGTGGTGGCCGCCAAGCTCTCCGAATTCCTTCTGGAAAAGCCGGCGGACGCCAAGGTCATCACCGGCAAGATCGTGGATGCGGCCCGGGCTCGGGACGCCGCCCGGCGCGCCCGGGAAATGACCCGCCGTAAAGGCATTCTGGACGGGGTGGGCCTGCCCGGTAAGCTGGCCGACTGTCAGGAAAAAGACCCCTCCCTCTGCGAACTCTACCTGGTGGAAGGGGACTCCGCCGGCGGCTCCGCCAAGCAGGGCCGGGACCGGAAGTTCCAGGCCATCCTGCCCCTGAAGGGCAAGATCCTGAACGTGGAAAAGGCCCGCTTCGACAAGCTGATCTCCTCCCAGGAAATCGCCACCATGATTACGGCCCTGGGCACGGGCATCGGCAAGGACGAATACAAGCCGGAAAAGCTCCGCTACCACCGCATCATCATCATGACCGATGCGGACGTGGACGGCGCCCACATCCGTACCCTGCTGCTCACCTTCTTCTACCGGCAAATGCCCGAGCTGGTGGAACAGGGCCACATCTACATCGCCCAGCCGCCGCTCTACAAGGTCAAGCACGGCAAGACCGAGCGCTACCTGAAGGACGACAACGAATACCAGCAGTTCCTGCTGCAAATGGCCCTGGACGGCACCCAGATCATCCCCAAGGCCGGTGCCGAGCCCATCTCCGGCGACACCCTGAAAACCCTGGCGGAAGAATTCCTCCTGGCCGACGCGGTCATCGCCCGCCTCTCCGCCATCATTGATCCGGAAGTGCTGCGCATGATGGTGCGCAACAACATCCACCTGGACCTCACGGACGAAGCCGCCGCCCAGGCCAGCGCCGAAGCCATGACCAAGGTGGTGGACCCGGCCATCCGCATCTACCACCACTACGACGAAGCCCGGGAACAATGGCTGCTGCGCATTGAAAAAATGCGCCACGGCAACCTCAAGGTGGGCCTCATCGACCCGGACTTCCTCCTCTCCGGCGACTACTCCCAACTGCGGGAAACCGCTGAAACCCTGGCTGGCCTCTTCGGCCCGGGCCTGACCATCGTCCGGGGCGAAAAGAAAAAGACCGCCGCCGCCTTCTCCGACGCCATGAAATGGCTCCTGGCCGACGTGGAAAAGGGCATCAGCAAACAGCGCTATAAAGGGCTGGGCGAAATGAACCCGGAGCAACTCTGGGAAACCACCATGGACCCCACCGTGCGCCGTATGCTCAAGGTAGGCATCGAAGACGCCATCGGTGCCGACGAAGTCTTCACCATGCTCATGGGCGAATTGGTGGAACCCCGCCGGGCATTCATCGAAAGCAATGCGCTACATGCGCAGAATATTGATATTTGATTTTGTAGGATCTTATTTAATTCTAGATTTGTCTTATAAATCTAGAATTATTTAGAATCCTAGAAACCTAAAAAGGCCACTCGCAAGGGTGGCTTTTTTACGTCTGCTATTCGGCCAGGACGGTTATTCGCCAAGCACGAATTGGGCGGCGGCTATCCAACCGTCAACAGACAGTGATACCAAGGTTCAATTGGGTGCGCTTTGCGTTGAATCTTCTCGTTTAGGAAGACTTAGAGCTTAGTGAACGGTAGCCTGGAGCGAATGAAGCACTTCCAACTCCATAAAGTGCCAAGGGATCTATTAGCCATAGGCGGAAGGCATCGTCCTTGATGCTATGGTCGGGCGAACAATCTACATGCCACTGTCGTAGTACGTAGCCAGCCATTGCTGCTCGAAGTTTGAGATGGAGGACCCCTCCTTCCATTTCATAGTCCCGCTTAACCAGATCGTGGGATTTTTTGTCCGGATGCGGTGCCAAGTCGAGTTCAACTATCCGGTTCCATTGAATATCCTGGGCCGGCAACTCGTGTTTTTCCGGTGCGCTGTCATTGATGACGGAGGCTTCGTCCATCCGGCTAATCACGAAGTCGCGAAATTCATTGTTTTTCCGATCAAATGCCCGTGCATGCCAGCGTAATCCGTCATTCGCTAATGCAAACGGCACAATTTCGCGTGTAGACGCTCCACTCGTTCCCGAAAAATACTGAATCTTGACTGCCTTGCCTAAGTGAATTGCTCGCGTAATCGGCGCCAGGATATCTACTCTTAAACGATTCAAGGCTGGGGGAACTTCGCAAGGAATCAAAGGGCCGTCAACCGGATTGACACCATCGCCAAAACCTTGGGATAGAGCCGTAAGCACCCGCTGGGGTACATGCTCAAAAATTGGTACAAACCCCTCCCGGATTACGTACATCTTCGAGGAGTTGTCGAATTCGATATTCCCCGGAGCAAGCTCTTTGTATAGAGCAAAGTCTCGTGTAGCTCCTGCTGGCGCGACGCCGAATCGCTCAGTGATGTCTGATCTTCCGACCTTCCCCAAGAAATACAGCCGAAACTCGATGTACGCCAGTCGTTCTCGTTGTGCTGGGCCAGGCTGATCCACCATCGATTTTCCTTCTTAGAAATTGTTAGGTTTATAGAGGCGAGATTGTGCGGCAGCAATGGATAGGGTGTCAAACCATAAAGCACCGTTGACATCATCAAAATGATGATGTTATGGTTCGCATATCGGCATGTTGCCGATTTATCTTAAGGAGAATTGCAATGGCAAAAAACCCGCCAAGCGGTGATGGTCACCGTATTGGAGCCGTACGTGAACGCAGTCAGACGCAAACCCCCTCTGGCAATTGGGTAAAGCGGGATGCGAACACTGGGCGTTTCATGGACGTTAAAACGACTGACAAGACCCCATTCAAGGGTGTGAGAAAGGAGAAGTGAACGCAATTACCCGGGAAGTCCAATTCAGGAGAAGAGAACTTCTCCTGAATTTGTTTGATGCTTGATAGTTTTGTATCAGGAGTCGTAATGGAAAAAATTCAAGGTGCTGTAGTCAAAGAGCAAGGGGTAACTTTTGCCATTGTCGTAGTCAAGTCACATGTTCTTCAGGCCCAGTCAGAGTCGCAAAGCGCTGCTCGGGCCTTTATGCGATATTTTCCCGGGATGCCTATTGTTCTCATGGCACAAGATAGCCGTGGCACCCCAACATACTGGGGCCGAAAGGACATAGTCAATTTTCTCGCCAATATTCATATTTCCCAGATTCCCTGGAAGGAATATTCATTCAATGCTTGATGGCTAGAGACATGTTCGTTATGAGTGAGAAGAGCGTTGAAACACTATCTGAAAATCGCAGGAAAGTATTTCCGACACTTTGAGGGGCGTCATCTCTACCCTTCATGGGGAAATTTCCGGATTTTGCTCTGGTTTCTATCCCTTGGTGTTTGGATGTATTCGCTTTGGTACTTCGCAACCATCGCTTATGCTGCGGATGGAGCTGGGGCATATCCGTACATAGTTATACCTGAGGCAATTTGGCTTGGTATTACCTTCTGGATTCGATCATGGAAAGATGCCCGAGTCCTTGAGGCCACTAACCGAGAACTGGGGTTAGATCTCAAAACGATGGATGAGTGCCAGCTTCATATGCTCCGATCTGTGACAGGAAAGGAGCCATCCGAGTTTCTCGAAGTGGCGCAAGAAATTGATAACCTTGTGTCGCTTAAGCGGAAATTTCGCAAAAATTCCGACCTTACATGGGCTGAGTTGATGCGTAGCATCTACAACAGTGATTCAAAGGCCCGTTTGCTTACGCTAGCTGTCGTTCTTGTCTCCACTGCGGCGGTCACGCTTTTTCGGACAGTTGGCTAAGCTAATGCTGACCGGTTGAAAGGGAAGTGAAAGATGGGAACGAAACGCAAGCAACACAGTGCGGAATTCAAGGCACAAGTGGCGATGGCGGCC
>JAYRGQ010000001.1:0-355266 GCA_041907765.1 Rhodocyclaceae bacterium | reverse complement strand
GCTGCCCACAAGCTCCACAGTGCTCAAGCCAATCGTTATAAAATCCGGGAAAGTCAAAACCAAAACCCCGGCACCGGCCTTAGCTTATTCCAGCCCGGTGGCTGTCCAAACGACCGGGACCACCGCAGCCCTGGGTGTGGCCGTTGTATTCAGTAACAATCATGATATCCCGGGGGGTATCGGTCTGCACCCCGGCATATTTGGCCAAATCCACCACGGGCACCAGGGCGCCCCGCAGACTGACCATGCCCTCCACAGCGGCGGGCATATCGGGAGCCGCCGTAATGGGGGGGGTGCGCATCACTTCCCGCACCTTGAAAACGTTGATTCCAAAGGTTTCCCGCCGCCCTGTGTTGGCATCGTGGCCCAGGGTGAACAGCAAAATTTCTAATTTATTGGTACCGGCTAGCTTGGTACGTGCATCAATGCTTTTCAGCAGCTCGGACATGGCAGCAACCCCTGAATTTGCGGGAATAACGATTGATCCGGAACAACCTGACGCCAGGCGCCGTCGTCACGGGTTTATTAGCGTTTAACGACACTTCCGCCAGAAGCTAAAGAATACCTTGAAATTCCCCAAGTCGGAAATGCTAAAAATCTCAACCCGGGAATCCCCGGTCCAGCCCACCAGCCCCATTCCAAGCCCTCCGGGGGCTTTTGCGGAAGAGTGCCGGCGACTAGCCCGGTAAAGGCCCCGGGACTAGGACCGGCCCAATCCGGCCAGTACCCGCCGGGCCATGTCATTCAGGCTCACCACCTCATCCACCGCCCCGATCAGGGCCGCTTCCCGGGGCATGCCGTAGACCACACAACTGGCCTCATCCTGACCATAGGTCTTGGCGCCAGCCTGGTGCATGGCCAGCATGCCCTGGGCCCCGTCCTTGCCCATGCCGGTGAGAATCACCCCCACGGCATTCCGCCCCACCACGTTGGCGGCGGAGTGGAACAGCACATCCACGGAGGGCCGGTGACGATTGACCGGCGGCGTTTGCAGCAGTTCGGTGAGAAAACCCGTGGGCCCCCGACGAATCTGTAAATGGGAGTGACCGGGCGCTATGTAGACCGTGCCCCCTTCCACCCGTTCATTCCCCTGGGATTCAATGACCCGGGGGGCGCAGAGGCTGTCCAGGCGTTTGGCGAAGGAAGCGGTAAAGGTTTCCGGCATGTGCTGCACGATGAGCACGGGGGGACAGTCCGCCGGCAGGCCCAACAGAAACACCTTGAGGGCTTCCGTGCCCCCGGTGGAGGCCCCGACGAAAAGAATCTTGCCCCCGGCCCAACGGGCGGGCGCCGCTGCCACCGGGCTGGGCGCGGCTTTGGGGGCCAGGGGGGAAGGGGCACCCGCCAGGCCGCCGGGCCGCTTCAGGCGGGCCCCCCGGGCGGCCCGGAGCTTTTCCGCCAATTCCTGGGTATAGGCTTCAATGGATTGGCCGGTTTCCAGACGGGGTTTGCCGATGAAATCCACGGCCCCCAGTTCCAGGGCCCGTAAGGTGGCATCCGAGCCGGATTCCGTAAAGGCGGAGACCATCACCACCGGGGTGGGCCGCAGGCGCATGAGGCGGTCGAGGAAATCCAGGCCGTCCATGCCGGGCATGGCCACGTCCAGAGTCACCACGTCCGGCAAGACGGTTTTGATCAGCTCCCGGGCGGCGTGGGCATCGGCAGCCGCCCCCACCACCTGGAGATCGGGGACGGAATTGATGATCTCGGTCAGCACCTTGCGCATGACCGCGGAGTCATCGACGATAAGGACACGTACAGGCATAGGCAATCAGGTAAACAGTTCGATTTCCCCTTCCACCTTGGCCCGGCCAAGACGGGAACGGTATTCCTGTTCCCGGGTGAAGAGGGTTTGGTTATGGACCCGGTGCAGCTTTTTCACCAGCACCCGTCCGGTAGCGGGAAAAAAATAGACCTTGCGGGGATAGGAATCCAGCTGATCCTTGGCCACCACCGGTATTTTTTCCGTCTGCAAATAATTCAGCACAAATTCCGCGTTGCGGGCCCCCACCTGGCTGCCCATGAGGCTGGAAAGCACGGCGCCACCACCAAACACCTTGGCTTCCAGGGAATTACGCCGGGCCCCCAGCTTAAGTAGGTGGTTGATGAGAATTTCCATGGCGTAGGTGCCGTAACGGGCTGAGGTGCCCACCGGGTTATCCGAGGTGTCCTCGGGCAGGAGAAAATGGTTCATGCCCCCCAGGCCGCTCCGGGTATCCCGAATACAGGCGGCCACGCAGGAGCCCAGCACGGTCACCAGGAGCATGTCCTGGTCGGAGACAAAATACTCCCCGGGCAGGATTTTGGCCGCTTCCCGATCAAAAACCCGGTCGAAATAATGGTTGGCGGCCAGGGATTCCTGGAAATCCCAGTGTTCCCCCGCGCCTTCCTCAGCCTGGCTTTTTGGCCAGCTCATAGACCGTTTTCCCCATGGAATGGAAAAGATCGGCAGCGTGCAGGAAGCTTTCCGAGTGGCCGGCGAACATCAGGCCGTCGGGCTGGAGCAGGGGCACAAAGCGGGAAAGGATTTTGTACTGGGTCGGCTTGTCGAAATAAATCATCACATTGCGACAGAAAATCACGTCCAGAGGACCCCGCATGGGCCAGGTGGGCTCCAGCAGGTTAATGCGCTGGAAGGTAATCAGGCGGCGCAATTCGGGACGGACGCAGACATAGCCTTCCTGGGCCCCGGAGCCCTTGAGGAAAAAGTGCTTCACCTGCTCCGGGGGCAGCTTATCCACCCGATCCTGGGCATAAACCCCTTTCTGGGCCGTCGCCAGCACATTGGTGTCCAGATCGGAGGCCAGGATGGAAACGGGGATATTGAAGCCTCCCAGGGCTTCCACCGCCGTCATGGCGATGGAATAGGGCTCCTCCCCGGTGGAGGCGGCGCAGCACCAGATTTTCAGGGGCCGCTGGCCGTGGTGCTTTTTCAGGTAGTCCGCCAGGATGGGGAAATGGTGGGCTTCCCGAAAAAAGGAGGTGAGATTGGTGGTCAGGGCATTGACGAATTTTTCCCATTCCTGGGCGTCGCTCCGGGTTTCCAGGCGGGTCAAATAGTCCGCGAAGGAATGGATGCCGGTGGCCCGCAGGCGCCGGGCCAGGCGGGAATAAACCATGTCCTGCTTCACCGGGGAAAGGGAAATCCCGGCGTACTGGTAGATCAGCTTGCGCACCCGTTCAAAGTCGGCGCTGGTGAAGGGGAATTCCCGCACCCCGCTATCCATGCGGGGAGGGAACAGGGGCGGCTTGTGGTCGTCATGCATCATGGCCTAGTCTCCGTAGCACCGTTTTATCGGCGTCAAAATTCTTCCCATTCATCGTCCAGGGAAGTGGGCACCTTCACCGCCCGGCCCCCCAGGTGGTTGGGGGCGGGACGACCCTTGTCTTCCGCCGCCAGGAGAACCTGGGCCGGTTTGGCTCGGGTCGCCTTGGCCGCCCCCTTGCTGCCTTCCAGGCGGAAGATGGAAACCGCTTCCATCAGGCTCTTGGCCTGTTCTTCCAGGCTTTCAGCGGCAGCAGCGGCCTCTTCCACCAGGGCCGCGTTCTGCTGGGTGACCTCGTCCATCTGGCTCACCGCCTTGCCCACCTGCTCGATGCCGCTGCTTTGTTCCCGGCTGGCGGCGGCAATGTCGTTCATGATCTGGGCCACCTGCTTAATGGCCACCACAATTTCGCCCATGGTCTGACCAGCGCTATCCACCAGCTTGCTGCCCACGGCCACCTTTTCCACGGAATCGGAAATCAGCACCTTGATTTCCTTGGCCGCCGCCGCGCTGCGCTGGGCCAGACTGCGCACCTCGGAGGCCACCACGGCGAAGCCCCGGCCTTGCTCCCCGGCCCGGGCCGCTTCCACGGCGGCGTTCAGGGCCAGGATATTGGTCTGGAAGGCAATGCCGTCGATCACCCCAATAATGTCGGAAATCTTGCTGGAGGATTGATGGATGGCCCCCATGGTGGCCACCACCTGGCCCACTACCGCCCCGCCCTTTTCCGCCACATCCTGGGCGCTGCTGGCCAGTTCGTTGGCGGAACGGGCATTGTCCGCGTTCTGCTTCACGATGCCGGTGAGCTCTTCCATGCTGGAAGCGGTTTCTTCCAGGCTGGAAGCCTGTTCTTCCGTGCGGGAGGAGAGATCCGTGTTGCCGGTGGCGATTTCCTGGGCCGCCGTATTGATGGTGTCCGCCGCCACCGCAATGCGCTCGATGATTTCCGCCAACTGATCCACCGTGGCATTGGCGTCATCCTTGAGGCGCCCGAAGGTGCCCGCGTATTCCGCCTCGATGCGCCGGGTCAGATCGCCCCGGGCCAGACGGCTGAGCATTTCCGCCAGATCGTTGAGGGCATCCTGGCTGGTCTGCAGCAGGGCGTTAATACCTTCGGACAGGTGCCGGAAAAAGCCCTGTTTGTTGTCCAGTTCCAGGCGATGGCCGTAATCCCCCTTGGCCGCCGCATCCACAATACGGGACACCTCCTGCTGCACCGCCACTTCCGCTGTCCGGTCCATCCACTCCACGGCGTAGCCCAGGCGTTCGCCGGTCTCAGAGAGCACGGGGGTGGCAGTCAGGACAAAAGTGCGCCGTCCCAGCTTGATTTCGGAGGTATGGGAGCCCTGCAACTGGCCCAGCAGATTGCGCTGATGGGCACCGTTTTTGTGGAACAGGTCCATATGGGCCCCTTCCACCTGGGAAGCCCGGAACTGGGGCAGGGATTGCTGAATATCCGCTTCCGCCCCCTGGAGCATCTGCTGCATGGAGCGGTTCAGGTAAATGATGCGGAAATCCTGGTCCGCCAACATGACGTTGGTGGCCACGTTGTCCAGGCCGATCTTCACCCGAAGATTTTCGTTAGCTACCCGCCGTTCCGTGGAAATACGCTCCAGCAACGCCCCCCGCATGGCGTCCAGGGAACCCAGAAGAATGCCGAATTCGTCCTTGCCGATGGAGGGAATCTGGAAGTCCAGATGGCCTTCCTGGATGCGCCCCAGATAGGCGTTGGCTTCCCGCAGTCGGGCCACCACGTCCCGCAGCACAATGACCTGCACGGTGCCAGCGAGAATGAAGAGCAGGGCCACCACCGCCAGCACCAGGTTGCGCTGGGAGGAGTAGCGGTCCACCCGGGCCTGGAGCAAATCGTCCAGCACCTTGGCCGTGGTGTCGTAGAGGGCGAAATTGGCGTCCAGGCTCCGGTTGGAAAGCTCGAAGAACTGGTTGGGATCGTAGGTGAGCGCTTCGGACAGGATCAGTTCCTTATCCACCACGGAGGAAAAGGTCTGAATGCCGTTTTCCGCCTCACCCAGGGGGCCTTCCAGCCGTTCCCGGGTGGAAGGGGCGTTCTGCATCACCCGGCTAACCGAGTGGGTCAACTGTTCCCCGTGGGCCCGCACCCGTTCCAGGAGCTGGATCAGCTGGCGCCGTTGTTCGTCATTACGGGATTTGCTGAGAAGCAGGGAGTTGGCCATGGCCCGCACCTGGCCGATGGTTTCCACCAGCACGGGCAGGTCATTGACCACCACGTCCATGGCGTAGTAGCTGTCCAGGTCCGGGTCCAGGATCAGATTGGAGGCATCCCCCACCTGGGCCATCAGTTCAATGATCCCGTTCACTAGTTGGTTGTGCCGGGCCACAGATTGCTCGGGACGCAGGCTGGGCAGATCCGATTTCAGGCTTTGCCACTTGCTGTTCAGCTCCGCCAGCTTGTCCGTGCTGTGGAACAGGGGGCCGTACTGCTGGTCCAGCTGGGCCAGTTTGTGGAATTCCTCGTCTTCCGCCGTGCGGGCCTGATCCAGGCGGGAGCGGACGCTCTCGTTGCCAAGCAGCAGGGTATTGGCTTCCGCCCGGTGGCGCTGGGTTTCCTGGAGCAGCTGGCGCAGCGCTTGGTGATAGACCAGCCCCTGCTGTTCCTTGACGCTGAAGTCGATCTGCTCCTGCATCTGGCGGAAGAGGAAAACCCCGGTGATCACCACCGCCAGCATGGCCAGCAGGCTGATCAGGGTGAATTTAATGCCCAGGCGGCGATTGGCCAAAAAACGTTTCGTCATAATTCCATCCCTCGTTAAGCTTGCGCCGCAGCGTCGGCAACCAATTCCATGTCCCGGCTGGACATCAGCCGCTCAATGTCCGTCACAATCAACATCCGATTTTCCACCGTGGCCAGGCCCAGAATGTACTGGGTATCGAAGCTCGCGGAAAAATCCGGAGCCGGGCGAATCTGGCTGGGGGTCAGGGCCAGCACGTCGGACACGCTATCCACCACCACCCCCACCACCCGTTCCGCCACATTGAGGATGATGACCACGGTGAAAGGGGTGTATTCCACCTGGGATTGGTGAAATTTGATGCGCAAATCCACGATGGGCACAATCAGCCCCCGCAGATTGATCACCCCCTTGATGAAATCCGGGGCATTGGCAATCCGGGTCACCGTGTCATAGCCCCGAATTTCCTGGACCTTGAGGATATCAATGGCGTATTCCTCCTGCCCCAGGGTAAAGGTGAGGAATTCCTGAGCCTCCTGGTCCGGCACTTCCGCAGCGGCCGGGGGGGTTGTCTTGTCCATAATCTGCTCCATCGCCTAATCCCGGTTCACACCCCGTACCCGGCCCACCAGGGCGGACACGTCCAGAATCATTGCCACCCGGCCGTCCCCCATGATGGTGGCGCCGGACAGGCCGGGTACCTTGCGGTAATTCTGTTCCAAACTCTTGATCACCACCTGGTGCTGGCCCCGCAGTTCATCCACCAGCAGGGCCGCCTTGCAGCCATCCGCCGCCAGCACCACCAGAATGCCCTCGGACAGCTCCCGGTAGCGGGGCGTTCCCCCCAGCACCTGATGCAGGGCCAGCACGGGCAGGTATTCCCCCCGCACCTGGATCACCTGGCCCTGGTGGGAAACGGTTTTAATGGTTTCCGGGGCGGCCTGGAGGGATTCCACCACATAGGAGAGGGGAATGATGTAGGTTTCTTCCCCCACTCCCACGCTCATGCCGTCCAGAATGGCCAAGGTCAGGGGCAGCCGCACGGTCATGCGGGAACCGATGCCCACCATGCTCTGGATTTCGATGCGTCCCCCCATGGACTGGATATTGCGCCGCACCACGTCCATGCCCACGCCCCGGCCGGAAATGTCCGTCACCTGGTCGGCGGTGGAAAAACCGGGCTCAAAAATAAGCTGCCAGACTTCCTGGTCGCTCATCTGGTCGCTCACGGGCAAGCCCTTTTCCCGGGCCTTGGCGAGGATTTTCTGGCGATTCAGGCCCGCCCCGTCGTCCCCCACCTCGATGACCACATTGCCCCCTTGATGGGCGGCCCGAAGGGTAATGGTCCCCACAGGGGACTTGCCCGCCGCCTGGCGCTTTTCCGGGGTTTCGATGCCGTGATCCAGGCTGTTGCGAATCAGGTGGGTGAGAGGGTCCGCCACCCGCTCGATGAGGCCCTTATCCAGCTCCGTATTTTCCCCACTCATTTTCAGTTCCACCTGCTTACCCAGCTTGGCGGACAAATCCCGGACGACCCGGGGAAAGCGGGTGAAAACGAAGGAAATGGGCAACATGCGGATGGACATCACCGCTTCCTGCAAATCCCGGCTGTTCCGCTCCAGCTGGGTCAGGCCGTTAACCAGCCGTTCCGGAGCGCTTTCCTGCATCTGCTGGGCGGTGGCCAGGAGCATGGATTGGGTAATGACCAGTTCCCCCACCAGATTGATGAGCTGATCCACCTTTTCCACCCCCACCCGGATGGAGGCGTGGTCCGCCAGGGGCGCCCGTCCCTTCCCCGTCCCTTCCCGAGGGTCCCCGTGGGGAATGGCCCCGGGGGCTGGCAGGGTCTCTCCCTCCTGGGGGGGCACCGGGAGAGCTGGGGGGGGCGGGACGGGAACCGGCTCAGACAGAGGCACGGGCAAGGGCTCGAAAAAGCCGTAACCCTCCCCTTCTTCCGCCGCCGGGGTCGCGGCTGGCGGAGGCAGCCCCTCCCCGCCGGGCAAGGGGGCAAAAAAGCCATAGGCTCCGTCCCCGTCGTCCCCAGTGCCGGCCCCGCTCCCAGTCCCGCTTTCCCGGGGCGGTAGGGGTGCAAAGAAACCGAAGTCCTCGCCTTCCACGGCAGCGGGAGAAAGGGGCTCAGGCTCTGCCGCCGGGGGCTCGGGTAGGGGGGTGAAAAAGCCGTAGCCAGGATCGGCCTCGGCGCTTGCACCACCAGCGGAAACCTCCGTGCCAGGGGCAAGGGCAGGAACCGCCTCTCCCTCCAGCTGTTTCACCGACCAGGCCCCCTCCTCCGCCAGGAAGGCCAGGGAACGGACCAGGGGTTCCCGGTCCAGGGGGCCCGTCACATTGACCCGGCAGACCCCCAGCTGGCCGTCTTCTGGGAGCACTTCCACCCGGATCGCCCCGTTATGGCCCAGATCATTGAGCAACTGGTCCAGGGCCGCCCGGTCGGCGGATGCGGCGGAAGAGGAAGACTTGGGGAGAAATTCCAGATGCCAGGTGCGCATCCCTTCCGCTGCCGCCCCATCGGCAGGGGCCGTCGGGGAAGCCTCCGCAGAGACAGGGGCCGATGCCACGGCAGGCGCGCCCCCGGTGGCAGTCGGGGATTGGTCCGTCAAAGCGGTCAAACGACCGCACAGGGACGCCACCTCTGCCTCGGGCACCGGATCGGCGCCCTGGTGGGCGGCCAGCAGGGCTTTGAGCAAATCCACGGCGGCCAGGAAGGCATCCACCATGGCCGCCCGCAGGGGCAGTTCGTGCTTACGCAGCCGGTCCAGGAGGGATTCCAGGATGTGGGTGACCCGGGTCAGGTCCTCGAAACCAAAGGTGCCGCTGGAGCCCTTGATGGAATGGGCGGCCCGAAAAATGGCATTGAGCTCCTCATCCTCCGGCCGACCGACATCCAGGCCCAGGAGCAGGTTTTCCATTTCTTCCAGGTGTTCGGCGGATTCGTCGAAAAACACCTGGTAGAACTGGGTCATATCAATGGCCAAGGGCATCTCCCAAGGGGGCCATGGGTCGGGAAGGGACGCCGGAAGAGGCCCTGCTAGGGCCCCTCATGCGCCGTGAAAAGGGATGGGGCAAAGGCACCTCAGCCGATGACCTTGCGCACCACTTCGATCAGCTTCTGGGGATCGAAGGGCTTCACCAGCCAGCCCGTGGCCCCTGCCGCCCGGCCCTGGGATTTCATGGTGTCCCCGGCTTCCGTGGTGAGCATGAGAATGGGCACGGAGCGATAGGCAGGCAAGGTGCGCAGGCTGCGGATCAGGGACAGGCCGTCCATACGGGGCATGTTCTGGTCCGTCAGCACCAGCTGAAAATCCTGGCTCTTGGCCTTGTCCAGGGCATCCTGGCCATCGGCGGCTTCCACCACCTCGTAGCCCGCGCTTTTCAAGGTAAAGGACACCATTTGCCGGATGGAGGTGGAGTCATCCACGGCTAGAATCGTCTTGGACATATCCGTCTTCCCTAGAAAAATTAGAACAGTTCCACGGCACCGCCCGTCAGGCCCTCTTGGACCACGGGCGCCTGACGCCGGTTTTGCTGCACATCCTGCACCAGACGGTCCAGGGCGGCCAGTCCGGCTTCCGCCTCGGTTCCCGCCCCGAGCGCCCCGGCCACCTGGGCCTGGGCGGTGAGCAGCTGGCTACCGTCCCCAATGCGCTTTTCCACATGGGAAAGGAGCTGGGAAACCAAATCCTGAAACTGGAGGGAAAGCACCGCCTGGGCGGAGCAGGCCTGCATCTGCCCAGCAATCTGGCGCAATTCCCCCACCGCGCCGGAGGTCCGGCCATGGACCTCCTCAATACGTCCCATGGCCTGGGCCACCCCTTCCTTGGAGCGCTCCGCCACCCCCATGTCCAGGGAGGCGATCTGCTGGATGGCGGACTGGGTGTCGTCGATGTAATGGCCCATCTGGCCCAGCTGATCCCGGATCTGCTGGCTGAAATGGGCGGTATGGCTGGACAAATCCCGCACCTCGTCCGCCACCACGGCAAAGCCCCGTCCCGCTTCCCCGGCCCGGGCGGCCTCAATAGCGGCGTTGAGGGCAAGCAGGTTGGTCTGTTTGGAAATGCCTTCGATTTCCCCCAACATGCCCGTGATCTGGCCCATTTGTTCGGAAAGCCGGGCGGTCAGGCTGACCAGCTGCTGGGCCAGGGCCGCATTGGCGGACACCCGGTCCACAAATTCATCCAGGGTGGCAGCCGCCTGGTGGGTCAGGGCGGCAAAATCCGTCCCTTCCCGAGCCGGATCATCCGCCCCTCCCATAATGTCCTGGCCCAGGGCCAACTGACGCTGGGCCTGATTATTCATTTCCTGGAAGCTGCTCACCAGCTGGGTAATGGCATCCGCCACGATTTTCCGGGCCCGGGTCAGTTCCTGGAGGGCATCGCTGCACTGGCTAAGTCCCGTCTGGCAGACGTCCTGGAGCACCGTCCCCACCCGAGCCATGGCCAGGTCAGGTTCCTGGGTCCCGGGCGCCCCCGTTCGGGCCGGGGCCTCCCCCAGGCCACGGGTGAGCAACAGGGCCAGACCGAACCAGCCCAGGGCCGTCACCGTCAGGCCCAGGTAAAAGACCGGGCCGCGCAGGGCCGGTTCCGCCGCCGCCATACAGGCCGCCACCAACAACAGCCAGGCCAGGCCGAAGCCCCCTACCTTGGCACCCTGATCCATTACCGATCCTTTTTATCCATGAGCCTAACCACCGTCTTCACGGCTTGGCTGCCGCCGGGACGGCAGCGGCCCCATTGTCCGGCCCCACATCCATTTCGTTCCGGTCTTCCTTGAGGAAATCTTCTTCCGTCTGCTTATTCAGCACCACAATGCTGATGCGCCGGTTGATGGGGTTGAGGGGATCGTTTTTATCGAACAGCACGGTGGAGGACATGCCCACCACCCGTAGCACCTTGTTCTGGTCCATGCCCCCGGCAATCAGCTCCCGGCGGGAGGCATTGGCCCGGTTCACCGACAGTTCCCAGTTGGAAAACCCCTTTTGCCCCCCCGCATACTGGGCCGCATCCGTATGACCAGCCAGGCTGATGCGGTTGGGCACCTCATTCAGCACCTTACCGATCTGACGCAGAATTTCCCGGGTATAGGGCTTGAGCTGGTCGCTGGCCAGATCGAACATGGGACGGTTTTGCTCATCCACGATCTGGATGCGCAGCCCCTCGCTGGTGATGTCCAGCAGGAGCTGGCTCTTGAACTGCTTCAGGGACGGATTGCTGTCGATCATTTTCTCCAGCCGCCCCTTCACCTGCCCCAACATTTCCCGTTCCTTGCGCTTGAATTCCGCATTGGTTTCCTTCAGCGCATAGGTTTTGGTTTTGGCCTCGATATCCCCCCGCTTCACCTGACCGGCCTGGCGGGTCAAATCCTGACCGCCCCCCTTGATCACGGAGGAGGAATCCCCCGTGCCTTCCCCGCCCCCGGTGAGGGACATTTTCAAGGGCGCTTTGAAGTAATTGGAGATGCCTTCGAAATCCCCCTTGGCCGTGGAACCCAGCAGCCACATCAGGAGAAAGAAGGCCATCATGGCCGTGACAAAGTCGGCGTAGGCAATTTTCCAAGCGCCGCCGTGGTGCCCACCACCGCCTTTCTTGATGCGCTTGACGATAATGGGGCGTTGGGAGTCGTCACTCATGGCTGATATCCGTTATGAAGCCGGGGTCTTATTTGTTTTTGCGGCTCTTGATGTCTTCTTCCAGCTCCGTAAAGCTGGGACGATCCACGGAAATCAGCACCTTGCGTCCGAATTCAATGGCCACCTGGGGCGCGTAGCCGGACATGGAGGCGAGCAGCACCACCTTCATACACTGGTAAATCTTGCCGTCTTCCTCCGCCTTTTGCCCGATGAGGGTAGCAAGGGGGCCGACAAAACCATAGGAAAGGAGAATCCCCAGGAAGGTCCCCACCAGGGCGGCAGCAATCAGTTTGCCCAGCTCCGCCGGGGGAATCCCCACGGATTCCATGGTGTGCACCACCCCCATCACACAGGCCACGATCCCCACGGCAGGCATGGCATCTGCCACCTGAGCAATGGCGGCGGCAGGCTGATGGGCCTCGTGGTGGTGGGTTTCGATTTCGTTGTCCATGAGGTTTTCGATTTCGAAGGCATTCAGATTGCCCCCCACCATCATGCGCAGGTAATCGGTTAAAAACTCCACCACATGGTGATCCGACACAATATTGGGATATTTGGCAAAAATCGGGCTCTGGTCCGGGGATTCCACATCCGCTTCAATGGACATCAAGCCTTCCTTGCGCACCTTGGCCAGGATTTCGTACAGCATGGCCAGCAAGTCCATGTAGAGGGCCTTGCTGCCCTTGCTCCCTTTCAAGGCCGCCGGAACGGCCTTGAGGGTCGCTTTGATGACCTTGGGCGGATTGGAGACCACGAAAGCCCCAATGGAAGCCCCCACAATGGTGATCGCCTCATTGGGCTGGATTAGCGCATGGAGGTGCCCCCCCGCCAGGGCGAAGCCCCCCAGTACGGAAGCGATAACGATCACATAACCGATAATGACAAACATGAAAATCCCTCAAGGCGTCCGGATATCCCTCCCCACGGGGATTCCAGGCGTTTTCTGGTGATCCTATTCTAACGGCTTAGGACCGGGGGGCGCAAAGACAAAATTCCCGGTTTTCAGGAGCTTCCGCGCTGCCCGGGGATTTTTACCTGCTTCTCGCCGCCCCCTGGGAAGGGCCGTGGCTCTTGGATTACACTAGCCAGCAACGTTCCCCTGGGGCGTGGCCGGGCAAAAGCGTCCTGGTCCCGGCCCGGGCCCGGCCCCTCACCCGCCCTTCACTGCCCTTTCGTTTCGCCATGAACTTCTGCTCCCAATGCGGCGCCCCCCTCACCCGGCGCGTTCCCCCCGGCGACACCCATCCCCGGGATGTCTGTGACCAATGCGGCACCATCCATTATGAAAATCCCAAGGTGGTGGTGGGCTGTCTGCCCCTCTGGGAAGACCGGCTGCTGCTCTGCCGCCGGGGTATCGAACCCCGCCTGGGCTTTTGGACCCTGCCCGCTGGCTTTATGGAAAACGACGAAACCACGGCCCAGGGCGCCGCCCGGGAGACCCTGGAAGAAGCCTGCGCCCAGGTGCACATCGGCCCCCTGCAAGCCCTGGTGAATATTCCCCACATTAATCAGGTCCATCTTTTCTACCGGGGCGAGCTCCAGTCCGCCGCCCACCAGGCCGGGGAAGAAAGCCTGGAAACCGCCCTCTTCCAGGAAACGGGCATCCCCTGGGACGACCTGGCGTTCCGCAGCGTGCGCTTCGCCATGGAATGCTTTTACGCCGACCTGCGCCGGGGCAGCTTCCAGGTCCATACCCTGGATCTGGGGCCCCTGTAAGGCCCACCGGGGGCCACAACTCAGTCCTCGCCAAAACTTAAACGCAGGGTAAAGCTGAAATCCAGGCCCCCCAGGGATTCGGGCAGGGGGGCCGTCTCTCCGGCGGCCTGCACCAATTCCCGGGCGGCCTCATCCAAAGCCCCATTGCCGCTGGATTCCGCCACCGCCACGGTCAGGGGCCCCAGGCCCCGGCGTAAGCGCAGCACCACCGTTCCCCGGAGGCTGACAGGCAAGGCCCGGCCCCCATAACGCCCCATGGCAGCCAGGGCCAGATTCATGCGATAGCGCCTTAGCCCCGCCCCATCCACCTGTCCAGGAGCCCTTTCCCGAGCCGCCGTACTAGCAGGCGATGGCGGCGCCGACGAAGCCTCCTTGGCGGGAGGAGCCCCCGGGGACGACTTTTCCAGAGAGATCGGTTCCGCCGGGGCGGGAACTGGGGCAGGTTTTTCTGACCGCCCCTGGCGCTGCCCTGCCCCAGCCCAGGACCCTTGCCCCCGAAGCGCCAAAATCCTGCCAGTCGCCGCCTTCTCCCCAGGAGCAGCCGCAGGCCTGGCAGCAGCAAGAGGATTTTTCCCCGGGGACCGGGCAGCTTCCGCCACCTCCGGCGCCGGGGCAAGCACGGCCTCGCCCTGGGTACGGCCCAACACCACCACCAGGGGCCGCCGACTGGCGGCCACCTGTTGCCACAAGGGCCAGGCGGCGCTCAACAGGGCGCCATGGAACACCAGGGATACCAGCAAGGCCCGACCCAGACGCTCCTTTCCCGCTCCCATGGACATCCCCCGCCCCGTTTTAGGGTCGAAATTATGCCAAACACGTAACAAAAACCCAATCTCCGTTCAGGCATAAGCCCCTGAGGCAGCGGGATTTCTTGGAAAGGGCGGCCCCTTTGGTTTAACCTGTGGGCCATCAGGTGTTCCAGGGAGTCGGTCATGCTGCTTGGTTTTACCCATTCCTACCCGGCAACCCGGGGTTCCGCCGGGCCCAGGGGGCCCCAAAGGGGGCTCCGGCAAGGGATTGTGTCTCCGGGAGGCCAACCATGGACCGCCTGATCCTGGCCCTGGATGTCTCCGGCTATCCCTACGCCTGGCTCACCTGGCAGGAGGCGGTTGTGCATCAATGCGCTGGGCGGGTGGCCCGCCAGCTGGGGGATTTTCACTTCACCTTCCACGGGGGCCGCAACCGGCACACCGGCCTGCCCTCCGCCATTACCATCAGCAGCATTGTTGCCCTGCGGGGGCGTAATCCCCTGGCCTGGCGCTTCCAGACCATCGCACTGACCAACGCCGCCCTGTTTCACCGAGACCGGCAGACCTGCGCCTACTGCGGCAAACACTTCAGCAGCAGCGACCTGACCCGGGATCACATCCTGCCCCTGGCCTTAGGCGGGCGGGACAGTTGGAACAACTGCACCACCGCCTGTTTTCGCTGTAACAACCGGAAAGGCGCCCGCACGCCGGAACAGGCGGGCATGGATTTACTCTATGTGCCCTATGCCCCCTCCATCCATGAGGGGCTGATTCTGGCCAACCGGCGCATTCTGGCGGATCAGATGGAATTTCTCGCCGCCCTGCTGCCCGCCAATTCCCGACTGCTGGCGGCCTGAAACGGCGTTCCCGTGCTTCAAGACTGGTAGGGATTCTCCAGGGCCTGGACCATTTCCGTCAGGGCCTGACGCAGCTGATCTTCGCTACAGCCCATGAGCAGGCCGTCCTCCAGGGCATCCTGGGCCATCTGGCGCAATTCCCGGAAGTTTTCGTTAAGCACCTTCACCTTTTCCGTGCACGACACGGGGCTGCCGTCATCCCGGCGCCACACGGGCAGGGAAGGATCTTCAGGATTAACGGTGACGGACTGGGACATGACAGACTCCAAACGCCCAAGGCTGGGCCAGCCCCCTATTCTCCCGAAGAACCGGTTCGGGGGAAAGGCCCCGCCCCCTACGGCCAGGATGGCCCGACGCCTCCATAGCCCTGGGGCGGGGCTAAAGCGGGGCTAGGCGGAAGCTTGGCGTCCCACGGTCGCCGGAGCGCCCACCGCCCCCGCCATATTTTTCCAGATCGCCCCTTGACAATCACTGCCCAGGCAGCAAATAATTACTGCCATAACAGTAAATGCCGAGACAGATATCCGGCTGACATTTTTCCCCATGCCCGACAGCGAACCCCTCTATACCCCCGAAACCTATACCCTGGACGACAGCATCGGCTACCTCCTCAGCTCGGTGAAAAACCGGCTGGTGCAGGGCATGGATGCAGAAATGGCCGATCTGGGGATGACCGGTGCCCAGCTGCCCATCCTCATGTCCCTGGCCCACGGCCGGGCCAAGACGGCGGCAGACCTGTGCCGTTGCATGAACTACGACACCGGCTCCATGACCCGGATGCTGGATCGCCTGGAAGAAAAAGGCATCATCGCCCGGGAACGGAGCGCCACGGATCGGCGCGTCATTCACCTCAAACTCACCCAGGCCGGACGGGACATCTACCCGGCCCTGGTCAATAAAATCATCCGCGTCCTCAGCCTGCATCTACAAGGCTTCAGCGCCGAAGAACTGGACCTGTTCCGGAACTTCCTGCGCCGTATGCTGGCCAACGGGGCAGCGGCTGCCAACGGAGAACTCCCCCATGACCCCAATTCCTAAGCGACGCCTCGGCTGCCTGTCCGGCGCCGCCCTGGCCCTGCTCCTGGCCGGTTGCGCTAGTGACCTGAAACCCACGGCCCAACTCCTGAATGGCCAGGAACTGGAAACCCGGGCCACCCTGGCCCAGGCGCCGGTTCGCCATGACGCCTGGCCCCGGGATACCTGGTGGCACAGTCTGGGGGACCCCCAGCTGGACCGGCTGGTGGCGGAAGCCCTGGCGGGCAGCCCCAATCTGACCCTGGCCCAGGCCCGCTTCGCCCAGGCCAAGGCCTATATCGGCCTGGCCGAGAGCAGTGAAGGGGTACAGGTCAATGCCAGTTCCAATATCCAGCGGGAACACTTTCCCGAGGGCTATCTGATTCCCCCGCCCTACGGCGGCGCCACCTATAACGTGGGCCAGCTGGGCCTGGACTTCTCCTACGAGCTGGATTTCTGGGGCCGCAACAAGGCGGGCATTGCCGCCGCCATCTCCCAGGCCAAGGCCGCCGAGGCGGAAAGCGCCGCCACCCGGCTGATGCTGGCGGTGGCGGTAACCCGCAGCTATATCCAGCTGGACCGGCAATATCACCTCCTGGACGTGGCCCAGCGCACCCTGGCCCAGCGGGAAAAAATCCTGGAACTGACCCGCCAGCGCTACGCCGCCGGGCTGGATTCCAGCATTGAACTGAAGCAATCCGAAGGCTCCGTGCCCGCCGCCAAGACGGACGTGGAATCCATAAAGGAAAGCATCGACCTGCTGCGCCATCAGCTGGCCGCCCTCACCGGCGCCGGTCCGGACCGGGGCTTGAGCCTGCAACGGCCCAAGCTGGCCCCCGCCGCCCCCCTGGCCCTGCCCGCCGATCTGCCCGCCGAACTCCTGGGCCGCCGCCCCGATCTCACCGCCCAACGCTGGCGGGTGGAAGCGGCCACCAAGGACATCGCCGGGGCCAAGGCCGCCTTCTATCCCAACGTAAATCTGGCCGCCTTCGCTGGCTTCCAGAGCATCGGCCTGGGCAATCTGCTCCACGGGGTGAATAAGTCGGGCACCTTTGGCCCGGCCATCAGCCTGCCCATCTTTGATGGCGGCCGCCTGCGCAGCAACCTGGCCCTGAAAAACGGGGAATACGACGCCGCCGTGGCCCAGTACAACCAGACCCTTCTGGATGCGGTGCGGGACGTGGCAGATCAGGTCAGCACCTGGCAATCCGTGGAACGCCAGCTGACGGAGCAAGCCCAGGCCCTCTCCGCCGCCGAACAGGCCTACAGCGCCGCCCAGCAGCGCTACGGCCAAGGACTGGTGAGCTACCTCACCGTGCTCTCCGCCGAAAGCCAGGTTCTGGCCCAGCGCCGCCTCCAGGCTGAACTCCAGGCCCGCCGGGCAGACACCGCCGTAGCCCTAATTCGGGCCCTGGGCGGCGGCTATCAGGCCCGGCCCCAATCCTAAAACATCCCCCTATCCCCAGCCCCACAGAGAACTCCCATGGAAGCCAATCAAAATACCTCTGCTCCCGTTGCCCCCGACCAGGCTCGGCGCCGCCGCCTGCTCATTTCCCTAACCAGCGCCGCCGCCCTGGTGGCCGTGGCCTACGGCGCCTACTGGGGCCTGTACGGCCGGCATTTCGAATCCACCGATGACGCCTATGTGGCGGGCAACCTGATCCAGCTCACGCCCCAGGTGGCGGGCACCGTGGTGTCCATTAACGCGGACGATACGGACCGGGTGGAAGCGGGCCAAGCGGTGATTAAGCTGGACCCGGCGGACACCAAGGTGGCCATGGATCAGGCCGAATCCCAACTGGCCCAGGCGGTGCGGGACGTGCGCGGCCTCTACGCCAACACTAGCCAGCTAGAAGCCAATGTGGCCCAGCGCCAAGCCGATCTGGACAAGGCCCAGGCCGACCTGGGACGGCGGGACAAGCTGGGCACCAGCGGCGCCATCTCCGGGGAAGAACTGGCCCACGCCAAGGATCAGGTGAAAAGCGCCGCCGCCGCCCTGGCCGCCGCCCAGGAAGCACTGGCGGCCAACCAGGCCCAGGTGGACAACACCAAGATCGCCACCCACCCCACGGTGGCCAAGGCCGCCGCCCACTTTGAAGAAGCCTATCTGGCCTACCACCGCACCCTCATCCCCGCCCCGGTGACCGGCCAGGTGGCCCGGCGGGCCGTGCAGGTGGGCCAACGGGTGTCCCCGGGCACCCCCCTGCTGGCCATCGTGCCCCTGGAACACCTGTGGGTGGACGCCAATTTCAAGGAAGTACAGCTGCGCCAGATGCGCATCGGCCAACCCGTGACCCTGTCCGCCGACATCTACGGCGGCAAGGTCAGCTACCACGGCAAGGTGGTGGGTCTGGGGGCCGGCACGGGTGCCGCCTTCGCCCTGCTCCCGGCCCAGAACGCCACGGGGAACTGGATTAAGGTGGTGCAACGGGTGCCGGTGCGGGTTTCCCTGGATGCCAAGGAATTGCAGCAACATCCCCTGCGGGTAGGCCTCTCCATGGAAGCGGAAGTGGATACCCGGGATGATTCCGGCGCCCCCGTGGCCCAGGCCCCCCGCAGCGAAAGCGCGTACGCCACCTCGGTGTACGACACCCAGCTGAAGGAGGCGGATGCCCGTATCCAGGCCATCATCGCCGCCAATGTGGGGACCAAGCCCAAGGCCAAAGCCCCCGGGGCCCAGCCCCACGCCTGATCGGCCCCGCCATGACCGCCCCTCAAGCCCCCCAGCCCCTGGCGCCTCTCCAGGGCATGGCCCTGGTGCTGGCCACCATTGCCCTGTCCCTGGCCACCTTCATGCAGGTGCTGGACACCACCATTGCCAATGTGTCCATTCCCTCCATCGCCGGGGACCTGGGGGTGAGCGCCAACCAGGGCACCTGGGTCATCACCTCCTTCGGCGTGGCCAACGCCATTGCCGTGCCCCTCACCGGTTGGCTGGCCCAGCGTATCGGTCAGGTGCGCCTGTTCCTCTACGCCACCCTGGGCTTCGTCGTCGCCTCCATTCTCTGCGGCCTGGCTTCCAGCCTGGGGCTGCTGGTGGCGGCCCGGATTATCCAGGGCGCCGTGGCCGGGCCCATGATTCCCCTCTCCCAGGCCTTGCTCCTGGCCTGTTATCCGCCCCAGAAGCGGGGCACCGCCCTGGCCCTGTGGTCCATGACCACCGTGGTGGCGCCCATCTGCGGCCCCATCCTGGGGGGCTGGATTTCGGATAACTGGAGCTGGCCCTGGATTTTCTACATCAACGCCCCGGTGGGCCTGATCGCCTGCTACGTCACCTGGCGGGTACTCAAGGGCAAGGAAACCGCCACCCGCAAGCTGCCCATCGACGGGGTGGGGCTGGCCCTGCTCATGGTCTGGGTGGGGGCCCTGCAAATCCTCCTGGACAAGGGCAAGGAGCTGGACTGGTTTGAATCTCCGGCCATCATCACCCTGGCGGTGGTGACCGTGCTGGGCTTCGCCTACTTCCTCATCTGGGAGCTGACGGAAAAGCACCCCATTGTGGATTTGTCCCTCTTCAAGGGGGCCAATTTCACCGTGGGGGCCGTGGGCACCAGTCTGGGCTACGGGGTCTTTTTCGGCGGCGTGGTGGTCATGCCCCTCTGGCTGCAAACCCAGATGGGCTATACGGCCACCTGGGCCGGGCTGGTCACCGCCCCGGTGGGCCTGCTCTCCGTGCTCCTCTCCCCGGTGGTCGGCAAAACCATGCATAAGGTGGATCCCCGCATCTACGCCTCCCTGGCCTTCATTATTCTGGGGGTGGTGAGCTACATGCGGGCCTGCTTCAACAGCCAGGCGGACGTGGCCACTATCGTGCTGCCCCAGATTATCAACGGGGCGGGCATGGCCCTGTTCTTCATTCCCCTGGTGGGCATCACCCTCTCCGGACTGCATACGGACCAGGTAGCCAACGCTTCCGGGCTCTCCAATTTCATGCGTATCGTCGCCGGCAGCTTCGGCACCTCCCTTTCCACCACCCTCTGGGACCGGCGGGACAGCCTGCACCACGTGCGCCTGGAAGAGCATCTCACCGCCTATTCCCCCACGGTGACCCAGACCCTGGACCAGCTCAACGGCCTGGGCCTCAATCCGGACCAATCCCGGGGCATGCTGGAACGGCTATTGGCCAGCCAGTCTTCCATGCTGGGGGCCAACGAATTTTTCTGGCTCTCCGCCGTGCTTTTCCTCTGCCTGCTCCCGGTGGTCTGGTTCGCCAAGCCCCCCTTCACCGCTGGCGGCCACGGCGGCGGCGAACACTGACGGCGCTGCCCCCCAAAAACCCGGGATTTTCCCGGGTTTTTTTATGACCCGGCACCACGTCACATGGCCTTCATACAAACGTAATAGGTCGCCCCCATACTCCGGTTCCAGGTCCCCAGCATTAGCGAACCCCCCATCCATGGACAACCTTTATATCCCTGCCGGCCGCGATACGCCGGAAGTGGATTTCCGTTTTGACGCCCACCGCCTCTCCCTGGCTGGAGAAGCCTACCCGGAAAACGCCGCCGCATTTTTCGGTCCCCTGCTGGCCGCCACCCGGCGCTACTTGCAGCAGCGGGATGGCCATCCCCTGGAAGTCCATATCGACCTGGCCTATTTCAACAGTTCCAGCACCAAGGTGTTGTTCGACCTTTTTTCCCTGCTGGATCAGGCGGCAGCCCGGGAAAACGGGGTCCAGGTGGTCTGGCATTACGACCCGGAAGATGAAATGAGTCTGGAATTTCAGCAGGATCTGGCTGCCGAATTCCACCACCTGGATTGCCAGGCCCGGAGCAAGCCATGAGCGGGGAATTCAATCTCTTCGGGGAAGAAGAAGCCCTGGTGGCGGCCAGCCGGGCCGCCCAGAACGAGGGGGATGAGGCCACCCGCTTGGCGGCCCTGCCCCTGCTGCTCCAGGGCTACGAAAAGCTGCTGCGGGAAACCCGCCAGCTGATCAAGATTTCCGACCGGCGGGAAAAGGAAATGAACCGGCTCAACCGGCGTCTGGAACAGGCCACCAGCACCCTGGCCTACCAGGCGGAACACGATCCCCTCACCGGCCTGCTCAACAAGGGGGCTATCCGCCTGCGCCTGGACGAGGCCCTGGCCGCCGGCAGCTGCGCCCTGATTCTCCTGGATATCGACCATTTCAAGGCGGTGAATGACACCTACGGCCATCTGGCCGGGGACCTGCTGCTCCGGGGCCTGGGAGAACGGGTCCAGGAACAGCTGGCGCCGGACGATCTGCTGGGCCGCTTTGGCGGGGAGGAATTTCTCCTGGTCCTGCGCCAGCCCTCCCTGATCCAGGCCCGGGCGGCGGCGGAACGGGTACGCCGGGCCGTGGCCGACAGTCCCTTTGAATGCGGCGACCACCTGCTCTCCGTCACCATCAGCCTGGGGGTCACCCTGGGCCAGATGGGGGAGGACTACACCCCGGCTTTCCAGCGCCTGGACCAGGCCCTTTACGCCGCCAAGGGGGGCGGCCGCAACCGGATCGAGGTGGGGGAACCATGACCGCCCCGCCACCGGGCTAACCCCCGCCCCACTCCCTTTTTTCTTTTTCAGCCATTGCCGGGCCGCCCGCCCCAAGGGACGGGGCCCTTACACCCACGGAGACACCTCATGAGTCCTGCCCAACTGTCCCTCGCCCCCGCCCCCCGGGGGCCCCGCCCGGGCCACGCCCGCCACCTGACGGAAAGCCTGCTGGTGGAAGTGCCCGCCGCCGCCCCGGACGACACCAATGAAAGCGTCTTCCGCATTTTTGAAACCCGGCCCGCTTTGATCGGCCTGCCCGTGGTGGAAGACGGGGTGCCCATCGGCCTCATTAACCGGAACATTTTCATGCAGAGCATGGCCCGTCCCTTTCACCGGGAACTGTTCCTAAAAAAGAGCTGCATCGCCTTCATGGACAAGTGCCCCCTGGTGGTGGAAGGGGATACCTCCATTCAGGACCTGTCCTTCCGGGCCCTGGAAAACGGCACCAAGACCCTGGCGGACGGCTTCATCATCACCCAGGGGGGCCGCTACGCAGGCATGGGCATCGGCCTGGATCTGGTGCGCACCATCGCGGACATGCAGGCGGAAAAGAACCGGCTGGTGATGGAATCCATCGGCTACGCCAGCATTATTCAGAAATCCCTGGGCAGAGCCTCCCGGGAAGCCCTGCGCCAGGAACTGCCCGACCACTTTCTCCTGTGGGAGCCCCGGGACGTGGTGTCCGGCGACTACTTCTACTTTCTGCCCCGGGAAGAAGGCTTTTTCGCCGCCCTCTTCGACTGCACCGGCCACGGAGTCCCCGGGGCTTTCATGACCCTGATCATGACCTCCTTCCTGCAAACCACCCTCACGGAAGAAAGCTGCCAAAACCCGGGGGCCGTGCTGGCCGCCCTCAACCGGCGGGTGAAAAAGGCCCTGGGCCAAGTGGATCACAGCGCCGAAGAAGAACGGGAAGAAACGGAAACCGGCTCGGACGACGGCATGGATGCGGCCTTCTGCTGGTATGACCGGGCCACCCGGCGCATCACCTTCGCCGGGGCCCACATGGCCATGCTGCTCCTGGCCCCGGACCAGGAGGAAGTGGAAATCGTGAATGGGGACCGGGCCGGGGTGGGTTACGCCACCACCCCCCTGGACCAGCGCTGGGAAAACCAGAGCCGGGTGCTGGAAGAAGGCACGGCGGTCTATTTCTTCTCCGACGGCTACGTGGATCAACTGGGGGGAGAACGGCGCATCGCCTTCGGCAAGCGCCGTCTTTGCGCCACCCTGGCGGAAATGCGGGAACTGCCCATGCCCGAGCAGCGCCAGGCCCTGTTGGCCGCCCTGCTCGCCTACCAGGGGGCGGAAAGCCGCCGGGACGACGTAAGCGCCCTGGGATTCCGGGTGTGAAAGGAACGGGCTTCATGGAACAAGTGGAAAAAGGAAAATCCCTGATGAAACTGGACGTTTTTAACGACTTCTGCCAGCGGGCCATCCAGAACGGCATTCTCTTCTACTACAGCGGGGAATTTTCCCAGAATGTGGTGGGCACCATGAGCGACGCCCTAAAGCAGCGCCTGGACAGCGTGGGAGCCCCCAACACGGCGCGCCGCAAGGTCTTTTCCGCCTTTGTGGAAATGGCCCAGAACATCATCCATTACGCCGCTGAAAACGGGGAAGACGGGGCCAAGGTGGGGGCCCTGGCGGTGGGGGAATTCGGCGGCAAGTTTTACGTCATCTGCGGCAACCCGGTGAAGCTGGACCATGTGGATCGGCTGCGGGCCAAGCTGGACCCCCTGCGCCGCATGAGCCTGGAAGAAATCAAGACCGCCTACCGGGAACAGCTGCGCAACGACGCCCACGAAACGGAAGACGACATCAGCAAGGGCGCCGGCCTGGGCTTTCTCACCGTGGCCCGGGAATCCAGCGAACCCATCGAATACCAGATCGTTTATTCGTCCGAACGGGACGATGGCGTGGCGGAGCTTTATCTGCGCGCCGTGATTTGAGAAAGGACCAGCAGACCATGGAACAGCATCTCTACATTCCCCCCACCAACGAAACCCCGGAGGTGGATTTTCGCTTCGCTGACAACTACCTGCGCATCAAGGGGGAGTCCTACCCGGAAAACGCCATCAGCTTTTACGGCCCCATCCGGGCCAGCCTGGAAAGCTACCTGACCCAGGTGCCCCCGGGCCAGCCGGTGGAAATGCACTTCCACCTCACCTATTTCAACAGCTCCAGCACCAAGCTCATCCGCGCCCTCTTTTCCCTGCTCCACAGCAACGCCAGCAACGGCACCCGCATCGTCACCCACTGGTACCACGACGCGGAGGACGACATGATGGCCGAGTTCGGCATGGACCTGCGGGAAGAGTTTAAAGCCCTGGATTTCCGCACCGTGGCCCTGGAAAACACCTAAGGACGGCACCAGGGGCGGGGAGGGAAGCCGGGGCTTGCTTAGGAACCGGGGCGAGCCCTGGCGTCGGGTCGGCTTCTCCGGAGCGACGACTGAGGGTCGGAGAAGCCGGGCCAACGACTGGGGCCCAGTTTCTCCGCGCCGAACCCCATTCTCCGCTTTGGCCCGACTTCCACGCACTGGCCCGCCTTTTCCTCTTAGGTCCGCCTTCCCCGCCCCGAATCCCCGTCCCGCCGCCCCCCAGGGGAAAAAGCTTCTTTCTGGCCAACCTGCCCAGGCTCAACCCGGCCTGGGCGGGGTTCCTTCTTCCGCTTCCAGCATCACCGCCGGCATGGCGTCCCGCATGATGTTAATGAAGGCCCGCAGCCGGGCTGGGTAGAAGGAGGCGTAGGGGTAGATCAGATTGACCGGCAACGTGGGGGCCTGCCATTCCGGCGCCAACTGGACCAAACGCCCGGCCAGCAAATCGTCCTGGACCGCCCACAGGGAACCCAGGCCCACCCCCAGCCCGCGCAGGGCGGCGCTACGCAGGGCATAGAGGCTGTCCGTACTGAAGCGGGGGCGCAGGGACAGCTTGCACACTTCCCCCGTGGTCCGATGGGTCAGGCTCACCTCGTTGCGGTAAAAGGTGCGCAAAGCCAGCCAGGGCAAGCGGGCCAGGGCCTCCGGGCTGTCCGGCAGACCGTCCGCCACCAGGGAGGGGGCGGCAAAGAAAATACGGGGCACCTGGGAAAGGGGCAGGCAAACCAGGCTGGGGTCCACCACTTTTCCCAATTGAATGGCGCAGTCGATACCCGCCGCAATGTAGTCCTGGACGGCCTGATCGTCGTGGAGCAGCCATTCCACGGCCACTTGGGGATGGCGTTCCAAATAGGCCGCCAGGGGCTTTACCAGGAGTTCCTGACCAAAGGCGTGGGGCACCACCACCCGCAAAATTCCTTCCGGCACCTCCTGGGCGCCCCGCAGCTCGGATTCGAAGACGGCCCAGCGTTCCAGCAGAGTACGGGCCTGCTCGTAACAACGCTCTCCGTCCAAGGTCAAACGCATGAGGTGGGTGGTGCGCTGAAGCAGGAGCAGGCCCAGGGACCGCTCCAGGGCCTGGAGCCGGCGGCTGATGGTGGGCTGGGTAATGCCCAGCTGGGCCGCTGCCGCCGACAGGCTGCCCGCCTCCACAATGCGCACAAAGGTCTGCAACAGTTCCAACCGGTCCAAGCCCGGAGGAAAGGGGGTATGTAGGGGCGCTTCAGCCATGGGCACTCCAAAAATTGGCCCCCGGAGGGGAAGAAATCAGGACAAGCAGGGGGAACCCCCGGCCCCCAGGCCCGGGAGGCTACGGGGCCCGGCATCTGGGCCTGGGCGCCTGAGCCTGGGCGCCTGAGCCTGGGCGCCTGAGCCTGGGCGCCTGAGCCTGGGCGCCTGAGCCTGGGCGCCTGAGCCTGGGCGCCTGAGCCTGGGAGGCGTGGCCCGAGGGCCCCGCCTCCCGTGCCGCCCGGCGGTATATCTCCCGGGCGCCGCCCCTGCCACGGGGCCGAACCGTCCTGCTATACGTAGCACGAATAATAGATCTGTTTTCCCTGCCCCTACCAGCCCCGAGAAATCTGCGGAAAATGGCGTCCATTCCCAACCCCAACCGGGAAACTTCCAGGAGAAACTCCATGGCTACCATTCAAAATACGCATAATGCCCCCACCCTCTCCCCGACCCTGCTTCTGCTCATGGCCTGCGGCGCCGGGATGTCCGTGGCTTCCCTCTATTACAACCAGCCCATGCTGGGCATTATGGGGGCGGACCTCCATCTGCCGGACCGGGCCATGGGCCTGGTGCCCACCCTGACCCAGCTGGGCTACGCCCTGGGCATCCTGTTCCTCGCCCCCCTGGGGGATCGGTACGACCGGCGCACCATCATCCTGGTCAAATCCGCCCTCCTGGCCCTGGCCCTGGGGCTCGGCGCCCTGGCCCCGGGATTGGCAGCCCTGCTGGCTTCCAGCCTGGCCATCGGCCTCACTGCCACCCTGGCCCAGGACATCGTGCCCGCCGCCGCCACCCTGGCGGACAACGCCCGGCGCGGCCGGGTGGTGGGCACAGTGATGACCGGCCTGCTCCTGGGCATCATCCTGTCCCGGGTGGTGAGCGGCCTCATCGCCCAACACTGGGGCTGGCGCGCCACCTTTGCCTGCGCGGCGGTCATGATCGTGGTCTTCGGCTTGGTGGCGGCCCGGGGCCTGCCCCGCTTTCGCCCCGATTCCCGCCTCTCCTACGGCGCCCTCATGGGCTCCCTGGCCGGGCTCTGGCGCCGTCATCCCTCCCTGCGCCGCGCCGCCCTGGCCCAGGGGCTCCAATCCGTGGGCTTCAGCGCCTTCTGGTCCACCCTGGCCCTGATGCTCCACGGCGCCCCCTTCCACCTGGGCAGCGGCGTGGCCGGCGCCTTCGGCCTGGCCGGCGCGGTGGGGGCCCTGGCCGCCCCCCTGGCAGGACGGCTGGCGGACAAAACCGGGCCGGAACGGGTCGCCCGCCTGGGTATCAGCCTTACCGCCCTGGCCTTCGCCGCCCAGTTTCTCCTGCCCCTGGGCAGCGTCCCGGCCCAACTGGCCCTGCTGGCTGGCGTCACCCTGGTCTTCGACCTGGGCGTCCAGGTCTCCCTGATCGCCCACCAGACCCAGGTGTATAGCCTGGAACCCGCCGCCCGCAGCCGCCTCAACGCCCTGCTCATGGTGGGCATGTTTATCGGCATGGCCCTGGGTTCCACCCTGGGCAGCTGGCTCCTGGCCGCCGCAGGCTGGACCGGGGTAAGCGCCCTCACCACCCTGGCAGCCCTGGGCGCCCTGGCCGTGCGCCTCTGGCCGAGCCGGACCCCGGTGGTCACCCCCTGCCAGGAATGTAAGTAAATTTAATACAAAACAAATACTTATAATTTGTTTTGAAAAATAACTTCAAGTTCTCTCCCCGGCAACCGTAAACGGCTTACAACACAAAGCAGTCCGGGGAGAGCACCATGAACAACGAAACCATGGAACGACTGGAAGCGCTGATCGAAAGTATTCTGCGTGGCGAGCAGGAAGGCCGTCTGAGCATCGCCGAACTCCTGGTCCTCCTCTCCCAGCCCACAGGCTGCGACCGTTTCCTTACCCGCATCCACCACTAGGCCTGCCCAGGCCCAGACCCGCGCCCCCTGCCCTACCTTTTTGGTCTAGTCACCGCCGTTCCGCTCCGTTTCCAGCGTCTTCGCTCTCAGGCAAATCCTCCGTTGGCCCTTAGCACCTGGCCATTGATCCAGCCGCCGTCTTTCCCCAACAGAAAAGCCACCACCCCAGCAATATCTTCCGGACGCCCCAAGCGCTCCAGGGGCGGCACTTTGGCCAACTGGGCAATCTGCTCTTCGCTCTTGCCCTGGAGAAAAAGCTCCGTCTCCACCGGCCCGGGCGCCACCCCATTGACCGTGATATTCCGTCCCCGCAGTTCGTTGGCCAGCACCCGGATCAAGCCTTCCACTCCGGCCTTGGAAGCAATGTAGGGCCCGTAGCTGGGAAAGCTCTTGACAATGACGCTGGTGGAAAGGGCTACGATCCGGCCCCCGGAACCCAGATGGCGGGCCGCCTGGGCCAACACCAGAAAGGCACCCCGCAGATTGGTGGCAATCACCCGATCAAAATCAACCACGCTCTCCGGAACAATGGGGGCATAGGGCATGATGCCCGCGCTATGCACCACCGCCGCCAGTCCCCCTTCCCGTGCCAGGATTTCCTTAAATAATCCGGCCACGGCCCCTTCATCCGCCACATCCGCCGCCCAGGCCCAGGCCTGCCCACCGGCAGCGACCACCTCACCCACCACCTGCTCTGCCTGATCCCGCCGCCCGGCGTAATTCACCACCACCCGGAAACCCTCCCGGGCTAGGCGCCGGGCCACTTCCGCCCCGATGCCCCGGGAAGCGCCGGTCACTAGGGCGACGGGTACGCGGCCCCCAGGCGTCGGTTCCACGCCAGAAGGATTGGTTTGGGGAAGCTGTTCTTGACTCGTCATATTTCATCTCCATCAATGGGCTTGGATAAACGATGGTCGGAATGGAGACATTCCCCCCATCCGACAGAGCCCCCAGTATGAAAAAACCGGATTACCTTGATAAGATAAATAATGCTTAACTGTTTGTTTTCACCATAAAACAATGCCTCCCTCCCTTACCGATCTGGACGCCTTCGCCGCCGTAGCCCGGCATCGCAGTTTTCGCGGCGCTGCCCGGGAAAGGGGCGTTTCCCCTGCGCTACTGAGCCAGACCCTGCGCCGTCTGGAAGAACAGCTAGGGGTGCGCCTGCTGCACCGCACTACCCGCAGCGTCACCCTGACCCAGGCCGGAGAACTGTTGCTGGCGGACCTGGCACCAGCCCTGGCCGGGGTCAGTGCCGCCCTGGAAAGCCTGAACCGGCTCAAGGACCATCCCGCCGGACGCCTGCGCCTCAACGCCCCCCTGCCCGTGGTGCATCTGCTGCTGGCGCCCCGGATGGGGGAATTTCTCCGCACCTACCCGGACATCGCCCTAGAAATCACCGCAGACGACGCCCTGGTAGACGTACTGGGCCAGGGCTACGATGCCGGAATCCGCTTCGGGGAAGATCTGGCGACGGACATGGTGGCGGTTCCCCTCCCCCTGCCCCGCCAGCGGCAGGTCGTGGCGACGCCCGCCTATTGGGCCCGCTGGGGCTACCCGGCCCATCCCCGGGACCTGGCCAAGCATCGCCGCATCGGCCACCGCTTTCCCAACGGCAGCCTCTACAACTGGGAATTCAGCCGTAACGAGGAGCGCTATACCCTGGCCCCGGGCGGCAGCCTAGTGACCAACGACCCCTGGCTAGAAGTGGACGCTGCTTTGGGAGAAGGGGGCTGCGCCTGGATATTTGCCGACTACGCCCAGGGCCCCCTGGCCGAAGGCCGTTTGGAAAGTGTGCTGGATGACTGGTGTCCGCCCCAGCCTGCCCCCTGCATTTACTACGCCAGTCACCGCCAGCTGCCCCCGCCCCTGCGGGCCTTTATCGACTTTTTCAAATCCCCAGGCGGCCCCGCTACGGCAGCCAGGTCCGGCCCTTAACCCCCCCCCGGGGGAAGCCCCCCCCCCGCCTTTCCACCGAAATCCTGGACAAGTCTGTGGATAAGTCCCCCCAGCCCCCCTTTTTACTGGGCTATGACAGGGCGCCCGTTTTTTAAACAGGGTGGGAAAGGGCGTGGTCAGCCAATCTAGCTCAGCCCCCTGGCAAAAGTGGCGAAAAATAAGGCGCTCCGCCCGGCACCTCCGCAAAAGCCCGCCCCTTAGCCATCCCCAGCCCGTTGCCGCCATCCTCGCCCTAGCCTTGCTAGAATGGCCCCATGCCTGCCAACCTGAATCATCAACTGGTGGTCGCCCTTTCCGCCCGGGCCCTATTCGACTTTGAGGAGGAAAACCGGGTCTTTGAGGCCCAGGACGACACCGCCTACATGAAGCTGCAACTGGAACGGCTGGACACCCCGGCCAAGCCGGGCTGCGCCTTTCCCCTGGTGAAAAAACTCCTGGCCTTGAATCGCCCGGACCGGCGCCAGGTAGAAGTCGTCATCGTCTCCCGCAACGACCCGGTGTCCGGCCTGCGGGTGTTCCGCTCGGCGGAAAGCCACGGTCTGGACCTGACCCGGGGGGTCTTCACCCGGGGCCGCCCGGCCAACCCCTATCTGGCCCCCCTGGGCGCCCACCTGTTCCTCTCCGCCCACGAGGCGGACGTGCGCAATGCCCTGGCGGAGGGCCATCCGGCGGCCCGGGTGTTCGCCACCTCGGCGGTGGAAGCCAACCGCCATTCCCAGGAAATCCGCATTGCCTTCGACGGGGACGCGGTGCTTTTTTCCGACCAGGCGGAACGGATTTACCAGACCCAGGGCCTGCCCGCCTTCACCGAGCATGAGCGGGACCATGCCCTCCAGCCCCTGCCCCCGGGCCCCTTCAAGCCTTTGCTGGAAGCCCTGCACAAGCTCCAGCAAAGCACCGCCGACAGCCCCATCCGCATCCGCACCGCCCTGGTCACGGCCCGCAGCGCCCCGGCCCACGAGCGGGCCATCCGCACCCTCATGGGCTGGAATATCAGCGTGGATGAGGCCATGTTCCTTGGCGGCCTGGAAAAAGGCCCCTTCCTGGCCCAGTTCGAGCCGGATTTCTTTTTCGACGACCAGACCCGCCATTGCCAGTCCGCCACCCAAGCGGGCCCGGTGGGCCAGGTACTGGCGGGCATCGCCAACGAGGGCTGAAGGCTTCTGGGCTTCTGGGCTTCTGGGCTTCTGGGCTTCTGGGCTTCCGGGGGTATTTTCAAGGCCGTTTCCGAGGCGATTTTCTGGGTCTTTCCGGACTAGGCTAGGATCGATTACGGGAAGCATCCGAAACCTTGGCTGCAGTTATTGCGGTCACCGTTACCCCGGTCCGCCCCGGCAAAACGCCCCGGGATTTTCGCTCCCCGTGCTCGCCGCCGTTTAAGGCCCTTACCGCCCCCGGTGGATCGTCCACAAAAACCCGGGACAAGCCTGTGGATAACCCGGCCCTTTTCCCGGGGAATCAGGCATATGACGGACCGCCCGAAAGACGGGCGTTTTCCGCCTTTCAGCCCCCCGCCTTATCCTGGAAATAAAGGCAGTCCCGGCCCGAAGAACGGCGCACCGCCACACAGGGCAGGACCGGGCTTTTAAAGCCCAGCACCCGGCAGCCGTAGGCTTGGGGCAGACGATGGGTAATGAAAAAGTGGCGACAAGCCAGGCAGAAGCCCGGGGTAGCGGCAGGCGTTTCAGCCATGAGCTGCGCCCCCCGCCCGGAAGCTGGGCCCCAGCAGGGGTTGAGAAAAGGCCAACGGAGAACGAGCTGTTCCCCAGGACCGGACGGGCAAACGCCCCCCTGCCCGCCTAAATAGGCGGGACCCGACAACACAAACCAGGGGAAAACAAAAAGATTTGGCGGTGGGGGCGGGATTCGAACCCGCGTGCCAGGTTACCCTGACCATCTGATTTCGAGTCAGCGCCGTTATGGCCACTTCGGTACCCCACCGGAAGAGCAGCCGGGGCCTGGAGAAACCGGGCCGGGAGCGGATGCTCTGCAAGGGGGCTGATTCTACCCGATCCCGGATTTTGACGCGAGGCCGGGGCGTGGCAGAATCCCAGGCTTTGTTGCCCGGAAAACCATCATTCTGCCCCTGCCCGCCCGCCTTTCCCGCTGGTTGCCCACCCTGCTGTTGCCCCTGGCCTGTCTGCTCCAGTCCTGCGACAGTGGGAAGGTGCGTCCCTGGCAGGCGGGGGATGAGCTGGTGGTAGTGACCTGCGCCGGGCCCCTCACCTACGCCAAGGACGACCAGGGCCGGGAAAGCGGCTTTGAACACGACCTGGCGGCGGGGCTAGCTCGGGAAATGGGGGTGCGGGCCCGGTTCCTGGTGGTGGGCAACTACCGGGAGGTGCGTCAGGCCCTGGCGGAGGGTCGGGGCCATGTGGGGGCCGCCTGGCTCACCCGGGAGCGGGCGGACGATCAGGACTTCCAGGCCACCACGCCCTTTTATCAGAGCGGCCACGTGCTGGTGCAGCATGAATCCGCCCGGCCCATCACCGACCTGTCCCAGCTGGCTGGCGCCACCGTCCATGTGGTGGCCCGGGCCCGCCACGCGGAAATTCTCGCCGCCATTCCGGCCCTCAATCCGCCCCTGGTGGTTCAGGAACATCCGGAATGGAGCGACCTGGATCTGCTCCAGGCTGTGGCGGAAAAGCGGGTGGGTCTGGCCCTCACCGACGCCCCGGTGCTGGACGTGGCCCAGAACTACTATCCCCAGCTGGTCTCCCAGCTGGACATGGGCCGGGAACAGCCCATTTCCTGGATATTCCCCCGGCAGACCGATCCGGAGCTAATCGCCAAGGCGGAAGCCTATCTAGGCCGGGTAGCCAAGGACGGCACCCTGGATCGGCTGGAAGACCGGTATTTCGGCCACATCCAGCGGCTCCAGCAACAGGACGTGGTGCAGTTCATTGACCGCATTCAGGCTGTGCTACCCAAGTTCCGCAAGCACTTCCAGGCCGCCCAAGCCGCCACGGCCCTGGATTGGCGCCTCCTGGCCGCCCTGGCCTACCAGGAATCGGGCTGGGACCCTTTAGCCACCAGTTACACCAATGTGCGAGGCATGATGATGCTCACGGAGGACACGGCGGACCGGATGGGGGTGACCAACCGGCTGGACAGCCAGCAGAGCATTACGGCCGGGGCCCGCTATCTGGCCTGGCTGCGGGAACAGCTCCCCGCTGCCGTGCAGGAGCCGGACCGGACCTGGATGGCCCTGGCCGCCTACAACCTGGGCCGAGGCCATTTCAACGGGGCCCAGCAAATCGCCCCCCGGCTCAAGGCCGACCCCAATTCCTGGTTCGACATGAAGCGGGTGCTGCCCCTCCTCTCCCGGCCCCAGTACTACACCCGGCTGCGGGCGGGCCGGGCCCGGGGCGGGGAGGCGGTGATCATGGTGGAAAACGTGCGCATGTTCTACGACATCCTCTGTCGCCGGGAACTGCCCTTCCACCCGGCCCAGGACTTGATCGCCAAGGCGGAAGGGCCGGGGCTGAAGGCCCATTGAGGCGGAGGCAGGGCCAGGGGGCACCGGTAACGGCGCCTCTGGCGTGGCGGCATCTTTTCCCCGAAGCTTTTCTGCGGCTGACCTGCCCTTCTGGGCATTTTCCACGGGGCTAGGCCCCAGGGGCGCTTCGCTCCCCGGAAGCCCCTGCCTCCCTTGCCGGAGCGGGCTTTCCTACCCCTCCCCTTTGTCCCACGCCCTTCCGGGGCCAACCTCCTGGCCCATACCGCAACACCGCGCCTATCCCCGCTGGCTGACTGGCAGCGTCCCCATAGCGGCTGGCGGCTTCCCGGTGGCGTCCGCCCAAGCCCCGCGCCCTTCTTGGCCCCCGGACCATCCCTTCCCCCCCCCAAAAAAAACCCCGGCACCAGGCCGGGGTTGGGAGGGCGGGGCAGAATGCCCAGGCAAGGAATCAGGCCAGGGGCTCGATCACTTCCAGGCCGCCCATGTAGGGGCGCAGCACTTCCGGCACCACCACGCTGCCGTCGACCTGCTGGTAGTTTTCCAGCACCGCCACCAGGCAGCGGCCCACGGCCAGACCGGAACCGTTCAGGGTATGGACCAGCTCCGGCTTGTTCTTGTCGTTGCGGAAGCGGGCCTGGAGGCGGCGCCCCTGGAAGGACTCAAAATTGGAGCAGGAGGAAATTTCCCGGTAGGTGTTCTGGGCGGGCAGCCACACTTCCAGGTCATAGGTCTTGGCGGAGGAAAAGCCCATGTCCCCGGTGCACAGCACAATGCGGCGATAGGGCAGGCCCAGCTTTTCCAGGATGGATTCCGCGTCCTGGGTGAGCTGTTCATGGGCTTCCCAGGAGGCTTCCGGACGCACCACCTGGACCAGTTCCACCTTGTCGAACTGGTGCTGACGGATCATGCCCCGGGTGTCCTTGCCGTAGGAACCGGCTTCGGAACGGAAGCAGGGGGTGTGGCAGACAAACTTCAGGGGCAGGGCTTCAGCGGGCAGAATTTCGTCCCGGACCATGTTGGTCACCGGCACCTCGGCGGTGGGGATCAGGTACAGGGGGTCCGCATCCACCCGGGGCACCTTGAACAGGTCTTCCTCAAACTTGGGCAGCTGGCCCGTGCCAAAGAGGCTGGCCGCATTGACCAGATAGGGGGTGTAAACCTCGGTGTAGCCGTGTTCCGTGGTGTGCACGTTCAACATGAACTGGGCCAGGGAGCGGTGCAACCGGGCCACCTGGGCCTTCATGACGGTGAACCGGGCGCCGGACAGCTTGGCGGCGGTAGCGAAATCCAGCTGTTTCAGCCCTTCCCCGATGTCCGTATGGTCCTTCACGGGAAAGTCGAACTGGCGCGGGGTGCCCCAGCGCTTCAGCTCCACGTTTTCGCTTTCATCCTTACCCACCGGCACGCTTTCGTGGGGCAGATTGGGGATGGCCGCCACAATGGCGTTCAACTGGCCCTTCAGCTCATTCAGCCGGGTTTCCGCCTGTTCCAGCTCGGTCTTCAACTCGGCCACCTGGGCCATGACCTGGGAAGCATCTTCCCCCTTGCCCTTCAACATGCCGATCTGCTTGGACAGGGTGTTGCGCTGGTTTTGCAGCTCCTGGGTCCGGGTCTGGAGGGTCTTGCGTTCCCCTTCCAATTCCCGGAAGGCGGTGAAATCAATGGGCTTGCCCCGGGTGGCGAGGCGGGCGGCAACGGCATCCAGGTCGTTACGCAGCAGTTGAATATCAAGCATGGAAAATCCTATTTTTGGGTTCTGATCCCGGCGGAACAACACAGCGGAGGGCAGGACTATGAGCCCCCCTCCGCCCGTTTCTTCAGCAAAGGGAACCAGAGGAAGAGCCTCCCGGCCCCCGGCCGGAAACCATCCTTGGCAACCAAGGTCTGGGCCGCATTATACGCGAGGCGTGGTGGGTTCGATTTGGAGATGCCTCTCTCCCTTGCAAAACCACAACTTTGGTCGCAGACAAGAGAAATTCCCTGGATAGGTTATTCTTATTACCATCTTATAACTTCAGCCGTGTCGAATATCGCCTTTGCCCTCGTCATCCGTATCACACATAGAGTTATCTTCTGTATATCCAAGGCCAGAAAAAATCCGCCACACAACAGGAGATGGCGTCAACATTTTGTAGCCATATTTTGGCAAAGCATCAGAATAAAAAATCTCATCAACTCCCGCCTTAAACACATAATCCATATATTCAAGATATATTTCTCGCAGGAGACCTGTTGAATATATATCAAAACTATGAGTAGCAACAGAATCAATAAAACTTGCTTTTAGACCAGACCAATCAGGACAACTGAGCTCAAAATCTATAGATTCTTGTTTTTTGTTCTGAAAGCAACATTCAAACTGCTCACGCACAGTTCTAATTAGATTGTTGTGGAAATAACTTTCCATCGCATCAACCCAATAGAACTCCTTACCATCTTCGGTCAGTTGATCATAAACAGCCTGTACTTGACTTATGCGCCCCAGATCAGACGCCCCAAAAACTCGCCCCTCACAAACCCCAGTTCTATAGGCCGAAAAAGGATTCATGGCGGCAACCACTATAACATTTGGATTGGGAAATAGCGCTGCAATGTTCCCCCATTTCTGAGTTGAATAGACTAAAGAGTGAAAACCTTCCGACGCCAAACGCTGGGCAATTGAATTAGCAACGGTGTTAAGCGCATCTCTTGTATACCACGGAACGCCGCCATTATCTGATTTCAGATCAGAATCTATCCACCCATCGATCAACGGGAATTCTAGCGCAACGCAGATCATGGATGCATCGTTTAATATATTATTTTCGAAATAATTATAATAGGAAGAATCCGGATAAAACACCTCTAACCTAAAATTATCACCATTTTGGTGTGGAATCAGAGCTAAAATATTTTTCTCATTAGAGACTAATTCTTGGACGTAAGCATCTTTGGCTGTTCTAGTATCCATCGGAGCAACAAGAATAGCGGTGACAGAATTTTCCTTGAGCCCGGGAAAGACAGAACAAAAATAATTACTGTAAGCCAAAAGCTCTGTAAATGCTTGTCGCTCCGTTTGCTCCGACTTTTTAAGTTCAATGATAGTTATGCCCGTAGATTCAGAATTCCCAAATAAATCTACTCTAGTAGGATGTAACGCATTTCTTTCTAGCTTCAGCTCCTTTGCAGTTAGGACCAGTTCTTCCAGATTATCTAGAATTTCATTAATTCTCTGCTCCGTTCGTCGCTGCAACAGAAATTTAATATCAGGAAAGCCATCCTTATCCCAAACAACTGGCTCTCTTTTTCCAACAATTAGTTTTGAAAAGGTTTCTCTGTAGTGATCGAAAAGATAGTCTCTAAATTGATTCTCACTGATAGAAATCATATCCCCCCCACTAAGTTATCTATTTCTTCCCCGCCTCTTCATCCCACTTCTTTAACTGCTCCAGCTTTTCCCCAATCTTAATTTCCAACCCCCGCGGAGTCGGCTGATACCAACCCGGCTCCCCGATGCCCTCGGGGAAATAGGTTTCCCCTGCCGCATAGGCGTTGGGTTCGTCGTGGGCGTAGCGGTAGTCGTGGCCGTAGCCCAGTTCTTTCATGAGTTTGGTGGGGGCGTTGCGCAGGTGGACCGGGACTTCCCGGCTTTTGTCCTGTTTTACGAAGGCTCGGGCCTGGTTGTAGGCCATGTAGCCGGCGTTGCTTTTGGCGGCCACGGCCAGGTAGATAACCGCCTGGCCCAGGGCCAGCTCCCCTTCCGGGCTGCCCAGGCGTTCGTAGGTCAGGGCGGCGTCGTTGGCGATCTGCATGGCTCGGGGGTCGGCCAAACCGATGTCTTCCCAGGCCATGCGCACAATGCGCCGGGCCAGGTAGCGGGGATCGGCGCCCCCGTCCAACATGCGGGTGAGCCAGTAGAGGGCGGCGTCCGGGTGGGAGCCCCGGACGGATTTGTGCAGGGCGGAAATCTGGTCGTAGAAGTTGTCCCCGCCCTTATCGAAGCGGCGGGAATTCAAGGTCAGGGCGTTCTGGATAAAATCGGCGTCGATCTTTTCCACCCCCGCCGCCCCGGCCGCCGTGCGGCATTGTTCCAGGAGATTGAGGAAGCGCCGGGCGTCCCCGTCCGCGTAGCCCACGATGGTATCCACGGCCAGGTCGTCGAAGGCCAGACCGCCCAGGGCCTTTTCCTGGGCCCGTTGCAGCAGGCGCTTTAGCTCAGCGTCGGTAAGGGACTTGAGCACATAGACCTGGGCCCGGGAAAGGAGGGCGGAATTCACCTCAAAGGAGGGATTTTCCGTGGTGGCGCCAATGAAGGTGACCAGCCCGCTTTCCGCATAGGGCAGCAGGGCGTCCTGCTGGGATTTGTTGAATCTGTGGATTTCATCCACGAACAGGATGGTGTGGCGTCCCTGGGCCTGGTTCAGCTCTGCCTTTTCCATGGCGGCCCGGATGTCCTTGACCCCGGAGAACACCGCCGACAGGGCGATAAAGGCGCAGTCGAAGGCGCTGGCGGTGATCCGGGCCAGGGTGGTTTTGCCCACCCCGGGGGGCCCCCAGAAAATCATGGAATGGGGGGTGCCGGATTCAAAGGCAAGGCGCAGGGGCTTTCCCGGGCCGAGCAGGTGGGTTTGGCCAATGACCTCGTCCAGGGTGGCGGGGCGCAGCAGTTCGGCCAGGGGGGCGAAGGGGGCGGGCTTTTCCCCGGCGGGGGAAAGGCCCTGGGGATCGCTATCAGAAAAAAGGTCGCTCACGGGACAATCACAGGAAAATCAGGAAGGGAGCGGCCCTACCGGCAGGGCCGGGGGTGGGGAAACTATTCCCCCACCACGTCCGCCCCGGCGGGGACGCTGAAATGGAACAGGGAGGCAGGCAGGGAAGGATTCCGCTCCAGCCGTTGGAAGACCAGATGGGTGGTCTGACCAAAGCTGTCCAGCAGGTCCATGGCCTTCAGGCTGTCCCCCTGGAAGCCCAGGCGCACCTTTTCAAAGCCGGAATCGGCGCTCTTGGGGGTGGCATCCACCCATTCCAGACCGTCCCGGCTGCCGCCGTCACTGAGCACAAAATTCTTTTCCAGGGCGTTATCCCCGGCCAGGAGGGCCGCCGGGGTGGCGCCCAGGGCCTTGCCCATGCGCTTCACCGTGACCTGCTTCAGGTCCGGATCGTAAATCCACACCTTGCTGCCGTCCCCCACCATCAACTGGGCGTAGGGCTTTTCAATCTGCCAGCGGAAACGGCCGGGCCGGGCGAACATCATGACGCCGGAAGAGGCCTGGGGCCGGTGGCCGCTCTTGCCCATGACGGTCTGGGAAAAGTCGGCCCGCAGGCTGCGGGAGCTTTCCAGAAAATGTTTCAGGATGTCCACATTGCCCGCCTGGGCGGAGCCCCAGGCCAGCAGGCCGCTCCACACCAGGGCCCGGCCCAGCAGGCGCCAGGGGCGGTTTTGGGTGGAAGGGGCCGAAATTGCTACTGCCATGATTATTCCTCGCTCTTTCTCGCCAGCACTTCCCGCCCGCCCCGGCCGTCCATGGGGGAGACCAGTCCGGCCTTTTCCATGGCCTCGATGAGGCGGGAAGCCCGGTTGTAACCGATGCGCAAATTGCGCTGCACCAGGGAAATGGAGGCCCGCCGGGTTTGCAGGACAATTTCCACCGCCTGGTCGTACATGGGATCCTTTTCCCCGTCCCCGTCTTCGCCCCCTTCCCCGTCGCCCCCGTCTTCGTCACCGCTGCCGGTGAGGACGTTTTCTTCGTATTCCGGGGCGCCGGTGGTTTTCAGGTAATCCACCACCTTGTGCACCTCATCATCCGCCACAAAGGCCCCATGGACCCGGGTGGGATAGCCGGTGCCCGGAGCCAGATAAAGCATGTCCCCCTGGCCCAGCAGGGCTTCCGCCCCCATCTGATCCAGAATGGTACGGGAGTCGATTTTGCTGGAGACCTGGAAGGCGATCCGGGTGGGAATGTTGGCCTTGATCAGGCCGGTAATCACATCCACGCTGGGACGCTGGGTGGCCAGCACCAGGTGAATGCCGGAGGCCCGGGCCTTCTGGGCCAGCCGGGCGATGAGTTCTTCCACCTTTTTGCCCACCACCATCATCATGTCCGCCAGTTCGTCGATGATGACCACGATGAACGGCAGGGGCGCCAAGGGTTCGGGAGATTCGGGGGTAATGGAGAAGGGGTTGGGAATCTTCTGCCCCGCCTTTTCCGCTTCCCGCAGCTTGGCGTTGTAGCCCGCCAGATTGCGCACCCCCAGGGCGCTCATGAGCTTGTAGCGCTTGTCCATTTCCCCCACACACCAGGACAGGGCGTTGGCCGCCTGGCGCATGTCCGTCACCACCGGCGCCAGCAGGTGGGGAATGCCTTCGTAGATGGACAGTTCCAGCATCTTGGGGTCCACCAGAATGAGGCGCACGTCCTTGGGCTCGGCCTTGTAGAGCAGGGACAGGATCATGGCGTTGATGCCCACGGACTTGCCCGAACCGGTGGTACCGGCCACCAGCAGGTGGGGCATTTTGGCCAAATCCGCCACCACCGGCAGACCACCGATGTCCTTGCCCAGGGTCACGGTGAGGGGAGAAGCGGTGTCGTGATAGACCTTGCTGGAGAGAATTTCCGAGAGGCGCACGGTCTGGCGCTTGGGATTGGGCAGCTCCAGGGCCATGCAGGACTTGCCCGGCACGGTTTCCACCACCCGGATGGAGACCATGGCCAGGGCCCGAGCCAAATCCCGGGAGAGATTAACGATCTGGGAGCCCTTGACCCCGGTGGCCGGTTCGATTTCGTAACGGGTCACCACCGGCCCCGGATAGGCGGCCAGCACCTTCACCTGGACGCCAAAGTCCGCCAGCTTGCGTTCGATAAGGCGGGAGGTAAATTCCAGGGTTTCGGCGGCGGGTACTTCCGGATGGGCGGGGGGCGGGTCCAGGAGATAGAGGGGCGGCAGCTGGCCCCCTTCCACCGCCTCGGGGAACAGGGGGGTCTGACGTTCCCGCTCAATACGCTTTTCCGCCTTGGGAGAGACCGCAATTTCCGGCTCCACCCGTTCGATGCGCACCGGTTCCTGTTCCGCCACCCGGGTCTTTTCCACCTGCACCACCGCTTCCCGCTCCCGGGCCACTTCCCGGCCGATGCGCTGATCCTGCCAGCGTTCCACCTGATTACGGCCCAGGAAAAAGACGGTTTCCAGCCAGCCTCCCAGGCGCTCGAAAAAGCCCAGCCAGGACATGCCGGAAAACAGGCTCCAGCCCAAAAGCACCAGGGCCAATAAAAACAGGGTGGCGCCGGTGTAACCCAGATAGCGGATGGCGGCCCCGCTCAGTTCCAGGCCCAGCATGCCGCCGGGAGAAAGGGGCAAGGGGGTGCGCAGGGTATAGAAACGCAGGGCTTCCAGGCCCGAACTGGCCAGGAGCAGCACCAGAAAGCCGCCCCCCGCAATATAGAGGGGCCGGTTATCGGCGGTACGCAGGCCGTCCAGGCGGCGATAGCCCCACCACACCAGGGCCAGGAGCAGGCCGATCCACCACCAAGCGGAGAGGCCGAAAACGTAAAGGAGCAAATCCGCCAGCCAGGCGCCGAAGCGACCCACCGGGTTATGCAGGGCCCCGGTCTGGGCGGAATGGGACCAGCCCGGATCGCCCCGGTCATACCCCCACAGGGCCATGGCCAGGAACAGGGCCACGGCCACCAGCCCCAGCCAGCGGGACTCTTGGAGTATCAGGGCAATTTTTTCCGGCAGGGGACTGGGAGAACGGTCACGGCCGGAACGGGGAGAATTGGGCATCAAAGGGGGTCAGAAAATTCGGATCGCGGCAAAGTGCTTGGGGAATTATAACGTTCCCGAATCCCTCCGGTCTTGTAAGCATTTGTGCCCGCCGGAGACCCGGGCCGCCCGGGAGGGCGCCCTTCAAGGAGCGTGGAGGATGATGCGGCTGCCTTCCGTCTGGATATAGCCGTTGGCTTCCAGGTCTTTCATCACCCGGCTCACCATTTCCCGGGAAGCGCCGATCATTTTGGCGATGTCCTGCTTGGTGAGCTTGCGGGCCACCACCCGCTGGCCGTCTTCCTGGACCGTGGAAAATTCCAGGAGCAGCTTGGCCACCCGGCCAAAGACATCCATCAGGGCCAGGCTTTCGATTTTCTGGTCCGCCTCCCTGAGGCGCTGCACCAGGCTGCGCATGAGGTAAAGGGAGACCTCGAAATTGTCCGCCAGACAGCGTTTGAAGTCGTTACGGGCCAGGATCAGCAGTTCGCAGGGTTCAATGGCCAACACATTGGCGGAGCGGGGACTGCCGTCGATGAGGCCCATTTCCCCGAAAAATTCCCCCGGACCGAGTATGGCCAGAATCACTTCCCGACCTTCCTCGTCGCTGTTCAGCACCTTCATGCTGCCGCTGATGAGCACATAGAGGGAATCGGTGGCGTCGCCGGAGCGTACCACCAGGGTTCCCCGGGGCACCTTCCGGTAGGCGGCGACCCGCACCAGCTGTTCCAGATACGCGGAGGGAACCTGCTTGAACATGGGGAGATTTTGTAACGTCGCCACGCTCAAGCCCTTTGCTGCCTGCATTGTTTAACCTTTACCCATTTGGAAAGAATTGATCCCGGAGGCCCATTATTGCGTAAGCGCCAAATTTTTCACACCCCCGGGGGAACAATCGGGGCAATTTTGATTCGATATAATGGATAGCCAACCCCGATCCATTGATCTCCTATTCTTTCAAGAAAGCGTTTGCCATGTCCCAAACCACCCGTCACAGCCGTCTCATTGTTCTCGGCTCCGGCCCTGCCGGTTACACCGCTGCGGTCTACGCCGCCCGGGCCAACCTGAAGCCCCTGCTGATCACCGGTCTGGCCCAGGGCGGCCAGCTGATGACCACCACCGAGGTGGACAACTGGCCCGCCGATCCGGACGGAGTCCAGGGCCCGGAACTGATGGCCCGCTTCCAGAAGCATGCGGAACGTTTCGAGACGGAAATCGTTTTCGACCACATCCACACCGCCAAACTGCAAGAAAAGCCCCTGCGCCTCATCGGCGACGCCGGGGAATACACCTGTGACGCCCTGATTATCGCCACCGGCGCCTCCGCCCAGTACCTGGGCCTGCCCTCCGAAGAAAAATTCCAGGGCAAGGGGGTTTCCGCCTGCGCCACCTGCGACGGTTTCTTCTACCGCAACCAGGCCGTGGCCGTGGTGGGCGGCGGCAATACCGCCGTGGAAGAGGCCCTGTATCTGGCTAATATCGCCAGCCACGTCACCGTGATTCACCGCCGGGAAAAGTTCAAGGCGGAAAAAATCATGCAGGACAAGCTCTTCAAAAAGGCGGAAGAAGGCAAAGTCACCATTCTCTGGAATTCCACCCTGGACGAAGTGCTGGGGGACGATTCCGGGGTCACCGGCCTGCGTATCAAGAACGTGGCCGACGGCAGCACCCAGGACGTGCCGGTGATGGGCGTTTTCATCGCCATCGGTCACAAACCCAATACGGACATTTTTGAAGGCCAGCTGGACATGGAAGGGGGCTACATCGCCACCCAAATGGGGCGTCACGGCAATGCCACCGCCACCTCCATCCCCGGGGTGTTCGCCGCCGGGGACGTGCAGGACCACATCTACCGCCAGGCCTGCACCTCCGCCGGCACCGGCTGCATGGCCGCCCTGGACGCGGAACGCTATCTGGATAACCTGGGACAAGCCTGAGATGTCACGTAACCGGCGCCCCGGGGAGGCCAATCCTTTCCAGCGCCTCACCGAGCTGCAACTGACCCCGGCCCCCGCCGGGGCCAAGCCGGGCCAGGGCAAACCCACCGCCCCTTCCCCTGCCCCCCGTCCCCGGAAACCCGGCCCCGAGCCCGAAACCGAGCCCGGAGAAGCCATGGCCGGGGATGGGGATGAACAGGCCCTCTTCCGTCAGGCCATGGGGGATATGCGCCCCTTAAGCCACAACCAGGCGGAGCTGGCCCGGCCCAAACCCCGTCCGGTGGTGCGCCCGAAAATCAAGGAAAAGGCCGCCCCCACGGCGTCCGCCCTCTCCCCCGCCTGGCTACGCCAGTCTTTGGGAGAGAAGGACCTATTCCGCCAGGCCATGGCCGATGCCACGCCCCTGCCGGAAAGCGATCGGGCGGAAGTGGGCCGGACGCCCCGCCGCCCCCGTCGGGTGGCGGATACGGCCAAGGCAGACATGCCTGAGACGCTGGCGCCCCACCTGCCCTACCAGGAAACCGATCCCCACCGGCTGTTTCTCCAGGCCGTGGGCACCATCACGCCCCTGGCGAACAACAACCGGGCCGAGGTGCCCCGCCCCCGTCCGATCCCCAAACCCCGGCCCCGCCCCAAGGCGGAGCCCCGGGAACCCGACGAGGCCGGGCCCACGGTGCCTGCACGGCGCCCGGGCCTGTCCGACCATGCCCTGGCCAGTTTGCAGGAGCGGGACGACGGCAGCTTTCTCCGTCCCGGCCTGGCCAGCCGCACCCTGGCGGATCTGCGCAAGGGGCGCTGGGGGGTCCAAGGGGAACTGGACCTGCACGGCTATAACCGGGACGAGGCCCGGGAGGTGCTGGCCCGCTTTCTCGCTTCCAGCCTGCGCCAGGGCCGCCGGGGCCTGCGTATCATCCACGGCAAGGGGCTGGGTTCCCCCGGTGGGGATGGGGTGCTGAAACACCTTTCCCGGGCCTGGCTGGCCCAGCGGGAAGAAATCCTGGCCTTTTGCCCGGCCCCGGAACGGGATGGGGGCGACGGAGCCCTGCTGGTGTTGCTGCAAAGCACCAGCAAAACAGCCTGACCCGGGTCCGGCAGCCCCATCGGGCTTCTTCGGACCGGGCGGGCGGGGCCGAACTTAGGCGCCCTCGGGTGCTATCGGCCCGAGTCGGCCCGATCTAGGGGGTGGCGGCGCGGAGGGTGATTTGCCTCAGCCAGCGGCATGGACAGCCAGCCTTGGGCTTACCTAGTTTGGCCCTTACCCCCCTCGTTTCTCGGTTTCCAGCCACCGATGATTAGTCTTCCTGATTGGCCTTCTTTTGGCCTTTGGGGTGAGCACTTCAGCGTCCTCCTCACCGGCCAAGCACTGCCCCCTCTGCCGAACCCCATTCCTCGCCAGCAAAGGCCCTGAGATCAGCATCGCTCCCGCCCGTAGGCCAACACCGAGCCTTATCGACAGCGGCACAAAACTCCGTCTGGAGCGGCTTCCGGTACCCCCAAAAACTTCGGCCCCGGGGGGACGCTGGGTCCCCGCCGAGGCCGATCGGTCACGTCCCCGCCGGGGACGGCCACCCCATAGGGCTTAAAGGGCTTAAACCGCCGCTTCGTCCGTTTCCCCGGTACGGATACGCACCGCATGTTCCACGGGGAAGACGAAAATTTTGCCGTCGCCGATCTTGCCGGTACGGGCGGCTTTGATGATGGCGTCAATGGCCCCATCCACCACCCCGTCGGAAACGATCACTTCCAGCTTCACCTTGGGCAGGAAATCCACCACATATTCGGCGCCCCGGTAGAGCTCCGTATGGCCCTTTTGTCGGCCAAAGCCCTTCACTTCCGTCACCGTCAGACCGGTGACCCCCACTTCGGACAGGGCTTCCCGTACTTCATCCAGCTTGAAAGGCTTGATGACCGCTTCGATCTTTTTCATGGACTCTCCTCTTATGCATGCATGGGTTAATACTCACCACTCGTCAGGATACCGGTTGGTGATCGGGTAGCGCCAGTCTTTCCCGAATCCCCGATGGGTAACCCGGATGCCGACGGGTGCCTGACGGCGTTTGTATTCGCTGATTTTAAGGAGTCGCACCACCCGACGCACGTCCGCCTCCGTATAGCCCATGGCGACGATTTCCCGGGGCGACCGGTCCTCTTCCATATAGGCCGCCATGATGGCGTCCAGCACCTCGTAGGGGGGCAGGGAATCCTGGTCGGTCTGATCGGGCCGCAGCTCGGCGGAAGGGGGCCGGGTAATGATGCGGTCCGGAATAATTTCCCGCTCCCGGTTAATCCAGCGGGAGAGGCGATAGACAAAGGTCTTGGCAATGTCCTTGATGACCGCGAAGCCCCCCGCCATATCCCCGTACAGGGTGCAGTAGCCCACCCCCATTTCCGACTTATTGCCCGTGGTAAGCACCAGGGCGCCGGAACGGTTGGAAATGGCCATAAGAATCAGGCCCCGAATGCGGGCCTGGAGGTTTTCTTCCGTGGTGTCCGCTCCCCGGGTCGGAGTCGCCAGTTCCGCCGCCAGCATGTCCGTAAAGGTGGTCATGGCCGGGGCAATGGGAATTTCCTCGTAACGCACCCCCAGGGTACGGATCAGCTGGCGGGAGTCGTCCAGGCTCATGTCCGCCGTATAGGGGGAAGGCATCATCACCGCCCGCACCCGCTCTGGGCCGAGGGCTTCCACCGCCAGCACCAGGGTCAGGGCCGAGTCGATGCCGCCGGAAAGGCCGATCACCGCCCCCGGAAAACCGTTTTTGCCGATGTAGTCCCGAATCCCCAGAACCAGGGCTTGATAGACCTGGGCCTCCAGGGACAGGTCCGGGGCCACTTCGGCGGGCTGCACATCCCCGGCCCCATAACGCACCAGGGCCAGGGCGGGCGCAAACTGGGGCAGGCGGGCGCGCAGTTCGCCCCCGGCGCCGATGGCGAAGGAGCCTCCGTCAAAGACCAGTTCATCCTGGCCGCCCACCAGATTGGCGTAAATCATGGGCAGGCCGGTGGCGGCGTGGCGTTCCCGCAACACCCGCAACCGATCCTCCCCTTTATTCATGTGATAGGGCGAGGCGTTGAGCACCAGGAGCAGTTCCGCCCCGGCCTCCTTGGCCCCTTCCACGGCACCCACCCGCCACACATCCTCACAGATGTTGAGGCCGACCCGCACTCCCTTCACAGCAAAAACGCAGGGGGCCTGGCCGCCGTCGAAATAACGCTCTTCGTCGAAAACTTCGCTATTGGGCAGAAAACGCTTGCAATAGGTGGTGACCACCCGCCCATCCGCCAGGTAAGAAGCGGCGTTGTAATGGCGGCCGTCAATTTCCACCGGATGCCCCACCACCAGGCCGATATCCGGCACTTCCCGAGCCAGGGTTTCCAGCTCCCGGGCGCAGGCCCGGTAAAAATCCGGGCGCAGCAGCAAATCTTCCGGGGGATAGCCGCATAGGGCCAATTCAGGGGTCAGCACCAGATCGGCCCCGGCCCGGGCGGCTTCCCGGGCGGCCGCGACGATCAAAGCCCGGTTGCCGGGCAAATCCCCCACCACGGCGTTGATCTGGGCAATGGCGATGGCAAGACTGGAATCCATGGTCACAAAATCAATGGTCACAAATGAAAAGACCGGTCCCCCCGCCAGGGAAGGTCCGGTCCCGAAGGGAGCGCCAGGGGCTTAGCTCTGGGCCACGTAGCGGGACACCCCCGCCTGAATTTCTTGCTTGGCGTCTTCCAAATTGCCCCAGCCGGTAACCTTCACCCACTTGTTGGGTTCCAGATCCTTATAGTGCTCGAAGAAGTGCTGAATCATCTTGGGCAGCAGGTCGGGCAGGTCATCCACGGTCTGCACCTTGTCGTAGATGGGGGTCAGCTTGCCGACCGGCACGGCGATCAGCTTGGCGTCCATCCCCGCTTCGTCTTCCATATTCAGAATCCCCAGGGGACGGCAACGCACCACCACACCGGGCATCAGGGGATAGGGGGTGACCACCAGCACATCCACCGGGTCCCCGTCATCGGACAGGGTCTTGGGGATGAAGCCGTAGTTACAGGGGTAATGCATGGGGGTGGACATGAAACGATCCACCACCACCGCGCCGGAATCTTTGTCCAGCTCATATTTGATGCCGGGCGCCCGGGCCGGGATTTCAATGACCACGTTGAAATCGTTGGGGACATCCTTGCCAATGGGCAAATTGTCGATATTCATGGGGGTTGTCTCCTCGTTGAACAAGGGGCTGATTATACGTCAGTCCCGCCTAAATCCCGGGAATATTCAGGGGAGAAAACACGGACTTTAGCGGTCTCCTTAGGACGGAAGGCTTGACAATGACCGGCGCAAACACGAGAATGAGATCAATTCTTATTAACGCATTTCCATGGCCTCCACCCTTTCCCTGCCGATGTCTGCCGCCGGTCTCCGTCCCCGCCCTTTACTGGCCAGCCCCTGGCCCTGGGCGGGGCTGGCGGTGCTGCTCCACGGAGGCGCCCTGGCCCTGCTGTGGCAGCATCGGAGCGCTCCGGCGGTGCCCCCGGTGGCACCGGTTTTCAGCGTCAGTCTGCTGGCGCCGCCGGCGGCGGTGAACCGACCGGCTCCCGCCCACCAGGAAGCCCGGCCCCGGCCCGTTCGCCAAGAGACGCCCCGGCCCACTCCCAAGGTGCCGGTGAAGAGCGACAAACCAGCGCCCCAGGTCGCCCCGGCTCCCACGGCCAGCAGCGCCCCCGCCGCCCACACCGAAACGGCCGCTCCGGCCGGGGCCAAGGAACCGGCCCATGTGGCGGAACCAATCACGGAAGCCCGCTTTGACGCGGGTTATCTGCAAAATCCGGCCCCCCTCTACCCATCCCTTTCCAAGCGCATGGGGGAACAGGGCAAGGTGCTGTTACGGGCCCACGTATTGCCCTCGGGCACGGCGGACGGGGTGGAAATCAAGCGCTCCTCCGGCAGCCCCCGCCTGGACAACGCCGCCCTGGAGGCGGTGCGCAAATGGCGCTTCGTCCCGGCCAAGCAAGGGGGACAGGCCATTGCGGCCTGGGTCCAGATTCCCATCAATTTCAGTTTGGAGAACTAAATGCACAGCTCTTTCGATCTCAACCATTTTTGGACCCAGGGGGACGGGGTTTCCCACGCCGTCGCCCTGATCCTTCTGCTGCTCTCCATGGGCAGCTGGGCCGTGATCCTGGGCAAAGCCTGGCAGGTCTGGCGTCTGCGCCGCCGGGGGGCGGTGGCGGTGGATCATTTCTGGCACGCCCCAGACCTGGATGATGGCATTGCCCGCCTGGCCACCCTGGAGCCCTATGGGGATCTGGCCCAGCGGGGCGCCCAGGCCCTGCGCCACTACGAAAGCCACAGCGGCGACCGCTCCCACCTGGACGCCCACCTGTCTATCAGCGAACTGGTGACCCGGGCCCTGCGCCAGGGACTGAACCAGACCGGCAGCCGCCTGGAAAGCGGCCAGTCCTTCCTTGCCTCCATCGGCTCCACCGCTCCCTTCATCGGCCTTTTCGGCACGGTCTGGGGCATTTACCACGCCCTGGTGCAAATCGGCGCCAGCGGCCAGGCCTCCTTGGACAAGGTGGCGGGCCCCGTGGGGGAAGCCCTGATCATGACTGCCGCGGGGCTGTTCGTGGCCATTCCCGCCGTGCTGGCCTACAACGCCTTCAACCGCATTCTGCGAGTCATCGTGGATGACCTGGAAGCCTTCGCCCATGACCTGCACACCTATCTGACCACGGGTCACCCCATGCACCAGGCCCATCCCCAGGCCCCGGCCCAAGCGCCGGTGCATCGGCTGGCGGAGGTGGCCTAAATGTCCTTCGGCACCCTGGATACGGGGAACGGGCGCCGTTCCCAGCCCATGGCGGACATGAACACCACGCCCCTGGTGGATGTAATGCTGGTGCTGCTGATCATTTTCATCGTCTGCGCCCCCCTCATGGCCCAGTCCATCAAGGTGGATCTGCCCCAGGCCCAGGGCACGCCCCTGGATGAAAAGCCCAAAACGGTGAATCTGTCCCTGGATGCCCAGGGCCAGCTGTTCTGGGACAAGCAGCCCCTGGCCCCAGAGGAATTGACCCAGAAGCTGAAAACGGCCGCCGCTGCCCGGCCCCAGCCCGAACTGCAACTCTCGGCCGATAAGGAAACCCGCTATCAGCGCCTGGCGGAAATCATGTCCGCCGCCCGGGAAGCCGGTATCGCCAAACTCGGATTCGTCACCACGCCTGGAGAAAACCATGTCTCAGGACAATGAACTCAAACCCACCCTTACCGTGGTCGCCCTCGGCAACGCCATCGGCCCCCACCTGCCCACCCTGAGCAGCCGCCAACTCTTTCGCGGCGGCAACAACATGGTGCGCATCGAACATGGCGGACAGTGCTATCTCCTGCGTCTGACCCGGGAAAACAAACTGATTCTGACCAAGTGATCTCTCGCTCCACCTCTTGCTAGCCAGCCAGCCCTCGGGCCCCGCCAGCCACCCTTTTTTTCCAGTTTCCTCTTCGTTGGGTACCGACGACTTAGAAACCTCCCGGTTTCCCTCCTGTCGTCGTTCTACGCAGTAGCCAGCCCCCCGGCCTCTCCGGCCATCGGTAGCGAGCCACGCGCTTTTTGGAGAACTCCATGCGCTTTCCGCAAGCTACCGTGGGACGGCCCCGTCCCCTGACCCGTCACGTCCGTCATGCCCTGCCCCTGGCCCTGGCCAGCCTCTGCCTGAGCCCCGCCCAGGGGGAAGAAGCCACCGGGGACACCAAGCTGACCGAAGTGGTGGTCACCGCCACCCGTTCCAGCGCCCCCGCCGAACTCATTCCGGGAACGGTCACCACCATCGACCGGGCCACCATGGACCGGCGCCAAGTCAAAGACATCGCCGACCTTCTGGCCGACGAGCCGGATGTGGCCGTGCCCCGGGACATGCGCCGCTTTGGCGCGGGCCAGATCAACATTCGGGGCATAGAAGACAACCGCATTCTCATGCTGGTGGATGGCATCCGGGCCGCCGATTTCCGCAGCCCGGGCTCCACCAATTACGACGGAGCCAACCGGGATATTCCGGACCCGGACTTTCTCAAACAGGTGGAAATCGTCCGGGGCCCCGCCTCCAGCCTCTACGGCTCCGACGCCATCGGCGGGGTGGTGGGCTTTCTCACCCTGGACCCGGAGGATTTGCTCAAGGACGGCAAGACCCAGGCCGTGGGGGGCAAAATCGGCTATCACCAGGAAGACCGCAGCACCCGGGCCTCCGCCTATCTGGCCGCCGGCAACGAGCAGGTCAAAGGCCTCCTCATGGTGGGCCATAGCGACGGCCACGAAATGGACAACCAGGGCAGCCGGGATGTGTCCGGCTTTACCCGCACCAGCCCCAATCCCCAAAGCTTCCACAGCACGGACGTCCTGGCCAAGTTGAGCTTGGCCCCGGCGCCGGGTCACCAGTTGAAACTCACCCTGGAGGCCAAGGACAAGGAAACCACCACGGACATCCGCCGCATCGCCAATCTGAGCGGCACTTCCCTTTCCAAAATCAGCCGCAACCTGGGGGATGACACCCTGGAGCGGGACCGCGTTTCCCTGGATTACAGCTACCTGCCCGCCGATCCCCACTGGTTTGACCGGCTCAGCGCCAAGGCCTTTTACCAGGAACAGCGCTCGGACAACGGTAACTACCAGCTGCGCAGCAACACCACCACCAGTTGCTCCGCCTCTTCCTCCGGCACCCGCAATTGCACGGTGGATCAGCGCTTCCATTTCAAACAGGGCCAGCAGGGCTTAAGTCTGGTCATGGAAAAAGCCGCCCAAGCCCTGGCCAGCCAGTACCTGACCTGGGGTGCGGAATGGCAGCGCACCCGCACGGAGGAGGTGAAATACACCACCCGTACCGACCTGGCCAGCGGCGTCAGTCAGGACAATCTGCTGGGGGAAAATTTCCCCAAAAGTGATTTCCCCAAGGGCCATATGGACCAGGTAGGCCTCTTTCTCCAGGACGAATTCCGCTTTTTCGGCGAACGCCTGCGCGTCACCCCCGGGGTGCGCTATGACCAGTACCGGCTCACCCCGGAAAGCGACAGCCTGTACCGCCCCCTATTCGGCAAAACCGCCGTTTCCAAGGATGGCAGCCGGGTCTCCGCCAAGCTGGCCGCCGCCCTGCAACTGACTTCCGCTTGGAGCGCCTACGGCCAGTATGTGGAGGGCTTTCGCCCGCCCAACTATGAGCAGGTGAATCGGTATTTCTACAACACCAGCCAGTTCTACGGAGTGCTGGGCAACCCGGATCTGAAGCCGGAAACCAGCCGGGGCCTGGAAGTGGGGGCCAAGTACGTCACGCCCCGCAGTTCCGCCCAGGTGGCCCTGTTCCACAACCGCTACCAGGACTTCATCGACTACGCCAAATTGGCCGCCGGCGATCCCCGGGCCCTGCCATCCCCCTTCAGTTCCACCTACCTGTATCAAAACCTGTCCCGGGTCACCATCCACGGCTTTGAACTGCGGGGCCAGTGGCAGGCCTCCCGCCATCTAGCCTTTAACGCCGCCTACGCCTATGCCTACGGGGAAAACCAGGAAACCGGCGCCCCCATCAACAGCATTGATCCCCGGCGCCTCACCGCCGCCGTGCAATGGACGCCGGACAGCACCCACGGCGGGGAAATGCGCCTGCGGGCAGCGGGTCCCACCACCCGGGTGGATGACAGCCAGGTGGCCAAGGGCTTCTTCCATCCCGGCGGCTACGGGGTGGTGGATGTGAATGCCTGGTGGCAGGTCCAGCCCAACACCCGAGTCCAGGTCGGGGTCACCAATCTCTTTGACCGCAAATACTGGCTGTGGAGCGACATCCGGGGCGCCAGCCTGCCCGCCTCTGACCCGGCGCCGGACTTCTACACCCAGCCGGGCCGCAATTTCTCCGTCACCCTCAAATACGACCTTTGACCCTGCCGCCCCCTCTCCCGGGAGGGGGCCCGCCCCCATGCTCAGCGCCCCTTCCGCCCCCCTGCGCCTCTCCCAGCCCCCCGCTGCCTCCCTAGGGCACCGGGCCGCCCCTTTTAGGGCATCTTCTCTCACCCCGTTATCTGGCCTGTTTTCAGGCCTGAAAACAGCCCCACTACCCGCCCCTTTCCTGGCGGCTCTCCTGGCCCTGCTCCTTGGGCTGTGGAGCGCCCTGCCAGCCTGGGCCAGCCCAGGCGCCCCGGGGCAACATCGCCTGCTTTTTCTCGCCACCAGCCAGGTGCCCCCGGGGAAATTCCAGACCCTGACGGATATCGCCCGGCCCCTGGGCCTCGCGGTCCAGGTTCAGTACGTGGAAAAACTGGCGGCCAATACGGGGCCGGAACTGTTCCAGGGCTATGACCTGGTGGCGGTGGACAGCTACCAGCTGGATTTCATCCGGTCCCGGCTGGTACGCGCCCTGCCCGGCCTGCACGCCCCCCTGATCTGGCTTTACGAAGACCAGCCGGCCTGGCAAGGCCTGCCCGACGATCTGGCCCGGCGCCTGGTGGCCTATTACGCCAACGGCAGCCGGCCCAATTTCAACGGCTTTTTCCGCAGCCTGGCCGCCTGGTTCGCCCACCGCCCCTACCTGGAAGAGCCCGCCCCCATTCAATTTCCCAAGGCCGGGGTGTATCACCCCCGGGCCCCGGGACTGGTCTTTGCCACCCCCCGAGACTATCTGGCCTGGAAGGGCGTGAAGGGGGACCGGCGTCCCCCTACCGTGGCCATACTCCTGCACCAGCAGTACATCGCCGGGGAGCAGACCGCCCTCGTGGACGACCTGATCCGGCGCATTGAAGCGGCGGGGGCCCTGCCCCTGGCCGTCTATTGCCCGGTCATGGACGACGCCGCCTTAAAGCCCCTGCTCACCGACCAGGGCAAGCCCATGGCCGACGTGGCCATCAACACCCAGATCATGCTCAATCCGGAAGGCCGGCGGCGGGAATTTACCGCCCTGGGCCTGCCCGTGATCCAGGCCATCACCTACCGGCGGGGGGACGGGGCCGCCTGGGCCGCCGATCCGGCCGGGGTCTCCCTGATGGACGTGCCTTTCTACCTGGCCCAACCCGAATACGCCGGGGTTACGGATATCCAGGTGGCCGCCGCCATCCACCAGGGAGATGGACGCATGGAGCCCCTGCCCGCCCAGGCCGCCGCCGTGGTGGCCAAGGCCTTGAATCTGGTGCGGCTGCAACGCCTGCCCAACCAGGACAAGCGTCTGGCGGTATTTTTCTGGAACTACCCTCCCGGAGAGAAAAATCTCACCGCCTCCTTCCTCAACCTGCCCGCCAGCCTGGACCACACCCTGGCCGTTCTTGCCGACCACGGCTACCGCACCTCGGCCCAGGGGGAAAAGCTGCTCACCGCCCAACTCCAGCGCCTCCTCGCCCCCTTTTATCGCCACGATCCGGACACTCTCCCCGGTCTGCTGCGGGACAACCTGGCCGCCCTGCTGCCCCTGGCCACCTACAAACGCTGGTTCGCCACCCTGCCCCCAGCCCGCCAGGCGGATCTCCTGAACCGCTGGGGCCCGCCGGAAAAATCCGGCATGGTGCTGCATCGACGGGACGGGGACTATTTCCTCATTCCCCGCCTCCAGGTAGGCAATCTGGTTTTCCTCCCCCAGCCCCCTCGGGGGGAACAGTGGGAACCCCGGGAAATTGCCCTCTACCACTCCACCAAAGCCGCTCCCTCCCACTTTTACCTGGCCACCTATCTCTGGGCGCGCCAGACGGAAGACGGATTTGGGGCCCACGCCCTGGTCCATTTCGGCACCCACGGTAGCCAGGAATGGCTGCCGGGCAAGGAACGGGGCCTGGCGGTGGACGATTACCCCATGCTGGCCGTGGGAGACCTGCCCGTGGCCTACCCCTACATTGCGGACGACGTGGGGGAAGCGGTCCAGGCCAAGCGCCGGGGGCGGGCCGTCATCATCAGCCACCAGCCGCCCCCCTTTGTGCCCGCTGGGCTCCACGACGCCACCAACCGGCTCCACGACCTGCTCCACGCCTGGCTTGCCCAGGAGGATGGGGCGGTGAAGGACAAACTCCGGGCCGATCTCTACCAGGGAGCCCTGGATCTCCATATCGACAAGGATCTGGGCTGGTCCCGGGAACAGATTCAGGCCCGCTTTCCCGAGTTCGTGGACCTGCTCCACAACCATCTCCACGAATTGGCCCAAACCGCCCAGCCCCTGGGGCTCCACACCCTGGGCCGTTCCCCGGACCCGACCCGGCGTATCGCCACGGTCCTGATGATGCTGGGCAAACCCTTCTGGGCCGCCGCCTCCCCCGGGGACGCCCAGGATGAAGCCCTGGTGGGCAATTACGATCGGCTGCCCGAAACCGCGCCCTATCGCCTGCTGGCCACCTATCTGGCGGACCGGGACCATGATGACCGGCTGTCCCCCGAGCTCCGGACCTACCTGGTCCAGGCCCGGGACTGGTACGACCGGCTGGACGGCGCCCCGGAGCTGGAAGGCCTGCTGACGGTTCTGGATGGCCGCTACCTGGCCACGGCCTACGGGGGGGACCCGATCCGCAATCCGGACGCCTATCCAGCGGGGAAAAATCTCTACGGCTTTGACCCTTCCCGAGTGCCCACGCCCCAGGCTTGGGCGGCAGGGAAGGAGGCACTGGACAAGCTGGTGGCCGCCCACCGGGAAAAAACCGGCGCCGCCCCCCGCAAACTGGCCTTCTCCCTCTGGTCCGTGGAAACCATGCGCCACATGGGCATTCTGGAAGCGGAAGCCTTCTGGGCACTGGGGGTGGAGCCGGTCTGGGATAACGGGGGCCGGGTCACCGGGGTGCGCCTGCTGCCCAGGTCCCAGCTGGGCCGTCCCCGCATTGACGTGGTGCTCTCCGCCACGGGCCTCTATCGGGACCATTTTCCCAACGTCATGCGCTGGCTGGCGGAAGCGGTCCGTCTGGCGGCGGAGGCGGAAGAAAAAGACAACCCGGTGGCCGCCAACAGCCGGGCGGTAGCCCGGCGCCTGGAAGCCCGGGGACTGGACCCGGCCACGGCCAAAAGCGCCGCAGAGACCCGGATTTTCTCCTCCGCCGAAGGGCTCTACGGTACGGGTCTCAACGACGCCACCCTGGCCTCCGACAGCTGGAAAGGCAAGGCGGAAGGGGACCGAAAACTGGCCGAACTCTACCTTGCCCGGATGCAGTATGCCTTTGGCGCCGACCCGGCCCAATGGGGTCGCCCCAATCCGGCCACGGCAGCGGGCATCAATCTTTACGCCGAGCAATTGCACGGCACGGAAGCCGCCGTTCTGTCCCGCAGTTCCAACCTCTACGGCATGCTCACCACGGACGATCCCTACCAGTACCTGGGCGGGCTGTCCCTGGCCATCCGCCACCTGGACGGCAAGGCACCGGAGCTCTATATCGCCAACCTGCGGGACGGCAGCTCGGGCAAGGCGGAAGGGGCCGCCCAGTTCCTCGCCAAGGAACTGGCCACCCGCCAGTTCCATCCGGGCTATATCCAGGGCCTGATGGCGGAAGGCTATGCGGGCAGCCTGCAAATGGTGGATAGCCTGAACAATTTCTGGGGCTGGACCGCCGTGGCCCGGGAAATTGTCCGGGACGACCAGTGGCAGGAATTTGCCGATGTCTATGTGAAGGACAAATACCGGCTGGGCCTGAAAGACTGGTTCCAGCGGGAAAATCCCCAAGCCCTGGGGCAAATGCTGGAGCGGATGCTGGAAGCGGCCCGCCAGGGCTACTGGCAAGCCGATCCGGCCACCCTGGCCCAGCTCAAGGCCGAATACCGGGCCCTGGCCGGTCGGGAAAAAATGGCCACGGATAACCGGGCCTTGGCCCAGTTCGCTGGCTTCGGCCTCCAAGCCCCCAGCAGCACCTCCAACACCAAAGCCGCTGACAAAGCCCTGGCCCGGCCAGCAACACCTGCCGCCAAGGCCCGCCCCGCCCCCCGGACGCCGGTCACCCCGCCCCCGGTGCGGGGCATGCGCCTGGAACGAGTGCAGCCGCCCGCCGCCCCTTCCCCCGCCCCCCTGGCCGGAGCCCTGATCCTGCTCCTGCTGGCCCTGGGGAGCGGCTATCGGCGCGCCGCCCGGGACTTCCCTCCCCTTTCCCCCGCCCTTCCCCACCAAGGAGATCGCCCATGACCGACATTCCGGAAATGTGTCCGCCCCTGCGGCTGGCCGCCGTCCTCCACCTGCTGTCCTCCACCGCCTTGGGGGGCGCCTCCCCCAACAAAATCCGCGCCCTGCTGGAGCATCTGGAAGGCCTGGCCGGGACGGAGGGACTCAACCCCTATCTGCACCAGGCACTGGAGACGGTACGCCAGGATTGGCTGGCCCTGGATGGCCGGGCCCTGGTCTCCTCCCTCCCCGCCCAACGTTTTCACTAACCCTATTTTCAAGGAGTTTTGCTCATGTCCCGCTATCTCGGTCCCCGCAAAAAAATCATGCGCGCCCTGGGTACGGCCCTCCCCGGTCTGGGCCGCCACGACCTGGGGGAACAGGACTATCCCCCCGGCCAACACGGCGCCCGGCGCCATCCGGAACGACTGTCCGGTTTTGGCCGCCAACTCCGGGAGAAACAAAAGATTCGCTTCAATTACGGCCTCACGGAACGCCAGTTGCGCCGGGTGGTAAAGGAAGCCCGGCGCCACCAGGGCAGCACGGGCCAGCTGATTGTGGAATTGCTGGAACGGCGCCTGGATAACCTGGTGTTCCGGGCCGGCTTCGCCCCCACCATTCCCGCCGCCCGCCAGCTGGTCTGCCACGGCAAGATTCGCCTGAACGGGCGCAAAGCTACCATTCCCTCCATGCGCCTCAAGCAGGGGGACCAGTTCGGCCCCACGGACAAGGCCCGCATTCTCCCCGTGGTCCAGGGCTCCCTGCTGGACCCGGCCCTGGCCCTGCCGGAATGGCTCTCCCTGGACCCGGCCTCCAACCAGGCCACCCTGCGCCACCATCCAGGCCAGGACTGCGCCCCCTTCCCGGTGGATCTCCAACTGGTGGTGGAGTACTACGCCACCCGTCTCTGACCCTTTCTTTTTTCGAGGCATCCCATGCAACACACTCTGGAAACCGGCATGTACCTGCTGGGACAGGTTTTTCTCCTACCCGTCCTGACCCTGGTGGCCCTGTTGTTTCTCTACGCTTTCTGGCTCCTGGGCTATTTCCTCCATCAAGCCTGGCTGCGCCGCCAGGGGCGGGGTCGCCCCCTGCTGGAACACTTCCGCTACCAGCCGGAGGTCAGTGAAGAGGCCCTGGAACTGTTTGCCCACCGCAGCCTGGAGCCGGCCCGTATCGCCAGCCGGGTAACCCCCATGCTGGGCCTGGTCGCCACCATGATTCCCATGGGCCCGGCGCTAAAATCCCTGGCCGACGGGAATCTGGCGGCGGTTTCGGAAAATCTCATGATCGCCTTTTCCGCCGTTATCCTGGCCCTCCTGGCCGCCAGCATCACCTTCTGGATCGCCAACGTGCGGCGCCGTTGGCTGGCGGAGGAAATGGTGGAAATTCTCGCCCTCGGCACCCGGCGGGAGGCCCCATGAGCAAACTGGCCCTGCTGGCCGAAGGGGAGGTGGAAGATCCCATTCTCTCCGTGGTCAATCTCATCGACATTTTCCTGGTGATCATTGCCGCCTTGCTCGTCACCATCGCCCAGAATCCCCTGCTCAACCCCTTTTCCCATCAGGACGTGACGGTCATCGCCAATCCGGGCAAACCGGATATGGAGATCGTCACCAAGAAGGGCAAGACCGTGGAAAAATACCAGGCCCGGGGTGGCATTGGGGCCGGCCAGGGGGCCAAGGCGGGAACGGCCTACCGGATGCGGGATGGCTCCATGGTTTATGTGCCGGAAGGGAATAGCCCCACCGCCCCCTAAGGAGGGATGCCCCAGTACCTCCGTTAAAATTTCCGATCTAAAAAAATGGGTGAAAGGGTCGCCAGGTGGAAAAGCCCAACTTGTTTAGGGCATCCCCAGGTCGGCACCTGCCCCCCCTTTTTTTGCCATTGACCGTTGCTACCAAGGAATCCCATGCCCCCCCTAAAACCCCGTCTGGAGCGCCTGCCCCCCGACCTGGTCTGCCTCACCGACTACCAGGCCTACGCCCGGGAGCGGCTGGATGACAACGCCTGGGCCTATCTCCACAGCGGCGCAGCGGATGAGCTGACCATGGCCCGCAACCGGGAGGCTTTCAGCCGCATCCAACTCTGGCCCCGCCAGCTGCGGGATCTGGCCCAGGGCCATACCCGGCTAGAGCTGTTCGGCCAGCCCCTGGACCATCCCCTGCTCCTGGCACCCGTGGCCCATCAGGGCCTTTATCACCCGGCGGGGGAACTGGCCTCCGCCCAGGGGGCCGCGGCCCTGGGCGCGCCCCTGGTGGTCAGCACCCTGGCCAGCCAGCCCCTGGAGGCGGTCGCCCAAGCCGCAGAGGGCCCCCTGTGGTTTCAACTGTATTTTCAGCCGGATCGGGATTTCACCCTATCCCTGGTGCGGCGAGCCGAAGCGGCTGGCTATCAGGCCCTGGTGGTGACGGTGGATGCCCCCATTTTCGGCCTGCGCAACCGGGAGCAGCGAGCCGGTTTCCACCTCCCCCCAGGCCTGGAGGCGGCCAATCTGCGCCCCATGCCCCCGTTCCAGCCCGCCCCCTTGGGGCCGGAGGCGCGCATGGTCTTTCAGGGCCTGATGGCCTACGCCCCCACCTGGGCGGACATCGCCTGGCTGCGCCGCCAGACCGCCCTGCCTCTACTCCTCAAGGGCATTCTCCATCCTGGGGATGCCCGCCAAGGGGAGGCCCTAGGGGTCGATGGCATTATCGTTTCCAACCATGGGGGCCGCACCCAGGATACGGTGCCCCCCAGCATTCAAGCCCTGCCCCGGATAGCGGCAGCCCTGGAGGGGCGCCTGCCCCTGCTCCTGGACGGCGGTATTCGGCGCGGCAGCGACGTGTTCAAGGCCCTGGCCCTGGGAGCCCGGGCCGTGCTCATAGGCCGCCCCTACATCTACGGCCTAGCCACGGCAGGCGCCCTGGGGGTAGCCCATTGCCTCAAGCTGCTCCGGGAAGAACTGGAAGTGGTCATGGCCCTAAACGGCTGCGCCACTTTGGCGGACATTACCCCGGACAGCCTCTTCCCCGACCCCGCGCCCCCTGGGCCTCTCCAGCCATTCCAGGTTTGACTTGCTTAATGATAACCATTATCATCGCAACAACTTTTTACAAAGCTTCGCCTTTGTCGAAAAGACCATAAAGCAAGCCACCTGGACCACCTTTGCCGTCGGACAGGAAGCCAGCCACCTCGACTTCCCTATTCCTCCCCGGAGAAACCCGATGGCTTTTGTCCAGAATCGCAAGCATCCCCCCCACGCTTTTCCCGGCCTGAAAAAGACCGGCACTTCCCCGTCCCTTTCCCCGCTCTCCGCCCTAGCCCCCGCCGCCCTGGGCCTGGCCCTGGCCACGCCAGGAGTGGTTACGGCCCAGGAAGAGCAAGTGCTGTCCACGGTCAATGTGACCGATACGGCCGCTCCCGCCAGCTACAAGGCGGATAGCGCCGCTTCCAGCAAATACACGGCGCCCCTGGTGGATACCCCGAAAACGGTCACCGTCATTACCCGGGAAGTGATCCAGGAAACCAACGCCACCAGCCTCCAGGAGGCTCTGCGCACCACCCCGGGCATCACCTTCGGCATGGGGGAGGGGGGCAATCCGGTGGGCGACAAGCCCTATATCCGGGGCTTTGACTCCCAGGCCAATTTCTTCATCGACGGTCTGCGGGACCCCAGCTCCCAGAGTCGGGACATGTTTGCCGTGGAGCAGATCGATGTGGTGAAGGGGGCGGATTCGGCCTTCAGCGGCGGTGGCGCCGTGGGGGGCAGCATCAATCTAACCACCAAGACCGCCCATCTGGGCAATGCCAACGAAGCGACCCTGGGGGTAGGCACGGACCGTTACGCCCGGGCCACCGCCGACTTCAACCGGCAACTCTCGGACCACGCGGCCCTGCGGCTTTCCCTGATGAAGCAGCAAGGGGACGTGCCTGGCCGGGATGACGTGAAGATCGACCACCAGGGGGTCAATGCCTCCCTGGCCCTGGGTCTGGGGACGGACACCCGGGCTGTGGCCGGTGTGTATCACTATGAAACCGACGACACGCCGGACTACGGCATTCCCTACAACAATCCGGTGGGCAAATACAATGCCGTGGCCGTGGGGCAAGGGGGCTCCACGGCCACCACGCCCCCCACGGCCGCCCCCACGATCAATCCCAATTACGCCAAAAACGGCAATGGCGGCCCCTTGGGAGTGGATAGCAGCAATTTTTATGGCCTCAAGTCCCGGGATTTCCGCAAAACCAGCGTGGATAGTGCCTCGTTCAAAATCGAGCATGATCTGGCCAATGGCTTCATGCTCCGCAACGCCACCCGCTACACCCGCTCCCAGAACAACTACGTGGCCAGCAACCCGGGGGACTCCCAATTTGTGCCCGGGGACACCACCCTGCCCCGTACGGTGAAAAGCCGGAATTCGGTCAGCACGGGCATCATTAACGCCACCGAACTGCTGGGGGAAATCCAGACCGGAAGCATTAAGCACAATCTGGCCTTCGGCCTGGAGCTTTCCAATACGGAAACGGACAGTCGGGGCTACGTGGCCACCGGGCCCAATTCCCTGGCCAATATCGCCAATCCTAACCCCAATGACAGCTGGTCCGGCAGCATCAGCCGCAATCCCCAGGGAGCCCGGACCACCAACAACACCCGGGGCATTTACGGCTTTGACACCCTGACCCTGAACCGGCACTGGCTGGTAAACCTGGGGCTGCGCCACGACAACTTCAGCACCACCCAGCGGGGCTACAGCACCAACGGAGCCACCCCCACCACCGCCAATCTGAACAGCGACTCCAGTTTCTGGAGCTACCAGGCCGGTCTGATTTTCAAGCCCCAAGAAAACGGCAGCATTTACCTGAATTACGCCACCGCAGCCAATCCCTCGGGCATTTCCAACGGGGACGGATCGGACAACATTTCCGTCACCAACAAGGACCTGGAGCCGGAAAAGACCCGCAGCCTGGAACTGGGTACCAAATGGAATCTGCTCAACAACCAGCTTTCCTTGAGCGGCGCCTTATTCACCATGGAAAAAACCAACGCCAAGGTGAATGTGGATGCCAACACCATGACCACGGCGGGCAAACAGAAAATCAACGGTCTGGAACTGGGCTTTGCGGGTGCCTTAACCAAATCCTGGCAGGTGTTTGGCGGTTACACCCACATGAATAGCGAGCTAGAGGACCCGGGCCCCTCCTACTGGACCCTGCGCAGCGGCAAGTGGAGCTACACGGACAACGCCGCCAATAAGGGCAATCAGTTCCCCATGACCCCCAAGGACAGCTTCAGTCTCTGGACCACCTACAAGCTACTGCCCAAGCTCACGGTAGGGGGCGGTGCCTATTACGTTTCCAAGGTGTACGGGGATACGGCCAACACCAAGTGGATTCCCTCCTACACCCGTTACGACGCCATGGCCAATTACGACCTGGACAAGAATCTGAGCCTACAACTCAACATTCAGAACCTGACGGACAAGGTGTACTACAACCAGGCCTACACCACCCACATGGTCAGCGTCGCCCCGGCCCGGCAAATCACCCTCACCGCCAAGCTGAAGTTCTAGTCTGACGCATCATCCTTATAGGCCCGGAGCTCACCTCCGGGCCTATACCTCCCCAGCCACTCCAGGAGCTTCACCATGATGTTGCATATTCCCGAAGTTCTCAGCCAGGAACAGCTCGCCCAATGCCGGGCCCTACTCCAGCAAGCCGAATGGGAAAGCGGCCTCGCCACCGCCGGCATCCAGGCGGCCGGCAGCAAGGATAATCGCCAGATTCCGGAACATTCCCCGGTGCTGGCCCAATTGCGCAGCATCATTGTCCAGGCCCTCACCCACCACCCCCAATTTTTTTCCGCCGCCCTGCCCCACCGCATCCTGCCCCCCTTCATCAATCGCTACGAAGGGGGCGGCCATTACGGCAACCACGTGGACAACGCCATCCGCTATCCCCATGGCGGCGGTTTGGGCCTACGGACGGACGTGTCCACCACCCTGTTTTTCAATGATCCGGACGAATACGAAGGTGGGGAACTGGTGGTGGAAGATACCTACGGCGTCCATGAAGCCAAGCTACCCGCTGGCGACGCCATCGTCTATCCCTCCACCAGCCTGCACCGGGTAGACCCCGTTACCCGAGGCGTCCGCCTGTGCAGCTTTCTCTGGACCCAGAGCATGGTGCGCAACGACTGGCAGCGCACCCAGCTCTACGAGTTGGACAACACCATCCAAAAGCTGCGCCTCCAGATCGGCGATAGCCAAGAAGTGCTCGCCCTTACCGCCCACTACCACAACCTGCTGCGCCTCTGGGCGGAAACCTGAACCTTTCCCTTTACAACTATTGGCCCCCGTTTTTCTTGGAAAGACGGGGGCTTTTTATTTAAGCCCAACCTTACCTCCGCCCAAACATACCCCCCCAAAAAAAGTAGAAACGAAATTTGACGTGAGAATCGTTATCGTTTAGATTATTAAAAACACAAACGATCAAGGGCTCACCAAAGTAGCCGTTTCGCCACTTTCCTGAGTCCGTCCTTTTTTTGGAATCTAGCTCAGGAGCCAATATGAATCTCAAGTTCGCCCGTGCCCTCACCTTGGCCAGTGGTCTTACCGCCGCCGCTTTCTCCCTTTCCGCCCAGGCCGTGGAATACCCCATCGGGACTCCCCAGCAGCGCTACGGCATGGAAATTTCCGCCGTTTATCTGCAAGCGGTGACCATGGAGCCGGACGGCATGATGCGCAAGGTCCAGGATTCGGATATTCACATTGAAGCCGATATTCGGGCCCTGTCCAGCAACCCCAATGGCTTTGAGGAAGGGCACTGGATTCCCTATCTGGTGGTGAAGTACGAAGTGAGCAAAATCGGCTCGGACCAAAAGGTGAGCGGCGAATTCATGCCGATGGTGGCCAATGACGGCCCCCATTACGGGGACAACATCAAGCTCTTCGGGCCGGGCAAGTACAAGGTGAAGTACATGATCTATCCGCCTTCCGCCAACGCCCACTCCCACTTCGGCCGCCATGCGGACCGGCTCACTGGTGTCCGCCCCTGGTTCAAGCCTTTCGAAGTGGATAACGAATTCACCTTCGTTGGCATCGGCAAGAAGGGCGGGTACTAAGCATGCAGCCCTCCGCCCGCCGCCGCCCTCTGGCTCTGCTGGTTGCTGCCCTCCTGGCCGGTTCCGGACCGGCGCTGGCGGAGGAGCTATCGGCCAACCCTTCCCAGACGGAACTGATTCAGTTGCTCCAGCAAATGAATCAGCGCCTGGAAAAGCTAGAACAACGGAACGCCCAATTGGAAAAGCAGGTGGCCCAGCAGGGCTCCACCAGCAGAAAACGTCAGCCCCAATCCCCCCTGGCCGCCGCCGTTATGGATAAGGTCCAGGGCCATCAGGAAGGGGCGCTGGAAAAACGGGTGGAGGCCTTGGAAGCCCAGAACACCCGGGTAGCCCAGGGGTTGGAAAGCGAAGAAGTCAGCGAAAACGAGCCGGAACTCACCGCCCGGCTAAAAGCGGTGGAATACCAATCCCTGGATATGCTGAAAATGGCCCGGACCGTGGAAGCCCTGGACGGCATCACCGCCGGGGTCAGTTTCACCACCGTGGCCCAGAAGCCTTCTGGCATGCCCGCCAGCTCCTCGGTCAACAACAGCCAGCTCAACTACCGGGGCGACATTTTCGTCACCCTGCCCCTGGACAATATTGGCGACGTGGAAAGCCGCATTTTTGCCCAGATTCGGGTGGGCCAGGGCAGCGGCCTAAACGCCATGCCTTCCTATTCCAAGCCCAATGCCAGCGCTTTCCGGGTGTTGGGCACCGATCCGGACAATTCGGTGGCGGTGCTGGGCCAGGCCTGGTATCAGGCCACCATTCCCCTGCCCTTCGGCGGCTACAAGCCCCGTTCCCGGGAAAAGCTGGAAGTGAATTTCGGCAAAATGGACCCCTTCGTGTTCTTTGACCAGAACGCGGCGGCCAACGACGAAACCAAGCAGTTCCTGAATACGGTCTTTGTGCACAACCCCTTGCTGGATGCGGGGGGAGACATCGGGGTGGATGCCAACGGCTTTGCTCCGGGCTTCCGCATGTCCTATCTGAACGAGACGGAAAAGCCGGAAACCTGGCGCCTCTCTGGCGGGGTCTTCGGGGCGGGCCAGGGAGCAAATTACACCCGCTTCTTCAGTTCCCCCATGGTCATTCTCCAGGCGGAAACCCAACGCAAGTTCTTTGACGGGCTAACCGGCAATTACCGGGTCTATTACTGGCACAACGGCCAGGCTACCGCCTACGACTCCCAGGTGGAATCCCATTCCGGGTTCGGTATTTCCGCGGACCAACGGGTTGGGGACGGCTTCACTCTGTTCGGCCGCTACGGCCACCAGCTTACCGGCCACGTGCGCTTTAACCGGGCTCTCACCCTGGGTACGGAAATCAACGGTTCCTACTGGGATCGGGGCGGGGATTCCATCGGCCTAGCCTACGCCTGGCTGCACACCAGCAGCGATTTCAACCGGGATTCCGCCGGGATTTCCGACTACGGCTTTACCGCCATGGGGGCGGAACAGGTGCTGGAAACCTATTACCGCTACCGCATCAACAAGCAGTTTGAAGTGTCCCCGGACTTCCAGTATCTGGCCCGGCCGGGCGGCGATCCGGACGCCAAGGCCACCAAGGTGCTGGGCCTGCGGGCACAGATCACCTTCTAAGGAGCCTGCCATGTGCCGATCCCTGCTCATTGCCGCCCTGGTCATGGGGGCCGCCCTGTTCTCCCCCCACGCTCCGGCGGAGGACCTGCCCAGCTACCAGATTGTGGCGAAGGACGGGCATTTCACCCCCAATCGCCTGGAAGTCCCTGCCGGTAAGCGTTTCAAGCTTTTGATGCGCAACGACGGGGCGGGGCCGGAGGAGTTTGAAAGCGCCAATCCCCGCATGGAAAAAGTGCTCGGTCCGGGCACCAGCTCCTTTCGCGTGGTCCAGCCCCTGAAACCGGGCACCTACCGGATTTTCGGGGATTTTCATCCCACCACGGCGGAATGCCTGATCATCGCCAAATAAGGACCCGTCCATGTTGAATGCCCTCATCGTCGTCTGGCGGGAAAGCCTGGAAGCCATGTTGGTCATTGGCGTCCTGCTGGCCTGGATCGTCCGTCAGCCGGACGCCCGGGCCCTGACCCGGGTGCTCTGGAGCGGCGCCGCCGCCGGGGTGCTGCTGGCCCTGGGGCTGGCTTCCCTGGCCTACGGGGCGGAAACCTGGCTGGCCGGAGAGGCCCAGGATTGGTTCCAGGCCGGCATGGTGTCTCTGGCCTGCGCCCTAATGACCCAGATGGTGTTCTGGATGCGCCGCCACGGCGCCTCCCTAAAACGGGAGCTAGAAGCCGGGGCGGCCCGGGCCGTGGAAGCGGGCAACCGGCTCGGCGTGGCCGTGGTGGCGGCCCTGGCCATCGCCCGGGAAGGCATGGAAACGGTGGTCTTCCTCTACGGCATCGCCGCCGAAGCCCAGGGTTCCGCCCTGGGCCGCATCTATGCCATGGCCCTGCTTGGCTTTGTCCTGGCCGCCCTCACCGCCTGGGCCGTGGCCCGGGGCGCCCGCTTTCTCTCCTACCGCACCTTTTTCCGCATCAGCGAGGTGGTGCTACTGGTGACCGCCGGCGCCCTCCTGGGCACCGGGGTGGACAAGCTCATCGGCATCGACCGCCTGCCCACCCTGGGAGACGCCCTCTGGGATAGCTCCGCCCTGCTGGATGACAGCCAGGGCCTGGGCGCCTTCCTGGCCAGTTTCGCCGGTTACCGGGCCCAGCCCAGCGGCATGTTGCTGCTGGCCTACGGCCTCTACTGGGCCTTTGTCCTGTTGCGCCTGTATCGCCCCTTTTCTCCCAAATCCTCTGTCTCGCGAGCCGAATCATGCCAGCCATGACCCAACCGATCCGCTTCCTTTCCCCCCGCCGCACCTGGTTGCAGCGCCTAGGGGAAGGGATGGGGCGGCACGGGGCCACCATTCGGGCCATTCAATGGGCCGTGGTGGTCTTTTACCTGGGACTGGTCACCGTCCCCGCCTTTCTCTCCCTGCCCCCCCAGGGCGCCCATCTGGTCAATAACCTGGTGCTCTTCGCCCAGTTCCTGTTCTGGGGCATCTGGTGGCCGTTTGTCATGGTCTCCATGCTCCTCTTCGGCCGCCTCTGGTGCGGCGTCTTCTGTCCGGAAGGCACTTTAAGCGAATGGGCCAGCCGCCATGGCCGAGGCAAGCCCGTGCCCCGCTGGCTGAAATGGGGGGGCTGGCCCTTTGTGGCCTTTATCTGCACCACGGTTTACGGCCAGCTGGTGAGCGTTTATGAATACGCCCAGGCGGCCCTCCTGGTACTGGGCGGCTCCAGCGTGGCGGCAGTGCTCATCGGCTTCCTTTACGGCAAGGGCAAGCGGGTATGGTGCCGGCACCTGTGCCCGGCCTCCGGGGTCTTCGCCCTACTGGCCAAGGTGGCGCCGATCCACTTCCAGGTGGATCGGGCAGCCTGGGACCGGCATGGGCCGGAAGCCCCGGTGAATTGCGCGCCCCTGGTGGATATCCGGCGCATGACCAGCGCCTCCGACTGCCACAGCTGCGGCCGCTGCGCCGGGCACCGGGACGCGGTGCAGCTGGCTTGGCGCCGTCCGGATGCGGAAATTCTCGCCAGCCGCCCCCAGGATATCGGCAGCGGCCCGGCCCTGACCCTGCTCTACGGGGTGCTGGGGGTGGCCACGGCGGCCTTCCAATGGACCGCCAGCCCCTGGTTCGTAGCCCTGAAAACCGCGGGCGCCAACTGGCTCATCGCCCACGATTCCTGGACCCTGCTCCAGGACAACGCCCCCTGGTGGCTGCTCACCCATTACCCGGAGGCGGCGGATGTATTCACCTGGCTGGATGGACTGGCCATTCTCACCTTTATCTTGGGGGGCGGCCTGATCCTGGGCAGCCTGCTGCTCCTAGCCAACGCCCTGGCGACCCGCCTCACCGCCAGCCCCCAACTGACCTGGCAGCGCCTTTCCATGGGCCTGGTGCCCCTGGGGGGCATCAGCGTCTTCCTGGGCCTGTCCATGCTCACCGTGACCCTGTTACGGGGAGAAGGCTTTCTCCTGGGCTGGGTCTCCGACGCCCGAGTGGCCCTCCTCAGCCTGGGAGTAACCTTCGCCCTCTGGCTCGGCCTGCGCCTGGTGTGGGACGCCACCCCCTCCTGGTGGCGCCGCCTCACCGCCTTTCTCTGCTACGCCCTAGGCCCGGCCCTGATGGCCACGGTTTGGATCATGGTCTTTTTCTATAGCGGCAAGCTGGATCACTTTGTCAGCTTCTGAGCCCTTGGGGCCCCTCCCCGGGCCCCGGGGCAAAAATCCCTCCCCAGGCCCGGGGGATTCGGGTATTATCGGCAGAGATAAGAATTATTCTCAGCATTCGATTGGTTGTGGGATAGGGATCACCCCGCCGCGCCCCTTCCCGGCCAGTCAGGCGGGAATCCACTTTTAGCGCGCCGATGAAAGCTTTCAAACCCATCCAGCTCTCCCAACTCCAGCCCGGGCAGGAAGGCGTCATCGCCGCCATCCACGCCGGCACGGACCTCTATCCCCGCCTGGCCGCCCTGGGCTTTCGCATCGGCAAGCCCATCCAGGTCATGCGCCGAGGCTTGCTCTCCGGCCCCCTCCACGTTCGCCTGGGTACCACCGACGTCATCATCCGCCGCCTGGACGCCCAGCGCATCGACGTGGCTCAGGTTTAGCCCATGAAACGCATTGTTCTGCTGGGGATGCCCAATACGGGCAAATCCACCTATTTCAACCGGCTCACCGGCGCCTCCGCCCGGGTTGGTAACTGGCCCGGGGTCACGGTGGATTTGCTCTCCGCCAAAATCCTGGTGGGAGGCGCCATGGCGGAGGTGGTGGATCTACCGGGCATCTACGACCTCCACGGCTTTTCCGACGACGAAAAGGTGGTGCGCCACTTTCTCGAAGACAATCCGGTGGATCTGGCCGTGCTCCTGGTCAATGCGGTCCAGGTGGAGCGTCAGCTGTCCCTGGTGCTCCAGCTAAAAGCCCTGGGGCTACCCGCCGTCCTGCTCCTGAATATGGCGGACGAAGCCCGCCAATTCGGCATTCACATCGACACCGCCGCCATGGCCAAGGCCCTGGGCATTCCCGTGGTGCTGTTCAGTGCCAAATACGGGGACGCCCAGCGGGAAGCCCTGGCCGTCATGGCCAAGGCCCTGGGGGCGGAGCAGCAGCCCGTGCCCCCGGAAGAGGTGCGGAAAGCCCTGCACACGGACCACGCCATTGAGGCGGACATGGCCCGTATCGTGGCGGACACGGTCCAGGTGCCCGCCCGGCTCTCGGATAATCTGACGGACAAGCTGGACCGGCTGGTGCTCCACCCCTGGCTGGGGCTGCCCCTGTTTTTCCTGGCCATGTTTCTCCTCTTCCAGGCGGTGTTTTTCCTTGGACAGCCTTTGCAGGATGGCATGGCCTGGCTCTTTGACCAGGTTCAGCATCTGGCCCTGGAGCCCCTCCTGGCCCCCCTGCCGGAACTGGCCCGGGGCTTTCTCCTGGACGGGGTTTATAGCGGCCTCTCCACCGTGGCGGCCTTCGTGCCCATCATCGTGCTCTTTTTCCTCTTCATGGCGGTGGTGGAGGACACGGGCTACCTGTCCCGGGCGGCCTATCTCACCGATGCCCTGATGGCCAAGCTGGGACTGGACGGCCGCAGTTTCGTCATGCTCCTCATGGGTTTCGGCTGCAATGTGCCGGCGGCCATGGGCACCCGGGTGATGCGCTCCCGGCCCCTGCGCCTCCTCTCCATGCTCATCATTCCCCTGTCCCTGTGCTCGGCCCGGCTCCAGGTCTTCCTCTTCATTATCGCCGCCCTGTTCGCTCCCAGCCACGCCGGGGGCGTGCTCTTCAGCCTCTACCTGTTCAGCTTCGCCACAGCCATCATCACCGCCCTCCTCTTCAAGCGCCGCTTCCCTTCCACCGAGCCCTTTGTCCTGGAACTGCCCCCCTACCGGCTACCCACCCTGCGCCAGGTGCTGGTACGGGGCTGGCTGGAGGTGCAGCACTTCCTCAAGCGGGCCAGCAAAATCATCATCGCCGGGGTGGTACTGGTATGGGCCCTGACCCACTTTCCCGTGGGGGTGGTCCCGGCCAGCGACGCCAGCTATGCGGGCATGATCGGCCATGCCCTGGAACCGGTGCTGAGCCCCATCGGTATCAGCGCCCAGCTGGCCGTGGCCCTGATTTTCGGCTTTGTCGCCAAGGAGGTGGTGATCGGCGCCCTGGCGGTGATTTTCGGGGCCGAAGGCGCCGGCCTGGCCCACCAGCTGGCGGGCCACATGGATTGGGTTCAAGCCTACAGCTTCATGCTCTTCACCCTGATCTACACCCCCTGCCTCTCCACCATCGCCACCCTCAAGGCGGAAAGCCGCAGTCTGGGCTTTGCCACCCTGGCCGTGGTCTGGCCCCTGGCCCTGGCCTGGGGCGTGTCCTTCCTCTTTTATCAGGGCGCCCGGGCCCTGGGCTTTTAGCCGACCCCGCCCCATGGGCCGGGTTTCCCCGGCCCCCCCCCAAACAAAAGCCCGGACCATGCCGGGCTTTTGTTTGGCTACTTACTTGGCCTAGGGAGCCAAGTTCCTCACCCCTACAGGGCGTCGAAGCCCGCGTCTTCCACCGCCTGACGCAGTTGTTCCGTGCCCACCTGGGCCGGATCGTAGGTCACCGTGGCCTGGCCCGGTTCCAGCACCACCTCCGCCTGGGTTACCCCGGGCAGCTTGGACAACACGCCGGTGAGGGAAGCGACGCACTTCTGGCAGCTCATGCCGCCCACTTTAAGGGTTGTGGTTTCCATCATGCACTCCTGTTCGTAGAAAGGGGATCGGGCCGCCAGCGGCGCAGCAACAACGAATTGCTCACCACGGAGACCGAACTCATGGCCATGGCTGCCCCCGCTACCACCGGATTCAACCACCCCAGGGCGGCCAGGGGAATGCCCAGCACGTTGTAGATAAAGGCGAAAAACAGGTTCTGGCGAATTTTGCCCAGGGTGGCCCGGGAGAGGGATATGGCGTCCGCCACCCCGCCCAGGTCATTTTTCATCAGGGTCAGGTCCGCCGCCTCCAGGGCCGCATCCGAACCGGCCCCCATGGCAAAACTCACGTCGGCGGCGGCCAGGGCCGGGGCGTCGTTGATGCCGTCCCCCGCCATGGCCACCAGGCGGCCGCCCTGTTTCAGGGCCTGCACCGCCGCCGCCTTGTCCCCGGGCAGCACCTGGGCCTGGAAGTGGCGGATGCCCGCCGCCCGGGCGATGGCAGCGGCGGTGGCCAGGTTGTCCCCGGTGAGCATGACCACTTCCACCCCCAAGGCCTCAAGCCGGGCCACGGCGGCGGCGGAAGAAGGCCGTAGGGGGTCCGCAATGGCGATCCAGCCCAGGAGGCGCCAGGGGGCCGGAGCTAGGCCCGGCTCCCCGGGGCCTACGGCATCGCCCCCTTGGGCCAGCCCCACCACCGTCTTGCCCTGGGCCTGAAGCTGAGACAGGACGGCCATGTTCCCTTCCACCCCCCGCTCTTTTAACCAGGACGGGCTTCCCAGGGCCAGGGGTCGGCCAGACACCGTGCCTTGGACCCCCTGGCCCGGGAGGTTCTGAAAGTCTTGTACGCAGGGAAGTTCCAGCCTCCGGTTTTGTAGATCGGCCAGGATCGCCCGTGCCAGGGGATGATCCGAGCCCTGTTCCAAAGCCGCCGCCCAGGCGATCAATGCCTCCGCCGTAGGCGCCCCCGCGCCATCCACGGGCAGACAATCCGTCACCCCGGGCTGGCCCTGGGTCAGGGTGCCGGTCTTATCCACCGCCAGCACGGCAATTTTTTCCGCCCGCTCCAGGGCCTCCGCGTTTTTCACCAGAATGCCCGCGTTGGCGCCCCGGCCGGTCCCCACCATGATGGCCGTGGGAGTGGCCAGGCCCAGGGCGCAGGGGCAGGCGATGACCAGCACCGCCACCCCGTTCACCAGGGCGGTGGTGAAATCCCCCCCCAGCCACCACCAGAGGAGGAAGGTCAGGGCCGCCACGGCGCACACGGCAGGGACGAAAATGCCCGCAATCCGGTCCGCCAGGCGCTGCACCGGGGCCTTGGAACCCTGGGCTTCCCCCACCTGGCGGATGATGCCCGCCAGCAGGGTGTGTTCCCCCACCCCGGTGGCCCGGCAGCGCAGCAGGCCGGGGCCGTTCAGAGTGGCGGCAAACACCCGGTCCCCCACCCCTTTGGCCACGGGCATGGATTCCCCGGTGAGCATGGCTTCATTGACGCTGGACGCCCCTTCCAGCACTTCCCCATCCACCGGCACCCCTTCCCCGGCCCGCACCAGATAAATGTCTCCGGGCACCAGGGTATCCACCGCCACTTCCACCCAGGTAGCCCCTTCCGGGCCAGGCCGTTCTACCCGGGCGCTACGGGGCTGGAGCCCCACCAGGGCTTCCAGGGCCGCCGTGGTGCGGGCCTTGGCCCGGGATTCCAGGAGTTTGCCCAGCAACACCAGGGTAATGACGGCGGCGCTGGCCTCGAAATAGACGTGCTGGTGGTCCAGCCCGGCCAGGGTCACCACCAGGGAAAAACCGTAGGCCATGGAGGTACCCAGGGCCACCAGCACATCCATGTTGGCGCCCCCGCCCCGCAGGGATTTGTAGGCCCCGTCGTAAAAACGCCAGCCGATCCAGAACTGGACCGGCGTCGCCAAAGCCAGTTGCAGCCAGCGGGGCAGCCATTCCCCGCCGTGGGCCATGGACCCCATGGCGGCGGGAGACAGCATGGTGCCCATCTGGGCCAGCAGGGGCAGGGTGAGTAGGGCGGCGATGAAGAAACGGCCCCGATCCCGGGCGTAGCGGGCCGCCTTGCGGGCCTTTTCCTCCTCCCGGGAGCGATCCGTAACCAGGGTAGCGTCGAAGCCAGCCCGCTGCACCGCTGCCACCAGGGCCGCACCATCGCAGAGACCGGGCACAAAGCGGACCCGGGCCCGTTCGGCGGCCAGATTGACGCTGGCTTCCACCCCGGGCAAGCGATTCAACACCTTTTCCAGGCGCGCCGAGCAGGCGGCGCAGGTCATGCCCGTAATGGCCAATTCCAGGGTACTCGGGGGCACGGAAAAGCCCGCCCGATCCACCGCCGCCACCACCTGGGCCGGGGTCGTGGGGGCATCTTCCGCCAGATGCACCGTGGCCTTTTCCGCCGCCAGGTTGACGCTGGCGTCCACCCCGGGCAACCGGTTCAGCACCTTTTCCAGGCGGGCCGAACAGGCCGCGCAGGTCATGCCCCCAATGGGCAGATCCAGACGACGGGAGGCAGGGGGAGCAAGGGGGGCGGCCATGGGTAGAGAAGACAAAAAGGGGCAGACGCCCCCATTATGGCCCAAATCCAGGCCCCCTCAACCCGGGGGCCGGTAGGGTTATTTGACCAGCAGAACGGGGCAGACGGCCCGTTGCAGCACCCGGCTGGCCACGGAGCCCAGCACGGCGGCGGCCAGGGCGCCCCGGCCCTGAAAACCCAGCACAATCTGGTGGCAGCCCAGGGCGGCGGCCTCGGCCACAATCACCTCCGCCGCCGGGCCCACCCGAAGATGGCGTTCAAAAGCCAGATGGGCCGCCTTTAGCCGATCTTCCGCCGCCGCCAGGACGGCTTCCGCCTCTTCCCGATAATAATGCTGGAGAGCCTCATGGCCCACGTAGGCCTGCACCAGGCCCACGGGCACCGGGGCATGGACGTGGAGCAAATGGATGCGGGGCGGCTCTTGGTACCAAACCGCCTGTTCCACCACCTGGTCCACCGCCCGCAGGGCGCATTCGGAACCATCCACTCCCAATAAAAACGTCGGCATCCCTTTCTCCTACCCCTAAGGCTGCAAAAGACTCAAAGAATTACAGGGCCAGGGCCAGACGCACCGCCCCCACCAACCCCCAGACGCCAAAGCCCAGCACCAACAGCCCCGCCCCCAGGCGCACCCCGGGACGCCGCACAAAGGCTTGCAGGCGGGCCGCCAACAGCCCCGCCAGCAGCAGATTGGGCAGGGTACCCAGGCCGAAGGCCAGCATTAATCCGGCCCCTTTCCAGGGACTGCCACTCACCAGGGCGGTGGCCAGCACACTATAAACCAGACCACAGGGCAGCCAGCCCCACACCAGGCCCAGGGGAAAGGCCTGGGACACCCGGCGGGCGGGGAGAAAGGGGCGGCTGAGGGGCTGGAGTCGCCGCCACAGCAGCTGCCCCGCCCCTTCCGTTACCGCCAGCACCCGGGTAGCGCCCAGGAGATAGAGGCCAAAGGCCACCAGCATCAGATTGGCCAGGCCATAGAGGGCGATGCGCACCGGCATCTGGCCGCTGAGGGCCAGGCCCGCCCCGCCCAGGGCGCCGGCCAGAGCCCCTGCCAGCCCGTAACTGGTCAGCCGCCCCCCGTTATAGGCCAGATGCAAAGGCCAGCGGCGCACCCCGGGGGCCGTGCCCAGGGACAGGGCCCCCACAATGCCGCCGCACATTCCGACACAATGCACGCCCCCCAACAGGCCCACGATGAAGACGGTCAGGGCACCGGGGAGGGAAGACAGGGCGGGATCGGGCATGGGCGGGGAAATAGGTTGGGAAGGGTGGGAATTGTAGCGGCTCGGGCGAAGGGGGGAAATGGCGGGCGGGTACCGGGCGCCCCCAAGAAAAAGCCCGGCACCAGGGCGCCGGGCGACAAAACAGCTTATTTCCCACGATATCCGGTACTGGATGCGCACGAACGGGATTCCCGTTCGTGCGTGCCAGCTGCGGCTTTTATCCGGACACTTGCGGCTGTGCCCGGCTCCCCCCTGAGGACGGCCTTACTCAGATCACCTTGGAATAACGGGTGCGCTGCCGGTCGGCGCGCAGGTATTTATCAAACACCATGGAAATGGCCCGCACCAGGAGGCGTCCCGGGGGCAGAACCGTAATCCATTTATCGTCCACCTTCACCAGACCGGCCCGCTCCATCTCCGCCAAGTCGGACAGCTCCTCGGCGAAATAGTGCTTGAAGTCGATGAGATGGGCGATTTCGATGGATTCAATGGAAATTTCAAAGTGGCACATCAGGGCCTGGATGATGGAGCGCCGCAGCAGATCGTCCGCCGTCAGCTCAATGCCCCGCAGCACCGGCAGAATGCCGTTGTCCAGGCTGTCGTAATACTCGTCCAGGGTGCGCACATTCTGGCTGTAGGTGGGCCCCACCTTGGCGATGGAGGAAATGCCGAAGGACAGCATGTCGCAATCCGCGTGGGTGGAATAACCCTGAAAATTCCGGTGCAGCCGCCCCTGGCGCTGGGCGATGGCCAGCTCGTCGTTAGGCTTGGCGAAGTGATCCATGCCGATGAACACATAGCCCGCCTCGGTCAGCTTGCGTATGGCCAGGGAGAGAATTTGCAGCTTGGTGTCCGGATGGGGCAGCTGGTCTTCGTGGATACGCCGCTGGGGCTTGAAATGGTTGGGCAGGTGGGCGTAGTTGTAGATGGACAGCCGATCCGGGTCCATGGCCAGCACCCGCTCCAGGGTCCGGTTAAAGCCCATCAGGGTTTGCTGGGGCAGACCGTAGATCAGGTCGATGCTGATGGATTGGAAGCCGTTTTTCCGGGCTGCATCCATCACATTGAAGGTTTCTTCTTCGGACTGGACCCGATTCACCGCCACCTGGACCCGCTCGTCGAAATCCTGCACCCCCAGGCTCATGCGGTTGAAACCCAGTTCCCCCAGCAGGGCCACGGTTTCCCGGTCCACCTTGCGGGGATCCACTTCAATGGAAATTTCCGCGTTGTCCGCCAGCTTGAAATGCTGCCGAGTCATGGCCATGAGCTGGCGCATTTCATCGTGGGACAGGAAGGTGGGAGTGCCCCCCCCCCAGTGCAACTGGGTCACTTCCCGATCACCATCCAGGTACTCATCCTGGAGAGCCATTTCCTTGCCCAGGTATTTGATGTACTTGGCGCTGCGCCCATGATCCTTGGTGATGATCTTGTTGCAGGCGCAGTAATAGCAGATGGTGTTGCAGAAGGGGATGTGGAAGTATAATGAGATCGGTCGGCTGATACCGCCGATATTGCGTTTCCCCAGCCACAGCTTGAGAGCTTCCGCATCAAAGGCTTCGACGAAGCGATCCGCCGTCGGATAAGACGTGTAGCGAGGACCGCTGATGTCGAATCGGCGGATGATCTGGGGATCGAAGACGAGGTTGTCGGTAGCGAAAGTCATTGCAGGAAAGCGCTTTAAGTACGGCTAATTATGGTGGTGGGTGAATTATTTCACGTTGACCTGGATCAAACGCTCAATAGGTCCCCTATGGGGTTCCTGATTCCGTGCCCAATACCCTCTATGCCGCCCCAGCGAGGAACGACATGCCGTTGAACAGCAACGCCAAAGAAATCACGTTGTCCGTCATCAAGACAGCCTGCTCCAACTGTAACCTGCAAGAGCTCTGCCTGCCCCTGGGGCTGAATGAGGCGGAGATGGCCAAGCTAGACGAACTGGTGAGCGCACGTCGCAAAATCAAGCGCGGCGACCATCTTTATCGTGCCGGCGAGGTTTTTGATGCGATTTATGCCATTCGCAGCGGCTTTTTCAAAACCGACGTCATCCTGGAAGACGGCCGGGACCAGGTCACCGGCTTTCAAATGGCCGGGGAACTGCTGGGATTAGACGGCATCAGCACGGAAGCCCACTCCTGTAATGCGGTGGCCCTGGAAGACAGCGAAGTCTGCATTATTCCCTATCCCCGCCTGGAAGGTCTGTCCCGGGAAGTAGTGTCCCTCCAGCACCATTTTCACAAGGTCATGAGCCGGGAAATCGTCCGGGATCACGGGGTCATGATGCTGTTGGGCACCATGCGGGCGGAAGAACGGCTCGCCGCCTTCCTCCTCAACCTTTCCCAACGTTTCACCGCCCGGGGCTATTCCCCCGCCGAGTTCTACCTGCGCATGACTCGAGAAGAAATCGGCAGCTATCTGGGCCTCAAGCTGGAAACCGTAAGCCGGGCCTTTTCCCGCTTCCAGGAAGAGGGCCTGATCAGCGTCCAGCAAAAGCACATCCGCATTCTCAACACCCCGGGCCTGAAACGGCTCATGACCCACCAAGCCAACTAGGCCCGAAGGCCCGGTCCACCGGGCTTCCCCTCCCCTTTAGTCCCCTTCAGCCCCCGGGCTCCCCGCGCCCCGACGGGCGCCCATGGGAATGCCCAGGCGCCGCAGCATTTCCTCCGGTAGCAGTCGCCGCGCCCAAGGCAGAAGCTGGGTATTTTCCTTGAGAATATGGGCCCGGTAACGGGCGGCAAAGGCCTCCACCCGGGGCCAGTCCAGCCGGTCCCGGCCCTCTTCCCGGGTTTTATCCAGGGCGCCCAGGAGCCATTGCCGCTCCCGGTCCATCCAGTAGTGATCCACCAGCAATTGGCCCACCAGGGCCCCCAATTCCCCTCGGCCTTCCTGGGACACCCGGTCGGCCATGGCGGGGAACAGGTCTTCCTCCTCGTCCAGGTGATGGAGGGGGGCGGCCAGGGTGAAATAGCGCTGTATTCCGGTCATGGCTTCCCGGGCGGTCTGATCCACACCATGGGTCGCCAGATGGGATTGGAGGCGTTTCAGCAGGGATAATTGAGCCTCAATGCGCTCATGGCAGGCCTGGAGCATTTCCAGGGGGTCATCCCAGGACGGACTTGCCGTCCCGGGGAGGGAAAAGGACAGCATCACAAGGCTCCCCAAAAAACGGCGACCTGTTTGGTCAGGGCCACCGAAACAATGTAAGCAAAGCACAACACGGCCAGAACCAAGCCTAGGCGCCGCCCCTGGGGGCTGGCGCCGCGCAGGGCTAGGCGGCCACAGAAAATGTAGAGGACCAGGCCCACCAGCTTGGCCGTCAGCCAGGGCTGGGCGCCCGGATATTGACCCGTACTCCAGGCCAGCCCCAAACCGCTCAGGAGCAGCGCGCTATCCACCCCGTGGGGCAACCAGCGCACCGCCCAATGGCGGCGCCAGGGAGAGGCCGGGGCCAGACACAAGGTCCGGAAGAGAAAGCCCAGGCCGGACAGGGTGACGCAGGTAATGTGAAAAAGCTTCAACAGGGTCATGGTGAACTCACCCGGGCTGGCCGTCCGGCCGGGGGCGGCAATAAATGGTCAGATAGGGAATGCCCCAGGCGGCAAACACCGCCAACCAAAGCAGGCTGGCCAGCCCAAAGGGATGCCACCAGGGGCCCGGAGCCAGAAAATCCCCCGCCAGGCGCAGCAGGGGGACAAACTGAAAAACCAGGAACAGGGGCCAAACCCGCCGATCCCAGGCGAAAGAGCGCCCGGAATGGCCCAGACTGACCCGGGTCCCCATACCCAGCAAAAGGGAACACATAAACCCTAAGGTCAGAACATGGAGAGGCCCCCACCCCGCCCAGGCCACCCCGGCTAGATTGAGCAGGGATTGGCAGCAGCTGAGGGCCAAGCCCAGGGCCAGCCAGATCGCCGCCAGATGGAGCATGGCCAGCATGGGAATTTGTCGCACCCGCCAGGGCTGCCAGCGCCAGACCAGGAGCCCCACCGCCACAGCGCCCACCCCGTCGGAGAGCCAAGTCCAGCGCCAGGCACCAACCATTGCCAGCAAGCCGTGGAGCATCAGGGCCCCCAGGCCCAGGAACAGGTGCAGGCGAGGCCGCTCGGCCCGGTAATGGGCTAGGGCGGATTGGGTAAAAAACGGCACCATGCGATGGGCCACCACGAAAAAGATGGGCAGGGCAAAGCCCCATAATCCGGCCTGCAGGGCAATATCCACCCCATTTCCGGCCTTTTCCACCAGGGCGCCCAGGGCCAGGGCTCCGCCCAGCCAGCCCCAGGCCAGGGGCAGCAGCACCCCATAAACATAACCATCATGCCGCCCCTTAGGGCCGATCCAGGCGCTACGGGCCAATTGGTAAAGCCCCCAGGCCCACCCAGCCAGCACCAGGGCGCCCCCCGCCGGGAACGCTCCCGGCACCACCAACAGCAGGAGCCAGCCGCCCCCCACCGCCAAGGCCGCCGGCAGATAGCGGGGCGGCGTCAGGGCCGGCGCCCCCACCCACTTGGGCAGAGCGGTCATGAGAAAACCGAACATAAAACAGGGCAGCATGCCGTAGATCATGGACAGGCTGTGCCACCACAACGGCGGCAGAGTCCACACCGGAGGCGACAACCAGGCGCCGTATCGGGCCACCATCTCCCAAGCCCAGGCGCCCATGAGTAGGAGCGCCAGCACAATCGCTTCCCAGAAAAAAATGCGGTGGGGGGCGCTAAATAGGGCAGGCAGCTTCATGGCGAAACACTCCCGGGGGGATGGACGGCCCCCATTGTCCGGATCGTCCCCCGGCTTTCCTTAACCCCTATCAAAAATTCCGGGTAGAAAAAAGCCGCAGGCTTTACAGGCTGCGGCTTTTTCAGTCTCGCCCGGCAGGGGCTCAGGCTCCGGCCAGCAGAGGCGGCTTAATGCCCGTGGTCAAATACTCAATCAATTCCTTGACCGGGCGAATAGCGGCACCGAAGGGCAGAGTGGCCGCCCCCCGGAAAAACAGACCCTTGCTCACATCACCGCCCACGGCAGCGGCCAGCTGGTTGTCGATACAGAACTGGCCATGTTTGGGATTGCTGTCCCGCAGACCGCACTGGATCAGGCAGTCCCAGGCCAGGGTACACTTGTGTTCCCGACCGGCGGCGGCCGCCATGAGTTTGCTTTCCCGATTCAGGTATTTTTCCAGCCAGGGGGTTTTCACCGCCCGGGCGGGAAGACCAGCACAGCTCATGAATTCCACCACGTCCTGGGGCTTGGCACCGGCCAGAACCTTCTTGAATTCCATGTCCGCGTCCCCTTCTTCGGTGACCGCGAAGGCCGTGCCCATCTGCACGGCGGAAGCGCCCAGATTCAGCAATTCCCGGATGCGCTCGTGGCTGTTAATGCCACCGGCGGGAATCAGGGGAATGCGCTCGGAGGCAATGCCCAGCTCCTCAAAGGCATCCAGCACCCCGGGAATAACCACGGAAAAGTCGAAGCGGGGATCGTCCAGATCTTCCTTCTTGGCCGCCCCCAGGTGCCCCCCCGCATACTTGGGGTGCTCGATGACGATGGCGTCGGGCAGCCGGTTTTTGCGCATCCACTTTTTCAGGAGCAGCACCACCCCCCGCACGTCGGAAAGAATGGGGATCAGGGCCACACTGGGGAAATCTTCGGCCAATTCGGGCAGATCCAGGGGCAGACCAGCCCCCATGACCACCGCGCCGATGCCGCTTTCGCAGGCCACCCGGACGTGATCCTTGTATTGGGACACGGCCCGCATCACATTGACCGCCACCACGCCCCGATCCTGGGCAATGGCCTGGGCACCACGAATTTCCCGCTCCAGGGCCACCAAGTTGGCCCGATTAATGGCCTCCTTGTCCCGGGAACGACCGGTTTCCGCCATCAAGTCAGGATGGAGACGACGCAAATCCACGCTGGCGATGGTCCCCACTCCGTTGAAGGAGGCGACCGTACCCGCCAGATGGTGGGCGGAAATCCCCACCCCCATGCCGCCCTGGACAATGGGCAGCAAGGTCTTGCCTTTGAGCTTGAGCGGAGGAAGGGGGGTGTTACTCATGAGGGAAACCTAAAAATAAAGCCGGCCAAGATAACACAATCCTCTTGATTTGGTTTGAAATAGATCAAAACAATCGCTGATGAAACGCCCGGTTTGGGTCGGAGTCCCAACCGGAGAAAAGAGGGAAGAAAAGGCCGGAATGGCCACTTACCTGACCGTAGACCGCCAATCTCCCCCCATGTTCCCCGGATTCAGAGCAGCACTTCTTCATGGGGTTTGGGCTGGCTGACGCCGCTCCAGCCGAGACGCTGTTCAATGGTTTCCCGAAGCACGGTGGCCGCTTCCGCTTCGCCGTGCACCACAAAGGTGTGTTCCGGCGGACGGCGGAAATGGCCCAGCCAATCCAGAATGGCCGCCTGATCCCCGTGGGCGGACAAACCGCCAATGGTGTAAATGTCCGCCTTCACCGGCACCGGCTCACCAAAAATTTTCACTATCCGGGCCCCATCCACCAGGCGCCGCCCCAGGGTTCCGGCCGCCTGGAAGCCCGTAATGAGGATGGAGGACTCAGCCCGAGGCAAATTGTATTGGAGATGGTGCTTGATGCGCCCCGCGTCGCACATGCCGCTGGCGGAAATAATCACCGCCCCTTCCCGGATGTCGTTAAGGGCGATGGATTCGGCCACATCCTTGGTAAACATCACCCGCATCTGGTGGGGATTGGCCTCCTGCCAGGCAATCAGGGCTTCCGTTTCGTCATCCAGCAAATTTTGGTGCCGCATGGTGATCTGGGTGGCGGCGTAGGCCATGGGGGAATCCACATAGACCTGGAGGGCAGGCAAGCGCCCATCCTTCACCAAGCGGGCCAGCACATAGAGGATTTCCTGGGTACGCCCCACGGCGAAGGCGGGGATGATGATATTGCCCCGCTTTTCCGAAAAGGTACGGTGGAACGCCTGGACAATTTCCGTATCCGTTTCCGTAAGAGAACGGTGCAAACGGTTGCCGTAGGTGGATTCCACCAGCAGCACATCCGCGTCCTGGATGAATTCCGGGTCCCGCAGTACCGGGCGCCCCGGCTGGCCCAGGTCTCCGGAAAACACCAGTTTCTTGGTGCCCCGCCCAGTCTGTAGCCACAGCTCGATAATGGCCGAACCAAGAATGTGGCCCGCATCCCGGAACACCGCCCGCACGGCGGCGTGGGGATGGACATTTTCCCCATAGCCCACCGCCCGTACCTGCTTCAAGCAGGCCTGGGCCTGAATCACCGAATAGAGGGGCGGTTGCACCCCCCGAATCCCCCGCCCCCGGCGATGCTGGCGCTTCAACTGCCACTCGCTTTCCTTTTCCTGGATATGGGCGCAGTCCAGCAGCAACACCTGGAGCAAATCCGCCGTGGCCGCCGTGGTGTAAATCGGGCCCCGGTAGCCCAGCATGGCCAGACGGGGCAGAAGCCCGGAATGGTCAATGTGGGCGTGGGTAACCAGGACAAAATCCAAGGTCCGCACGTCGAAGGCCAGGGCCTGCTGATTTTTCCGGTAGGCGTCACCGCCCCCTTGGAACATGCCGCAATCCACCAGGAAACGCACCTGGGGCGTCTCCACCAGATAGCAGGAACCGGTCACTTCCCCGGCGGCGCCCCAGAAGGTAATTTTGGTCTGATCCGCTTTGTTTTTTTCCGTCATACCACTCTCCTCTTTTGGGTCCATTGTGAAGGCTGGCGCGGGCCGCGGTTTGACATCCGTCAAAACTGACGTAGCATCGGCAGCCTAAAGTAGGTCCTATAGACTGACCAAGGAGGTTACATGTTCAAGCACATCCTCGTCCCCACGGACGGCTCCCCCATTTCTCTGGAAACCGCCAAACATGCCGTGATCTTCGCAAAAGAAAATGGCGCCACCATCACCGCCTTTTACGCCAAGCCTGAATATCCGGTGACCTACTATGGGGAAGGCGCTCTGATCGACCCCACCACGCCGGAAAAATTTGCCGAACTGGCGGACAAGCAGGCCGCCGAATTCCTGGATCAAATCGAAAAGCTGGGCAGCGATGCGGGGGTAACGGTGAAAAAAATCGCCGTCACCAGCGACGTGCCTTACGAAGCCATTATTGATGCCGCTACCCAGGCCGGCTGCGACCTGATTTTCATGGCTTCCCATGGTCGGCGCGGCATCAGCGGCCTGCTCCTGGGCAGCGAAACCAATAAGGTGCTGACCCATTCCAAGATTCCCGTGCTGGTCTATCGTTAAGCTCTTCGGATTTAAAGCACAAAAAAATAAGCCCGGAATCTCCGGGCTTATTTTTTTGGGAAAGCCGAAAATCTTTTACTTATTTTCGTCCTTGCTATTCATTTTCTTCATGAAATAGGCAACGTAGAAAATAGCCATGATCAGGATGAAGCCGATGGTAAAAACGCTCAACAAGCCAATGTCGCTACCGAACAAAATTTTCAAAGCAACCATGGTGTTACCTCCCGTTCAACGATTAGAAAAAGAAGTTATTATTTTTTTGCACCCAAATTAACGGATGCTTGTTTCTCCATATTCCACTCGGTCGTCAGCCGCCATTGTTTCTGTCCATCTTCAATGGTCACATACCAACGCCCTGAGATAGGGTTTTCCAATTTACCGCTGTACTTCCCGTCCCCAATACGCACCAGAGTCACATCCTGATCCAGTCCGGCTCGGGTCGGATGATTCAGGTGCAGGGACAAAACTTCCGGCAGGGACTTACCCTGGCTAGCGGTCAGAGTACCCACCAGAGAGGATTTGTCACTACTCAAGGAAAACTCGCCCCGTAGGCCCATATTAGCGGCCATGCGATCCCGGTCCAAGGTTTGATTGATTTCCAAACCCTGCTTGTAATAATCGTCTTCCACCAGTCCATCATTGCTCTTCACCGCCAGGAAAGCGGTGGTAAAGCCTGCAACGACCACAATGGCCGGGCCGGTCATCAATATCCACGGCCAGGGTTCCCGATACCAGGGACGTCCATCGGTATTATGCAGGGAAAACGCCATGAGAATGACCTCTCGATTTTGAACTACAGATAAATCCGCATTTCGGAATTAAGGACTTAATGGCTTTAATTCGGAAATAAAGACTTGGAGAAAAAGCGGAGCGGCTTACGCCACTCCGCTATTCAGCCAATTACTTGGCAGCCGCGTCAGCAGCCGGTTGTTGATCGGCAGCCGGTTGGGCGTCCGCAGCAGCCGGAGCAGCAGGAGCCGCAGCCGGTTGGGGGGACGGTTCGCCGCCGCTCAGGCTCAGCACATAGGCAGCCAGCAGGTGAACCTTGGGTTCGCCAAGGAATTCACGCCAGGCAGGCATGCGGTTGTTGCGGCCCTTGGTGATGGTTTCGATGATGGTGTTTTCGGAGCTACCGTACAGCCAGACCTTGTCGGTCAGGTTGGGAGCGCCCACCGCATGGGTACCATGGGCATCGGGACCGTGGCAGCCGGTGCAACCGGCGGTCATGAAGGTTTCCTTACCCTTGGCGGCCAAAGCGTCATCGTGGGGCAGACCAGACAGGGAGCGAACGTAGTTGGCCAGATTCTTGATGGTATCCGCGCCCAGAGGAGCGTGGCTAGGCATCATGGCGGTACGGCCGTCCAGGATGGTCTTTTCGATAGTTTCCGGATCACCACCCCATTGCCAATCGTGGTCGGTCAGGTTGGGGAAGCCCTTGGCACCCCGCGCATCGGACCCGTGGCATTGGGAGCAATAGGTCAGGAAGAGGCGCTTGCCCATTTCATTGGCTTCCTTGTCGGCAGCCACGGCACGCAGATCCATCTTCATGTACTTGTCGAAAATGGGGCCGTAGGTTTCATCGGCCTTTTTCACTTCCGCTTTGTACTGACCAATAGAGGTCCAACCCAGCACCCCCTTGAAGCTACCCAGCCCAGGGAACAGGACCAGATAAACCAGGGCGAAAACCACGGTGATGTAGAACAACCAGCTCCACCAGGCCGGCAGAGGATGGTTGTATTCAGCCAGGGTTTCATCCCATTCGTGACCAGTCGTCGTAACAGCGCCTTCAGGCCGGACGCTTTGAGTCTTCAGGAAGACCCCGCAACCGATCACGGACACCAATACGATGACAATTACGTACAAGTTCCAAAACTCGTTGACGAAATCGCTCATGATTTTTTCCTTTGATCCTCGCGGTCGAGGCGAAGGGTCGCCTCGTCCGTTTCGTCATCTGCGAACGGCAGCTTGGCCGCCTCGTCGAAATTGCGACGGCTGTGCTTACCGAAAGCCCACCACACGATGCCCAAGAAGAGCACGAAGGAAACCACCGTGAAGGCGGAACGCAGATCGTTGATATCCATGACTTTACTTGGTGTTCTTCAGCGCCGTACCCAAGCCTTGCAGGTAGGCAATCAGAACTTCCTGTTCAGTCTTGTCGCCAATGGCAGCCTTGGCACCGGCGATGTCCTCATCGGTGTAAGGAACACCCACCATGCGCAGAGCACGCATCTTGGCTTCGATATCGGCACCCACCGAATCCTTGGCCTTGTTATTGGCCAGGAAGGCATAGGCAGGCATGTTGGACTCAGGAACCACGTCACGAGGATTGTTCAAGTGAGCGGTATGCCATTCATCGGAATAGCGTTGGCCCACCCGAGCCAGATCCGGCCCGGTCCGCTTGGAGCCCCATTGGAAGGGGTGGTCATAGACGGACTCGCCAGCCACGGAGTAGTGGCCATAGCGTTCGGTTTCAGCCCGGAAGGGACGAACCATCTGGGAGTGGCAGTTGTAGCAGCCTTCCCGGATGAACACGTCACGACCGGCCAAACGCACCGCGTCATAGGGCTTCAGACCTTCAACCGGTTGGGTGGTGGATTTTTGGAAGAACTGCGGAATGATTTCCAAAGCACCGCCCACGCTCACGGCCAACAGCGTCAGGACGATCAACCAGCCGACATGACGTTCAACAAAGTCTTGTGTCAGTTTCATTATTTAATCCCCCCTAATTAGGCGTGATGCGCAGCAGGAGCCAGAACCGGGGCATCCACAGCCTTGTTGCCGGCAATGGTCTTCAGCACGTTGAAGAACATCAGAACCATACCGCTCAGGAACATGATGCCGCCCACCAGACGGATGGTCCAGAACGGGTAGGAAGCCTTCACCGCTTCAACGAAGCTGTAGGTCAGGGTCCCGTCCGGATTCACGGCGCGCCACATCAGACCTTGCATCACACCGGCAATCCACATGGAAGCGATATACAACACCACACCGATGGTAGCGATCCAGAAGTGGGCCGTGACCAGCTTGGTGCTATACATTTCCTTTTGGCCAAACAGCCGGGGGATCATGTAGTAGATGGAGCCGATGGACACCATGGCCACCCAACCCAGAGCGCCGGAGTGCACGTGGCCAACCGTCCAGTCAGTGTAGTGGGACAGGGCATTCACGGACTTCACGGACATCATGGGGCCTTCGAAGGTGGACATACCGTAGAAGGACAGGGAGGTGATGAGGAACTTCAGGATGGGGTCATCCCGCAGTTTATTCCAGGCGCCAGACAGGGTCATGATGCCGTTGATCATGCCGCCCCAGGAGGGAGCCAACAGAATCAGGGAGAAGACCATACCGACGGACTGAGTCCAATCAGGCAGCGCGGTGTAGTGCAGATGGTGAGGACCCGCCCACATGTAGGTGAAGATCAACGCCCAGAAGTGCACCACGGACAGACGGTAGGAATACACCGGACGGCCCGCTTGCTTCGGCACGAAGTAGTACATCATGCCCAGGAAGCCGGCGGTCAGGAAGAAGCCCACCGCGTTGTGGCCGTACCACCACTGCACCATGGCATCCTGCACACCCGCATAGGCGGAGTAGGACTTGGTTAGGGTGACGGGGATTTCAGCACTATTCACCACGTGCAGCAGCGCCACAGCGATGATGAAGGCACCGTAGAACCAGTTGGCCACATAAATGTGGCTGACCTTACGGATGGCGATAGTCCCGAAGAAAACCACGGCGTAGGAAACCCACACCAGGGTGATCAGGATATCAATCGGCCATTCCAGTTCGGCGTATTCCTTGGCCGTGGTAAAGCCCATGGGCAGGGAAAGAGCCGCCAGCAGAATCACCAGCTGCCAACCCCAGAAGGTGAAGGCGGCCAGGCCACCCGCAAACAGCCGGGTGTGGCAAGTACGTTGTACGACGTAATAGGAAGTCCCCATCAGCGCGCAACCACCAAACGCAAAAATTACCGCGTTGGTGTGCAGCGGACGCAGACGCCCGTAAGTGAGGAAAGGCGCGAAATTAAGCTCCGGCCAAACCAATTGAGAAGCAATGATGACACCAACCAGCATGCCAACAATGCCCCAGACAACGGCCATTATTGAAAATTGCCGTACTACTTTGTAGTTGTATGTGGATTGCGTTTCCGACATGGACCCACCTCTCGACTAGGAAAAGAAAATCTCTTATATGCTGCCTCCCAAGTACTACAAACCCACTAGGCAGCATCGCGAGGATGCTATTGTAGCCGAGCCCCCCCCTTTTTGACATAGATCAACCCTCCCCCAGAAAGCCCGTCAATCCTAGCCAAAAGGCCAATTGACATTCTCCGCAAGAGGCATTTTGCCACGCTGTTTCAGAGGCTTAGGAGAAGGCTTTTTCCGAAGGCGATTCGGAACCCCAGAGGAATGTTTTTTGTCGGAGGCCAGCGGACCGACCGAAGAGGTCCCTGGCGATCCCGCCGTTTGAGGCCCCGGCGCCAAGGCAAAAAAAAGGGTGCGTAACGAGACGCACCCCAACCCCAACAGAGAAACAATCGGCTCAACACGGCCCCTCAGAACGAGGCACCGCAATGAATTCAACGGGTGAGATTATTGCGAAAGGCCGAATCCCGGCTTTTGACCCAGATCAAACCCTCATTATTTTGTTTTATGGGCTACCGGGACCTCTGACGTCTTTTTTGCCGGGGCTTTATCGTCCCCAGGCCGGTCATCGTCCTCCATCATCAGCCGATAGGCCGGGCCTTCCAGATCGTCAAACTGGCCGCTTTTCACCGACCACCAGAAAACCACCGCAATGGCCACCACCAGCACCAGGGAAATGGGGACCAGCAAATAGAGAATATCCATGACGAGGACCTAAGATTGGGATTGGCCTTTTTGCAGGCGCAGAGAATTCAGCACCACCAGCAGGGAGCTGGCGGACATGCCGATCCCCGCCAACCAGGGGGTCACATAGCCCCCAATGGCCAGGGGAATGGCCACCACATTGTAGATCACGGACCAGGCTAGGTTTTCCCGGATGATGGAGAGGCTCTTGGTGGCCAGGGCCAAACCGCCCCCCAGGTGATCCAGATTTTCCGAGAGCAGCACCAGATCCGCCTGGGTACGGGCCAGCTGGGAACCGCCCCCCATGGCGATGGAAACCTGGGCCTGGGCCAGCACCGGCGCATCGTTAATACCATCCCCCACCATGGCCACCACCCCGCCCGTAGCTTGCAGGGCGGCCACATAATCGTGTTTGCCCTGGGGTGAAACCCCTCCATGGACTTCCTTAATCCCCAATTCCCGGGCCACCCGCTGCACCACAGCGGGGGCATCCCCGGAGAGCAGCACCACCTGGCGCCCCGCCGCCAGCAGGGTTTGAACCAGGGGTCGAGCCTGGGGACGCAGGTCATCCCCAATGGCCAGGAGGGCCAGCCAGCCTTCCTGAGACCCCAGGGCCACCACGGTCTGTTCCCGCGCCGCCCATTCCCGAGCGGCTTCGGATAGGGGGACGGGGCTCAGGGCAGCCACAAACTCGGGGCGGCCAATGCGGTATTCCACCCCATCCACCAGGGCCCGGATGCCCTCCCCGGCCACATTCTGGGTTTCCCCCGCGTCCAGTTCCGCCGCCCCGGCGCTCCGGGCCGCCTGACGGATGGCCAGACCCACCGGGTGTTCCGTGGCCCGCTCCAGGGCGGCGGCCAGGGACAGGCAGGCTTCCCGGTTCCGCTCTCCCAGCACCAGCACTTCCTGAACTGCCATGCGGCCGGTGGTGAGGGTGCCGGTTTTATCAAATACAAAATGGGTTGCCCGGGCCAGGGTCTCGATGGCATGGCCCCGGGTGACCAGCACCCCGTTCCGGGCCAGGGCGCCGCTGGCCACGGTCAAAGTAATGGGCGTGGCCAGGGACAGGGCGCAGGGGCAGGTCACCACCAGCACGGACACGGTGATCCATAGGGCTTTCTGGGGATCCACGAAATACCAGCCAATGGCCGTGGCCACGGCGATGACCAGGAGTACCAGGACAAAATAGGAGGCGATCCGGTCCGCCACTTCCACAATCCGAGGCTTTTCCATGGCGGCCCGCTCCATGAGCCGCACGATGGCGGAGAGGCGGGTGCCTTCCCCCACCTGTTCCACCTTCACCACCAGGGGGCTTTCCCCATTGACGGAACCGCCGGTCACCCCATCCCCCACGGTCTTAGGCACGGGCAGGCTTTCCCCGGTGAGCAGGGATTCGTTGGTGGAAGAACGGCCCTCCACCACCACCCCGTCGGCGGGAATAGGTTCCCCCGGACGCACCTGGACGAAGTCCCCGGGCTGGAGTTCCCCCACCACGCACTGGCTCACCTGGCGATCCCCAGGGAAACCGGCGAGGCGCTCGGCAAAGGCGGGCAGCAGCTTGGCCAGGGCCTCCGTCACCCCCACCGCTTTCTGGCGGGCGGTCATTTCCAGATAGCGCCCCCCTAGGAGGAAAAAGACGAACATGGCCACGGAGTCGAAATAGACCTCCCCGCTCTGGCTCACCGTAGCCCAGGCGCTGGCACCAAAGGCCACGGCCACCCCCAGGGCCACGGGCACATCCATGCCCATGCGCAAGAGCCGCAGGTCTCGCCAAGCGCCTTTAAAGAAGGGCGCGGCGGAATAGAGCACCACAGGCAGGGTGAGCAGCAGGCTGGCCCAGCGCAGCAGGGACTGGATGTCCCCGGTCATGTCCCCGTTGGCCAGGTACATGGGCACGGCATACATCATGGCCTGCATGGAGCTGAAACCGGCCACCCAGACCCGCCACAGGGCGGTACGCCGTTCCTTCTTGGCCAATTGCTCGGAACGGGCCGGATCATAGGGATAGGCCCGGAAGCCAATAGCCGCCACCCCGGCGAGAATGTCGGAAAGATGGATGCGTTCCTCATCCCAGCGTACCCGGGCCCGGCGGTTGGCGTAATTGATATCCACCGCCGTCACCCCGGGCAATTGGGCCAAATGGCGCTCATTCAACCAGATGCAGGCGGCGCAGGTAATGCCTTCCAGCAGCAGGGAGGCCTCCCGCTCATGTTCCCCCAATTCCTTGACGAAGCTTTTCTGGAATTCCGCGTGGTCGTAAAGGCGCAGGCCCTCCAACACTTCCGGCACCGCCTCCCGGGGCGACTCGGGCAGGGCGTCCCGGGTCCGGTAATAATCTTCCAAGCCGTTATCCACAATGGCCTGGGCCACTGCCTGGCACCCCAGGCAACACATGTCCCGGGCTTCTCCCTGGATGGTGACGTGAAAATCACTCCCTTCGGGAACCGGGAGACCGCAGTGGTAACAATTGCATTGGGCCATGAAGGAGGATGCGTCCGAATGTCGCACCGGAATTGGATGGAGGGCTGGAAGTATAGAGGCTTATGGGCCTTCCGGCGACGCCGGGCCTAGGAGCCCCGCCCCGCCTCGTTTCCCGCCCCCGGGGCCCCAGCAGCCCCCATCCCGAGCCCCCGCGCCCTTGCCCGGGGCGCCGTTTCCGGGTTCAATGCGCCCCCCAGGGTTTCCTGGCATTTTCCCCTGAACCGAATGGGTCAATAATTACCTCCATGAATATCCACGGCACCCCCACCCGTTGCATCCGCCCCGTCCCCGGCGCCATGGCGGTGGACATCATCGACCAGACCGAGCTGCCCCAACGCTACCGGGAACGGCGTCTGGTCACCCTGGAAGAAGTGGCCCGGGCGATCCGGACCATGCAGGTGCGGGGCGCCCCCCTGATCGGCGCCACCGCCGCCTACGGGGTGGCTTTGGCCATGGTGCGGGACAACGGGGACCCGGCCCTGGAGGCCGCCCTGGCCACCCTAGCCGCCACCCGGCCCACCGCCGTCAATCTCCACTGGGCCCTGGCCCGCATGGACCGTTGCCTGCGCCCCCTGGCGCCGGAGCGGCGTATCGAGGCGGCCTGGCAGGAAGCGGACGCCATTGCGGAGGAAGACGTGGCCCAGAACCGGGCCCTGGGCCAGCACGGCTTGGCCCTGCTGCGCGGCCTGCGCCCGGCGGACCGGCCCCTGGAGATCATGACCCACTGCAACGCGGGCTGGCTCGCCACGGTGGATCAGGGCACGGCCCTAGCCCCCGTCTACGCGGCCTTTGACGCCGGTTGGCCAATCCACGTCTGGGTCTCCGAAACCCGGCCCCGCAACCAGGGCCTGCTTACCGCCTGGGAACTGGCCCAGCACGGGGTGCCCCACACGGTCATCGCCGACAACGCCGCCGGGCTGCTCCTGGCCCAGGGTCGGGTGGACGGGGTCATCGTCGGGGCCGATCGCATCGCCGCCAACGGGGATGTGGCCAACAAGGTGGGCACCTATCTCAAGGCCCTGGCGGCCCGGGAGGCGGGGGTGCCCTTTTACGTGGCCGCCCCCCGATCCACGGTGGATTTCGCCTGCCCCTCCGGCGCCCACATTCCCATTGAAGAACGGCACGGGGATGAGCTGCGCCTGGTGACGGGCCTGGACAACCAGGGCCACCGGCAGCGCCTGCGCCAACTGGATAACGATTGCCAAGTGGCCAACCCGGCCTTTGACGTGACCCCCCATGGCCTGATCCAGGCCCTGATTACGGAACGGGGCAGCTGCCCCGCCAGTGGGGAAGGCCTGCTGGCCCTTTATCCGGAAGAAAACCATGCCCCCTTTTGACCCCACCTCCCTGCCCCCGGACTGGCCCGCCCAGGCCAACCAGCGCCAAGCCCTGGCGGAGACGGCCAGGGCCATGGTGGGAGCGGGCCTGAACAAGGGCAGCGCCGGCAATCTCTCCTGCCGGGCCTGTCTGAACGGGGCAGAGGGCTTTTACATCACCCCCACGGGCATGAACTACGGCGGCCTCACCGCCCAGGACATTCCCTTCGTGGCCCTGGCGTCGGGCGCCCCCACCGGGCCCCGCAAGCCCTCCTCCGAATGGCGCATGCACCGGGATTTGTACCTCGCCCGGCCGGAAGCGGGGGCCGTGCTCCACGCCCACTCTCCCTTTGCTGTGGCCCTGGCCTGCCTGCGCCGGGACATTCCCCCTTTCCATTACATGATCGCCCGCTTCGGCGGCGACACGGTGCGCTGCTCCGCCTACGCCACCTTCGGCACCCAGGCCCTGTCCGATACGGCGGTGGCGGCCATGGACGGACGCCGGGCCTGCCTGCTGGCCAATCACGGCATGCTGGTCTATGGACCCAACCTGGAACAGGCCCTGGGCCTGGGGGTGGAATTGGAAACCCTGTGCGAACAATACTGGCGCGCCTGCCAGCTGGGCCAACCGGTGTTGCTGGACCCGGCCCAAATGGGGGAAGCCCTGGAAAAATTCGCCAGCTACGGGAAGCAGGATTAGGGACGGGGCCAGGGCATGAAGCCCCTCAAAGCGAAGATCCGCATGGAAAAAGGCCCGGGCGCAGCAAAGTGAGACGGCCTAGGGCAGGCCAACCCTAGACAAGGGAAAAGCGGGAAGAGGGGAAAAAGGGGTACCGAGAAGGGGAAACCCAGCGTCGCCCCTTGCTCCAGGGAAAAGGCCGCCCGGCGGCCGGGGAACGCCCGCCGCTCAGCCAGCCCGGCCCCCAAAAGCGCTCAGGTAGCGACCCGGACGCCCACCGGCTCCACCAAACGGGCCATGTGGCGTAAACGCCGGTAAGGCTCCCGTTCCAGGGTCAGGCGGACGAAACGACCATCATCCCGGTCCACCCGTTTCACCACCACCCCCAGGCTCACCAGCCGGGACAAACGTCGGCGGATGGTGGCGGGAGGGGCAAATTCGGAGAGGAGCAGTTGCTTGAGGGAAAAAGGCCGGCGCAGCTCTTGGTGATAGCCGATTTCCACCACAATGTCGTAGTCGGACAAGGTGTCGATAAATGGCAGTTGATTTCGGACCAGAGACCGAAATTTGCGCAGGTTCTTGATTTCCATGGGGCGGATTTTACGGTCTGAAAACGGGCTTTCAGGCTACATGTTGCTCAACTTGAGCAACGATAGCCTACCGCCCCGGCGCCCGGCAAGGATTTCCTAATTCCGACCCCGGGCGGAAACCCGCTCCAGAAGGGGAAAACCACGTTTTCCCCGGGCCCGGCCGCCCCCTATGGGCCCGTCATGGCGGCGAGGGAAAAAGAAGGCCGCCCCAGGCGCTTTTTCCCCCACCCTCCGGCGGCAGATGCCCTAAATTCGCCACTCCCGGACCTTCTCAAAGGGGCGCCAGGCCCCGATCTCCGTGCGTAGCCCCCAGCACCCGCAGCAGGGAGGCCGTGTCCTCCCGTCCCCAGCCCCGGGCCATGAGGGCGTTGAGCTGCTGCTCCACCTGGGCCGCCACGGGCAGGGGCGCCCCCAGGTCATAGGCGGCTTGCAGCAGAATGCCGAAATCCTTGTGGTGCAACCGGGCTTCGATGCCCCCGGCGTAATCGCCCCGGACCATGCGCGCCCCCATTACCTCCAGCACCCGACTGGCCGCCGAGCCGCCCCCCAGGGCCTGGCGCACCGCCCCCAGATCCAGGCCAAAGCCCTGGGCCAGATGCATGGCCTCGGCACAGGCCTGGATGGCCGCCACCATAATCATCTGATTACAAGCCTTGGCCACCTGCCCGGCGCCGATGCCACCGATGTGGGTCACGGTGCGGCCCAGGCAGGCCAGCAAGGGCTGCACCGAAGCCAGCACCCGAGCGTCCCCGCCCACCATGATGGACAGGCTGGCGTCCCGGGCCCTCTGTTCCCCGCCGGAGACGGGGGCGTCGAGAAAATCCACGCCCCGGGCGGCCAGCAGGGCGCCCACCCGACGGGCGGTAACCGGGGCGATGGTGCTCATGTCCATCCAGACGCTGCCCGGGGCCAGGTGGGCGGCCAGTCCGCCCTCCCCTTCCGCCAGCCCGGCCACATCCTCGCTGCCCGTCACCATGGTAATCACCCGGGAGCAGCAGGCAGCCAGTTCCGCCGGGGAAGCACAGACCCGGGCCCCCGCTGCGGCCAGGGGCGCCCCGCTTTCCGGACGCCGGGCCCAGACATGGAGGGCATAGCCAGCTTTGAGCAAATGGGCCGCCATGGGACGGCCCATGACGCCTAGACCGATGAAACCAACGTTTTCCATGAAATTCCTTGGCTAACGGGAAAAGGGAAAAGTTAGGATGGGGCCCGGCTCCCGCCCCATTGGCAGCGGGATTCGGGGCCCAGCCCCTCAGCTTTCCGCCTCCCCGGTCCCACCGGACAGGCTCTCCAGCAACTGGAGGACGGCGATGGAATCCGCCTCCCCCCGACCGCTGCCCACCAGGGCATTGAACATCTGGGCCGTGGCCGCCGCGGCGGGCAGGGCCAGGCCCAGCTGGTGGGCGCTTTCCATGACGATGTGCAAATCCTTCTGGTGCATCCAGGCCTTGAAGCCGGGCTGAAAATTTCGGTCCAACATGCGCTGGCCATGGTTTTCCAGAATGCGGCTGGCGGCAAAGCCCCCCAGCAGGGCTTCCCGGACCCGGGCCGGGTCCACCCCGGCCTTGCGGGCGAAATTAAAGGCTTCCGCCACCGCCAGCACCCCCACCCCGGTACAAATCTGGTTGCAGGCCTTGGTCACCTGGCCCGCCCCGGCATCCCCCACGTGGACGATGTTTTTGCCCAGGCACTGGAAGGCGGGCATGGCCTTGGCCACCGCCGCCGCCGCCCCGCCCACCATAATGGACAGGCTGCCCGCAATGGCCCCCACCTCGCCGCCGGAGACCGGAGCATCCACAAAGGCCACCCCCTTTTCCCCCAGGCGACGGCCAATGTCCCGGGCCGCCAGGGGAGCGATGGTGCTCATATCCACGGCCACCAGGCCGGGGGCCGGGGACGTGGCTACTCCCTGATCCCCCAGCATCACCTCCGCCACGTCCGGGCTGTCCGCCACCATGGAAATCACCAGGTCGCAGCGGGCCCCCAGATCCGCCGGGCTGGCGCCCGCCTGGGCCCCGGCGGCCAGCAGGGGCGCCAGGGATTCGGGGCGCCGGGCCCAGACCGTGAGCCCATGGCCCCCTTTGAGGAGGTTGAGGGCCATGGGCCGACCCATGATGCCCAGACCGATAAAGCCGATGTGCATATGCCGTCTCCTCTGGCGCCGGAAAAGAGAAAAAGGGAAAGGCTGGAAAAGGGCATCCAGTCTAGCGGAAACCGGGCGACCGCCCCAGGGCGGCGGCCTAGTGGATTTCCCTAATTCCCAGCCCCCTGTTCGGCGTCATTGGAAACCTGATACGGCGTCAGTGGTGGTTGGTGGTTGGTGGTTGGTGGTTGGTGGTTGGTGGTTGGTGGTTGGTGGTTGGTGGTTGGTGGTTGGTGGTCGGGGGTCGGGGGTCGGAGGTCGGAGGTCGGAGGTCGGAGGTCGGAGGTCGGAGGTCGGAGGTCGGAGGTCGGAGGTCGGAGGTCGGAGGTCGGAGGTCGGGAAGAATGGCGCAAAAAAAGGGGGCCGGAGCCCCCTTTTCGTCCCTTCGCCCGGCCACCGGGCCCGGGCTTACTTTTTGCCGCAGCAGACCTCCTCGCTGCGCTTCAAACCCAGCTTCACCATCACCAGTTCGGCGGGGCAGAAACGGGTAAAGCCGCTTTGCAGCAGATTGGCCCCCACAAAGGCGGTGAACCAGAGAAAGTACTTGGACACGAATACCGGACTGGCTTCCACTCCCAGGGCGAGGGAAATGAGGATGAAGCTGCCGGCCATAATGCGAATGGCCCGATCCACGGTCATAGTTTGTGCTCCTTTTTAAAGGCGGCGAAATAAAGCACCGGAATCACCACCAGGGTCAGCATGGTGGAGACCAGGATGCCAAAAATGAGGCTGATGGCCAGCCCGTTGAAAATCGGGTCGTCCAGGATAAACAGGGCTCCCAGCATGGCGGCCAGGGCGGTCAGGGCGATGGGCTTGGCCCGGATGGCGGCCGCGGCCACGATGGCTTCCTTGAAGGGCATACCGTCGGCGGTTTCCTCCTTGATGAAATCCACCAGGAGAATGGAGTTACGCACAATGATCCCGGCCAGGGCGATCATGCCGATCATGGAGGTGGCAGTGAATTGGGCGCCCAGCAGGGCATGGCCGGGCATGACCCCGATAATGGTGAGGGGAATGGGGGCCATGATCACCAGGGGCACCTTGTAGCTCTTGAAGTGGGCCACCACCAGGAGATAGATGAGGATCAGCCCCACCCCGTAGGCCGCCCCCATGTCCCGGAAGGTTTCATAGGTGATCTGCCATTCCCCATCCCATTTCACCGCAAACCCTGCATAGGGATCGGCGGGCTGGCGGATGAAGTAGTCGGACAGGGTACCCCCGGCGCCGGGCAGCTGGGCCAGGGAATGGCCCACCAGCTTGGCCCGGGCCTCGAACATGCCGTACAGGGGGGAATCCAGATGGCCCCCCAGGTCCCCATAGACATAGACCACGGGGAGCAGATCCTTGTGGTAGAGGGCCTTTTCCCGGGATTGGGGGCGCACCTCCACCAGTTCGGAGACGGGCACCAGGGCGCCGCTGCGGCTGCGCACCTTGAGCTTCATGAGATTTTCCAGGGTGCTCTGGGTGTTGGCGGGCAGGGTGACCCGCACCGGGATTTCAAACTTGGAATCCTGGTTATGGACCGGGGTCACATCCTCCCCGGAAAGGCCCATGCGTACGACGTCCACAATGTCCTTCTGGCTCACCCCAAGGAGGGCGGCCTTGGCCTGGAGCACGTGGAGTACGGTCTTGCCCGCATCCGCCTCCACCGAATCATCCACGGAATTGAAATCCGGGGTGTGCTCGAAGACCCGGCGCACCTGCTTGGCCACGGCAATCCGCCCCGGCTCCTCGGGCCCGTACACCTCGGCCACAATGGGGCTCATCACCGGGGGGCCGGGGGGCACTTCCACCACCTTGGCGTTGCCCCCGTAGCGGCGGGCAATGGCTTCCACATCCGGGCGCACGGCCATGGCGATCTGGTGGGACTGGCGGGAACGTTCATGCTTGCCCACCAGATTCACCTGCATGTCCCCCATTTCCGGATTGGCCCGCAGGTAGTACTGGCGCACCAGACCATTGAAATTGATGGGGCTGGCGGTGCCCGCGTAGGCCTCGTAATCCGTCACCTCCGGCACCTGTTGCAGGCGGCCGCCAATTTCCTTGAGCACCCGGGCCGTATCTTCCACCGGGGTGCCCACGGGCATGTCCAGCACCACCTGGAATTCGCTCTTGTTGTCGAAGGGCATCATCTTCAACACCACCAGCTGAAAGACGGGCAGGGAGACGGAAACCAGGATGGCCACGGCCACCCCCAGGAAAAGCTTGCGCCGGGCCCGAGCCCCGGTGGCCTCATCCAGGAAGGGCAGGAGAATGCGGTGGAAAAAGGCGCTCAAGGCGGCGGGGGAAAAGAAGGCGGCCACCCGGCCCAGGCCCCGGGCGGGCGCAGGGTCGGGGGCGGGGATCGCCGGAGTCCCCGTGGATACGGGGCTTTGCGCCGCCCCATGGCCATGGCCCTTGAGCAGCTTGCCCGCCAGCCAGGGGGTAATGACAAAGGCCACGGTGAGGGAAATGGCCATGCCCATGGAGGAATTGATGGGGATGGGGCTCATGTAGGGCCCCATGAGGCCGGTGACAAAGGCCATGGGCAGAAGGGCGGCGATCACCGTCAGGGTGGCCAGGATGGTGGGGTCGCCCACCTCGTCCACCGCCGGGGGAATGAGCTCCAGCAGGGGCTTGTCCGGATGGAGGGCCTGCCAGCGGTGGATGTTTTCCACCACCACAATGGCGTCATCCACCAGGATGCCGATGGAGAAAATCAGGGCAAAGAGGGAAACCCGGTTCAGGGTAAAACCCCAGGCCCAGGAGGCAAACAGGGTGGCGGCCAGGGTCAGGGACACGGCCACCCCCACAATCAGGGCTTCCCGCCGGCCCATGGCAAAAAACACCAGGAGCACCACAAAACCGGTGGCAAAAATCAGCTTGCCGATCAACTTCTGGGCTTTTTCCGTGGCGGTTTGCCCGTAGTTGCGGGTCACCGTGACTTCCACTCCCGCCGGGATCACCGTGCCCTTTAGGGCATTGGCCCGGGCAATGACCGAATCGGCCACGTCGGAGGCATTGGTGCCGGGCTTTTTGGAAATGGCCAGGGTCACCGCCGGGAAAGTACCGTCCAGGGACTGGGCCCGGGCGCTGGCCAGGGCCTTGCCCCCCGCCCCGGCGGCGCCGCTGACGTCCCCCGCCGCCCGGCCTAAGCCCAGCCAGACGTAATGCTTAGGCTGATCCGGCCCGTCTTCCACCCGGGCCACGTCGGAAAGGTAAATGGGCTTACGCAAGTCCCCTTCCCCCCGTACCGCCACCACCAGCTGTTCCACATCCTTGGCGGATTCCAGGTAGGTGCCCGTATGCACCAGGAGTTCCTTGTTGTTCTGCACCAGGGAGCCGGAGGGCTGGAGGCTGTTGGAGACCTGGAGGGTATCCCGGATATCCTGGGCCGTGACCCCGTAGGCGTTCATCTTTTCCCCGTCCATGGCCACCCGAATCACATGGTCCGGGCCGCCAATGGTGGTCACGTCCCGGGTGCCCGCCAGATGCTTGAACTCCACCTCCGTGGCCCGGGCAATCTGTTGCAGATCGTAGGCGGAACGGTGGGGGTCCGGGGTCCAGAAGGTCAGGGAAACAATGGGCACATCGTCAATGCTGCGGGGCTTGACCACGGGCTGGCCCACCCCCAGGTTGGCGGGCAGCCAGTCCTGGTTGGAGTGGAAGGTGTCGTAAAGGCGTACCAGGGCGTCCTTATTTTTCACCCCCACCTTGAACTGCACCGTAATCACCGCCATGCCGGGCCGGGACACGGAAAAGACGTGATCCACCCCTTCCATGCGGGAAAACACCTGTTCCGCCGGGGTGGCGATGAGGTTTTCCACGTCCTTGCTGGAGGCGCCGGGAAAGGGCACCAGCACATTGGCCATGGTGACGTCGATCTGGGGCTCTTCCTCCCGGGGCGTCACCAGCACGGCGAACAGGCCCAGGAGCAGGAGCACCAGGGCCAGCAGGGGCGTCATGGGGGACGCCTGGAAGGTTTGGGCGATACGCCCGGAAATTCCTAGACTCATGGTGTTTCCGCAGTTGATCCCCACCGGGGTCCGGCCTGGCCCGCCCCGGCTAGGCCCCCTTCTGGAAGGGCCCGAGGGCTGGGTTCAGCCGATCCCCGGCGGCGGGCGGCACAAGCCGTCCGCCCCGGGGCGGGTTCATTTTTTCAATTTCATAATGCCCAGGGCCTCCATGACGATCTTTTCGTACACCGTCTCGGTGGTCCCGTTTTTCATCTTGCGCAGGAAATACTTTTCGAAGGCCTGTTTGGCTAGATGGACCCACTTGCCTTCGGAAAACCAGCTCACATTGCGGGGCGGGATTTGGGGCAGGGCCACAAAGGCCGCCCCGTTATCGCCAAAGTCCGCCAGACACACCGCATTCCAGGTGGCCTTGGCCACCGGCTCCCGACCGTCCAGCACGGCCCGGATATTTTTCGCCGTAGCGGTGACCATGGATTCAATCATGTAGCCGGTCTTGGGGGTGCCCGTGGGCACCGGGGTGGCCTCCACCGGGGGAATGGCCACGCACACCCCCACGGCAAAAATGTTGGGATAGGTGGGATTGCGCTGGTGGGGATCGATCTGGACAAAGCCCCGGGGATTGACCAAGCCTTCCACTCCCCGCACCGCCCCCACGCCCCGGAAGGCGGGGAGCATCATGGAATAGGCGAAGGGCAGCTCGTGCTGCTTGCGGGGCTGGCCCTCCTCGTCATGCTCGGTGACCCACATTTTGCCCGCCTCCACCCGATCCACCTTGGCATTGCAGATGGCCTTGATGTGGCGCTGGCGGAACATGGATTCGATCATGCCCTTGGAGTCCCCCACCCCGGCCAGGCCCAGGTGGCCCAGGTAGGGTTCGGCGGTCACGAAGGTCATGGGCACCCGGTCCCGCAGCTTGCGCTGGCGCAGGTCCGTTTCCATGATCATGGTGAATTCGTAGGCCGGACCGAAACAGGAAGCCCCCTGCACCGCCCCCACCACAATGGGGCCGGGGGCGGCGACAAAGTCTTCCCAGACCCGGGCCGCCTTTTCCGCGTGGGCCACATGGCAGATGGACTGGGTGTGGGCCGCCGGGCCCAGGCCGGGGATTTCGTCAAAGGCCAGTTCCGGCCCCGTAGCCAGAATCAGGAAGTCGTAATCGAGACAGCGCCCGTCTTCCAGCTCCAGGCGGTTTTCCTGGGGATGGACCCGTTTGGCCCCCACGGAAATAAAGCCGATGTCCTTGCGGGCCAGGAGAGGCGCCAGTTCCAGCTCGATTTCCGAGCGCTGGCGCCAATCCACCGCCACCCAGGGGTTGGAGGGGACGAAATGGAAGCGGTCCGTGTTGGCGACCACGGTGAGCTTGTCCCCGGGACGCAGCTGGGCGCGCATTTCATAGGCCATGGGCATACCCCCCAGACCGGCGCCGACGATGATGATATGGGCCATGGTGTCTCCTCCAGTGGCTTGTGGAAAGGGGCGGTCTTTGCCGCCTGGAAAAACCTTACCGGCCCGTCGCCTGCTTCAGCGCAATCCCCGCCTTTACCGCATCGAGCACAATGGTTTCGCCGGGAGCCAGCCCGGCCAGCACTTCCAGTTCCCCGTCCGCCACCGGCTCGCCCAGGCGCAGCTGGCGCAGTTGCAGACTGCCGCCGCTCTGCACATAGACGGCGGCTACCTCGCCCCGGCGCACAACGGCGGCGGGGGGTACGGTCAATTTGTTGGCCCGACCCACGGTGAGATGAATCCGGGCGGCCATGCCGGGCACGATGTCCCGACCCGCCCCAGGCGGCAGATTCACCCGCAGCTGGGCGGTGTGGGTGGCCGGGTCGGCGGCGGGCAACAGTTGCACCGAAGCGCTGGGCAGACGCCGCCCCAGCTCCGGAAATTCCACCATGGCCTGGCCCGTGGCCCGCACCTGGCTTAAGCGCCATTGGGGCACATTGACCGTGACCCGCAGGGCCGCCGGATCGTAGAGGATGAAGAGGGGCCGGCCGGGCTCGGCCATTTCCCCCAGTTCGGTAAGGCGTTGGGCCACCATGCCCGTCAGGGGCGCGGTGACGGCCCCGTGGCTGGCCGTGGCCCCGGCGGCCCCCAGATTGGCCCGGGCCGCGTCGTAATCCGCCTTGGCCTTATCCAGACCGGCCTGGCTAATGAAATTCTGCTGGTGCAGCTTGACCATGCGCTCGTAATTGGCCTGGGCGTTGATGGCCGTGGCTCGGGCGGCAGCGGTGGAGGCCGCCGCTTCCCGCACATCCAGGCGCATCAGGAGCTGCCCGGCTTTCACCGGCTGGCCCGCATCCGCCTTCACTTCCAGCACCCGGCCCGGCACCTGGGCCGCCACCGTGGCCTGACGCAGAGCCTCCACCACCCCGTCGGCGGGGAAGCTGAGGGCCACGGGCCGCAGCTGGACGGTGCGCAGGGGCAAGGCGGGCAGGGTCTGGGCGCCGTTAGCCGCCTGGGCCCGACCGCCGGGAGTCAGAACCCACACGGCGGCCCCCAGGCCGAGGACGGACAGGGCTAGCCAGGCCCCCTTGCGCAGACGGGGCGAGAGGGCTTGCAGGGCGGCAGGGGACGTCTGATTCTTCATGAATATAAGATTATACTAATATAACTAGACGCTCAAGGGTTTCCCCCTGCCCCCTCGCGCCTTTTCCTACAATGCGGTGAAACGCCAGCGAAGCGTGAGCTACCCGCCGCCCTCGACGGAAAAGAAACGGCTATGCCCGGTGGGCACCCGCCGGAAATGACGCACCAGGCTCCCCAAGAGAAGCAGCAAACTCACTAGCAGCAAGACGACCCCGGCCAACAGACGGGAGCCATCCAAATGGATGGGATGCTGGGCCTGGGCCAGGACGACCAGATGGTTGGTATAGGTCAAAAATAACCCCAGCAGCAGGGCGGAGCCTCGCATACGTCCGTCCAGATAATCCAGGGTCGCGTTACGCCGTGCCGGGTCCAGCCAGTAATCGGCCCGAGGCAGGTTGATACGCGCCCGGGGACGCCCCAGGGAGAAATGGCTCAAACCCGCCAGTAATAGGGGGCCAGACACGACCAGGATCACCATCAATAGCCGGTAGGCTGCACGCGGCATATAGCCATTGGGCTCCCCGCCCGGCCCGAAATGGGAAGCCACGACCGGAGGCAACGCCCCGGTGGAAAACCATACTTTGCAGGCCATGGCGGCCAATAGCAGCAGAAATCCTATCCAGGGTAAGGTCTTCCCTGACATTCAGCCCTTCCTCCCTAGGGCGATCCGCGCCCAATGGAATAATAACGAGGCATCGAGTCCCAACCCAGGCGCCGAACGGGGCGGAGGCATGGCGCAGTCAGCGGTAACCCGTTAGCGCTTACCGCTCAAAAGATAGCGTTCCGCCGCCCCCAGGGCGTTGGGGTGCCCTTCCAGGATCAGAATATCTTCCAGCGCCACCCGGGTTTCCGGGCTGGGGGCCTCCCCTTTCACCCCGTGGCGACGGATGGCGGCCACCACCACATTGCCCAGTTCCAGCTCTGCCAGGCTTTTGCCCAGGGCAAAACTGCCGGGCTCCACAGGGAACACCGCCTTGCTCAGGGAGAGCTTTTTCAGCCGGTCCGATTCCCCCCGGTAGAAGGAGCGCATGGTGTCGTAGCGGTGGGAGCGGACCTCCCGCACCTGTTCCATGGTGCGTTCCGTGGGCACCCCCAGGTGGGACAGGGTTTCCGCCGCCAGCATCAGGCTGCCTTCCAGCACCTCGGGAATGACCTCCGTAGCCCCCAGGGTTTTCAGATGTTCCAGCTGGCTGTCGTCGTGGGCCCGGACAATCACGGGCACCTGGGGCCGCAAATCCCGCACCAGTTCCAGGACCCGCTCCGTGGCAGGCAGGTCCCCGTAGGTGATGACCAGGGCCCGAGCCCGCTCGATCCCCGCCGCCACCAGAATTTCCCGCCGGTCCGCATTGCCGAACACCACGTTTTCCCCCGCTTCCACGGCCTGGTGGATGCGGGCTTCGTCGATATCCAGGGCAATGAAGGGAATCTGCTCCCGGTCCAGAAAGCGGCCCAGGCTTTGGCCGGTGCGGCCGAAGCCGCAGAGAATCACGTGGTCTTCGATGCCCATGCTGCGCACCGCCACCTGATGGACCATGGTGGTGCGCTGCTGCCATTCCCGGGCCGACAGGCGGCCGCCCCAGTGGGCCGCCCGGGCAATGAGCAGGGGCGCCAGGAACATGGAAAGGAGCATGGCGGCCATGGTGACCTGGAAAATATCCCCGGGAATGAGCCGGTTATCCTGGGACAAATCCAGGAGCACGAAGCCGAATTCCCCCCCCTGGGCGAGCTGGAAAGCGGTGCGCAGGGCCACTTCCGGGCTGTTGCGCTTAATCAGGCCCAATACCAGCACCACCCCGGCCTTGGCCAGGATCAGGAGCACCAGGGCGAGGAGCACGGCGGGCAGGTTGCGCAGCACGTAGGGCAGATCCAGCAACATGCCGATGGTGACGAAAAAGAGGCCGAGGAAGACGTCCCGGAAGGGGCGGATGTCCGCTTCCACCTGGTGCCGATACAGGGTTTCAGCAATGAGCATGCCGCCGATAAAGGCCCCCAGGGCCATGGACAGGCCAGCGTGGAAGGTGAGGAAAGACAGGCCCACCACGATCCACAGCACATTGAGCATGGACAGTTCGGCGGACTTCATCCGGGCGATGGCGTTAAACCAGCGTCCCACCAGGCGTTGGCCCACCAGGACCATGGCCACCAACACCAGGGCCGCCTGGCCCATGGCGATGGACAGGGCTTCCCCCAGATGTTCGGAGCGGGCCCCCAGGGCCGGGATGAGGATCAGGAGGGGCACCACGGCCAAATCCTGGAAGAGGAGCACGGCCATGGTCTGGCGCCCGGCCTGGGAATGGAGTTCCAGGCGCTCGGACAGCACCTTGCTGACAATGGCCGTGGAGGACATGGCGCAGGCCGCCCCCACCGCCACCCCCACCCGCCAATCCTGGCCATAGACCAGCAGGGTCACCAGCACCGTGCCCCCCAGGGTAATCAGCACCTGGGCGCCCCCCAGGCCAAACACCAGATGGCGCATGGAAAACAGCCGGCTCAGGCTAAATTCCAGGCCAATGGAGAACATCAGGAAGACCACCCCGAATTCGGCCACATCGCTGGTCTGTTCCGTTTCCACCAGTAAGCCCAGGCCGTGGGGGCCCAGCAACATGCCAATGGAGAGATAGGCCAGCAGGGAGGGCAGACGCAGGGCCCGGGCCAGGGCCACAAAGGCCACCCCCAGGGTGAGCAGCAGCAGGACGCTGGAGAGGGGGGTGAGCATGACGGAAGACAGATCGGGCATGGGAATAGCCCCCATTATAAGGAATGGGGGCCGTTCGTCAGCCCCGCGTCAGAAATATCGCCACTTACGGGGACATTTTGCCCTACCGCCCCTGGATTTTCAGAGAAAAATGCCGGGGGTCCTGCCTTCATGCCGTCCCTGGGCCAGGGAGCGCCGCAAACTCAGTTACGCAACGCCACCGCCGTGGGAGCCGCCTTATGGGGCGCATCCGGATGCCAGCCCAGCACCAGCAGCAGGGTGGCAAAGCCCACCACATAGGCCACCGCCACGGGCCAACCGTAGCGCAACCAGCGCCCCACGGAACGGCCTTCCGGAAAGAGGTTGCAAAGGGCCACCCCGGCGGAGGAACCGAACCACACCATGGAACCGCCAAAGCCCACGGCAAAAGCCAGAAAGCCCCAGTCATAGCCCCCCTGTTTGAGGGCCAGGGCGGTCAGGGGAATGTTGTCGAACACAGCGGAAACAAAGCCCAGGCCGAAGGCCGTCTGCCAGGAGGCTTCCGGCAAATTGGCCACGGGCATCATGGACGCGCAGAGCACCAGGGAAAGGAGAAACAGGGCCCCGGTAAAGGCCTGGGGCAACACTTCCCAGTCCGGACGACGCAGCCCGGCGGTCACCAGGATGGCCAGCCACACCGCCGCGCCGAGGAAGGGGAAACGGTCCGCCTGGGCGGGAAAAGCCGTATTCACCACCACATTGGTCCCCGCCGCCGCCAGCAGAATGGCCCCCACCAGGGCCAAACGCAGCCAATCCACCTGCACATGCTGGTGGGCGTGGTGAAGGATGGGGGAATAGGCGTGCTGCTGCCGGGCGGCCACCACGCCGACCAGCACCAGGGCCACCCCGGCGGCGATGTAGGCATCCAGCACCACGGCGGGAGCAATACCGTCGATCCACATCATGGTGGTGGTGGTGTCCCCCACCACGCTGCCCGCCCCCCCCGCATTGGCAGCGGCCACCAGGGCCGCCAGATAGCCCACATGGACCTTGGCCCGGAACAATTGGTGGGCCATGGCACCGCCGATCAGGGCGGCGGCAATGTTGTCGAGAAAACTGGACAGGACAAACACCATGACCAGGAGCAGAAAGCCCCCCTTCCAATCCCGGGGCAAAAAGCTGGGCAGTACGGCGGGCAAGCGGGTCTTTTCAAAATGCCGGGAAAGAAGGGCAAAGCCCAGGAGCAGGGCGAGGAGATTTACCAGAGTCACCCATTCCTGGCCCACCTGCCCCAGCCAGCCGGACAGGCCGGCGCCGGCGCTGAAATCGGTACACAAACCTTTGTACAGGGACACCGCCGTCAGCCCGGAAAGGCCCACGGCCAGTGAATGGTTCTGAAACAGGGCCACCCCCAGGAGGGTCAGGCCAAAGAGGAGAAATTCGGCGGGAATCCCGGCAACGGAGACAGGAGAAAAAGGAGCCGCTAGGGCGGGCAGGGCGGTAAAGGCCAACCCGGCCCCCACTCCAACGTAGCGCGGAAGATGACGAGACATAAGCAAAGGGGTCGTAAAAACAGAAAATAAATTGCGGATATTGCAAACCGCAATGGGCGGACAATTCTACCATTGGGATGGTCAGCCCCCGGTCAGAGAGGAAGAGCGGCCATAATACCCAAATAACATATAGAGCAATAAGTCTCGCATCCTGCCTACCAACTTCCCCAAAGGGGGCCAAGTGCTGCCACAATGTGTCACCCCTGAGAAAAAATGGCGTTAGGAACAACTAGAGAGTGAAACCTTCCTAGAGTTCCCCGCACATTTTTTCAGACATCTGTAATACCTCGTCAAAAAATTTGCCCTTATTTAAGGCAACAAATTATTACGTAACTTCCGCTACCTAGTTTAATGACCGAGGCCATGCCAACGCTGCAACAGCATAACATTATTTTTTTATTTATGTTTTTCTACAACCACCCAACCCTAACAAATAAATCAAAAAACGAAAAACAGAAAAGTCCCATTTCCACAAATGCTTTCGTCAATAAAAAAGGCGCCATTTTTGGCGCCTGATTTAACCAACACTAACTTGGCCTTAACATATTAACTCTTTGATTTGTGGCGTTGGTGTCACAATTCAAACGCACCACTTCTTTTTCCACTGGATCCATCGTTTTGCTTGCGGCTTCCAGTCTGCAGTCCACCTCTTTCTTTTTTATCCAAGCACGCTGCTGATCCAACAACATCTTTCTGTTTTCTTCAGAAAGACTCTTCCACAATTCAGTGATCGTTTGATTCGCTAACGCATTATCGGCCTTCGCTTGCTCTAAGGCAGCTTGCTTTTGCACCGCCACCTGCTTCTCTTGTTCCTGTTGCTGAGCTTTGGCTTGGGCGTCAGCCTCACTTTTTTTAGCATCAAGAATAGGTTTCAACAATGCCGATTGAGTAATCTCACTAACTACGGCCGCTATCAGCTTAGCGTTCTCAAGTTCAGCATAAATCTTCTTTTTATCATCTGTTGGCTGAACGTCGTACTCAATACTTTTCTTTAACGAATTAGCATTATTTTCAAAGCCATTAGCTTGCACATATTGAGAAACACTATTAACCCCCGCCAGCTCTCTCGCCTTATCGGCAGAACTTAAAACTTCGGCAGGAACAACAATTTTTATATCCCCCGCACAAAACTTCTTTGTGCTATTAGGATCTTGTTTTGTAGTTCTAATATTTTCAATTGAAATCTTAAACTCACTAAGAGTAGCCCGAATTTTTGAAATATCAAAAAGAGGACTTCCATCTTCAGACTTTTGCTCTCCCGCAACCTTTTCCGCTTCCTCCGTAATGATCTGTGACACTAAAGTTTGCGCATCTTCGCTAGAGCATGACGCATCAACTTTCTCTCCACAGCCACTTAATAACAACGGAACAAGACATAGAGCTCCAACAATTTTCTCATTCATACTTCCACCCCTTAAAAATCGATCTTTACGGAGGATAAAACTCTCTTTATTTGTAGAAACCACACCCCACCAAGATTACCCGAAACGAATAAAAATGACAACATCACGACACTACGCCAAATATAGTGATAGAGGCTAATAAATATTTCACAATTTAGTTATCGACACTTATCCCTAGAAGATTCGCCGCCAAGCTTTTTCCCCTTCCACCACCGCCCCGGCCACCAGGGCCACGGCTAGGCATTCTCCCCATTCCTGCCAGCCCAGGGGGGCCATGGTGAAGACGGACAGGAGGGGGGGCCAGTAGGTGAGGAGGCCCTGGAGCACCAGCATCAGGCCCACGCCCCACCACACCGCCGGATTGTTGCCCTGGTCCCGGGCGAAAGCCGGGCGAGTCAGGGAGCGGCAGTTGAAGAGATAGACCGTTTCCACCAGCACAAACACATTCACCGCCACGCTGCGGGCCAGGTCCAGGGAATGGCCCCGAGCCTGTTCCAGGAGAAAGAGGCCGAAGGCACCGGCCAGGAGCAGAACGGCGACCAGCACAATACGCCAGAGCAGCACCCGGTCCAGAATGGGCGCTTGGGGCGGCCGGGGGGGCCGCTCCATCACCGCCCCCTCCACCGGCTCAAAGGCCAGCATGAGGCCTAGGAGCACGGCGGTGGTCATGTTGATCCAGAGAATTTGCAGGGGGGTAATGGGCAAGGTCACCCCGGCCACAATGGCGGCCACAATCACCAGCCCCTCCCCGAAATTGGTGGGTAGGGTCCAGGTGATGAATTTCACCAGATTGTCGTAAATGCCCCGCCCCTCTTCCACCGCCGCTTCCACGGTGGCGAAATTGTCGTCGGTGAGCACCATGGCCGCCGCCTCCTTGGCCACCTCCGTGCCCCCCTCCCCCATGGCCACGCCAATGTCCGCCTGCTTCAGGGCCGGGGCGTCATTGACCCCGTCCCCGGTCATGGCCACCACCTGGCCGCTGGCCTGGAGGGCCCGCACCAGATCCAGCTTCTGTTCCGGGGCTACCCGGGCGAACACGTGGATGCGCCCGGCGGCTCGGGCCAATTCGGCCCCATCCATTTCCCCCAGGTCCCGGCCACTGAGCACCCCGTCCCCCGGGTCCGCAATGCCCACCTGGCGGGCGATGGCCAGGGCCGTGCCGGGCTGGTCCCCCGTAATCATCTTGACCCGAATCCCCGCCCGGCGGCAGGCGGCCACGGCCCGGGCGGCACTTTGCCGGGGCGGGTCGATCATGGCCACCAGGCCCAGCAGGCAAAGGCCGGAAAGGCTGGCTTCACTGAGGGGCTCCTCCGCTCCGTCCCCCTGGGCCAGGGCCAGCACCCTCAGGCCTTGGGAGGCCATTTCCCGGGCCTGGGCCAGGACCACTTCCGTCTCCAAGGGCTGAACCTCCCCGGCCGGCCCCATTTGGCTGGCACAACGACCCAGAAGGCGCTCCACCGCCCCTTTGACAAAGAGCCGGGGTCCGGCTGGGGTGGCATGGCGGGTAGCCATGAACTGGCGCTCGGAGGTAAAAGGAATTTCATCCAGCCGAGCGTAGGCGCCGCTCCGGGCCGTGCCGCTCAAGGCCGCCCAGTCGGGCCGGGCCTTGCGGGCGGCGACAATGAGGGCCCCTTCCGTGGGATCGCCGCTGATGGCCCAACGCCCTTCCTGCTGCACCAGGGCGCCGTCATTGCAAAGCAGCCCGGCCAGGAGACAGGCTTCCAGGGCGGGAGGCAAGGCTGGGCCGGGCACTGGGAGAGGGACGGCGGGAATGGGGGCCACGAGGGCGTCTGGGGTCCCTTCCTCTCCCGGCGCAGCTTCTGCTGCCTCTCTCGCCCCTACCGCCCCTGGCCGCCCCTCTTCCCCCGCCAGGGCCACTTCCTCCGCCCGGTTGTCCAAAGGCGTTATCCGCCCTTCCGGAGCGTAGCCGGTGCCGCTCACCTGCCAGCGGCGACCACCGGCCCAGAGCTCCCGCACCGTCATTTGGTTTTCCGTCAGGGTACCGGTTTTGTCCGTGCAGATCACCGTGGTGCTGCCCAGGGTTTCCACGGCGGGCAGGCGGCGCACGATGGCCCGGCGCCGGGCCATGCGCCCCACGCCGATGGCCAGGGTGACGGTGATGGCGGCGGGCAGCCCCTCCGGAATGGCCCCCACGGCCAGGGCCACCGCCGCCATGAACATGTCGAAGGCCCGTTCGCCCCGGGCCAGGCCGATGGCAAAGGTGCCCAGGGCCAGGGCGCCGATAATCCACAGGAGTAGGGAGGAAAACCGGGCCATGCGCCGGGTCAGGGGCGTATCCAGGGACACGGCTTCCGCCAGGAGGCGGGAGATGCGCCCGGTTTCCGTATCCAGGCCCGTGGCCACCACCAGGCCCAGGCCGCTTCCCGCTACCACCACCGTGCCCCCGTAGGCCAGATTGGCCCGGTCCGCCAACAGGGTTTCCGGGGCCAGGGCCGCCACGGACTTGGCCACGGGCAGGGATTCCCCGGTGAGGGCGGCTTCCATGGCCCGCAGTTCCCGGGCCCGGAGCAGGCGCAGGTCCGCCGGCACCCGGTCCCCGGCGGCCAGAAGCACCAGATCCCCGGGCACCAGTTCCGCTGCCGCCACGGTCTGGCGTTGGCCTTCCCGGAGCACGGGCACCTGGCTCGCCACGCTCCGGGCCAGGGCCGCCAGGGCCGCCTCCGCCTTGCCTTCCTGGATGTAGCCGATGACCCCATTGACCAGGGTCACGGCGAAAATCACCCCCGCATCCACCCATTCCCCCAGCAGGGCCGTAATCAGGGCGGAAGCCAGCAGCACCAACACCAGGGGCGCGGCGAACTGTGCCAGAAAACGGCGCCAGGGGGCCGCCCCCACCCGCTCCGGCAGCCGGTTTTCCCCATAGCGGGCGCGCCGCTCCGCCACCTGGGCCAGGGACAAGCCCCGCTCCCCGTCTCCCACCAAAGCCGCCAGGGCTGCCTCCGGGCTCAGGGTGTGCCACAGGGGACTGGGCTGGGGCGCAGCGGAAGGGGAATTGGGGGGAATCCGGGTCATGGCAGTCTCCAAAGGGCGGGGGACAGGCTCCCGAGGGACAGGGGGCGGCAGCGGTGGCCGGACGGGGGGCCTGAGCCTGAGCCTGAGCCTGAGCCTGAGCCTGAGCCTGAGCCTGAGCCTGAGCCTGAGCCTGAGCCTGAGCCTGAGCCTGAGCCTGAGCCTGAGCCTGAGCCTGAGCCGTAGCCGTAGCCGTAGCCGTAGCCGTAGCCGTAGCCGTAGCCGTAGCCGTAGCCGTAGGCACCAAGGAAAGCGCTCCCCCCACGGGCGTCAAGGGTTGGGGACGTCGGGCTGGGTGGGGCCGCCACCACGGCCCCCGGGGGGCGTTGCAAGCCCCGGGACAGCCGGACAACCAGGTGGTTACTGCCTCCCAGCCCTCTCCGGCCTGCCTTTGGCGGGGGAAGGGCCTATCCGTCAGGCATAGGCTACCACGTCCGTCCGCCCGTCCCCAGAGGGGTAAGGGGCTGGAGACGGCCGTGGATCGGGCTTATCCGGCGGAGGCCTAGCTAGAACGCCGAAACACGCCCCTTTCCGGCCTGTTTTTTAGGGCACCTTAGGCAGCTGATCCTCCCCCCAAGCCCGCCTGAGAACTTCCCGCCCCTCCCACCGGACTATCCTCCGGCACCATATCAGCCCAGCTCCGGCCCCACTCCCCCCTATTCCGGCGCCCGGCTATCCAAAAGCAGGGTAACGGGGCCGTCATTTACCAGTTCCACTGCCATCTCCGCGCCGAACTCCCCGGTGGCCACGGGCTGGCCCCAGGCGGCAGCCAGGCGGGCGACGAAGTCCTGGAACAGGGGCGCCGCCACCTCGGGCCGGGCCGCCCGGCTCCAGGAGGGTCGGTTGCCCTTGCGGGTGGCGGCAAAGAGGGTGAATTGGCTCACCGCCAGCAGGCCCCCCGACGCCTCCGCCAGATTCCGGTTCATCACCCCGTCCCCGTCGGGAAAAAGGCGCAGCTTCAGGATCTTGGCCGCCAGGGCGTCCATTTCCCGGCCCAGGTCCGAGTTGTCCCCGTCCGCCGTTTCAAAGCCCACCAGGAGCAAATAGCCCCGGCCCACGGCCCCCGTTTCCCGGCCATCCACGGTCACCCGCGCCCGGGCTACCCGTTGCAAGACGATACGCATTGACTGTCCTTATGCCTGGGCGGCGCCAGGCCCGCCCGGGGATCGGCCCCCAGGACTGGCCGACGCCCCAGGCTTTACGCCACCCGATTCGGATATTGGTTTTCCAGAATGGCCTTTTCCAGATTGGCCATGAGCTGTTCCGCCAGGGCCCCCATGGCCGGGAGGCTGGCCCAGGCCACGTGGGGAGTGAGAATGAAGTGGGGATTGGCCAGCAGGTCCGGGGCCAGGAGGGGATGGTCCGGAGGGGGCGGTTCCTGGCTCAGCACATCCACCCCGGCGCCCCCCAGGTGGCCGGAGCGCAGGGCCGCCGCCAGGGCCACTTCATCCACCAGGCCGCCCCGACCCGTATTGATGACCACGGCCCCGGGCTTCAGGGCCGCCAGTTCCGCCGGGCCGATGAGGTGGCGGGTGGCGTCGGTGAGGGGACAGTGGAGGCTCAGGGCATCGGCCCGGGCCAGCACTTCGGCAAAGGCGGTGTAGCCGGGGCGGGGAACGGGGGCATCCCGGTGTTCGGCAAAGAGCACGGTCATGCCAAAGGCTTCCGCCAGCCGGGCCACCCCCTGGCCCAGGCTGCCCCGCCCCACCAGACCCAGGGTGGCGCCGTGGAGGTCCCGAATGGGGGGGCCGAACCAGCAGAACTGGGGCGCGGCGCTCCAGGCGCCCTGGGCCATGGCCACCCCGTAGGCGGGCAGGTTGCGGAACAGGCTCAGGAGCATGGCCAGCACGTGTTCCGGCACCGTGTGTTCCGCGTAGCCCCGGATATTGGTGACCCGAATGCCCCGTTCCCGGGCGGCGGCCAAATCCACGTTATTGGTGCCCGTGGCGGCCACGGCCACCAGCTTGAGCCGGGGCAGGCAGGCCAGTACAGCGGCACTCAAGGGGGCTTTATTCACAATGGCCACGGTGGCCTCCGCCAGCCGTTCCCCCACTTCTTCCGGGGCCGTGCGGGGATATTCCCGCCACTCATGGGGAAAAGCGGGGCGACGCAGGGGCACGGGCAGGCCGTCCCCTTCCAGATACACGATGTGTTCCATGGCAAGTCTTTCAGCGACAGGGGGTAAGACTGGGAAGGTAAGAGGCCTGGGGCGGCCCCGGGTGGCCCCAGGGGCGCGGCGGCCCACCCCGCGCCCGGGGCATGGCGCCTTAGTTGCTGACCAGGGCCTCGGCCCAGGCAGCTCCCAGGCCATCCTCCGCTTCGGCCTGGAAAACGGGCTTGCTCCCCAGGCGCTGCACCACCTTTTGCCGCCAGGTCGCCGCCCCGGCCAGGGCCAGCCGATCCACCCCCGGATGGGCGGCCAGGGCCAGCACCGCTGCTTCGTCCCCCTGAACCAAGTTGCACACCCCGTCGGGCAGACCGGCCCGGGTCCACAGTTCGGCCAGGGCCACGCCGCAGGACGGGGCCTTGGTGCTGGGCTTCAGCACCGCCACCCCGCCATCCGCCAGGACCTGGGCGGAGAGCACCAGGGGGGCCAGGAGCGGGGCCTGGTGGTCATAGAGCAGGCCCGCCACCAGGGGCGCGGCGTCCCGGGGCTGAATCCGGGCCAACAGGGCCAGGGCCCGATCCACTTCGGCGGCGCAGTCCGCCCCGTCCCGCCCCGTTTCTTCCCCCAGCAATTTGGCGAAGTGGTCCCGGTAGCGGCCCAGGCTTTCCCCCAACTGGGTCAGGCAGCCCCGGCGGGTTTCCCCGTCGCTGCCGTTCCAGGCCCCCAGGGCCAGGCGGGCGCCGGACACGGCCGTTTCCACCTCGTCCGCCCCGCACAGGGGAATCTTGCGCAGCACCCGACCGTCCGGGCCGCCCACCACATCGAGAAAACTGGGCGCCATGGTGAGAAAGGCCCGGCCATTAATCCACAAAGGCAGGGCGGGAGCGTCGTCGGCAGAGAGCATCATGGGCAAACATCCTTTCGGGTTAAACCGATTCCAGGGGCAAAGACAGGGGCCGCCCCGTTCCCGGGGAGCGGTCAGGGCCGGTCCGGCGGTGGAAAGGGCGACAGGGTTATTCCGGGAAAAGGGGGCAATCGGCACCGTAGGACGCTTTTTTTCCGCCCCAATCCCGACTTTTTTCCCCTTATCGGGTTTCTACGTATTGCAGCGCACAATTCCATAATGCGAAAATTGGGCGCCTTTCAAAAAACCAAGCCCGAATTATAGTGGGTGCCTTCACCCCGGCGCGACACGGAAAGCGACAAAAACATCATGGCGGAGAACACTGCAGCAAAAACCCAGGAAAAATCCGGGGAACATCGCAACTCCATCCAGGTCATCGAACGCATGATGTCCCTGCTGGATGCCCTGGCAGCCACGCCGGACCCGGTGAGCCTGAAGCAGCTGGCCCAAGCCACCCAGCTCCACCCCTCCACCGCCCACCGCATTCTGGCGGCCATGACCCACGCCCGCTTTGTGGAACGGCAGGAACCGGGCAGCTACCGCCTGGGCATTCGCCTCCTGGAACTGGGCAATCTGGTGAAGTCCCGCATCAATCTGCGGGAAGTGGCCCTGCCCTTCATGCAGCAGCTCCATGAGGCCATCGGGGAAGCCATTAATCTGGGGGTGCGGCGGGACGACGAGCTGGTTTATATCGAACGGACCTCCGGGGGCCGCTCCCTAGTGCGGGTGGTGTATCTGGTGGGGGGCAGCGCGCCCCTGCACACCACCTCCGTGGGCAAGCTCTACCTGGCGGAAGCCGCGCCCCAGGAGGTGCGGGATTACGCCAAGCGCACCGGCCTGCCCGGCAAAACCCCCCATGCCCTGACCACCCTGGCCGCCCTGGAAAAGGAACTGGACTGGATCCGCCGCCACCACGTGGCCTTCGACAACGAGGAAGCGGAAGTGGGCCTGCGCTGTGTCGCCGCCCCCATTCGGGACGACGAAGGGGTACTGGTGGCCGGGCTGTCCGTGTCCGCCCCGGCGGAACGGCACAACAAGGACTGGGCCATCCAGGTGAAAAACACCGCCGACGCCATTTCCCAGGCATTGGGCTATCTTCGGCCCCAGCGCTAGGTCTGGCGGCAACCTCTGGGGGCGCGCCGAAGGAGCAAAAATCGGCACTTCGGAGCACGCCCCAGGGACGCAGCCCGAAACGTGGCGGACACAAAAGCCCCGGGCAGCCCCCATCAACGGCCTTTCCCCCACCGGAATTACGCCCACGCCGAAGGCACGACCGCTGGGGCACAACCGCTGGAGCACAACCGCTGGAGCACAACCGCTGGAGCACAACCATAAAAAAAGCCGCAATCTGCGGCTTTTTTTATGGAAACCGGAGGCCAGGCTCCGGTCAGGAGCGGCCTTACACCGGGCTGGAACGACGGCCCAGGGAGGCGCTTTCCATCCAGTGCTTGATGCGTTGGGCGTCGCCAATCCGGGTCATGGCACCGGCGGAGTCCAGCAGCACGATGACCACGGGCTTTTCCGCCACCCGGGCCTGCATCACCAGGCACTTGCCCGCTTCCTGGATGTAGCCGGTCTTGGACAGGCCGATATCCCAGGCGCTGTTGTGATTGCGGATCAGGGCGTTGGTGTTGTGGAACTCTTCCACCCGGCCGTGGATTTCCACGGTGGCGCCGGAGGTAGTGGTGAAGTCCCGAATTTGGGAATAGTTGTGGGCCGCGGCCACCATTTTGGCCAGATCGGCGGCGGTGGACACGTTGTTGCTGGTCAGGCCGGTGGGATCTTCAAAGTGGGTTTCGTTCATGCCCAGGGAGCGGGCCTTGCGGTTCATGGCATCCACAAAGGCGCGCAGACCGCCCGGGTAGCTACGGGCCAAGGCGTGGGCGGCCCGGTTTTCCGAAGACATGAGGGCCAGCAGCATGGCGTGTTCCCGGGTCAGCACCGTGCCCACGGGCAGCCGGGAGCGGCTGTTACGCAGGGTATCCACGTCGCTGGCGGCGATGGTGATGGGGGCGGACATGTCCGGCTTGGAATCCAGCACCACCATGGCCGTCATCAGCTTGGAAATGGAAGCGATGGGCATGATGGAGGAGGCGTTCTTTTGATAGATCACCTCACCGCTGCTTTGATCCAGCACCATGGCGGCGCTGGACTGGACGGCCAGACGGCGGGCGGCCCCCAGATCGTCCGGCGCGGCGGAAGCATGGCGGATGGCGTGGTGGGTCACCACGGCGGCGCTGCCGGCCAGGGCCAGCTTGGCGCCGGTCTTGGCGGAACGGGCCAGTTTACGGGACTTTTCCCCCTTTTCCGTCTTGGCCGTTTTGGTGGCCTTGGCGGGGGTTTTGGCGGCGACGGTCGCCGGGTGTTTCTTGGCCTTTTGATGGCTGGCGGCTTCAGCCGGGCCGTAAGCACCAGTGCCGACGGCGACAGAAAGTCCCAGCAGCATGGCTCTGACGAGATGCTTCCGCATTGATCTCTCCTGCAGTGTTATTACTTTTATTTTACGTCAGTTTGGGGCTTTACCTGAATACATTAATTGAACCAATGGGATAGAAAGCTTTTATGAGGTAATTTCCCCAACAAATTCAAACACCGCCGCCAAGGTAAAACCCCATAGGCATGAGGGCTTTCCTATTTCTGGAGCCATGATTCCGGCGGAAGAGCGTAAAAAAAGGGACCGCCCCAGCGGTCCCTTTTTATTTTCAACACTCCCTTCAACGGGAAGCCATACCCCGCTTTACCGGGGCGACCGGGAGAAAAACCCAGAGCCCCCCCGAAAAAGGCTGCCCACTGGCCCGGAGATTAGCCGTGCAGGTGGGCATCCACCACGGTGAGGGCGGTCATATTGACGATGCGCCGCACCGTGGCCGTGGGGGTGAGGATGTGCACGGCCTTGGAAGGCCCCAGCAGAATGGGGCCCACGGTGAGATTGTCCCCGGCGGCGGATTTGAGCAGATTGAAGGAAATATTGGCCGCATCCAGGGTGGGCATGATGAGTAGATTGGCCTGGCCCTTGAGCCGGGAGTTGGGGAACACCCGCAGGCGGATTTCTTCGTCCAGAGCCGCATCCCCGTGCATTTCCCCTTCCACTTCCAGCCCCGGTTCCCGCTCGTTGAGAAGGCGCAGCACTTCCCGCATTTTCAGGGAGGTGGGGGTGTTTTCCGTGCCGAAGCTGGAATGGGACAGGAGGGCCACCTTGGGGGTAATGCCAAAGCGGCGGATTTCCGAGGCCGCCAGAATGGTCATTTCCGCCAGCTGTTCCGCCGTGGGATCGTAATTCACGTAGGTGTCGGCAATGAACACGGTACGGCCCGGCAACATCACCAGGTTCATGGCGTAATAGCTGGTGGCCCCCGGCTCCAGATCAATGATGTTGGAGACGTAGAAGCGATGCAGCTGGTGGCGCCCGAAGGTGCCGCAGATCATACCGTCGGCGTAGCCCAGGCGCACGGTCATGGCGGAAATGAGAGAGGAACGGCGCCGCACTTCCCGCTTGGCGTAATCCACGGACACCCCCTTGCGCTCCATAAGCCGGTGGTATTCGCTCCAGTATTCCTTAAAGCGGGGATCGTAGTCCGGGTTGATGATTTCAAAATCTTCCCCGGCCTTGAGGCGCAGCCCGGCCCGTTCGATGCGCTGTTCGATGACCTGGGGCCGGCCCACCAGAATGGGCTTGGCAATGCCCTCGTCCAGCACCACCTGAACGGCCCGCAGCACCCGTTCGTCTTCCCCTTCCGCGTAAACGATGCGCTTGGGGTTTTTCTTGGCGGCGGTAAACACGGGCTTCATGATCAGGCCCGAGTGGTACACAAACTCGTTCAGGCTCTGCACATAGGCATTGAAGTCCTTGATGGGCCGGGTGGCCACCCCGGAATCCATGGCCGCCTGGGCCACCGCCGGGGCAATCTTGACGATGAGACGGGGATCGAAGGGCTTGGGAATCAGGTATTCCGGCCCAAAGCCCGTGGCTTCCTCACCGTAGGCCGCCACCACCACTTCGCTTTGTTCGGCCCGGGCCAGTTCCGCAATGGCCTGGACGGCCGCCAGCTTCATCTGTTCCGTAATGGTGGTAGCCCCCACGTCCAGGGCGCCCCGGAAAATGAAGGGGAAGCAGAGGACGTTATTCACCTGATTGGGGTAGTCGGAACGGCCTGTGGCAATAATGGCGTCGTCCCTGACCTTTTTCACCTCATCCGGAGAAATTTCCGGCGTGGGATTGGCCAGGGCCATGATCAGGGGCTGGTCCGCCATTTTCGCCACCATTTCCGGCTTCAGCACCCCGCCGGCGGACAGGCCCAGGAACACGTCGGCCCCCTCAATCACCTCGCCCAGGGTGCGGGCGTCCGTGACCTTGGCGTAGCGGGCCTTGATGTCATCCATTTCCTCGGTGCGGCCCTCATAGACCACCCCCTTGATGTCCGTCACCCAGATGTTTTCCACCGGAATGCCCAACATGACCAGGAGATCCAGACAGGCCAGGGCCGCCGCCCCGGCACCGGAGGTCACCAGCTTGATCTTTTTCGGGTCCTTGCCCAGATAGGTGAGGCCGTTGAGGATGGCCGCCCCCACCACAATGGCCGTGCCGTGCTGGTCATCGTGGAAAACGGGAATCTTCATCCGTTCCCGCAGCTTCTTCTCAATATAGAAGCACTCGGGGGCCTTGATGTCTTCCAGGTTAATGCCGCCGAAGGTGGGCTCCAGGCTGGCGATGGTTTCAATGAGCAGGTCCGGGTTGGGCTGCTGAATTTCCAGGTCGAAAACGTCGATGTTGGCAAATTTCTTGAACAGCACCCCCTTGCCTTCCATCACCGGCTTGGCCGCCAAAGGCCCGATGTTGCCCAGGCCGAGCACGGCGGTGCCGTTGGTGATGACCCCCACCAGATTGGCCCGGGAGGTCATGGCGGACACCTCCGCCGGATTGGCCACAATTTCCTCGCAGGCCGCCGCCACCCCGGGGGAATAGGCCAGGGACAGGTCATATTGGTTGGTCAGCTGTTTGGTGGGCTGAACCGAGATTTTCCCCGGATGGGGTTGGCGGTGATAAGCCAGCGCCGCCTCGCTCAATTGGTTTTTTTCCATGGTGGGATTCACTATATAAAATGATGTCTCGTATTATGAAATTTATAGGCCAAGTATAAAGGCCGGGAACTATTCTGGCGAGTTCCTATCAAATGGCTCTTATGGCATAATCCAGCCCTCTTTCGAGGGGGAATTCGGAGTGCGCCACGGCGCAATGCCACCCGGCCCCGGTCTCCCTCCTGACCGCCTATCATGCGCGAACCCGCATACCACCATAGGGCGACGGAAGTTTCAACCGCCCTTGCCGAACATCCCTGGCGCCTCCCTGCTAGCCGCCCATCCTGGGATGTCTCCCCGTGCCACCCGTTTCCTTAAATATTCCTAGAACTAGGAGATTCGGAAGCTATGAGCAACACGTTTACCATCGCCAACATCAACGCCCCCGCCTATGTCAAACATGAGGGGATCAAACAATGGGTCGCGGAAATCGCCAACCTGACCCAGCCCGAAGCCGTCTACTGGGCCGACGGTTCCCAGGAAGAGTACGACCGGCTGTGCAATCAAATGGTGGAAGGGGGGATGCTGACCCGCCTCAACCAGGAAAAGCGCCCCGGTTCCTACCTGGCCTGTTCCGATCCTTCCGACGTGGCCCGGGTGGAAGACCGCACCTTCATCTGTAGCGCCAAGAAGGAAGACGCGGGCCCCACCAATAATTGGGAAGATCCGGCCAAGATGCGGGCCACCCTGAATGGCCTCTTCCAAGGCGCCATGAAGGGCCGCACCCTGTACGTGGTGCCCTTCTCCATGGGCCCCCTGGGTTCCCCCATCGCCCACATCGGCATCGAACTGACCGACAGTCCCTACGTGGTGGCCAACATGCGCATCATGACCCGCATGGGCAAGGGCGTTTTCGACGTGCTGGGCAGCGACGGCATTTTCGTGCCCTGCGTCCATTCCGTGGGCGCGCCCCTGGAAGCCGGGCAAAAAGATTCCCGCTGGCCCTGCAACCCCACCACCAAGTACATCGTCCATTACCCGGAAACCCGGGAAATCTGGTCCTACGGCTCCGGTTACGGTGGCAACGCCCTGTTGGGCAAGAAGTGCTTCGCCCTGCGTATCGCTTCCAACATGGCCCGGGACCAAGGCTGGCTGGCCGAACACATGCTCATCCTGGGCGTGGAATCCCCGGAAGGTGAAAAGTCCTACGTGGCGGCGGCCTTCCCCTCCGCCTGCGGCAAGACCAACTTCGCCATGCTGATCCCGCCCAAGACCTTCAACGGCTGGAAGATCACCACCATCGGCGACGACATCGCCTGGATCAAGCCCGGGAAAGACGGCAAGTTCTACGCCATCAACCCGGAAGCCGGTTTCTTCGGCGTCGCCCCCGGCACCTCCGAAAAGACCAACTTCAACGCCCTGGCCACCCTGCGTCAGAACGTGATTTTCACCAACGTGGCCCTCACCGATGACGGCGACGTGTGGTGGGAAGGCATGACCAAGGAAGCCCCGGCCCATCTGATCGACTGGCAAGGCAAGGATTGGACGCCGGAAGATGGCAAAAACGGTCGCAAGGCTGCCCACGCCAACTCCCGCTTCACCGCCCCCGCCTCCCAATGCCCGTCCATCGACCCGGCCTGGGAAAATCCCCAAGGGGTGCCCATCTCCGCCTTTATTTTCGGCGGTCGGCGGGCCACCACCGTGCCCCTGGTCTATGAAGCCTTCAACTGGAACTTCGGCGTCTACATGGCCGCCACCCTGGGTTCCGAAACCACCGCGGCGGCCTTCGGCAAGCAAGGCGTGGTGCGCCGTGACCCCTTCGCCATGCTGCCCTTCTGCGGCTACCACATGGGCGACTACTTCAACCATTGGCTGAAGATGGGCCACGTGGTGGAACACACCCCCCACATTTTCTGCGTGAACTGGTTCCGGGTGGATCAGGACGGCAAGTTCATGTGGCCCGGCTTCGGCGACAACATGCGGGTCCTGAAGTGGATCATCGAACGGGTCAAGGGCAAGGTTGGCGCCAAGGAAACCGTGCTGGGCTGGATGCCCAAGTTCAGCGACATCGACTGGACCGGCCTGGATATTTCCAAGGAACAGTTCGACGCCCTGACCACGGTGGATGGGGATGCCTGGAAGACCGAGCTGGCTTCCCACAAGGAATGGTTCGACAAAATGGGGGATCGTCTGCCCCGGGAACTGGCCCTCAAACGGGAACTGTTCGAACTGGGTCTGGACAAGACGGCGGTTTAATCTCCGTCCCTTCTCCCGCCAAAAGCCGCCCTTCAGGGCGGCTTTTTTATGGGGCCGCCCCGGGGGAGTAAAATCGCCCCCTTTCCCATCTACTGCCCGGGGTCGTCCCGGGCTGCTCGCCGCCCATGCTTGCCGCCGCCCCCCGCCTTGCCGACATCGCCCCGTTCCACGTCATGGAACTCCTCTCCCGAGCCCGGGAACTGGAAGCCCAGGGGCGGGACATCGTGCACATGGAAGTGGGGGAACCGGATTTCCCCACCCCCGCCCCCATTCTGGCCGCCGCCCAGGACTTCCTCAGCCGGGGCCAGGTGCAATACACCCCGGCCCTGGGCCTGCCCCAGCTTCGGGAAGCCATCGCTGGCTTTTATCAGAGCCGTTATGGGGTCACGGTGGCGCCGGAGCGCATCGCTGTTACCGCTGGCGCCTCCGGCGCCCTCACCCTGGCCCTGGCCTGCCTAGCCACGCCCGGGCGGGAATGGCTGGTCACCGATCCGGGCTACCCCTGCAATCGCCATTTCATCCGGGCCTTCGAAGGGGTGCCGGTAAGCATCCCGGTGGGACCGGAAACCGACTACCAGCCCACCCTGGCGGACCTGGAACGTTATTGGACACCCCGCACGGACGGGGCCCTCTTCGCCTCCCCCGCCAATCCCACGGGCACCTTGCTGAGTGCCGACCAGCTCCAAACCCTGGGGAACTTCATCCGCCAGCGGGACGGCCAGTTCATCGTGGATGAGATTTACCACGGCCTGACCTACGGCCTGGACGCCCCCACGGCCCTGGCCCAGGGGGACGACATTTTCGTGGTGCAAAGTTTTTCCAAGTATTTCCACATGACCGGCTGGCGCCTGGGCTGGCTGGTCATGCCCCCCCGCTTTGTCCGGGACGTGGAAAAGCTGGCCCAGAATCTTTTCATCGCCGCCTCCACCCCGGCCCAGCACGCCGCCCTGGCGGCCTTCAAGCCGGAAACCATCGCCATTCTGGAAGCCCGCCGGGAACAATTCCGCCTGCGCCGGGACGCCCTCATGCCCGCCTTGCAGGAAGCGGGTTTCCGCCTAGCCACCCAACCCCAGGGAGCCTTCTACCTGTACGCGGATTGCAGCGCCTTTACGGACGACAGCTTCAGCTTTGCCCGGAATCTCCTGGAAGAAGGGGGGGTGGCCGTCACCCCGGGCATCGACTTTGGCCAGCACCAGGCCGCCCGCCATATTCGCCTGGCCTACACAGCAGACCGGGAGCGGCTCCTGGAAGGGGTCGCCCGCATCCGGCGCTTTCTCGGCCGCTAGAGACACGGCGATCGGCAGGAGAGGGGGTGACCAGGATTGGGGCATCCCAGCCCTATCCGTCGCCCCAAACGCCAGGAGCGCCCTTGGTGTCCCAGGCGGATAAGCCACTTCCACAACTCACTCCCACAAGGACTGCGGCCATTACCTGAACGCCCCTTCAGACAAAGGGGTGAGCTGCCCTGGGGGTGAGCTGCCCTGGGGGTGAGCTGCCCTGGGGGTGAGCTGCCCTGGGGGTGAGCTGCCCTGGGGGTGAGCTGCCCTGGGGGTGAGCTGCCCTGGGGGTGAGCTGCCCTGGGGGTGAGCTGCCCATAAAAAAAGCCTTTCCCGAGGGAAAGGCTTTTTTGTCGGGACGATTCCCCTTACTTCGGTCGGGAGCCCGAGGGAAAGGGCCAGGCAGCCGCCGGGTTAAGCACGGATTTACGGCCCGGCGCGGCGGCGGTGGAAGGGGGCGTGCCCGCCTTCTCCGCCTTGGCGGGCTTTTTCTCCCCGGACTTCTTAGCAGCCGGAGCCGCCTTAGCCACCTTAGGGGCCTTGCCTCCAGCACTTTTGGCAGCGGCAGGCGCCTTGGCCGGAGCCGGAGCGGCGGCCTTGGGGGTCTTGCTCACAGCCTTAGCAGGCGCAGCCTTTTTCGCCGCCGGAGCTTTGGCGGGAGCAGCTTTGGTGCTGGCCTTGGGGGCCGCCTTTACCCCACTCTTGGTCGCCGGCTTGGCGGCCGCTTTGGGAGCGGCTTTTGGCGCCGGTTTAGCAGCGGCCTTGGCCTGGGCGGGCTTGGCCGCAGGCGCCGTTTTAGCGGGAGCAGCGGCCTTTGCCTTGGTACTAGGGGCCTTGGCGACAGCCGCTTTAGGAGCAGGTTTGGCGGCCGTTTTTCTCGCCGCTTTCACGGGAGCCTTGGCAGCGGGAGCCGCTTTGCTGGCCGCTTTAGCTTCGGACTTGGGCCCAGCCTTGGCCGTCACCGCCTTTTTCGCCGGGGCGGCCTTCACCGTCTTGGCCGGGGCTTTGGCGGGCTCCGCCTTGGCTGCGGGAGCCGGTTTAGCGCTCTTTACCGCCTTGGCGACCTTTTCCCCTTTCGCCTCTTTAGCCTCTTTGGGGGCTTTGGCCGCTTTTTCCGCCTTCGGCGCCTTCTCCGGCTTGTCCGCCTTTTTTACCGTTTTTTTATCTTCGGCCTTGGCGGCAGCTTTCTTTTCCGCTTTTTTCTCGACCTTCTTGGGCGCTACCGTGGCGGCCTTCTTGGCCGGGGCTTTTTCCCCCTTTTCCGCTTTTTCCACCTTCGCCGCCTTGGTCAGGGATTTCTTTTCCTTATCCCCGTCGCTTTTGCTTTTCTTTGCTGCCATGAACTACCTCCTTTTCCAGATTTTCCGGATTTGTAAATGTATGACCGACACCCACAGCCCGACCCGGCCAAAGTGACGCGGATCATTCATGCCGTCGTCCCCAGACGGCGGCAAAGAATGGGAAAAGTAAGGGCCCGGTCCGGGGTTAAGCGCCGGAAGCAAAGGCCACCGCCCATCCGCCCCCCCCATGGGGGAAAGGGACGTTGAGGAAACAGGGAATACCAGGAAAAAGCGGCAGAGACGGAAGGGCTCCGGGAAAGGAACAGACGGGAAGAAACTGATCATTTCCCGGCCTCCGTCAGCGGGCGCCCAGCACGGGCGCAGGCCAGGCCCCCGGGGAGCGGGGGCGGGAGGGCGCCACCACCGAGCGGGGGCGCAAAAGAAGGACGGTGGAGGAATTCACCACGCAGCAACCACTAAATGTTGTGTGCCAGATATGAAATTCGGCTAATTCTAGGGGCCCCTTTATCTGGGGGCAAGGATTTTCTCGGTAAACAGGGCTTCCGGATAGATCAAATCGGGACAAGCCCCATACACCCGGGTCCAGTCGAAGCAGGGGCCCGGATCATTTTTCCGCCCCGGGGCAATATGGCTGTGGCCCGCCACCCCGGTAATGGGGTAGCGCCGGGCCAGGGCCGCCAGCAAGCGGTTAAGGCTGGCGTATTGGGCCGGGGTAAAGCCCTGGCGGTCGCTATCATAGCCTTCCAGCTCAATGCCCACGGAAAAGTCGTTGCAGCGCCCCACGCCCTGCCATTCCGATTTACCTGCGTGCCAAGCCCGGTCATCACAGGAAACGAACTGGATCACCTGACCGTCCCGCCGCACAAAAAAGTGGGACGACACTTCCATGCCGTGGATTTGGGCGAAATAGGAATGGGCCGCCGGGTCCAGCCGGTTGGTAAAGAAATCCGCCACCCAGGAGCCGCCGAATTCCCCCGGGGGCAGGCTGATGGAATGGACCACGGCCAGAGACACCCGGGCCCCCTCCGGGCGGGAGTCGAAATTGGGGGAAGGGATATGCCCTACCCCCTCCAGCCAGCCCGCCCCATCCCATTGCCAGTCGGGTGCCTCTCCGAGCGCTTGTGACTTGTCCATGTCAGTCCATCCCCAGCCGTTCCATGCGATAGCGCAGGGAACGGAAGGTCACCCCCAGGAGCCGGGCCGCCGCCGTGCGATTGCCCTGGGTCTTGGCCACCGCCTCCCCAATGGCCTGGCGCTCCACCCGGGCCAGATAGGCATCCAGATTTTCCGCCGCCAGATCCGGGCCTTCCGGTGCCTCCCCATCCTCCCGGGAAAGGCGCAAATCTTCCGCCAGGATGGCGTGGCCGTTGTGCAGGGCCAAAGCCCGCTCCAGCACGTTTTCCAGTTCCCGCACATTGCCCGGGAAAGCATAGCGGCTGAGCGCCGCCATGGCCTGGGCGTCCAGATGGGGCGCAGGCCCCGGTCCGGCCAGACGGGCCAGGATGGCCGTGGCCAGATCCGGAATATCCTCCGGCCGCTCCCGCAGGGGCGGCATGAAGAGTTCGATCACGTTGAGCCGGTAATAGAGATCCTGGCGGAAACTACCCGCCGCCACTCCGGCCTGCAAATCCTTGTGGGTGGCGCAAATCACCCGCACATCCACCGCCTCTTCCCCGGTGGCACCGATGCGGCGCACCTTTTTCTCCTGCAAGGCCCGCAGTAGCTTGACCTGCATGGAAAGGGGCAAATCCGCCACCTCGTCGAGGAACAGGGTGCCGCCATTGGCGGCCTGGAAGAAACCTTCCCGGTCCCCTTCCGCGCCGGTGAACGCCCCCTTGCGGTAACCGAAAAACTCGCTTTCCATGAGATTTTCTGGAATGGCCCCGCAATTCACCGGCACAAAGGGGCCCTCGGACCGGTTACTTTGCTGGTGCACCAGGCGGGCGGCCAGTTCCTTGCCACTCCCCGATTCCCCAGAAATGTAAATCGGGGCCTGGCTACGGGCCAGTTTGCCGATCATTTCCCGCACCTCCCCAATGGCCCGGGAGGTACCGATCAGGCCCCCTTCCGCCGGTAAAGCGACAGGCTGGCCGGGAATTTCCAGGGCGGATTTGATCAAGCTGCGCAGCTGATCCAGGGCCACGGGTTTGGCCAGGTAATCGAAGGCCCCCGCCTTCAGGGCCGCCACGGCGTTTTCCGCGCTGCCGAAGGCGGTGATTACCGCCACCGGCGTGGCGCTGTAACGCTCCCCGATGAGGCGTACCAACTCCAATCCTTCCCCATCGGGCAGACGCATGTCCGTAAGGCAGAGCTGGTAAGGGTGGGCCGCCAAGAGTTCCCTGGCCTCCCCCACCGTACCGGCGCAATCCGCCGCCAAGCCCATACGGGATAGGGTGAGATCCAACAATTCCCGGATGTCGGCCTCATCATCCACCACCAGCACCCGCTGCAATTCCCCCCGGGAACGCCGTTCCCCTTTTACGACTGACATAGTGTGTGACTCCTCCCCAGGAGACGGAAGTGGGCACCCTGGCCCGCGCCGTCATCCACCAGTTCCAGACGGGCCCGGTTGGCTTCCGCCAGTTCCCGGGCAATATACAGACCCAGTCCGGTCCCCTGGTTATGGGTGGTAAAAAAGGGTTCAAAAATCTGTTCCGCCAGCTCGGGTTTTACCCCGGGGCCGTCGTCTGCCACATGGATTTCCACCCCGTCGGTGCCGTTGGCCACGGCCCAGAGGCGCACGCTGCCTGGCTCCCGGCGGCTATGGCGCAGGGCATTAGCCAGCAGGTTCCAGAGAATCTGGTTGAGATGGGCCCGATCGAAGCTGAGCACCACCCCCGGGGGACAGCTCACCAGCAACACCGCCGGATCGATCCCTTCCCGGGAGACGAATTCTTCGGCAAAGAGGGGCAGGGCAGCGGAAATATCCAGGCATTCCTCGTGTCGCCGATCCCGTCGCCCCACTTCCAGCACATCCCGGACAATCCGTTCCAGACGTCCGGCGTTATCCAGGATGATCCGCACCAAGCGCCGATCCACCTCATTGGCGCAGCCTTCCCCCAGCAGTTCCCCCGCGTGGTTAATGGCGGACAGGGGATTGCGGATTTCGTGGGCGATATTGGCGGTAAGGCGCCCCAGGGCCGCCAGCTTGAGCTGCTGGGATTCTTCCTGAAGCCGGTCCATATCCTCCAGCAGCACCAGGGCATCTCCCTCACTGCTGGCGGTGGAGAGGAGACGGGCGAAAAGCTGCTTGCCCGTGGCGGGGGCCACCAGTTCCACCGCCCCCTCTCCCTGGCCCTGACGCCAGTGGAGAAAATGCTGAAACAGGTCTGGAGCATAGGGTTGCAGGCTGCCCCGGTAGCCCCGGGGCACCCCCAGGAGCGCCTCGGCTTGGGGATTGTGGAGGCGCACATTGGCGGCGGGGGAGACCACCAGCACCCCGTCCTGCATTTCCTGGATCACCCGTTGGGAAATCTGGATCTGGTTGCCCAATTCCACCCCCCGGCGCCAGGCCAGCTCCTCGTTGGCCACCACCCGCCGGGCCAGAAGGCGGGCGGAAACGGCAGTGGTAAAAAAGCCCGCGCTCAAAAGCCCGGCCTCGAAAAAACTCATGGGATCAAAGTGGCTCTGCAGGGCCTGGAGCAACTGCTCGAACAACAGGGCCAGGGTAGCCACCGCCGCATAAAACAGCACCATGCGCCCCTGGCCCACCAGCCCGGCCCCGGCCAGGGAGACCAGCAGCATGGCGCTCAAGCCCCCTTTGGGGCCGTTGCCCGCGTACATGAGCAGGGTCATCACCCCTACATCCAGCAAAACCTGAACCGTGAGTTGTAGGCTGAAGCGATGCCGCCAACGGTTAAGCACCAGAAGGGCGGACAGGGTGCAGAGAAAATAGAAACCCACCCCGTATTGGTATAGCTCCCGACTGCCCTGGGTCAGCAGGTCAAAATCAAAGGGGCGAAAATCCGGGGAAAGGAGCAGCAGGCTGGCAACAATGCAGCGGTAGAGATTGTAGTAGTGCAGGGAACGCCAGTAGGATTCCCGCACCCCCGCCGCCTCCGGCCCCGTGGGCCCATCCGACGGTAAATAATCAGCGGCCACGGGCTTCATCCAACAGCCGGTGGGCAGGGCAGCAGTAACGCCGGGAACCGGCTTGCACCGCCTCATCCACGGGGAAATACACGCCGCAATGGTCACATTGGCACATAGCCGCTTCCCGGGGCGCCTGGGGCGCCCGTACCACGGCGGGTCGGCGTCGGCTCCACCAACGCCACAACAAAAATGCCACCAAGCCCCAGAAAATCAGTCGTCCCATACCTTCGGCCCATCCCAGGCCACCACAAAGCCACAGCCCTTGAGCATAACCCAGAACCCACCCTGGTCCCAACGGCCAGAGCCGGCCACCACCCTCCCCGATCGGGAGCCCATAAAGAAAAACCCGCCGTAGGGCGGGTTTTTCTGAGCCAAGCCAGGGGGCTTACTTCAGCTTGGTTTCCTTGTAGACCACGTGCTTCCGGACTTTGGGATCGTATTTCTTGATCTCCAGCTTTTCCGGCTTGGTCCGCTTGTTCTTGGTGGTGGTGTAGAAGTGTCCGGTACCGGCGGTGGACTCCAGCTTGATCTTTTCACGCATGGCTTATCTCCTTAGATCTCGCCACGGGCACGCAGGTCCGCCAGGACTTCGTCGATACCCTTTTTGTCGATGATGCGCAGACCGGCGTTGGAAACGCGCAGACGCACCCAGCGGTTTTCGCTTTCCACCCAGAAGCGGCGGTATTGCAAATTCGGCAGGAAGCGGCGCTTGGTTCTTCTATTGGCGTGGGAAACGTTGTTTCCCACCATGGGGGCCTTGCCCGTCACTTGGCATACTCGCGCCATGATTGTTGCTCCGGAAACTTGGAATGGAAAGCCGGTGATTCTACTTTAAAATCCGGATGAATTTCAAGCGCTTTTTCGCTTTTCCCTGGGGATAGCAAGCGGAGGGGGAGTCGGGACGACCCGCGTCCAGTTGGCCCTAGGCGGGAAGCGATGATTTTTAACCCCCGTCCGAGCCCCTTAAAGCCAGCCCCCCTCCGCAAAGGACAGGGGTGGCGCCGTACCGGCGACGATGAAATGGTCCAGCAATTTTACCTCCACCAGGGCCAGGGCATCCTTCAGGGCCCGGGTCAATTGGTGGTCCGCTCCGGAGGGCTCGGCCACCCCAGAGGGATGGTTATGGGCAAAAATGACCCCGGCGGCGTTGTGGGCCAGGGCGGCTTTCACCACTTCACGAGGATAAACGGAGGTCTGGGTCAGGGTGCCCTGGCTCAGTTCTTCCGCCAGCAGCAGGCGATTCTGGGCATCCAGCCAGAGGGCCAGAAACACCTCCTGGGGACGCTGGGCCAGGGCCAGACGTAGGTAGTCCCGCACCGTCTCCGGGGAAGACAGCCCCGTCCGCTGGCTCAGGCTCTCCCCCAAAGCCCGCCGGGCCATGGCCAGGACCGCCTGCAACTGGGCGTATTTGGCGTCCCCCATGCCGGGCACCTGGGCGAAGGCGGGACGCTCGGCGGCAAACAGGCCGGTCAGGCCGCCGAAGCGGTGCAGCAGGTCCCGGGCCAGGTCCACCGCGCTTTTGCCCCGCACTCCCACCCGCAGAAAAATGGCCAACAACTCCGCGTCGGACAAATGGGCCGCACCGTGGCGCAGCAGCCGTTCCCGGGGACGCTCCGCTTCCGGCCAGTCGGTAATTGCCATGGCTTTCCAGTAGAATCGGGGGATTCGCCATTCTAGCGCGAGCTTTCGATTTAATGACAAATGAATTATTCCAGACGCCTGACGCGCCCCTTCCCCCCACCGGGGAACTGGCCGGACGGCGCATTCTGCTGGGGGTAAGCGGCGGCATCGCGGCCTACAAGGCGGCGGAGTTGGTCCGCCTGCTGATCAAGGCCGGCGCCCAGGTGCAGGTGGCCATGACCGCCGCCGCCACCCATTTCGTCACCCCGGTCACCTTCCAGGCCTTGTCCGGCCAGCCCGTGTTCGTGGATCAGTGGGACGCCCGGGTAGACAACAACATGGCCCACATCGACCTGTCCCGCCAGGCGGACGCCATTCTGGTGGCCCCCGCCTCCGCCGACCTGCTGGCGAAAATCGCCCAGGGTCGGGCCGATGACCTGCTTTCCACCCTGATTCTGGCCCGCAACTGTCCTCTGCTGGTGGCTCCGGCCATGAACCGGCAAATGTGGGAAAACCCAGCCACCCGGCGTAATGCAGCCCAGCTGGCGGAAGACGGCTTGGTACTCCTGGGGCCGGACGCGGGCCCCCAAGCCTGCGGCGAAGTGGGAGACGGCCGCATGTGGGAGCCGGAAGCCTTAAAAGAGGCCCTAGTGGGCTTTTTCCAGCCCAAACTCCTAGCCGGGCGCCGGGTGCTGCTCACCGCCGGGCCCACCTACGAAGCCATTGACCCAGTGCGGGGCATTACCAATTTGTCCTCGGGCCGCATGGGCTATGCCCTGGCCCGGGCCTGCCAGCAGGCGGGGGCCCAGGTCACCCTGGTCTCCGGCCCCACGGACTTGCCCTGCCCCCTGGGGGTAGAGCGGATTGGAGCGGCCAGCGCCCGGGAAATGCGGGAAGCCGTGCTGGCCCGGGTAGGGGAAACCCAGGTGTTTATTGCCGTGGCCGCCGTGGCCGATTACCGGCCGGAGCAGGCCGCCCCCCAGAAAATCAAGAAAACAGCGGACAGCCTCACCCTGACCCTGGTGAAAAATCCGGATATTCTGGCGGAAGTAGCCGCCCTGCCCGCCCCCCCCATCTGCGTCGGCTTTGCGGCGGAAAGCGAAAACCTGGCGGCCTACGCGGAAGCCAAGCGACAAAAGAAGCGCCTGCCCCTGGTGGTGGGCAATCTGTTCAGCGATGCCTTTGGCGGCGCGGAAAATAAGGTGGTGCTGTTCGACGCGGACGGAGCCCACCCCCTGGCCCCCGCCAGCAAGGCCCGGCTGGCAACCCAGATCGTCGCCCACCTGGCCGGACTGCTGGCCGCCCCGGTCCGGATTTAAGCCCCAAGCTAGCCCCCCCTTTACGGAGTACCGATGAAGCCCTCTATTGACGTCAAAATTCTGGACGAACGGCTGCGCCAGCTGCCTCCCCAATATGCCACTCCCGGTTCCGCCGGCCTGGATCTCCGGGCCTGTATTGCGGCCCCGGTGCATATCCATCCCGGGGAAACCATCCTGGTCCCCAGCGGCATCGCCCTCCACCTGGCCAACCCGGGCCTGGCGGCCATGATCCTGCCCCGCTCCGGCCTGGGCCACAAACACGGCATTGTGCTGGGCAATCTGGTGGGCTTGATCGATTCGGATTACCAGGGGGAAATCCTGGTGTCCACCTGGAACCGGGGTAAGGAAGTCTTCGTCTTAAATCCCATGGACCGGCTGGCCCAGCTGGTCATCGTTCCCGTGCTCCAGGTGAATTTCAATCTGGTGAGTGAATTTGAAGAAAGCAGCCGGGGCGCCGGGGGCTTCGGCAGCACGGGCAAACACTGAACCAGGCGGCGAGAAGCGGCTGAGCGCCCTTCCCCTTGCCAGTCCCCGGGGACTGCCCCCGTAGAAAAGCCACCGGATTCGGGAATTCCCCCCCTCGGGCGCCGGGGCATTGATGCAAAAAAATGCCCGTGCAACACCCATCAGGCAACTCTTCGCCTTCCCTCCCCCTCGCAAGACGGCCAGTTCTCCGGCCCCGGGCGCTTAAGGCTCGCCTGCTACTCCTCCCCTTCCAGCGCCTTGCCCCGCCTTTATCCGGCGTTGGGCTCCGCTCCGGAAGCGCCCGCCAGCTGCACCTGGGCGCTGCCCAGGAGGCGTACTTCCCGTTGGGGGAAGGGGATTTCAATACCCAGTTCCTTGAAGCGCTTCCAGATGGACAGGTTAATGTCGGAGCGAATATTGCCCGTGCCCTGATCCGGATCGTTGATCCAGAAACCCACCTCCATATCCACCCCGCTGTCCGCGAAATTCACCAGATAGGCCCGGGGCGGCGGGTCCTGGAGCACCCGGGGATGGGCCTTGGCCAATTCCACCAGCACCCCCAGCACCTGCTCCATATCGGAGCCGTAACCCACTTGGACTGCCGTCTTGATAAACACCCGGGTGTCGGTAAAGGACTGGTTCTGCACCACGTTGGCGACGAAAAATTCATTGGGGATGATGTGCTCAATGCCGGACAGGGCCCGGAGCACGGTGTAACGGGTGGTGATCTGGGTCACCACCCCGGTGGTGCCCGCGTCCAGGGTAATGAGATTGCCCAGGCGAATGGATCGGTCCAACAAAATGATGAAGCCGGACACGTAGTTACTGGCAATTTTCTGCAAGCCGAAGCCCAGGCCCACCCCCAAAGCGCCGCCGAAGACGGACAGGGTGGTGATGTCGATGCCCACCAGGGACAGGCTGATAAGCACCGCCACCAGGGTCAGCAGGGCTTTCACCACCCGGGCCAGAACCACCCGCAGGGAGGAATCCAGCTGCTCCGTGCGCATCAGGCGCCCTTCCACCAGCCCCCCCAGCCAGAGGGCGGCTAGGACGGTGACGAAGATGGTCACCAAGCCGTGGAGCAGCATCCACAGATTCAATTCCTGGCGCCCCACCTTGAAGCTCACCTGCTCCATGAGGTCGATGACCCCGTCGTCCAGGCCGACGATATTGAGGGCTACCGCCCCCCACACCACCAGGGCGATAAAGCGCTCGGAGGCGGCCAGCCAGCCGGAAGGGGCAAAGGCCTGGCGCAGGATATAGACCACCAGGCGGATCATGCCCAGGGAGACCAGCAGGGGCACGGCCAGATTGAAGAGATTGACGTGCATGTAGGGCCGCAGCAGGGGTCGCAGGGTCAGCACGAAGGCCAGGGCGAAGGCGGGGAAGAGCAGGCGGGCCACCCCCCGGCGTCCTACCCGCCAATTGCCCTCCTGGGCGCCCCGTACCCGGGAGCGCAGGGCATAGGCCAGCCAACCGGCCAGGGCCAGGGAAACGGCCAGACAAGCCACCTGCCAGAACACATTGGGCTGTTGCAGGTCGTCCAGAATGTCAGCAAGCATGGCAGGCAGTTCCATGGCCCCTCCTCTCAACTGCGGCGTTCCAGCACGGCGGCGAAAAAGGCGTCACACCCATGCACCTGGGGTAACAGGGCGAACCGTTCCCCCAGGCCGGGCACGGGGATACCTTGCTTATCCAGGATGGCGGCGGCGGACACAGGGGCGAAATCCGGATGGGCGGCCAGGAAGCCATCCACCACCCCGTCGTTTTCTTCCCGGAGCAGGCTGCAAGTGGCATAGACCAGACGGCCGCCGGGACGCACCAGATGGGCGGCGGCGGCCAAAATGGCAGCCTGCTTTTCGTTCAGCTCCGCCAGGGCCTCGGGAGACTGACGCCATTTCAGGTCCGGATTGCGGCGCAGGGTACCCAGGCCGGAACAGGGGGCGTCCACCAGCACCCGGTCCGCCTTGCCCGCCAGGCGCTTGAGCTTGGCATCATGCTCATGTTCCAGGCGCATGGGATGGACATTGGAGAGGCCAGAGCGTGCCAGGCGGGGCTTCAAATTGGCCAGGCGTTTTTCCGACACATCGCAGGCGTAAAGGCGTCCGGTGGAACGCATCAAGGCCCCCAGGAGCAGGGTTTTGCCCCCCGCCCCGGCGCAGAAATCCACCACCATCTCACCCCGCTTGGGGGCCACCACATAGCCCAGGAGCTGGCTGCCTTCGTCCTGGACCTCGAAACTGCCGTCCAGGAACAGGGGATGGCGGGACAGGGCGGGCTTGTCTTCCAGGCGCAAGCCCAGGGGGGAATAGGGGGTGGGCTGGGCGCCGATGCCGTCGGCGGCGAGCCGGGTCAGCACCCCTTCCCGGGTGGCCTTCAGGGGATTGATGCGCAGATCCAGGGGCGCGGGCTGGTTAATGGTCTGGGCCAGGGCGGCCACCTGGGACGCCGGCCATTGGGCGCAGAGGCGCTCGTAGAGCCAATCGGGCAAATCCAGGCGGGCCGCCGGGGACAGCTGGGCCAGGTCCGGCGACGCCCCTTCCGGAACGTCACCCGCCGCCCCACCGGCCTGTTCCAGCTGATGGTGCAGGGTGGCCCATTCCCCCTTGGCCTGGCCCAGCCAGGCCTGTTCCGACGCCTGGGCCAGACCTTCCAGCTGGCGCAGGTTTTCGCCCCGCAGGCAGGCCAGCAGGGCCAGCAACAGACGCCGGGGGGTGGGTTCGGGACGGCTGAGGAATTCCAAGGTGCGGCGGCGGCGCAGGACAGCAAACACCGCCTCGGCCACAAAGCCCCGATCCCGGTGTCCCAGGGTGCGATTGGCCCGGAAATAGTGGGAGAGCACCGCGTCGGCGGGATGCTGGAATTCCAGCACCTGGCCGAGGACGGCGACGGCATGTTTAAACAGGGCGGGAGCCAGGGCAGGGGTGTTTTTCATGGTTCTTTGGGCAGATTGATATCAAAAGCGATCTGATCGTACAGGTCGCCCTTGCGGTCGATATAACGGATTTTCACCGGCACCAGGTAATAATCCTGGGCCAGCCAGATTTCCATGGTGCTGTCCCCCGTCATTTTAAGGTGCACCGTGCTGATTTTGCCCTGGGGCAGGTCCAGGTCCTCCGTGCCCACCACTTGGAAGTGGAAACGGTCATATTTCTTGCCGGTGGCCACCATCACATCCCGCCCCCCCGCCAGGGGCTGGTAGCCGAATTGGTAATAGAAGCTGATGAAATCCTGGGAGCCGGGCAGCAAGGGCACGGGAGCGCCATGTTGCACCGCCACCTGATTTTTCTCCCAGTCGAATTCCGCCCCTTCGTGGCTTTCTTCCCCCTGGCGCTTGACGCTGAAATGCTCGGGTTGAAGCCCTGCCGCCGTCACCTTGCCCGCACTGGTATAGGTGATTTTAGCCGGGTGGAAGACCGCCGCTAGACCGGTGGTTTCCGTCACCCCGGTGAGCCGGTAGTGGCCATCCTGGATTTTCCAGCGATGGGTGGTCTGGCCCACCTCAAATTTCTGCACGCCCCGGGAGACGAGAAAACGGATGCTGCCGCTCTTGGGCAGTCGGGGATTCACGTCCCCGGCGGCTTCCGGCAGCACATCCGGGCCCGGAGCCAGGGGGCTACTGTCCTCCGCCGCCGGATTCGCCGAAGCCGTACTCCCGGCCGGTGCGGCGCTAGGGGAAGGGGCATTGTCCGCCGCCTGTGCCGGGGAAGCCGGAGGGGCGCTCTCCGGCTGGGGCGCGGGCTCAGCTTTTGGCTGAGGCGGCGGCAGATGATGGCGCCGCACCGGGGGGGGCAGGGGCTTGGGGGGCTGGCGCAATTCGGCGGACAGGGGCGGCGTCCGGTTGTCCAGCAGGGACGGCACGTCCACCTGGGGCCCAAACAGGAGTCCCAGATGGACCACCAGGGAAAGGAGCAGCGCCAGTCCCAGGGCCCGTTTCGGGCTGATCACGGCCTTAGTCCAAAGACGGCGCAAGCAGCGCCCCCTCCTCCGCCGGGCCGTCCCGCAACACCCGGCCGTGGGCCACGGTCAGGCGGCCTTCCGCGAACCAGCGCACCGCCGCCGGGTAAATGCGATGTTCCTGGGCCAACACCCGAGCCGCCAAGCGCTCCTCATCGTCCCCGTCCAGCACGGGCACGGCGGCCTGGATAATGGCCGGGCCGTGGTCCAGGGCCGGGGTGACGAAATGGACCGTGCAGCCGTGGATGCGGCACCCCGCCTCCAGGGCCCGCTGGTGGGTGTGGAGGCCAGGAAAGGCGGGCAGCAGGGAAGGATGAATATTGATCAGCCGCCCGTCGTAATGGCTGACGAAGGCTTCGGAAAGAATGCGCATGAAACCGGCCAGCACCACCAGATCCGGGGCATAGGCGTCGATGCGTTCCATGAGGGCCCGGTCGAAGGCTTCCCGATCCGGGAAGGCCTTGTGGTCCAGGGCCGCCACGGGCACCCCGGCGGCCTGGGCCGTGGCCAGGCCCCGGGCGTCAGGCCGGTTGCTCAGCACCGCCGCCACCCGGGCGGGATAGGCGGGATCGGCAGCGGCCGCAAGAAGGGCTTCCATATTGCTGCCCCGGCCGGAAATCAGGATAACGACGTTTTTCTTCATTTGATCGGACTTAAGGCGGCGACGGGGAGAAACACGGCCGTCGCCAGGTTTTGGGCCACTTGATTGACGGTGCGCCCGGTCTTGTCTTCCATGACCAGGGCGAGAAAATCCAGCAGGGCGATCATCCGCCCCATTTCCCGCTCAAAGGACAGGTTGCGGCTGACACCGTCCAGATCGTTACTGAGCAGGAACAGTTCCCCGGCCCCGTCCCGGCTGTGGTTCAGGCGCCAGGAGGCGATTTCCAGGTTGCGGGCGCAGTTGTAGAGCTTTTGGGCGTTCAGACTATCGAAGAGGAAAAACTCCGTCTTGTTCTCGAAAGCCGCCCGGGCCATGGTCACCAGGCCCACCATCAGGGCCAGCACCCGGTCCCCATGATAATCCTCCCGAAAGGCCAGGGAGGCGGCCTTGCCTTCCCGCCGCCCTTCCAGTTCGGGCCAGGGGTCGGCGCCTCCGGCCCGGGGCTGGGTCAGAAAAACCCGGTCCACCGCCCCTTCCAGGGACGCTTGGTTGGCCTTTTTCCACTCCCGGGGATTGCGCCGGTAAAGTTTTTCCGTGAGCCGGCGCAGGCCGCTCATGACCTCCCGCTGGTCAATCTCCGCCACCCGGTCGATGTCCGTTTTAGCCAGGGCCCGGGGATCAAAGCGGCTTTCCTGATGGCCGTCCGGCCCACTGCGAGTGGCGCAGCCCCAAAGCTGGCCCAGGATCAGGCCCAGGGCCACCCCCAGGCACCAGCGCCAGAGCCAGCCATGGCGCCGTCGGCCAACCGGGGGAAAGGGCACGCCCGCCGCCATGGCCCGCCTAGGCGGCCCGGGAGGCCGCCCGATGGCGCAGGTAGCCGATCAGGGCGGGCAGGAGGGAGACCACCACAATGCCCAGAATCACGGCGGTGAGGTTTTGCTTGATCCAGGGTTGGTTGCCGAACCAGTAGCCGGCCAGGGTCAACGCCCCCACCCAGCTGATGCCCCCGATCAGGTTAAAGAGGCCGAAGCGCATATAGCTCATGGCGCCGATCCCGGCCACGAAGGGGGCGAAGGTGCGGAACAGGGGCAGGAAGCGGGAGAGGATCACCGTTTTGCCCCCATGGCGCTCGTAGAAGGCGTGGGTCTTGAGCAGGGCGTCCTTATTGAAGAAGCGGGAGTTTTCCCACTGGAACACCCGGGGCCCGAGCCAGCGGCCAATGGCGTAATTGAGGCTGTTGCCCAGCACGGCGGCCAGGGACAGGACCACCAGGAGCAGGGCCAGGGACATGTCACCGATGGCCGCCAGGGCCCCCGCCACAAACAACAGGGAATCCCCGGGCAGGAAGGGGGTCACCACAAAGCCGGTTTCGGCAAAAATGATGAAAAACAGGATGGCGTAAATCCAGGGGCCGTACTGGACCACCAGGGCGGACAGGTGCACATCCAGGTGCAGGACGATATCGATAAAGGCGCTGAGCAAATCCATGGCGGGACGGCGACTCGGCAGAGCCGCCGGAAAGGGATGAAGCCGGGATTTTACCTTACTTGCGCAGGGAACCCCGGGGCGGCTCGTTGAGCACGGCCCAGAAAAGGCCCAGGGACTTCACCGCTTCGATGAAATCCCGGAATTTCACCGGCTTCACCACATAGGCATTACAGCCCAGGCGATAGGCCTCTTCCAGGTCCAGCTCTTCCCGGGAGGAGGTGAGCATGACCACGGGCACGGAGTGGAGCGCCGGGTCCCGCTTAATGGCCTGGAGCACTTCCAGGCCACTCACCAGGGGCATTTTCAAGTCCAGGAGAATGAGGGCGGGCAGGCCTTCCGGCCGGTCGGCGAAAGCGCCCCGGCGGTAGAGGTAATCCAGGGCCTGTTCCCCGTCATTGACCACCTGGACTTCGTTGGCCAGATGGGAGGCGTCCAGGCCTTGTAGGGCCAGTTCCACATCCCGGGGATCGTCTTCCGCCAAGAGAATTCGCTTCAGTTCCATGATCACCCTCCGTCATCCCGACTGGCCCATCCTGGATAGGCTGGCCAGGGGGATTCCATCGCCGCCCTTAGGCTTCTTCCGCCCCTTCCCGCTGGGGCAGGGAGAAATAAAAGCTGGCGCCCTGATCCGGCGCCCCTTCGGCCCAGACCCGGCCACCGTGGCGCTCCACCATGCGCCGCACATTGGCCAACCCGATGCCGTTGCCTTCGAAATCCACGCTGCTGTGCAGGCGCTGGAAAACGCCGAACAGCTTGGCCACGTACTTCATATTGAATCCTACCCCGTTGTCCTGAACCCGGAACACCCATTCCTTTTCCCCGGGCATGGCATCCACCCAGATACGGGCCGGACTGCGGTTTTTCGAATACTTCAGGGCATTGGCCAGGAGATTGGTCCAAATCTGGCGCAGCAGGGTGCGGTCGGCCCACACCTGGGGCAGGTCGGCCACCTGCCAGACCACTTCCCCGGCCTGGGCTTCCCCCGCCAGTTCATCCCGCACCTCGGCCACCAGCTTATTCACATCCACCGGCCCGGGATGGAGCTGGGCCCGACCTATGCGGGAAAAGGCCAGCAGGCCGTCGATCAATTCCCCCATGCGCCGGGCGGCGTCGGTGATGATGCCCAGGTAGCGCTGGCTTTCCCCGGTCAGGCGATTGTCCCGGTCCTCCGCCAGCAGTTCCACAAAGCCCGCCACATGGCGCAGGGGCGCCCGCAGGTCGTGGGAGACGGAGTAGGAAAAGGCCTCCAGCTCCTGATTGGCGGATTCCAGCTGGCGGGTGCGTTCCGCCACCCGGCGTTCCAACTCCCCGTTGAGGGAGCGGATGGCCTGGTCGTGGTCCATGCGCCCCATTTCCATCCCCGCCCGCAGGGCAAACAGGCCCAGCAGGGGCAGGAAATCGGAGGCCAGGGCCAGGGGCCGGTCGTCGATTACCGCCAGCACCCCCAGGGGCCGCTGATCCGTGCCCAGAATGGGCGCCCCCAGGTAGCTGCGGGCTTCCAGGCTGGAAAGGAAGGCGGAATGGGGATAGCGCTCCAGCACCCCGTCCGCCACCAGGAGCGGCCCCTCCTCCAACACCGCCTGGCAGGGGGAGGCGCTGGTATCCAGCACCAGGTTGTCCTGCACCATGCCATCGCACCAGTAGGCCAGGGTATGCACCCGATCCGGCTCATCCCCCAGGCGGCTGACAAACACGGCCCGGGCATGGAAAAGATCGGCCAGATTGCCCACCAGGGAGCGGAGAAAGGCTTCCCCGGACACGGTGGCGGTGTTTTTCACCAGCAGTTCCAGGGCCAGCTGGACCCGGTGACGCTCGGTCACGTCCCGGCCCTCGGGAATAATGCAGGTCACCTGGCCCGCCTCGTTGCGCACCGGGGTCAGGGAAAAGTCCAGCCAGCCCGGATTGCCCTGGAGATCAGGAAACTCGGCCACATAGCGCACGGTTTCCCCGGCGGCGGCCCGGGCGATGCCCTGGCGCAGCCGCTCCGCCGAGGCGGACACCTGGCTCCACCAGCCCACTTCCCAGGCCCGCCGCCCCACGGTCTGGGCCCGGTCCAGGCCGTTCCCCGCCAAGAAGGAGCGATTGGCCTCCAGGATTACCCCGGAGGGGTCCAGCAAGCCGAGGAAGGATTCGGTGCTGTCCAGCAGGCCCCGCAGTTGCCGTTCGCTGGCCGCCAAGGCCAGCTGGGCTTCCCGTTCCCCGGTAACGTCCCGGGCCACGCCCCGGTAGCCAAGGAAGTTCCCCGACGGGTCCATCAGGGGCCGGCCACTGACGCTGTACCAATGGTAGGCCCCGTCCTGGCCCCGAAAGCGGTAGGTGAAATCCACGAAAGGCCGCCGGGCGGCCAAATCCCCTTCATGGCGGGCCAGCTCCTCCCCCGTCACTCCCTGGACGCCCAGTTCCCCCCGGGTTTTGCCCAGGTAATAGTCGATGGGCACCTGGCCCTTGAGGCGGGAATTGTCCGAGAGAAAGGAAAAACGCAGCTGGGCGTCCTGCTCCCACCACCAGTCGGAAGACAGTTCCACCAGATCCCGGAAGCGGGCTTCGCTCTCCCGCAGTTCCTGATCCACCCGCTCCTGATCCGCCATGCGGGCATGGAGCTCCCGAGTGCGGGCGTCCACCTGATGGCGCAGGGTGCGGTTCCAGAGCAAGATCAGGCCCAGCAGAAGCAGCACCCCGGCGAAGGCGGTGCCGCCCCAGAGCCACCAGCGTTGCACGGTTTCCCGATCCACCCCCCCCAGGTTGAGCCAGCGGTTCTGGATCACCTGCCGGTCCTGGTCCGGGAAATCGTCCAGGGCCCGTTGCAGGATGGGGCTCAACTCGGGCCAATCATTCCGGCTGCCCAGGGCAAAAACCACGGGCAATTCGGCGCTGCCGCCGATTTCCAGGGTGGACAGGCCTTCCTGCTGAATGAAGTAGGAAGCCCGGGCCAGGTCCAGAATGGCCACATCCACTTCCCCAAAGGCTAGTTTGGTGAGGGTGCTCACCGCATCCGGGGCGGGCACCAGGGAGGGGCCGTAGCCCAGGCGGCGCAGGCGTTCTTCCGTGGAACTGCCCGCCAGCAGGGAAATCTTGCGCCCCCGCAGCTGGGCCAGGGTCAAATCCCCCAAACCCGAATCCCGGCGCACCAGGATTTTGTTATCCAGATTCACATAGGGGTCGGTGAAATTCAGGTAAGCGCTCCGCTCCCGGCTCGGCACCACCGCCGCCAGCACATCCACCTCCCGCTTCCGGGCGCCCTCCATCTGGTCCAGGAGATTGGCGTAATACGGGCTGGAAGCGCACCCCCAGGCGCGTCTCCAGGGCCCGGAGCAAATCCATGGAAAGGCCCACGTAGCGGCCCGCCGCCTTATCCCGCAAAAGCAGGGGAGGCAGGTCCGTCACCCCGAGGCGAAGCACCGGATGGTCCTTCAGCCATTGGCTTTGCCCGGCGCTCAAGGACAGGGCCTGGGCCCCCAGGCTCCAGCAGAGGAGAACCAGGAAGGCCCAGGCGCCCGCCCAGCGGGGAATCAAAGGCCCCCAGGGCTTCATGAGGCGAGACGCTCCTGCCAGTGGGCGGTAATGGCTTCCGGGGGCATGGGGCGGGCGAACCAGAAACCCTGGGCCAGGGCGCAGCCAAAGTGTTCCAGACGCTCCGCCTGCTCCCGGGTTTCCACCCCTTCCGCAATGGTTTCCAGGCCCAGGCTGGTACCCAGGGCGACGATGGCCCGGGCCAGTTTCATGGATTCCCCCGCCGCCGCGCCCCGCACGAAGGATTGATCGATTTTCAGCCGATCCACGGGAAACTGCTGGAGGTAGGAGAGGGAGGAATAGCCGGTACCGAAGTCATCAATGGCCAGGGCCACGCCAATGGCTTTCAGGCGCATGAGGGTGGCCAGCACCTCTTCTTCGTTGTTCATGGCCACGTTTTCCGTGATTTCCAGTTCCATATCCTGGGGCCGGGCCCCTTCCCGGAGAATGATTTCCCCCACCCGTTCCGCCAGACCGGGTTGCTGAAACTGGAGGGCGGAAAGATTCACCGCCACCCGGAAAGGCCCCACCCCTTGCCGACGCCAGGCCACACTCTGGCGACAGGCTTCGGTGAGCACCCATTCCCCCACGGGCACAATGAGCCCGGTTTCTTCCAGGATGGGAATAAATTCCCCCGGGGGCACCAGGCCCCGGCTGGGATGACGCCAGCGCAACAGGGCTTCCACCCCCACCAGATGGCCATCGGTCAGGGAGGTCTGGGGCTGGTAATAGAGGACAAATTCCTGATTCACCAGGGCATGGTAAAGCTCGGTTTCCAGCACCACCCGGCCCTGGTCCCGCCCCCCCATATGGCTTTCGTAGACCCGCACCTGGCCGGGACCGGCCTGTTTGGCCACATCCAGGGCCGCTTCCGCCCACTGGATGAGCTGGGAGGAAGAGCCGTGGTGATTGGGATAGGGCACCACCCCCATGCAGCAGGTGAAAAACAGCTCGTGCTGATCCACCGTAAAACCCCGGTGGAAAATTTCCTGGATGCGATTCACCGCCCCGTGGCAACCGGTAGCGTCGGCGGCCCCGGCGAAAATGAGGGCGAACCGGTCCCCGGACAGGCGGGCGATAAAGTCATCCGGACCGAGCAATTCCACCAGGCGCTGGGCCGCCGCCCGCAGCACCCGGTTGCCCACCACCACTCCCAGGCCCCGCATAATTTTGCGGAAGCGGTTGAAATCCACCAGCACCAGGGAAAAGGGTTGATGGGGGCTGCAAGCCAAGCGCTGATCCAGGTGTTCCAGCAGGGAATCCCCGTTGGCCACCCCGGTCAGGGCGTCGAAATGGAGCAGGTGGTCGATGCTCGCCTGGGCCTGGCGCAGGGCGTGGCGATTGCGCGCTTCCCCCACCTCCCGGCGCAGGGCCGGGGCCAACCGGTTGAGCTGATCCTTGCTGAGAAAATCCCGGGCCCCCAGGCGCATGGCCTCAATGGCCACCCCGTCCGGGATCATGCCGGAGACAATGAGAAAGGGGATGTCCGCCTCCCGGGCGTTGAGCAGGGAGAGGGCGCTCACCGAATCGAAATCCGGCATATTGTGGTCGCACACCACCGCATCCCAGGCGCCCCGGGCCAAGCAGGATTCCAGGCCGGCGGCCGTATCCACCCGGGTCCAATCCACCGTAAGTTGGGCTTGGCGCAGGGCGCCCACAGCCAGTTCCACGTCGAATTCCGAATCATCGACAAAGAGGACGCGCAGGGGGCCTAGCGCGGCAGGGTCTCCAAGCATGGACTTCCGTTCAGTGCATGACGTTCGGGAGATTATAGCCGCAAGCGCCGGGCAGCCGGGAAACCAATTCGCGCCGCCCCCTGCGGCTATAATTCCTTTCTTTGCCCTTGCCGCCCCCCATGTCCCCACCCCGCATCCAGGTTCTCCCCGACCTTCTCATCAGCCAAATCGCCGCCGGCGAGGTGGTGGAACGCCCCGCATCCGTCCTCAAAGAAGTGCTGGAAAACGCCCTAGACGCGGGGGCCACGGGCATTCAGGTACAACTGGAAGAAGGCGGGGTGAAGCTGATCCGGGTCAGCGACGACGGCCGGGGCATGGCCCGGGACGATCTGGCCCTGGCCCTGACCCGCCACGCCACCAGCAAGATTCGTAATCTGGATGACCTGGAGCGGGTCGGCACCCTGGGGTTCCGGGGCGAGGCCCTGGCCTCCGTGGCCGCCGTGGCCCGCCTCACCCTCACCAGCCGCCTGCGGGACGACCCGGAATCCGGCCACGCCTGGAAACTGGCCGCCCACAGCGACGGCGCCCCGGAACCCGCCGCCCTTCTGGGGGGCACGGTGGTGGAAATGCGGGACCTGTATTACAACACCCCGGCCCGGCGCAAATTTCTCAAATCCGCCGCCACCGAATTCGCCCACTGCGTGGACGCCCTGAAACGGGTGGCCCTGGCCCATCCGGATGTGGCTTTCAGCCTCAGCCACAACGGCCGGGCCAGCCTGAGCCTGACCCGGGGCGATCTGGCGGCCCGGGTGGGAGCCATTCTGGGAGACGACTTTCTCGCCGAATCCCGCCGGGTAGACGCCCAAAGCGGCGGCATCGCCCTCACCGGCTACGCCGCCCAACCCGCCTGGTCCCGCCCGGGGCGGGACGCCCAGTTCGTCTTCGTCAATGGCCGCTTTGTGCGGGACAAGCTCCTCGCCCATGCCCTGCGGGAGGCCTACCAGGACATGCTGCACAACAGCCGCCACCCGGGTTACTGCCTGTTCCTGGAAATCGACCCGGGGGCGGTGGATGTGAATGTGCATCCGGCCAAAACCGAAGTGCGCTTCCGGGACGGCCGGGCGGTACACCAATTCGTCTTCCACGGGGTACAGCAGGCCCTCTCCCGGGCCATTGGGGAACGGGCGGGGGACGATCCGGCGGGCGCCCCGGTCGGCACGCCTGGAAACACCGTGCCCGGAGGCACACCGGCCCTGGGGCCCCTGCCCGCCTCCCAGGGCGGCTACAACGTCGCCCCCACCCCGGGATTTCGTCCTGCCGCCTACGCCCCGGGCCATTACACGCCCCGGCAAAGCTCCCTGGGGCTGGCGGAACCCGCCGCTACCGCCTATCTGGCCCTGGCCGCCCAGGCCCGGGATGACGCAGCGGCGCCCCGCCCCACCGCCGATGGCAGTACGGCCCCCTCAGCGGCCCCGGCGGCCCTGCCCACCGCCCAGGAAGGGGTGCCCCCCCTGGGCTATGCCCTGGCCCAGCTCCACGGGGTCTATGTGCTTTCCCAGACCCCCCGGGGCCTGGTGCTGGTGGATATGCACGCGGCCCACGAACGCATCCTGTATGAAAAGCTGAAGGCGGCCTACGACGGCAAGGCCGTGGCCACCCAGACCCTGCTCATCCCCGCCCTGTTCGGCGCCTCTCCCCTGGAACTGGCCACCGTGGAGGAACACCGGGAAGTGCTGGAAACCCTAGGCTTCCAGATCGCTCCCGCCGGACCGGCCCAGCTGGCGGTGCGGGGCGTTCCGGCCCTGCTGGCGGCGGGGGACCCGGCGGCCTTAAGCCGCAGTCTGTTGGCCGAATTGCAGGAACACGGGGTGACCCAGGTGACCACCGCCCGGCGCAACGAACTCCTGGCCACCCTGGCCTGCCACGGGGCGGTGCGCGCCCACCGCCTGCTCACCGTGCCAGAAATGAACGCCCTGCTGCGCCAAATGGAAGCCACGGAACGGGCGGACCAATGCAATCACGGCCGCCCCACCTGGACCGAGCTGACCATGGCGGACCTGGATAAGCTCTTTTTGCGGGGCCAATAATGGCTCCCGTCCAGCTGATCCGCTGCCCGGGCCTCGTTGGCCCGAGCCATCCCCAAGCCCTGGCGCCGTCCTCGAACACCAAGGCCCGAGCCTACGGTAGCCCGTCCATGCCCGCCGGACGCCCTCTAGGCCCCACCCCTTCCCCGGAAACACCCCCATGTCCCTGAGCGCCCCCCTGTCTCCTGCCCTGCTGCTCATGGGCCCCACCGCCAGCGGCAAAACGGCGGTGGCCTTGGAACTGGCGGCCCAACTGCCCGTGGACATCATCAGCGTGGATTCGGCCCTGGTCTTCCGGGACATGGACATCGGCACGGCCAAACCGGATCGGGCCACCCTGGCCCGCTTCCCCCACCGGCTGGTGGATATTCTCAGCCCGGAGGAAGCCTATTCCGCCGCCCGCTTCCGGGAGGACGCCCTGGCCGCCATGGGGGAAAGCGTCGCCCGGGGCCGCATTCCCCTCCTGGTGGGGGGCACCATGCTCTATTTTAAAGCCCTGCGCCAAGGGCTTTCCGACCTACCCCAGGCCGATCCGGCCCTGCGGGCGGCCCTGGAAGCGGAGGGCCGGGAACGGGGCTGGCCCGCCCTCCACGGGGAACTGGCCCGGCTCGACCCGGCCACCGCCGCTCGCCTCCACCCCACCGATCCCCAGCGCATCCAGCGGGCCCTGGAAATCATCCGACTCACCGGACGGCCCATGTCCGCCCTGCTGGCGGAACAGCGCCCCGCCCCCCTGCCCTACCGGCTGCTGCCCCTGGCCCTGGCCCCCACGGACCGGGCGGTGCTGCACCAACGCATCGCCGACCGTTTCCAGGCCATGCTGGAAGCGGGCTTTATGGAAGAAATGGCCATGCTGCGGGCCAAATACCAGCTCCACGGGGATTTACCGGCCATGCGCTGCGTCGGCTACCGCCAGGCCTGGGAGGTGCTGGAAGGACTGGCCCCGGCGGGAGAACTGGCGGACCGGGGCATTTTCGCCACCCGCCAGCTGGCCAAACGCCAGATCACCTGGCTCCGGGCCGACCCCACGGCGGAGGTGTTCGATTGTCTGGCCCCGGATCTTTCCGCCCAGGTGGCCGCCCGGGTGCGGGCCTTTCTCCAGGCCTAGGCCCATGGCGGTAAGCCCGGAATATCTGGACTATCTGCTGGAAGGCCTGGCCCCCCTGGGCCCGGTGGGGGTGCGACGCATGTTCAGCGGCAGGGGCCTGTTTCTGGACGGCATGATGTTCGCCATCGTTATCGACGACGAGCTCTGGCTCAAGGTGGATGGGGAAAACCGGCCCCGCTTCCTGGCCCGGAACCTGGCCCCCTTTTCCTATCAGCGGGCGGGCAAGACCGCCACCATGAACTATTACCGGGCACCGGAAGAAGCCCTGGACAGCCCAGACACCCTCCTGGACTGGGCCCGCTCCGCCCTGGGAGCCGCCCTCCGGGCCCGGGCCGCCCAGATCACCCAAGGAAGCCGGACGCCGACGCGCCCCCGCCGTTCCCGGCCAAAAACCTAAGCCTGGGGCCATGCCCCCTGGAAAAGCCCCCAACAAAAAGCCCTTCGGCCGCAGCAGCGGGCGAAGGGCTTGGGGAAACGGTCTTGCAACGGATTACTTCAGGGACAGCACCCATTTGGCCAGGGTGGCGGCCTCCCCATCGGACACATTGGTGTTGGGGGGCATGGGAGCACCGCCCCAGAGGCCGCTGCTACCGCCCTTGATACGCTTGGCCAGTTCCGCTTCCGCCCCCTTGTTGCCGGCGTACTTCTTCGCCACGTCCTTGTAGGCCGGGCCCACCAGCTTCTTATCCACGGTGTGGCAGCCCATGCAGTTCTTGGCTTTGGCCAAGGCTTCGGAGGCCTGGGCCGTGCCGCTGATCAGGGCGGTGGCGGCCAGGGTGGCGATGCAAGTCAGGACGAGTTTCATGGACAAGCTCCTCTTCTTGGTTTTAAGGCAAATCAAATCACCTGGGTCGGGGCTTCACCCCCTTGCCGGGCCCGGATGGTGCCGATTTCCCACACCTTTTCCCCGGCGGCCTGGAGCTGGACCAGGGCTTGGGCGGCGTGTTCCTTGGCCACAATCACCACCATGCCGATACCGCAATTGAAGACCCGGTGCATTTCGTCGTCCGCCACCTGACCTTCGGCCTGAAGCCAGTCGAACAGCTTGGGACGCTGCCAGGAGGACTTGTCCAGCACGGCGGTCACCGTGTCAGGCAGCACTCGGGGCACGTTTTCCGTCAGGCCGCCGCCGGTGATGTGGGCCATGCCCTTGACCGGCAGGGTTTGGAGCAGGGCCAGGAGGGGCTTGACGTAAATGCGGGTGGGGGCCATCACCGCATCCGCCAGGGTCATCTCCCCGTCGAATTTGGCGTTCAGGTCCGGCTGGGCCCGTTCAATGATCTTGCGCACCAGGGAATAGCCGTTGGAGTGGGCCCCGTGGGAGCCCAGGCCCAGGACCACGTCCCCGGGAACGATGGTGGAGCCATCGATGATCTTGCGCTTTTCCACCACCCCCACGGCAAAGCCCGCCAGATCGTATTCCCCGTCCGGGTACATGCCGGGCATTTCCGCCGTTTCGCCGCCGATCAGGGCGCAGCCCGCTTGTTCGCAGCCGGTGGCCACCCCCTTCACCACATCCGCCGCCGCATCCACGGACAGCTTGCCGCAGGCGAAGTAGTCCAGGAAAAACAGGGGCTCGGCCCCCTGGACCAGAATGTCATTGACGCTCATGGCCACCAGGTCGATCCCCACGGTGTCGTGGCGATTGAGCTGGAACGCCAGTTTGAGCTTGGTGCCCACCCCGTCCGTGCCGGACACCAGCACCGGTTCCTGATACTTTTTCGGCACCTCGAAGAGGGCGCCGAATCCGCCGATGCCGCCCAGGACGCCGTCCCGCAGGGTTTTCTTGGCGAAGGGCTTGATGCGTTCGACCAGGGCATCCCCCGCGTCGATATCCACCCCCGCATCCCGGTAGGAAAGGGCGGTCTTGGGGTCGGCGGAGGCGGACTGGGTGGTGTTTTGCTTGGCGTCTTGGCTCATAGATGGGTGGGACGGACGGCCCGGATGGTAGAATGGGCGCCCGAAAAGCTGAGTTAAAGCCGCATTTTAGCGTAAATGCCCGACTCCCGTACCCTGCGTCTCCAGTCCCTGCTCTGGGCGGCCTTCGCCGCCGCCTGTCTATGGCTGGCTCTGGAACTGGCGCCCATCCTCACCCCCTTCCTCCTGGCGGCCATTCTGGCCTACATCGGCAATCCCCTGGTGGGCTGGCTGACCCGCCATCGCCTGCCCCGGGGCGCCGCCGCCCTCGTGGTGCTCCTGGGCCTGGTGCTGCTGGTGGTGCTGCTGATCCTCACCGTGGTGCCCATGGTGCAGCAGGAGGCCCTGCGCCTGATCGACGGTCTGCCCGCCGCCCAGGGCATGCTCCAAACCCGGGTAGCCCCCTGGGTGGAACAGCACCTGGGCCTGGACCTGCCCCTGGACGGGGCGGCCCTGGGCCAACTGGCCAGCGAACACAAGGACGTGCTTTCCGAGCTGGCCCGCCATCTGCTGGCCACCCTGGGCAACGGAGGCCTGGTCCTGGTGGCCTTTGTGGCTAATCTTTTCCTCCTCCCCGTGGTGCTGTTCTACCTGCTCCGGGACTGGGACATGCTGGTGGGGCGCCTGCTGGAATTTGTTCCCCCCCGCTTCCAGGAACAGGCCCGGCTCACCGGCGGGGAAGTGGATGCGGTGCTGGCCGAGTTTCTCCGGGGCCAGCTGCTGGTCATGGTCATCCTGGCCACCTATTACAGCCTGGGGCTGTGGCTGGTGGGCCTCAAATTTGCCCTGCCCGTGGGCCTGCTCACCGGGCTCCTGGTCTTTGTCCCCTACGTGGGCTACGGCTCCGGCCTGGTGCTGGCCTGCCTGGCCGCCCTGGCCCAATTCGACGGCTGGGGCACGCCCCTGGGAGTGGCGGCGGTCTTCGGCCTGGGCCAGGTGCTGGAAAGCTTTATCCTCACCCCCTTGCTGGTGGGGGACCGGATCGGTCTCCACCCCATTGCGGTCATTTTCGCCCTGCTGGCTTTCGGCCAGCTGTTCGGCTTTTTCGGCATTCTCCTGGCCCTGCCCGCCTCCGCCGCCCTGCTGGTGGGCCTGCGCCAATTGAAGGCCGCCTATCTGGCCAGCCCCTTCTACCGGAAATCCTGATGCGCCAACTGCTCCTGGACCTGGTTCCCGACACCCCGCCCACCCTGGACAATTTTGTGCCCGGGGGCAACGGCGCCGCCCTGGCCGCCCTCAGCGCCTGGCTCGGGGACCGGCAACTCAGCTTTCACCTCTGGGGCGAAGGGGGCAGCGGCAAAACCCATCTGCTGCGGGCTTCCGGCCTCTGCTACGGGGACGCCCGGCAGGACCCGGATCTGGCGGACCTGCCCGGGGATGCCCCGGGCCTGGCGGTAGATAATGGGGAAGCCTTGAGCGAAGCGGGCCAGGTGGCCCTCTTCAACCATTTCAACCGCCTGCGCCTGGCCGGGGAAAACGGCCACCGGGCCAAGCTGCTGGTGGCTTCGGACCAGCCCCCCGCCGCCCTGGCCCTGCGGGAGGATTTGCGTACCCGCCTGGGGTCCGCCCTGATCTTCCGTCTCCTGCCCCTTTCCGATGAGGAAAAGCTGGCCGCCCTGGGGGCCCAGGCCGCCGCCCGCAAGCTCAAGCTGGGCCGGGACGCCCTCACCTATCTTCTCTCCCGCAGCGCCCGGGACATGGGCAGCCTGAGCGCCCTGCTGGTAGCCCTGGACAGGTATTCCCTGGAGCAGCAGCGGCCCATTACCCTGCCCCTGCTGCGGGAAGTTCTCCAACATGAGGGAGGCCTGGAAAGCCGATGAAACCCCTAACGCCGCCGCCCCCGGGCATTGGCCGCCTGCGCCGGGCCTGGCCCCGGGTCGCCCCCCTGCCCCCGACCCAGCGGGGCCGCTGCCCCTTGGTTCGGGTTCCCCTCTTCCGTAGCGGTTTTCACCGCCCCACTCCTTCCCATCCTACGTCCCCATGAATCTGGCACTTTTCGACCTCGACAACACCCTTCTTTCCGGCGACAGCGATTTTGAATGGGCCCAGTTCCTCATTGAACAGGGCGTACTCGACCGGGAAATCCAGGAAGCCCGCAATCAGCGCTTCTACCAGCAATATCAGGAAGGCACCCTGGACATCGGGGAATTCCTCGACTTCCAGCTCCAGCCCCTGGCCGCCCATTCCCGGGAACAGCTGGATGCCTGGCATCGGGACTTCATGGCCCGGCGCATTCTGCCCATGATCGGCACCCCGGCCCGCCTGCTGGTCCAGCGTCACCTGGACCGGGGGGATCTCACCGCCATCGTCACCGCCACCAACGCTTTCGTCACCGGCCCCATCGCTCGGGAATTTGCCATTCCCCACCTGATCGCCACCATTCCGGCCCAGGAAGACGGCCAATTCACCGGCGCCGTGCGGGGCCAGCCCTCCTTCCAGGGCGGCAAAATCACCCGGGTGGAAGCCTGGCTGGAATCCCTGGGCCTGTGCTGGGGAAGCTTTGGGGACAGCTGGTTCTACAGCGACTCCCACAATGATCTGCCCCTGCTGGAACGGGTCAGCCACCCGGTGGCGGTGGATCCGGACCCCACCCTGCGGCGCCGGGCCACGGCGGAAAACTGGCAAATCCTCAGCCTGCGCTGAGGTTTGTCCCGACGCCGGCTCCGCTCTAGGCTATAATCAATTGATTTTTCAGGCTCCTTCCTTGGCCTTTTTGATTTTTTCGGCGCTTTCCGCCCACCTCACATCGCGATGATCCGCAAATTTCTCAACCGCGTTTTCGGCAAAAAAGACGCGCCCGCTGACCCTGCCAGCGACCCCGCCATCATTCCCTTCAAGCGCCACGGTATTAAACGGGAGCACCTCAGCTCCGGCAGTCGGCGGGTGGTGGAAACCCTGCAACAGCGGGGCTTTAAAGCCTACGTGGTGGGCGGCGCGGTGCGGGACCTGCTGGCCAAGCTGCCCCCCAAAGACTTTGACGTGGCCACCAATGCCACCCCGGAGCAGGTCAAGGCCTGCTTCCGCCGCTCCCGCCTGATCGGTCGCCGCTTCCAGATCGTCCATGTGATGATGGGGGCGGAGACCATTGAGGTCACCACCTTCCGGGCCATGCACGCCAACAACGCCCCCACGGACAGCTTCGGGCGGGTGCTGCGGGACAACGAATTCGGCTCCATGGCGGAAGATGCGGCGCGCCGGGATTTCACGGTCAACGCCCTGTACTACGACCCCACGGAAGAAACCATCCACGACTACCACCACGGGGTGGCGGATTTGCAGCAGAAAACCCTGCGCATGATCGGCGATCCCAAGGTGCGCTATCGGGAAGACCCGGTGCGCATGCTCCGGGCGGTACGCCTGGGCGCCAAGCTGGGCCTCTCCATTGATCCGGCGGCCCGCAATCCGATCCGGGAAATGGGCGCCCTGCTGGAAAACGTCCCCGCCGCCCGGCTCTTTGACGAAATGCTCAAGCTCTTCACCTCCGGCCACGCCCTGGCCTGCCTGCGCCAACTGCGGGAAGAGGGGCTGCACCGGGGCCTGCTGCCCCTGCTGGACGTGGTGCTGGAGCAACCGGAAGGCAAGCGCTTCATCGCCCTGGCCCTGGAAAATACGGATCGCCGGGTGCGGGAAGGCAAGCCCATTTCCCCGGGGTTCCTGTTCGCCACCCTGCTCTGGAACGAGGTGCTGGCCCATTGGGAAAAGCGCAAGGGCGACGGGGAACGACCCATTCCCGCCCTCTTCGAAGCCATGGACGAGGCCCTGGAAGTGCAGGCGGAAAAACTCGCCATCACCCGGCGCATCGCCGGGGACATCAAGGACATCTGGGCCCTCCAGCCCCGTTTTGAAAACCGTTCGGGCAAGCGCCCCTACGCCCTGCTGGAACAGCCCCGCTTCAAGGCGGGCTACGATTTTCTCCTGCTCCGAGCCGCCGCCGGGGAAGTGGACCAGGAACTGGCGGACTGGTGGAAAGCCTTTCTCCAGGCCGAAGGGGAGGCGCGCCATGCCCTGCTCATGCCCGCCCCCAGCGGCGACAAAAACCGGCGTCGGCGGCGCCGCCGCAAACCCGCCGGTGCCCCGGACGCCCCCGCCCAAGCCTGATCTGGCGGCGGCCATCCGGTCGCCGTCGTTTTACCTCCCGCGCTTTCCCCGCCTTTTCTCCCTTGACCGTTTCCGCCGTCGTGACCTCTTCCTCCCCTTACGCCCACCGGGCCTATGTGGCCCTGGGGGCCAACCTCAATGATCCGGTGGCCCAGTTGCAGGCCGCCGTGGCCGCCCTGGGCGATCTACCGGATAGCGCCTTGGTGCGCCACTCCTCCTTTTACCGCACCGCCCCCGTGGGGGTGCGCAACCAGCCCGACTTCATCAACGGGGTGGCGGAACTAGCCACGGACATGGACCCCCACCGGCTCCTGGCCGCCCTCCTGGCGGTGGAAGCCCGCTTCGGCCGGGTGCGGTCCTACCCCAACGCCCCCCGCACCCTGGATCTGGACCTGCTCCTCTACGACCAGGCGGTGCTCCACACCCCGGACCTGATCCTGCCCCATCCCCGCCTCCATCTGCGGGCCTTCGTCCTGGTACCCCTGGGGGAAATCGCCCCCGATCTGGCCCTGCCGGGCCGGGGCCGTCTGGCCGCCTGGCTGCCCGCCGTCGCCAATCAACGCATTGACCGCCTGGCCACGCCAGCGCCCTGACCGCCATGTGGGAACGCCTACCCGTCCTCTGGCAGACCGTGCTGCTCCTCACGGCCTCCAATATTTTCATGACCTTCGCCTGGTACGCCCACCTGCGCAATCTGGCGGACCGGCCCTGGTGGATCGCCGCCCTAGCCTCCTGGGCCATTGCCCTCTTTGAGTACCTGCTCCAGGTGCCCGCCAACCGCATCGGCCACACCCACCTCACCCTGCCCCAGCTGAAAATTCTCCAGGAAGCTATCACCCTCACCGTATTTCTGCCCTTTGCCGTGCTCTACATGGGCCAGCCGGTGAAACTGGATTACCTGTGGGCCGCCCTGTGCATTTTTGGCGCAGTCTTTTTCATTTTCCGCACCTGAACGGTGCCTAAACTCCCCCTGCTTCCCCCCATCAGGTAAGATGGCTCTGGGATGACTATGTCTTTCAGCATATAAAACCTTGTAAAAAAAACAGGAGGTTATTTTGGGAATTTTTGGTAACAGCGCCCGGGAACAACAACTGGAAAATCAAAACGCCGCCTTGCAGGCGGAAGCGGATCAACTGCGGCAACGGCTCAGCGCTTTGGAGTCGGAACAGCAGGCCCTCACCGAGCGTTGCAACCGCAGCGAGCTCCAGGCCGCCCAAAGCGCCCACCTGTTGGAAAACATGGCCCGCTTCGGGGACAGCCTGCTCCATTCCCAGGACACCATCGCCCTCATGGCCACCACCCTGCGGGAAGAAAAGTCCGAAGCCGTGAGCGCCGGCCACATCACCGAGGGCAGCCAGGATTTGATGCACCGCATCAGCGCCGATCTGGTCAATCTGGCGGACCATTCCCGTTCCGCCATGACCCAGATGAACGGCCTCAACGTCAATGCGGAAAAAATCGGCGGCATCCTCAACCTGATCAAGGAAGTGGCGGACCAGACCAATCTGCTGGCTCTGAATGCTGCCATTGAAGCCGCCCGGGCCGGGGAAGCGGGCCGGGGCTTTGCCGTGGTGGCAGACGAAGTGCGCAAACTGGCGGAGCGCACCACTAAGGCCACCCACGACATTTCCATCCTGGTGGACGCCATCCAGCAGGACACCCACGCCGCCCACACCACCATCGCCACCCTGGCGGAACAGGCGGAATCCTTCGGCAGCGACGGGGCCACGGCCACGGAAAGCCTGGACAACATCATCGGCCTCTCCAAGCGCATTGAGCAGGCTCTGGCGGTCTCCGCCCTGCGCAGCTTCACCGAACTGGCCAAAATGGACCACCTGGTCTTCAAGTTCGAGGTGTACAAAGCCTTCATGGGGGCCAGCGGCAAATCGGCGGAAGACTTCTCCAGCCACACCACCTGCCGCCTGGGCAAATGGTATTACCAGGGGGAAGGGCGGGACTGCTTCTCCCAACTGGACGGCTATACCGCCATGGAAGCCCCCCACCAACGGGTGCACCAAACCGGCAAAGCGGCCCTGGAAAAGCTCAAGGCCGGCGACTTTACCGGCGGGGTGGCCCTCCTGGAAGACATGGAAACGGCCAGCCACGGGGTGCTGGACTGCCTGGAACGGATGGCCCAGGCCGGCGCCGCCAGCCCGGACATTCTCTGCATGAGCCATGACCAAGCCTAGTCCCTGCCCCCGATTAGCCCCGGGGGCCCGAGGGTGAGCCAGACCCCGGGCCTGCTGGAGCGGGCCCGCCACATTGTGGTGGAGGGCCCCATCGGGGTGGGGAAAACCTCCCTGGCCCGCCGTCTGGCGGCCCATCTGGAAGGGGAACTGGTGCTGGAGCAACCCGAGCGCAATCCCTTTCTCGAACGTTTCTACCAGGACCGGCCCCGCTACGCCCTGGCCACCCAGCTGTGTTTTCTCTTTCAGCGCCTGGACCAGCTCCGGGACCTTGCCCAGCCGGACTTCTTCGCCAAGACCGTGGTGGCGGACTACCTGTTCGACAAGGACGCCCTCTTCGCCCGGCTCAACCTGGAGGACGATGAGTACGCCCTCTACCGGCAGATTTATGAAGCCCAGGCCCCCTATATTCCCGCACCGGACCTGGTCATCTACCTCCAGGCCAGCCCGGAACAACTGGTGGCCCGGGTGCGCCGTCGGGGCCTGGAGCGGGAAAGAAAAATTGATGACGATTATCTGGCCCGCCTATCCCAAAGCTACAGCCGCTTCTTTTACGACTACAATGCGGCCCCGGTAATGGTCGTGAACTCGGACCACCTGAATTTCGTGGACCGGGACGACGACTTTTCCCTGTTGCTGGAACGGCTGGCCACCCTGCGCAGCCATCGGGAGTATTTCAATCGGGGAGTATGAATCCATGTCCGCCCAGACCCAGACCCGTCGTCTGACCCTCGCCGACCTGGCCAAAATGAAGGCCGCCGGCGAAAAAATCGCCATGCTCACCTGCTACGACGCCAGTTTTGCCCGCTGCTGCGACGCCGCCGGGGTAGATACCCTGTTGATCGGCGATTCCCTGGGCATGGTGGTCCAGGGCCACGATTCCACCCTGCCCGTGACCACGGAACACATGGCCTATCACACCGCCGCCGTGGCCCGGGGCAGCCAACGCCCCTTCATCGTTACCGACATGTCCTTCGGCAGCTACCAGGAATCCCCGGCCCAGGCCCTGCACAATGCGGTGCCCCTGATGGCCGCCGGGGCCCAGATGGTGAAGCTGGAAGGGGGCCGGGAAATGGCCCCCACGGTGCAATTCCTCACCGCCCGGGGCGTGCCCGTCTGCGGCCACATCGGCCTCACCCCCCAATCGGTCCACCAACTGGGGGGCTACCGGGTCCAGGGCCGGGACGAGGCCGCCGCCGCCCGGGTGCTGGAAGATGCCCAGGCCATTGAGGCCGCCGGGGCCAGCCTCTTGGTGCTGGAAGCCATTCCCGCTCCCCTGGCGGAGCGCATCAGCGCGACCCTGACCATTCCCACCATCGGTATTGGCGCCTCCCCGGCCTGCGCCGGTCAGGTGCTGGTGCTCCAGGATATGCTGGACGTGGCTCCGGGCAAAAAGGCCCGCTTCGTCCGCAATTTCATGGCCGGCCAGCCTTCCATCGGCGCCGCCGTGGCCGCCTATGTGCAGGCAGTGAAAGACGGCAGCTTCCCGGCCCCGGAACACTGTTATTGAGGCCAGTCTCACCCATCCCCCTTCCATCGCCGGTCCCGTACCGGCGGTTTTTTGTGCAGCACCCATAAGACGGCGCCGCTACGTCCGGCCCGCCCATTTACAGGAGAACAAACCGATGCAAGTGCTTTCCGCCGTCCCCGCCCTGCGGGCCGCCCTCGGGGACCGGCAGGGAATCGTCCTGGTGCCCACCATGGGCAACCTCCACGACGGTCACATTTCCCTCATGCAACAGGCGCGTCAGCACGGCCAGACCGTGGTCGCCAGCGTCTTCGTCAATCCCCTCCAATTCGGGCCCACGGAGGACTTTGCCGCCTACCCCCGCACCCTGGAAGCGGACCGGGCCAAGCTGGAAGCCGCCGGGGTGGATTTTCTTTTCGCCCCCGGGGTGGAAGACCTTTACCCGGAACCCCAGACCTATCGGGTGGAAGTGCCGGAAATCCAGCATTGGCTGGAAGGGGAAACCCGGCCCGGCCACTTTGTTGGCGCCGCCACCGTGGTGCTCAAGCTCTTCAACATCGTCCAGCCCCAGGCCGCCCTGTTCGGCAAAAAGGATTATCAGCAGCTCATGATCCTGCGCAACATGGCCCGCCAGTTCGCCCTGCCCATCCGCATTGTGGGCGGGGAAATCGTCCGGGCGCCGGACGGTCTGGCCCTGTCCTCCCGGAACGGCTATCTGAGCCCGGCCGAGCGGGCCGAGGCACCCCGTCTGCACCGGGAACTGAGCCAGCTGGCCGACGCGGTACGTTCGGGGGAACGGGATTTTGCCCGCCTGGAAGCCGCCACGGCCGCCGCCCTTGACAGCCATGGCTGGAAAACTGACTATGTTTCCGTGCGGCGCCAAGCCGACCTCCAGCCTCCCGGCAGCGATGACCTAACCCTCGTGGTTTTGGCCGCTTCCCGTCTCGGCAAGACTCGACTCATTGATAACATTGAGATTTGATTCTCACCCCTGGGCGTTGACAGGCGACCCTGAGCCGCTACAATGCCTTCCCCCAACACTTCTTGCATAGGGGTTAGCCATGCAAAGAACCATGCTCAAGTCCAAAATCCACCGGGTGACCACGACCCACTCGGAACTTAACTACGAAGGCTCCTGTGCCATCGACGAGGATTTGCTGGACGCCGCGAATATCCGCGAATACGAGCAGATCGACATCTGGAACGTGAATAACGGCGAACGCTTCACCACCTACGCCATCAAGGCGGAACGGGGATCGGGCGTCATTTCCGTGAATGGCTCTGCCGCGCGCAAAGCCGCTCCCGGGGACATTCTCATCATTGCCACCTTCGGTATTTTCAACGAAGTGGAACTGGCCAAGCTGGAACCCACCCTGATTTATGTGGATTCCCAAAACCGGGTGGTGCGTAAGGGCCACCAGGTGCCGACCCAGGCCGCCGCCTAAGCTTTTCCGGGCGTTAGCCACAAAAAAGGGAGACCGGTTATCCGGTCTCCTTTTTTATTGGGCATGGGCGGAGGAATGGTCTGGAAAAGGAGGGAACGGCGGGAGGGAACGGCGCGGATGAAACTGCGCGCCCCCTCCCCCAGACGAGCCCGCGGGTCAGGCTTAAGCCATGCCACCGCCCCGTTTCCTGCCCCTACCTCGGGTAAAAGCAACACGCCCCGGACCCGCCGGGGCTGCTGGGCTTATCCGAGCTTATTCCGTGGCGGTCTTGGCCTTGCGGGGACGGCGGGCCCGGGGCTTTTTCCCGGCGGTTGCGGCTTCCCCGTTTCCTTCCGGCGCGGCACTGACGGGCGCAGTGCTGGCAGGGGCCGCGCTGGGCGTGGCAGCCCCTTCGCTGTCTGCGGAAGCCTCACTTTTCCGGCGCCGGGAATTTTGGGTGCTGGCGGTCTTCTTCCCCGTTTTCCCCGTCTTGGCGCCCGCGCTTCTGGCGTTGCGGGACTTGGCGGGCGCCGGAGCGGCTTCTTCTGCCACCGGAGCCGGGGCCGCGGCCTGGGGCGCCGGGGCGGGGGCCGCCGCTTCCACCGGGCTAGGCACCGGTGCGGCGGCTTCGGCCGGGCTGTTTTCCCCCTCCTGACCAGGCACATAGGCCCCCTTCACGTCCGGGGAGCGGGTGTTGCGACGCCGGCGCCGGGAGGTGCTGCGAGCGCCCTCCCGGCCCCCTTCCTTGGCCACGGGGGCGCTGGCAGGAGGCGTTGCGGGCGTCTGGGCGGCCTGGGGCACGGCAGCGCTTTCCGGGGCAGCCACCGACACCGGCGCAGCTTCCGGCACCACCACTTCCTCTTCCGCCACCTCGTGGGCCGGATGGGCCAGGCGGGGCTGGCTGTCGGCCTTCACCAGGGGCGCGCCCTGGTGGCGCATTACATAGGCCCCGGACTTTTCATCCCGGCCAAAGGTGAGCAGGCCCCGGGTCTGGGCCTCTTCCAGCAGATTGCCGAAGGCCCGGAAGCCGTAGTAGGACTCGTTGAAGCCCGGGCTGCGGCGCTTGATGGCCTCCTTGAGCACGGAGGCCCAGATACGGTCGCTGTCGTCCCGCTCCGCCATGAGATCCTCGAAGGTGGTGGCGGCCAGCTCCACCCCCTTGTTGCGCCGGGTTTCCAGGTCGTCCCGGCGCTTGCTCTCTTCCTTGCCTTCCCCTTCCGCCTTGCGGGGCTCCCGGGGGGCCTGGGCTTCCTTGCGGGCGTGTTTGGCTTCCCGCTGACGCACCAGATCGTCGTAGAAAATGAATTCGTCGCAGTTGGCGATGAGCAGGTCGGAAGTGGATTGTTTCACCCCCACCCCGATCACCCGCTTGGCGTTTTCCCGCAGCTTGGAAACCAGAGGGGAGAAATCCGAATCCCCGGAAATAATCACGAAGGCATCCACGTGGGCCTTGGTGTAGCACAGGTCCAGGGCATCCACCACCAGCCGGATGTCGGCGGAGTTTTTGCCGGACTGGCGCACATGGGGAATTTCGATAAGTTCGAAATTGGCTTCGTGCATGCCCGCCTTGAAGCCCTTGTAGCGCTCCCAATCGCAGTAGGCTTTTTTCACCACGATATTGCCCTTGACCAGCAGGCGCTCCAGCACCGGCTTAATGTCGAAACGCTCGTACTGGGCGTCCCGCACCCCCAGGGCGACGTTCTCGAAGTCGCAGAAAACGGCCATGTTGATGGTATCGGCGGCAGCAGCCATGAAAATCTCCAGGGGTAGGAAGCTCGGGCAGGGGTCAGGGACCGGTGCCGGGAAAGGTTGAGAAAAGGGGCACAGTATAGCGCGCCCGGCCTCCCGCCTCTGGCCCGCCGGCGCAAAAGGGAAACAAATGCCCCGGCCATGCCATCCGGGTCCTTATTCCTTTCTGCTCCATATTTATAGCCATTCATTCTCACAAGCGGAATATTGATACTTTACAGTTATACCCATCGCCGCACTCGCGACACCCACAGGAAACACCATCATGGCTATCGCCCTCCAATCCACCGCCCCTGATCCCGCCTACTGGGATGAGAAGCTGGAAACCCAAAGCCGGGCCGATTGGGATCGACTCAAACTGGACCTGCTCAAGAGCCACCTGCGCCACGCCTATCTGGGCTCCCCCTATTACCACCGCACCTGGGACGCCGCCGGGGTCCATCCGGATCAGGTAAAAAGCCTGGACGACCTGCGCCGCTTCCCCTTTATCGACAAAAAGCTGGTGCGGGACCGGCAAATCGCCGTACCGCCTTTTGGCGACCTGGTGGCCGTACCGGAACGGGACATTGTCTATATCTCCGCCTCCAGCGGCTCCACCGGGGTGCCCACCGCCTCCCCCTTTACGGCCCAGGACTTTGACGACTGGATTGATTACGAAGCCCGTCAATTCTGGTCCAGCGGCCTGCGCCCCACGGACCGGTACTGCCACTCCCTGAATTTCTCCCTCTTCGTCGGCGGCCCCTGCGTGCTGGGGGCCCAAAAACTGGGAGCCCTCACCGTCCACGCGGGCACCCTGCCTTCGGAAAAGCTCCTGGCCATCCTGCAACAGTTCCAGGCCACCACTATCTGGACCACCCCGTCCTACGCCTGGTATCTGGGGGAAACCGCCATTAAGCAGGGGCTGGATATCCAGAAGGATTTGGCGGTGAACAAGGTCATCGTCTGCGGTGAACCCGGCGGTTCCATCCCGGAAACCCGGAGCCGCATCGAAGCCCTGTGGGGCGCCGATGTCTATGACTACTACGGCCTTTCCGACATTTTCGGTTCCTGCGCTGGCATGTGCGAAGAAAAGGACGGCTTGCACTGGGCGGAAGACCACATTCTGGTGGAAGTGCTGGACCCCAAGACCGGGGAACCGGTGGCGGACGGGGAACGGGGAGAACTGGTGCTCACCACCCTGAAAAAGTCCGCCCGGCCCATGATCCGCTTCCGCACCAACGACATCGTCTCCTTCACCAAGGAGCCCTGCCGCTGCGGCCGGACCTCCATGCGCATGCTGGGGGTACACGGGCGCCTGGACGACATGCTCATCATCAAGGGGGTAAATGTGTTCCCCAGCGATGTGGAAGCCATTGTGCGCAAGGACCACGCCCTCTACACCGGGGAATACCGACTCATCCTGGAACGGGTGAATCACCTGGACCGGCTCACCGTGGAAGTGGAAAAAAGTCACCTCTACCAGGGCCAGGACGCCGATCTGGCGGCCCGCTTCAAGGCCAGCCTGAAGGCGGTCACCGGGATTATGGGAGAAGTCACCATCCTGGCCCCGGAAACCCTGCCCCGGGCCACCCACAAGGCCAAACGGGTGGAAGACCGGCGCACCGGGGTGTGGAGCTAGGCCCCAGCAAGCGCCTCTATGCCTCCCCCGGGCAGCAGGCTTTCCCCAGGCCTTTTTTAGCCTGAAGCCAAACAAATAAGGGCATCCCACGGGATGCCCTTATTTTTGTTCGCCACAGGGAGGAATTGCCCCCCAAAACACCGGGGAAACGCCACCGAAAAAAATGGGGACAGTCTTGCGACCGTCCCCAAAGAGGAGGAGATGATGCAATTGGGGGTGGGCGCCCCGGGTGTTTGCCCCCTACATCCCGGGGATATAGCGACCGGGACGGACGCCCACCGTTGTTCCGTTACATGGCGGCGGCGAAAATCCCTTCGATTTCCGCCTGACTGGCCCGCCGGGGATTAGTCAGACCGCAAGCATCCTTCATGGCATTGGCCGCCAGGGTGGGAATGTCTTCCGCCTTGGCCCCCAGGGCCGTGAGATTGGGAGGAATGCCCACATCCACGCTGAGCTGGCGAATGGCCTGGATGGCCGCTTTGGCACCGGCTTCCGCCGTCAGCCCGGAGAGGTTCAGGCCCATGGCTTCCCCCACTTCCTTCAAGCGGGGCGCCACGTCCCGGGCGTTGAATTCCTGCACATGGGGCAAGAGCACCGCATTGCAGACCCCGTGGGGCAGATCGTAGAAACCGCCCAGTTGGTGGGCCATGGCGTGCACATAGCCCAGGGAGGCGTTGTTAAAGGCCATGCCCGCCAGGAACTGGGCGTAGGCCATCTGTTCCCGGGCCCCCATATCGGAGCCATTGGCCACGGCGCTGCGCAGGTGGTTCGCAATCAGGCCCACCGCCTTCAGGGCACAGGCATCCGTAATCGGCGTAGCGGCGATGGAGACATAGGCTTCCACCGCATGGGTCAAAGCATCCATACCGGTGGCGGCGGTCAGGCCCTTGGGCATACCGGCCATCAGTTCCGGGTCATTGACGGAAAGAATGGGGGTGACGTGACGATCCACAATGGCCATTTTCACGTGCCGGGATTCGTCCGTAATGATGCAGAAGCGGGTCATTTCGCTGGCCGTGCCGGCCGTGGTGTTAATGGACACCAGGGGCAGCTGGGGCTTGGCGGATTGATCCACCCCTTCGTAGTCGGCGATCTTGCCGCCGTTGGCCGCACAGAGGGCAATGCCCTTGGCACAGTCGTGGGGAGAACCGCCCCCCAGGGAAATCACGAAGTCGCACTGGTCCCCCTTGAGCAGGGCCAGACCAGCTTCCACGTTGGCGGTGGTGGGATTGGGTTTCACCCCGTCGTAAATCACCCCATCCATGCCAGCCCCTTGCAACAGACTGAGCACCCGGCCCGCCACCCCCAAGTCCTTCAGGGGCTTATCGGTGACGATCAGGGCCTTCTTGAAGCCCTTCTGGCGGATAACCTGGACGGCGTCGCTGAGGCAACCCGCCCCCATGACGTTTTCGCTGGGGATGAAAAAGGTACTGGTGGTCATAATCCTGTCTCCTCGTTGTAGTGGATTCAGGCCGACCCCACCCCATGGCGGGGCCGGCGCAAGGGGTGAAAAGCTCCGGTTTAGAAGAAGCCCACCGCCTTGGGACTGTAACTCACCAGAATGTTTTTCGTTTGCTGATAGTGGTCCAGCATCATCTTGTGGGTTTCCCGACCGATGCCGGATTCCTTGTAGCCGCCGAAGGTGGCGTGGGCCGGATAGGCGTGGTAGCAGTTGGTCCACACCCGACCGGCCTTGATGCCCCGACCCATGCGATAGGCCGTGTTCATGTCCCGGGTCCACACGCCGGAGCCCAGGCCATAGGGGGTGTCATTGGCGATTTCCAGAGCTTCCGCTTCCGTCTTGAAGGTGGTCACCGCCAGCACCGGCCCGAAGATTTCCTCCTGGAAGATGCGCATTTTGTTGTGGCCCTTGAACAGGGTGGGCTGGATGTAATAGCCGTCGGACAAATCCCCGCCCAGCTGGGCCCGGTCCCCACCGATCAAGCAGGTGGCCCCTTCTTCCTTCCCGATTTGCAGGTAGGACATGATCTTGTCCATCTGCATCTGGGAAGCCTGAGCCCCCATCATGGTTTCCGTATCCAGGGGGCTGCCTTGCTTAATGGCCTTGACCCGACCCAGCACCCGTTCAATGAACTGGTCGTAGATGTCTTCCTGAATCAGGGCGCGGGACGGGCAGGTGCACACTTCCCCTTGATTGAAGGCGAAGAGCACCAGACCTTCGATGGCCTTGTCCAGGAAATCATCGTCCTGGCTGCACACATCGGAGAAGAACACATTGGGGGACTTGCCCCCCAGTTCCAGGGTGGCGGGAATCAGGTTCTGGGCGGCGGCCTGGCCGATTACCCGGCCCGTGGCGGTGGAGCCGGTGAAAGCGATCTTGGCGATGCGCTTGCTGGTCGCCAGGGGCATGCCCGCTTCCCGACCGAAGCCATTCACGATATTGAGCACCCCGGGCGGCAGCAGATCGGCGATCAGCTCCGCCAGCACCAGAATGCTAATGGGGGTGGATTCAGCGGGCTTCAGCACCACGCAGTTACCGGCACCCAGGGCAGGCGCCAGTTTCCAGGCGGCCATGAGCAGGGGGAAGTTCCAGGGGATGATTTGTCCCACCACCCCCAGGGGTTCGTGGAAGTGGTAGGCCACGGTGTTTTCGTCGATTTCGGAAAGGCCGCCTTCCTGGGCCCGCAGACAACCGGCGAAGTAACGGAAGTGGTCGATGGCCAGGGGCACGTCCGCATTCAGGGTTTCCCGGATGGGCTTGCCGTTATCCACGGTTTCCACATAGGCCAGCTTTTCCAGATTGGCTTCCAGCCGATCGGCGATTTTCAACAGCACATTGGCCCGGTCGGTGGCGGAGGTCTTGCCCCAGGCATCGGCCACGGCATGGGCCGCATCCAGGGCCAGCTCAATGTCGGCGGCACCGGAACGGGCGGCTTGGGTAAAGGGTTTGCCGCTGATGGGGGTGATCACTTCAAAGTATTCGCCGGAAACGGGGGGCACCCATTTGCCGCCGATGAAGTTGTCGTAACGGGTTTTGAACTCGTGCTTGGCACCGGGGGTGCCGGGATAGGCATAAAGCATGGAGTCTCCTTTATTGTGTAGGTAAATGCCGCCCCTGTTGGGGAGCCGGAAGGCCTATACAAGGCCCGTGCCATCCCGGAGCCGCCGGGAGTACCGGCGCCAACCCCATGATTCCCTGGCCTTTCCCGTTTTTCATACCCCGCTCAAAAACGCCGGACTGTCCTCCTGTTCGCCCCGTATCGGCACAACTGTGCCAAAGTGATACAGCCCCCTCAAAAACTCCGGGAAAACCCTTGCTCCCAAAATCCGCCGCTTTATACTGGCCCGATCCGAGCTGTGCCGGATATCCAGGCCCATCAGAGGCTTAGGGACCACAATAGGAGGAGACATGACCCACATCGCCCATCCCGCCGGGCCACCGGGCACTGCCCTGCGTCAGGCTCGCCACCTCTTTCTGGAAGGCCGGGAAATTCCCCCCGGTCTGGTGGATGACCGGCTCATCCGCTCCTGGCAACGTAGCCGCCAGGCCGGGTTGCAGCCCCTGGGCCAGGCCCGGGGCGAATCCCGGCTGGGAGGCCCGGCCTTAAATCGGTTTCTCGACAAGCATCGGGAATTTCTGGACCACGCCCAGCCCATCCTGGAATATCTCTACGATCAGGTGCGGGACACCCACAGCATGGTGATTCTGGCGGATAGCCGGGGCCTGCTGCTCCACGCCCTGGGGGACGCGGATTTCCTCACCAAGGCGGAACGGGTGCTGCTCACCCCGGGGGCTTCCTGGCATGAGCGGGACCGGGGCACCAACGCCATCGGCACCGCCCTGGCGGAAGGCACCCCCATGGAAATCCTGGGCTCGGAACATTTTCTCGAACGTAACGCCATTCTGGCCTGTAGCGCCGCCCCGGTGCGGGGCCCGGACGGCCAGCTCTTGGGCGTGGTGGACATCTCCTGCGACCGGCGCCACCACCATCCCCATACCCGGGGCCTGGTGCAGACCGCCGCCCGGATGATCGAAAACCGGCTACTCCTCTCCCGCCACCGGCGCCAGTTGCGCCTCCATTTCCATCCCCGGGAAGAAGGCATCGGCACCGTGGCGGAAGGGGTGGCGGCCCTGAGCGAGGATGGCTGGGTGGTGGCCGCCAACCGGGCCGCCCTGACCTGGCTCGGTCTCACCCCGGGGGACATGGGAGCCGTGCCCCTGAAGCGGCTCCTGGACATTCCGGAAGACCGGCTGCGGGAGTGGGGCCTGCGCCACCCGGAACAATCCCTGGCGGTCCAGAGCAGCCAGGGCCAGACCCTATTCGTGCAGGTGCGCAACGCCCATCCGGCCCTGGCCCCCTCTTCCGAATCCCGCCCGCCCCAGGATGCCCTGGCCAGCCTGGGGGGCGCCGATGAACAGATCGGCCAGCTCCTGCACAAGGCCCGCCGGGTTCTGGGCAAGCCCATTCCGGTGCTACTCCAGGGGGAATCCGGGGTGGGCAAGGAACGTTTCGCCCAGGCCATGCACCAGAGCGGTCCCCGCCGGGAACGGCCCTTTGTGGCAGTAAATTGCGCCGCCCTGCCGGAACATCTGATTGAAGCGGAATTGTTCGGCTACCGGCCCGGGGCCTTTACCGGCGCCCGCCGGGACGGCAGTCCGGGGCGCATTCGGGAAGCCCAGGGTGGCACCCTGTTCCTGGATGAAATCGGGGACATGCCCCTGGGCCTGCAAAGCCGCCTGCTGCGGGTTTTGCAGGAACGCCAGGTGGTGCCCCTGGGGGGTGGCGCCCCGGTGGATGTGGATTTCGCCCTGATCTGCGCCACCCACTGTCATTTGCGGGACGCGGTGGAGGCGGGCCACTTCCGCACCGACCTGTATTACCGCATCAACGGTCTCAGCCTGACCCTGCCGCCCCTGCGCCAGCGCCAGGACTTTGCCGATCTGGTGCGGGCCATGCTCGCCCAGATTGCCCCGGGACGCCCCCTGATGCTGGCGCCGGGCCTAGCCCGGGCCATGGCTGCCTACGCCTGGCCGGGCAACCTGCGCCAGCTTTCCAACGCCCTGCACACCGCCGTGGCCCTCCTGGATGAGGGAGAGGACATCATCGACTGGGGCCATCTGGCGGACGATCTGGCGGAAGCCCTGGTCACCCCCACGGAACGGCACGGCGCCCCCGAGTACGCCCCGGCGGCCCCCCCTGGGGAACCGGGGGACAACCTCAAGGCCCAGTCCGAGGCGGCCATCGCCCGGGCCGTAGCCGCCGCCCAGGGCAATCTCTCCCTGGCGGCCCGGCGCCTGGGCATCAGCCGCAACACCCTGTATCGCCACCTGCGGCGCCCCACCTGAAACCGCCTACCTGGCCCGGGAAGCCGCGCCCAAACACCGGCGCGGCTTCCCGTGGCTTGCTTCACCGCCCCCCTAATGTCACCATGGGCCCCTCGGTTTTTCTGCCCATGCCCATGTCCGCCCCCCTGGATATTCCCACCCTGCTGGCCCGCGTCCCCCTCTTCCAGGGGCTGAGCCCGGAAGAACTGGCCCCCATCGCCCGGGGCACCCGGGAAATGAGCGCCGCCAAAGGCCAGATCCTGTTCCACAAGGGGGATCCCTGTAATGGCATGCATCTGGTGGTGTACGGTCAGGTCAAACTGGCCATTACCTCGCCCCAGGGTGGGGAAAAGGTGGTGGAGGTGCTGTCCCAGGGCCAGACCTTTGGGGAAGCCCTGATGTTTGCGGAAAAGCCCTACATCGTCTACGGCCAAACCCTGGCGGACAGCCAGCTACTCTTCATCGCCAAGGAAGCCCTGTTTGCCGAACTGGACCGGGAACCCCGCCTGGGACGGAAAATGATGGCGGGCCTGTCCCGCCGCCTGCACCAGATGGTCACGGATGTGGCCGCCTACACTCTGCAATCGGGCCGCCAGCGGGTGATCGGTTTTCTGCTCCGGGACCTGCCGGAGCAGCAGGCCGGCGGCCCGGTGACCCTGCACCTCAGCACCAGCAAGGGAGTCCTGGCCTCCCGCCTCAACCTGACCCAGGAACATTTTTCCCGCATTCTCCACGAGCTGGCCGACGCCGGACTGATCCGGGTGGAAGGCCGCCATATCCACATTCCCGACGGGGAAGCCCTGCGTCGCTACGATCTCTGAGCCCCAATCCCATGGCCGTCGAAACCGAACTAAAACTCCGCCTAACCCCCACCGCCGCCCGGCGCCTGCTTTCCCACCCCCTGCTGAGCGCCACCCCGCCCCAGCGCACCAAGCTCCTCAACACCTATTACGACACCCCGGAACTGGAGCTATTGCAGCGTCGCCTGGCCCTGCGCCTGCGCCGCAAAGGCTGGGACTGGCTGCTCACGGTGAAGGGGGCGGCCCCCGCCCAAGGCGGCCTGGCCCGGCGCAGTGAATGGGAGGCCCCCACCCAGCCCGGCCAATTTCACTTCGACCATGTGGACGACAAGGAGCTGCGCCGCTGGCTGGAAAAGCGGGTGCCCCGCCTGGAACCGGCTTTCACCACCGATTTCACCCGTCTCACCTGGGAGCTGAGCCCGGTGCCAGGCACCCGCGTCGAAGTGGCTTTGGATCGGGGCTGGATCGCCAGCCGGGGCCAGAAGGAAAGCCTCACCGAACTGGAGCTGGAACTGCTGGCGGGGGACGAGGCCCAGCTCTTTGTCCTGGCCCAAGTCCTGGGCCAGGCGGAAAGCCTCCACCCGGTGGCGGCCAGCAAGGCGGAACGGGGCTACATTCTATTCACCGGCCGGGAAAGCGCCCCGGTCAAAGCCCGGCCCTTGGCCCTGGAGGAAGACATCACGCCCCGCCAGGCTTTCCGCCGCATCGCCCTCAATTGTCTGGAGCAGCTCCAGGCCAACGAACGGGGTGCCCGTCTGGGGCAGGATTCGGAATATGTGCATCAAGCCCGGGTGGCCATCCGCCGCCTGCGCTCCGCCCTGAAACTCTTTGCCCCCGCCCTCCCCGCCCCCTTCCTGGATCACTGGGAAGAGCCCTGGCGGGCCCTGGGCGCCCAACTGGGGGATGCCCGCAATTGGGACGTGCTCCTGGGGGAAACCCTGCCTCCCCTCCTGGCGACCTTTCCGGAAGATCCGGATGTGGCCCATTTCCGCACCCTGGCCCGGGCCCGGCAACAGCGCTGCCAGCAAGCCTTACAGCGGCTCCTGGCCAGTCCCGCCTATTCCCGGCTGTTGCTGGACTTCGCCAGCGCCCTATTCACCCTGGGGGAAGCCGAACGGCCGGGCCGCTGGGGCGAGTTCGCCCACCATCAACTGCAACGCCAGGCGGGCAAGGTGGCCCAGCTGGAAGCCAAGCAGCAGAAGGGGGATCACGCCACTCGCCATCGGCTGCGCATCGCCTGCAAAAAACTCCGCTACACCAGCGAATTTCTTGCCCCGGACGGCCGCCTTGGCGCTTCCAGCAAGGGAAGCAAACCCGACTACCTAACCGCCCTCACCGGACTCCAGGAGGTGCTGGGTCAGCTCAATGACCTGGCCACGGCCCGGGCCCTGGTGGATGCCCTGGTGCCGGACAGCCGGGCGGCCCTGTTACGGGGTTGGCTGGCGGGCAAGAGCGACGCCCTGCTGGATCAACTGCCACCGGCCCTGGCCCGCTATCACAAGGCCCCGCCCCCCTGGGCCCAGTCCCCAGCACCCAAGCGCAAAACCTCTGCAACAGGCCGGGAGTAAGCTAGGCCGCCATAAGATCAAAGGAGGAGACATCCATGGATTTGATACTGTGGCGCCACGCGGAAGCGGAAGAAGGGGGGGAGCGGGAAAAGGCCGGGCCCTCCCGGGAAGACCCAGATTTAAGCCGGCCCCTGACCAAACGGGGACAAAAACAAGCCAAGCACCTGGGGGACTGGCTACGCCCCCGCTTGCCACCGGATTTACACATTCTCGTCAGCCCAGCCCTGCGCACCCGCCAGACCGCTGACGCCCTGGGCCTGCCTTACGAAACCAGCCGCCGCCTAGCCCCAGACGCCCGGGTCGCCGACCTCCTCGCCGCCGCCCGCTGGCCCGACGCCAGCCAGGCCGTCCTCCTAGTGGGCCACCAACCCACCCTGGGCCGCCTCGCCGCCCTGCTCCTTTCGGGCCAGGAAGCCAATTGGACCATTAAAAAAGGGGCGTTATGGTGGTTCTCCAACCGGGTACGGGCTGGGGAAACCCAAACGGTATTGCGGTTGGTAATGGGGACAGAGATGCTTTAATCCCTATTCGCCGTGCGACGAAAAAAACACACAATAGCTTGATTAAGTTTGGCTATAAGGGGGGATTATTTTGCAAATCCCGAACCCTCACTAAGGCGGTACCATTAAACACCCGATCTTCCCCCGTGTTTCGATGAAAACCATGGAAAGTCAGGTTGGGATGTAATATTTTCAGACCGAGCCAATCCGCATAAAACGACAAAAAATCGAAACCATTAAGCACGTCTTTATGCACCACGTGGGCGCTGGCATCTGATCGGAGTTGTAGCAGTGGAACGAAATAGTCCTGGCGAAACTCCATCCCATGGTCAATCGGCAGATGGTTGCCCCTGCCACCGGGGGAAAAAGTTTGACCATGATCTGAAATATAAACCAGAGAATATCCCCCGGTTTGCCGGCTTAACGACCCCGCTACCTTTTTAATAAAATTATCCAGCTTATTGATGGATGAATAATAGCAATCCAATTGCCTTTCTTTGCCAAATCCGTAGATAATCTTTTGCTTAAAAAGCCGGTCGCATACAGTTTTATGGGAACCCATCATATGTAAAAATATGACTCTCCCTTTCTGTCCATCAGCAAGTACCTTGTCTAGCTCATCTATTAGCACATCATCATCGATGTTCGCAGAAGAAAAAGCCCCCTGTTTCAAAAAGCGTTTGTATTTCGCACCTTCCGCGATAAATGAGATAGGAGAGTCATAGGTACCCACGTGTCCTTGATTAGATATCCAATAGGTTTGGAATCCCGCCATATTGGCCAGCGAAATCACATTATCTCCATAGCGTACTTGGTCAGTACCGCGGGGCAAAGCCAACATTCTGGGGAGCGACATTTGGGTATTCCAACTCGCCGCATACATCCCATGAAAATCTCCCGGCACTTCGTTGAGATAGGGAGTTGTATTCCATTTACTTCCATAGACAGAAAAGACATCCAAGCGAACACTTTCCCCCAACACCACTACATAGTTTTTGTATTTTCCATATTTTGAAAGGCGGGTAAATTTCCAGTCGGGCGGTAGCTCATTCAACAACTTTTCCTGATACCCCCATGCATTTTGCACAGCAGAAAAACCGTCATTAGCAAACTTCCCACCATCACCCCACAAAAAAAAGTTAAATGCAGCCAATACAAATAGCAATCTATAGGAAGGTCGTTGTTTTTCTAACCAACTATCAGATTTAATGTATATGCCCAACGCCACCACAAACACACACAAGAGAAAAATCTCTTTTCTTGGCGTCTGCCAAAGAAACTCAAATGTTTCATCAGCATTGGTATTTAATAGGGATGCCACCACCCCGGGGCTAGGGGGGCCATACCTAAACGCTAGAATATAGAGCCCCATCAGAACGGCAACACAGGTAGCCCCCCCTTTCACAGCCTTATTAACAGACGCAAAAAAAAACATCAAAAATAATATACAGAAATGGATTAGACGCTCTGACAACGGATAGAAATAAGCCCCCCCTGCAACCAATACCCATCCCAAAGCAACGGAAGAAAGCAATACAGCTTTATTTGCTCGAATAAAATAAAGCAAGCTTTTCTCCCTAAGCTTTTCCATCACAACCTCCTCCAAAAAAGCAAAGAGCCCCATCCATTACTGGATGAGGCCCATTTAAACCTAGCAGGTTACGATTTAACTAGAAGCAGCACCGGTACGGCAATTAGAGGGAAGATACTTATATTCAGTAGTATCCGCGTTAGTAGAACAAACCCAGGTCAGCACCTTGGAGGTATCATCTGCCGTGGGCGTAAGAATAAGCTTTTTGGTATCCACGGCCGTTCCCGTCCCCTGGATAGTCGCGGACAACGCAGTGCCGCTCCAATCAACGCTCTTGGTATACTTCGCGTTCCCTACCCCCGGCAGTCCAGCCGTCGCCGTATCGGCAGGATATTTCCCATAGGTTGCGTAATATTCAGCGATACTGACTTTAGCCCCATCCAGGAACCCCATCGGTTCGGTTAGCTTGGAACGGGTCATGTAGTCTTGATAAGCAGGCAGAGCGACCGCCGCCAGAATACCGATGATGGCAACCACGATCATCAGTTCGATAAGGGTAAAACCCTTTTGCATCGTTTTCATGATGGATTTCTCCTGTGTGAAAAATTTCACGCTTGAATGCGCTGAACTTTACTACGCAAAGACGATGCCAGAAACATTTATTATTAAAAATCAGCGTACTGGCAACACCCCCTCAGTTTTCCCTCGCTCGCAGGTGACGAATTGCGTCACCTTGGTACCGTAAACGGTCACGCCGCCGCCAGAAATCCAGGGGATCACCATTGAAACAGGTGCGTCCCGGTTAAAGCCCTCACCCGCTGAAGCCCATGGTCGGGTGGCAACAGGTCTTGGACCGCCGCAGCTATTTCTACCTTTTGGTCCGGCTTCAAATGGGTGAGAAACACCGGGGCCTCCCCTGTATAGCAGGCCAACTCCGCCGCCAGCAACCGGGGGCAGAGGTGGCGGGAGGCTTGGGCTAGGGGCTGGTGGGTGTCGGCGAAGGCGGTTTCCAGGATCAGGGCCTGGAGCTTGGTTTGGCGGTTAATCCGGGGCCAGAAGTCCGGGTTCAGGTAGGTGTCCCCGGAAAAGGCCAGACTGCCGGCGGGGTTTTCCAGCAAATAGCCCACGGCGGGCACGGAATGGACGGCGGGCAGAGGGGTGATGGAGCGCTCACCGGAGAGGACAATGGCCTCATCTACCGCCAGGGGAGCGAAGGCCAGCTTGGGATGGTGGGGATCGGGCAAGGTGGTGAAGTCGGGCCAGATCTGCCAGTTGAAAATGTGTCGGCGCAACACTTCCAGGGATTGGGGCAGACCGTGCACCACCAGGGGAGTCTCCCCCTGCCGGGCATCCACCAGCATGGGCAGACAGGCGATGTGGTCCATGTGGGTATGGGTCAGGAAAACGTGGTCGATGCGGGACAGGGCGTCCAGTTCCAGGCGGGCCACCCCGGTGCCCGCGTCGATGAGCACGTCCTCGTCCAGCAGCAGAGCGGTGGTATCCCCCGCCCCGCCGATACCGCCGCTACAGCCCAGTACCCTGACTTTCAAAATGCGTCACTCCGGCTTATGGGGGTTAAGGCGATCAGGCTTCCAGGAGGAAGGTCATGGCGACCCCGGCCACTTCCACCCGATCCCCGTTTTGCAGGGGCTGGCTTTCCTCCGGCACGGGCTGGCCGTTGATTTTAGGCGGTTCAGGACCTTCCACCGGGGTCAGGGAATAGCCCAGGGGACGGCGGGTGATCACCACCACCTGGACCCCGGGACGCCCCAGGGTGGTGATGGGCTTGACCAGGGATAGTTCCCGGCCCTGATTGGTCCCGGTCAGCAGGCGCATTTTGCCCAGGGGCAGGTCCACGCCCCCATTTTTACCCGGACCGGGCAGGGCCGTTTCCCCCAGAACGGAAAGGGGCGCCCCCTCCACGGGCGGGGTTTCCACCAGGTATTTGAGCTTGTATTTGCCCAGCTCCACCTCATCCCCGTCCTTGAGCACGTACTTGGCCACGGGCCGACCATTGACCAGGGTGCCGTTGGTGCTGTTCAGGTCTTCCAGAAAACAATCCTCCCCCAGACAGACCAGGGCCAGATGCTCCCCACTGATGGCCAGATTGTCGATCTGGATGTCGTTGTGGGATTTGCGGCCGATGGTGAGGCGTTCCTTGTTCAGGGGAATTTCCTTCAACACCAAGCCGTCCATGGACAAAATCAGCCTTGCCATTGCCTCATTCCTCAAGTGCCCCGCACCCGGGCCGCAAAAAAGGGCGGTTTCCAGGCGCCTAGCATACCGGGTCCGAGCCCGGCTCACATCTCCGTTTATCGTCCCATCGGTCCGTCAGGCGCCGAAGGGCAGTTCCACCCCCAGGCCCTGCTCCCGGGCTTGGGTCAGAAGCCGGTGGGCCAGCACCAGATCCTGGATACCCAGGCCCTGGGATTCAAAGAGGGTAATCTGTTCCCGGTCTTGCCGCCCCGGGCGGCGGCCCACCAGAATGTCCCCCAGTTCCACCAGCTGCCGGGCCTGGAGCCGACCTTTTTCCAGCAAGGGGAGGAGATCCCCCGCCTCCTTCACCGCCGTGTCCACCGTATCCACCGCCACCAGATCACACTTACGCACCATGGCTTCGGAGAGTTCCTGGCGGATGATGGCGTTGGACCCCGCCCCGTTAATGTGGGTGCCCGGAGCCACCCATTCGGCTTCAAACAGGGGGCTGGCCGCCGTGGTTACGGTGCCCAGCACATCCGCCTCCCGCACTGTGGCTTCCGGAGAAGGGGCAGCCAGGAAGCGGACTGAAGGAAAACGCTCCCCCTGACGGGCGCAAAAATCTTCCAGCTTGTCCCGCTTGCGGCCAAACACCCGCACTTCTTCCAGCTGGGGCAAGGCGGTGTACAGGGCCTCCACATGGCCCCCGGCCTGCCAGCCCGTGCCGAACACCCCGGCCACCCGGGCGTCAGGCCGGGCCAGCACCCGGGCAGCCAGGCCCGAGGCGGCGCCGGTGCGCATCATGCCCAGAAAGTCCCCCGCCACCACCCCTTGGAGAATGCCGCTGGCCGCCTCGAAGACGAAAACATTGAAGCGGTTGCCGCTGCGGTTGGAGGTATAGGCCTTGTAGCCCAGGATGCCCAGGGAGGGCACCCCGGCCTGCAGCAGATGCAGGGCGGTCTGGGGCAAGCGGGTGCGCTGCCGGGGCGTATCCTGGCCGGCCTGGGCGCCTTCCAGGGAAAGGGCCCGATGGGCCGTTTCCACGGCTTCCAGGGCCAGGGGCATGGTCAGCATTTGCCGGACGTCGGTTTCGTTCAGGTAAAGGGGCATCCGGGTCTCCTCAAAAACAGCGTGAAATGAAGCGCCATCCCAGGGGGACAGCGAAAAAAATCATTGGGCGCCGCCCAGGGTCTGGGGCCGCCGCCGGGCCAGGCCCTTGCCCAGAGCCACCACCAGCACCGCCCCCAGGAGGCCCACGGCCTGGGGCAGCCAGTCCGGTGCCCCGGTCAGATGGGGAGCCAGCCAGCGGGCCAGACCGTGGTCGCTCCAGAACATTTCCCCCGCCACGTAGCCCAGCAGGGCGGCCCCCAGGGTGACCACCACGGGCCAGCGTTCCATGAAGTGGAGAATCAGCTGACTGGACCAGACAATCAGGGGAATGGACACGGCCAGGCCGAGGAAGAGCAGCAGCAAGCTGCCGTGTGCAGCCCCGGCCACGCCGATGACGTTATCCAGGCTCATGACGAAGTCCGCCACAATAATGGTGCGCACCGCGCCCCACAGGCTGTCTGCCGCCGTGATGTCCCCCTCCCCCTCATCTTCAGGCAACAGAAGCTTGATGCCGATCCAGAGCAGCAGGCAGCCCCCGGCCATTTTCAGCCAGGGCAGATGCATCACCAGGGCGGCAAAGGTGGTGAGCAACACCCGCAGCACCACGGCGCCGGTCACCCCGTAAGCCATGCCCCGCTTGCGCTGGGCCAGGGAAAGATTGCGACAGGCCAGGGCAATGACCACCGCATTGTCCCCGGACAAAACCAGGTCCACCGCCACAATCTGGGCCAGGGCCCACCAGAAGGCCAGGGAGTCGGGTGCGAGATAAGGATTCATGGGCGGCCATTGTAGACAAAAAAGGGGCGGACCGTGACCGGTCCGCCCCTTTTGCTTGGGCCCAAGCCTTTAGAGCAGGGCCTTGAGCAGCTTACCCATTTCGGAAGGATTGCGGGTGACCTTGAAGCCGCACTCTTCCATGACCGCCAGCTTGGCTTCCGCCGTGTCGGCACCACCGGAGATAAGGGCCCCGGCATGGCCCATGCGCTTCCCGGGAGGGGCGGTGACCCCGGCGATAAAGCCGACGATGGGCTTCTTCATGTTCGCCTTGCACCAGCGGGCGGCTTCCGCCTCATCCGGACCGCCGATTTCCCCGATCATGATCACCGCGTCCGTGTCCGGATCGTCGTTGAAGGCCTGCATGATGTCGATGTGCTTCAGGCCATTGATGGGGTCGCCGCCAATACCCACGGCGGAAGACTGGCCCAGGCCCAGTTCGGTGAGCTGGGCCACCGCTTCATAGGTCAGGGTGCCGGAGCGGGAAACCACGCCGATGCGGCCCTTGCGGTGGATGTGGCCGGGCATGATGCCGATCTTGATTTCTTCCGGCGTAATCAGCCCCGGGCAGTTGGGCCCCAGGAGCAGGGTTTTCTTGCCGCCGGACGCTTCCTTGGCCTTCATTTTGTTGCGCACTTCCAGCATATCCCGCACGGGAATGCCTTCCGTAATGCAGATGGCCAGATCCAGGTCCGCTTCCACCGCTTCCCAGATGGCAGCAGCGGCGCCGGCGGGGGGCACGTAAATGACGGAAACCGTGGCTCCCGTGGCCTGGGCCGCATCCTTCACCGTGGCGTAGATGGGAATATCGAAAACCTTTTCCCCCGCTTTTTTGGGATTCACCCCGGCCACAAAGCAGTTTTTGCCGTTGGCGTATTCCTGGCACTTCTCCGTATGGAACTGGCCGGTCTTGCCGGTGATGCCCTGGGTGATGACCTTGGTGTCCTTGTTGATCAGAATGGACATGCAGTGACTCCTCGTTTCCGGTTATTTGACCGCGTCGACAATTTTCTGGGCCGCATCGGCCATGGTGTCGGCGGAGATGATGGGCAGACCGGATTCCTTCAGGATCTGCTTGCCCAGGTCTTCGTTGGTCCCCTTCATCCGCACCACCAGGGGCACGGACAGGTGGACCTCTTTGGCCGCCGCCACCACGCCGGTAGCGATGGTGTCGCAGCGCATGATGCCACCGAAGATATTGACTAGAATGCCCTTCACCTTGGGGTTCTTGAGCATGATTTTGAAGGCTTCGGTGACCTTCTCCGTGGTGGCGCCACCGCCCACGTCCAGGAAGTTGGCCGGCTCGGCGCCGAACAGCTTGATGGTGTCCATGGTGGCCATGGCCAGCCCGGCCCCGTTCACCAGGCAGCCGATGTTGCCGTCCAGGGAGATGTAGGCCAGATCAAACTTGGAAGCCTCGATTTCATCCGGGTTTTCCTCGTCCAGATCCCGATAGGCCACAATTTCCGGATGGCGGAACAGGGCATTGGCGTCAAAGTTGAACTTGGCGTCCAGGGCCTTGATATTGCCGTCCCCTTCCAGAATCAGGGGATTGATTTCCGCCAGGGAAGCGTCCGTTTCCATGTAGCAGGTGTAGAGATTCTTGAACAGGGTCACCGCCTTGGCCACGGAGGCTTCGGGCACGCCGATGCCCCGGGCGAGCCGGGCCGCCTGTTCATCCGTCAGCCCCACCAGGGGATCGACGAATTCCTTGAGAATTTTTTCCGGCGTCTTGTGGGCCACTTCCTCAATTTCCATGCCCCCTTCGGAAGAGGCCATGACCGCCACCTTCTGGCTAGCCCGGTCGGTGAGCACCGCCAGGTAGTATTCCTTCTTGATGTCGGCCCCTTCTTCGATGAGCAGGCGGCGCACCTTCTGGCCGTCCGGGCCGGTCTGGTGGGTAACCAGCTGCATCCCCAGAATCTGGCTGGCGTATTGGCGCACCTCCTCCAGGGACTTGGCCACCTTCACCCCGCCCCCCTTACCCCGGCCACCGGCATGAATTTGCGCCTTCACCACCCAAACCTTGCCGCCCAACTCTTCAGCCACCTGGACCGCTTCGTCGACGGAAAAGGCGGGTTTGCCCCGCGGCGTCACCACGCCGAACTTTCTCAGGATTTCTTTACCCTGATATTCATGAATTTTCATGCGCTTTCCTTGCTTGGTTGAAGTTGCGAGCAAAAGGCCGGAGCGTCTCCCCTAGCCGGTTCCTGGCCGCGATACCAGCGCGGGTAGTAGCGCCGCACCGCTTCCGAAGAGGTTTCCAGGGCATGGCAGCGATCCAGCTGATAGGGCTGGCGGCCGTCATGATCCTCGTTGTCTTGTGTTTCGCTGGCAAAGGTCTGCAATGCCACCGTGGGCAGCACCATGGCCAATTCGGTCAAATGGGAACAGCCCGCCACACCGCCCAGACGCTGGCGCAGAGCGCGGCGGAAATCCTGGAACAGATTGAGGCCCACCAGATGGCGGTACTCGGGCACAATGGCCCGGCAATGTTCCCCGTAGGGCGCGGCTTCTGTCACCCCCTGGGCGTCCAGGATCTGGAAATGCCGATCCACCGTGACCCGCAGGCCCATGTGGTGAATCGCCTCCCCGGCCTGACGCAGCCCGGTGGAGAGGGAGTAATCATGGTCCTTGGTGTCCGTCATCCAGGCTTCCAAATCCCACAAACCGTCTTCCCGCTTGTATCCATGCAACTGGATACTGCGGCAGTGGCGGCGTTGGCGAGGAGCGGCGGGCGGCGGTAAGGGCATGGGTTAAGGCCGTATAAAGTCAGGAAAAATGCTGGGGCAAAGGATGAAAAGCCAGTTTATCCGAATGTTCTAACCTGGGGCACAGTTCTTTGAATTCTGAGTTTTGAATTCATAATTATTTATACAAATTCCCCGACAGGCAAGATGGAAGGGTGAATTTTCTTTATTCGCCCCAGGGAATCGGCTGGGAACTATAGGGGAGCAACCTTAAAGGAAGCTGACAAGCCCCTCCCCGGCGAGAATGGCTGTGGCTGTGGCTGTGGCTGTGGCTGTGGCTGTGGCTGTGGCTGTGGCTGTGGCTGTGGCTGTGGCTGTGGCTGTGGCTGTGGCTGTGGCTGTGGCTGTGGCTTGGGCTTGGGCTTGGGCTTGGGCTTGGGCTTGGGCTTGGGTGCGGGTGCGGGTGCGGGTGCGGGTGCGGGTGCGGGTGCGGGTGCGGGTGCGGGTGCGGGTGCGGGTGCGGGTGCGGGTGCGGGTGCGGGTGCGGGCTCCCTGGATCCCGGCAGCCCCGCCCTGGCCGGGCTACCGGGATCCAGAGATAATGGCCCTCCCCCTGTTGATGATCGATCCATGACTGCCCCCCAATCTTCCTCCCAGCCCCGGCAGGTGCTCCTGGCCGCCTGTTTCGGCACTTTCCTGGAGTGGTACGACTTTCTCACCTTCGCCACCCTGGCCACCTATTTCGGCCCCCTGTTTTTCCCCCCGGACCATCCCACCACCGGCCTATTGGCCAGTCTGGCCACCTTTGGCGCGGGCATGGTGGTGCGGCCCCTGGGGGCGGCCCTGTTCGGCTCCCTGGGGGACCGGTTGGGGCGGCGCAAAATCTTTATTCTCACCATCGTGCTCATGGGCTTGGCCACGGTGGGGGTGGGCCTCCTGCCCACCTACGGGGCGGTGGGGTTGGCGGCGCCCCTGGGATTACTGGCCCTGCGCCTGTTGCAGGGGCTTTCCGTGGGGGGAGAAATCGGCGGCAGTGCCGTCTATGTGACCGAACACGCCTCCCCGGCCGCCCGGGGACGGCTGACCAGCGTACTCCAGCTCATGGGGCCCCTGGGCATGATGGTGTCCACCCTCCAGGTGGTGCTGCTCCAGCACGCCTTATCCCCCGCCGAATTCCAGCAATGGGGCTGGCGGGTGCCCTTTTTGCTATCCGCCCTGCTCCTGGCCCTATCCCTGAAAAGCCGCATCGCTCTTCACGAATCCCCCGTTTTCCAGCGTCTGGCCCAGGAACAACGGCTGTCCGCCACCCCCCTGCGGGACTGTCTGGCGGACCGGGAAACCCGGAAGCGCATGGGGCTGCTGTTTCTCTGTATTTCCAGCGGCGGTTCCCTGCTGTTTTTTTCCGCCCAGGTCTATAGCACCGTCTTTCTCAAAACCGTGGTGGGCCTGGAGAGTAGCCACGCCAGCGCCCTAGTGCTGGCCGCCACCCTGGTGCTTTTCCCCCTGACCGTGGCCTGCGGCGCTCTGTCCGACCGGATCGGCCGCCGCCCGGTACTCCTGGCGGGCTTACTGGTGGGGGCGGTGGGCCTCTTGCTCGTGTTCGCTGGGCTGCTGCAGGTGGGCAATCCGGACCTGGCCCGCTTCAACGCCCAGGCCCTGGTGCGGCTCCAAGGGCCGGACTGCGGCCCGACCCTGTGGCCCGACCCAAACAACACCTGCCGTCCCTTTCGGGAAGCCCTGGCCCCCCTGGGGGTGGCCTATGACACGGTCACCGCCCCCAGCACGGTCCTGATGATCGGCGACCAGCGCCTCAGCAGCCCCGATCCTGCAGCCCTCAAAACAGCTCTGAAAATGGCCGGGTGGCCTGGGCCCCAGGCCGCTCGGGGCTCGGATGCCCGCCTCTTCCTGCTCCTCCTCATTCCCATCCTGGCGGTGGCCCTCATCACCGGGCCCCAGACCGCGGTCCTGGCGGAGCTGTTCCCCGCCCGCTTCCGCTATTCCGCCGTGGCCCTGCCCCACAACCTGGCGGCGGGCTGGATCGGCGGCCTCTCCCCCTTTCTGGTCACCCTCATTAACGTGGAAAGCGGCCAGCCCCTCGCCGGGCTCATCTACCCCAGCCTATTCCTGGCCCTGGCCCTGGGGGTGGGGCTCAAATACCTACCGGAAACCCGGGGCGTGGATTTGCACCGCTGACCCTAGGGGTTGGTCTTGGCTTTTTTGCCCCGGCCGCTGCGACTATCCTGGCCCACCAGACGGGTGGATTGATCCTTGGGATTGGTCCGTCGGGCGCTGATTTCCAAGGCCATGGCGCTGGGGGGCAGGGCCTGGGCGGCTACCCGGGCGTATTTGGCCCGGGCCGCCGCAATGCGCCCATCGATGCGCTCCACGCTGTAGCCCTTGGCCTGCATGGCGCGGCGAATCTGCAAGAGGCGCTCCAGTTCCGCCGGCGCCTGTTCCGAGCGGCGAGCCAGGCCCCAGTCGGAGCGGGGCCGATTGGCCACGGCAGCGAATTCCTCCGGCGTGGAAATGGCCCGGGCCAAGGCCATGTGCTCGAATTTCACCGCCCATTCCAGGGCCCCGTCCCCCCACTCATTGCGCACCTTGGGATCGGCGCCCCGCGCCAGCAGGTGCTTGGCCATGGCCTCATGGCCGTCGTCCACCGCCATCATCAAGACACTGGAACCATTGGGGGAGCGGGCGTTAATGTCCCCGCCCCGGGCCAGGAGCAAATCCACCACGTCCTGGTGGCCCGCAAAGGCGCCGTAATGGAGGGCCGTCCATTGGCCGTTGGGCCGATTCACCGCCGCCCCATGGTCCAGCAGCCAGCGCACCGCCTCGGTCTGGCCTTTCCAGGCGGCCAGGAGCAGGGCCGTTTCCCCCAGACTGTTCCGGTGTTCCACCGTGCCGCCGTGGGCCAGGAACAGCTCCATGAGGGGAATATTGCCGCTCCAGGCGCCGATCATGAGCCCCGTACCGATCCGATCCGCCTCGAATTCCGGATTCAGGCCCCCGTCCAGCCAGCGCCGGGCTTGGAACATATCCCCCAGCTCCATGGCATGACCGAAACGCACCGGGTCCGGCAAGACCACCGGTTCAGGCCGGGAAGGGGAAGCACTCAGGGATACTTGAGGGCGGTTGGCCCCTTGCAGCAGGGTACTGTCCTGGGCTTCCGCCCTTCCCCCCCCCACCAGGAGAAACGGCAAAGTCCACACCAGCCACCGCCGGTTACCTTGCAGAAAAGCCATCATGGGTAGGATTCCTTGTCTGGGATTAAATCGCTGAGGGCAGCGGGGAAAAGGTGAGGCAGTCAAAAGGCCGTCTCAAGGCCGTTTTAACCGGCGTCAGTTTATAGCCGAGTCCGGGTCATACAATGGGCCGTTCTGGGAAAGGGTGGCTCCCCCCCCATCGGCCCGGCCACGGGGAAGGCCCGTCTGTATTTTCCGGGCCAGTAGTCTAAACTTACGCCAGCTTGGGAGCCAGCCTTCGCCTATCTTGGGCGCCCCCGCCCCCTGTCCATGGAAATTCCAACGTTTTGCCCCCTTTTTCCCCCAACTCCCGATTGATACTGGCCCTGGGCCTGTCCCTCCTGCTCCACGGCCTACTAGTCACGCCCCCCTGGCGAGGCCAAGGGCGGGCGACGGGGGATCGGGCCCCGCTGCGGCTAGAGGCCCGTTTACGGACACCGCCACCACCGCCCCCTCAGATCACCCCACCGGCCCAACCCCAGCCCAAGCCCTTGCCCCCGGCACCGCCCCCCCGGCCCCAGGCCAGACCGGCCGTCCCAAGCACCCCGGCGGAAAAAAAGGCAACGGCGCCCCACGCCCATCCGGCCCGCCAATCCCCACCGCCCCCCAAGTTGCAGGCCCCGGCCAAGCCCCGGGTGGTCATGGCGACCGCCAATCCGGTACTGCGGGCGGCCCAGGCCCAACTGGCGGAATATCTCCCCTACCCTCCCGCCGCCGTGGCCCAAGGGCTGGAGGGGGAAACCCTGGTGCGGGTGTTTCTGGACGCCCAGGGCAATGCCCTGGCGGCCCGGGTGGAGCGGAGCAGCGGCGCAGCCCTGCTGGACGACGCAGCGGTGGCCGCCGCCCGGCGCCTCAAAGCCCTGCCCCAGGACGCCCCGGACGAGCTCCTGCTGCCCGTGCGCTTCCGCCTGCACTAAAGCACCCCGGCCCTTCATTCAACGGTCAGCTTAAGGGGCTAGAATGGCGCCCTTCCTGGGCTCTGGCCCCTTTTTCCCTTGCTTTATTGGAAGGAGATACTCCCCATGTCCGGAGATCATTTTCACGTGCACGGCCCCCACGACCATGAGGTGGAACACGCCACCCGGGAGGCGGGCGGTGACAATTTCGCATCCCGCCTGGCGGCCATGACCGCCGTGCTTTCCACCGTGGGCGCCCTCTTCAGCTACCAGGGCGGCGCCACCCAGAACAACGCCCTGCTCCATAAAAACGAAGCCACCATCCGCAAAACGGAGGCGTCGGATCAATGGAATTTTTACCAGGCCAAAAGCAGCAAGCAAAACCTGGCCGAACTGGCCCTGGTAATGGGACCGGCGGACACCCGGGAGCGTTATCAGCAGGACATCGCCCGCTACAAGCAGGAAAAGGCGGAGATCAAGGCCAAGGCGGAGGCCCTGGAACAGCAGGCCAAGGCGGCGGAAGAACAAAGCGAGGTGGATATGCACAGCCACCATCGCTGGGCCCAGGCCATGACCGCCATTCAGGTGGCCATTTCCCTGGCCGCCATCACCCTCCTGGCCCGGCGGCGCTGGCTCCAGTACGCCACCTGGGGCGTGGGAGCGGCTGGGGTAGTCATCGGCCTGACCGCCCTGGCCCATCTCTGAGCCGGAACGGCCCAAGGGGACCGGAACCAGATCGGGAAAAACACCGGCCGAGCCTCGGCACAACGGCTCAGGGGTCAAAGAAAAAGGGGGCGGAAAATATCCGGCCCCCTTTTTTTTCGCCAGAGACAACAGGCCCCGGCAACCGGCGGAAAGGCTTAAGCCGGGTGGGCTTCACCCTGGCGCCGGGCCATGGCCACCGCTTCCCGCACCGCTTCCTTCAGGCTACCCGTATCGGCCCGGCCGGTCCCGGCCAAGTCCAGGGCCGTTCCGTGATCCACCGAGGTGCGGATAATGGGCAGGCCCAGGGTCACATTGATGCCATGGCCGAAAGTGGCGAATTTCAGGGCGGCCAGGCCCTGATCGTGGTACATGGCCAGGACACAATCCCCCCGGGCCAGCTGGGGCGGGGTAAATAGGGTGTCGGCGGGCAGGGGACCGATCAGGTCCATGCCCTGGGCCCGCAGGCGCTCCAGCACGGGGATTTGCACGTCCAACTCTTCCCGCCCCAGGTAGCCCCCTTCCCCCGCGTGGGGATTGAGGCCAGCCACCAGAATGCGGGGCCGGGGAATGCCGTATTTACGCCCCATGTCCCGGTGCAGGATGGTGAGCACCTCTTCCAGCAGGGCCGGGGTAATGGCATCGGGCACAGCCCGCAAAGGCAGATGGGTGGTGGCCAGGGCCACCCGCAGGGGACCGGGCTGGCCCAGGAGTCCATGGCCCCCCAGGGGGGATTGGCCGGCCAGCATCATCACCACCCGGGGGGTGGCCGTATGGTCCGCCAGATATTCCGTATGGCCCGTGAAAGGCACCCCGGCCTGGTTAATCACCCCCTTATGCACGGGGGCGGTGACCATGGCGACAAATTCCCCGGCGCGGCAACCGGCCAGGGCCCGATCCAGGAGGGAGAGCACATAGGCCCCGTTGGCCGGGTCCAGCACCCCGGCCCGGGCGGGCACCGCCAGGGGCAGGTGGAGCACTTCCAGGGTGCCGGGTGGGGGAACATAGGCCGGATCAGCCCCATAGTCCTGCCAGCGGACTCCGGTCCCAGCGCTACGCTGGGCCAGCAGCTGCCGATCCCCCAGCACCACCACACGGGCGCCGAAATCCTCTTCCGTCAGGGCCCGGCACAGCTCGGGACCGATACCGGCGGGCTCGCCGGAGGTCACCGCAATCAGGGGACGGGTCATTCGTCGTTCAGCTTGTTTTCCACGTAGGCCCGGTCTCGCATTTGGCGCAACCAGTCCTGGTAATCTTCGTCTGCCCGCCGGTCCCGCAGCACCTGCCGAGCCAGCACCCGGCGCCGCTCGTCGGAAACGTCCTGGGTACGCCGTTCCAGCACCTGGATCAGGTGGAAACCGAACTGGGTCTGGATGGGCTGACTGATTTCCCCCACCTTGAGCTGATCCATGGCCCGCTCGAATTCGGGCACCGTATCCCCCGGATAGACCCAGCCCAGATCGCCGCCCTTGGAAGCGGTGCCGTCCTGGGAATAGAGGCGGGCCAGTTCGGCAAAGTCGCCTCCGTGTTCCAGCCGCTCCCGCACCGCTTGCAACTTGCGCCGGGCTTCGTCTTCCGACACCAGTTCATTGACCTTGATGAGGATGTGCCGGGCGTGGGTCTGTTGCACCGGCGGCAGGGCCGCGCCGCCCCCCTGCTTTTGCAGCAGGCGAACGATGTGGAAACCATTGGGGCTGTGCAGCAGGGGCGAGATTTCCCCGGGCTGGAGCTTGGCCGCCGCCTCCGCGTAGAGGCTGGGCAGACGGTCCGCCGGACGCACCCCCAGGTCGCCCCCATCCAGGGCATCGGGGGCGTCCGAATAGGCCGCCGCCACCTGGGCGAAATCATCCCCCTTGCGCAGATGTTCCATGATCTGCTCGGCCTTGGCCTTGAGCTTTTGCAACTGTTCCGGGCTGGCCCCTTCCGGGGTCCGCACCAGGATGTGGGCCAGATGGTATTCCGGGGTAACCCCCGCCTGGGCTTGCCCGGCCAGGTAGTTATCCACTTCCCCTTCGGAAATATTGATCTTGCTATCCACTTCCCGGTTTTTCAGCCGGGAGATGAGCATTTCGTCCCGAATTTCCTCCCGGAATTTGACGAAAGCCACCCCGTCTTTTTCCAGGGCCTTACGGAACTGGTCCGGGGTCATTTTGTTATTGGCCGCAATCCGGTTGATGGCCATATCCAGTTCCCCGTCCTCCACATGGAGACCGTTTTCCTTGGCGTATTGCACCTGGATCCGGTCCATGATCATCCGTTCCAGCATCTGCTTTTGCAGCACTTCCTTGGGCGGCAGCTCCGTGCCCTGGCGCTTCAGCTGGCTCACCACCGAATCCAGGCGGCTTTGCAGTTCGTGGAGGGTAATCACTTCGTCATTGACCACCGCCACCACCCGATCCGCCTCCACCGGTTCCTGGGGCAGAGGGGGGGCGGCCCGGACCAGGCCCGCCAGGCTGAGGAGAAACAGACAAAACAGCAGACGCTTCATGGCAATCTCGCTAGGAATTATTGGCTGCCGAATACGGGATCGGCGGCCGGCTGATTGATGCGGCCGTAGCCGGGGATGGAACGGCGCAGAATATCCAGGGGATTGGAGCCGATCCGGGAGAAGTCGTTCAGCTCCAACTGGACGAAGAAGGCGGTGGAGGAAGAACCGGTGGTGGTGGCGTAGCGTTGCAGCACCACCCGGCTGACCCAGCAGCCCCCGTTGTATTCCATGCCCCCCACCGCTTCGATGATGCGCTTGTCCTGGATGGAGTAGTTGTAACGGCCCACCCCGCTCCAGCCGCCGGAAAGGGGCCATTGGCCGGAGAAGTCCACCTGTTTCAAGAGATCCCGGGTGAAGCGATAACCCGCGTTCAAGACCTTCCCCGTATCCGGCTGATAGCGGCCGGACAGGGTGAAGCGCTCGGTACGCTTGTCATTGGGGTTGTACTGGATGGCGGAATCCGTATAAATCTTGGGCAGTACCCGGCCAGACAGGGCGGCGAGAAAATCGGAGGTGCGGTTGGTGCGCAGCGCGTCCCCCTGATTCAGGGTCACCACCTGATCCCGGAAATAGAGCCGCTGGCCCACCATGCCCTTCAGGTATTCCACCCCCGTATTGGGATCCACCAGACGGGAAGTCACCGCCGCCGTCAGCTGATTGGCGTCCGCGATCCGGTCCTGGCCGGAATAAATGTTTTCCGAGAAAATTTGCCCGAAATTGAAGTCCGCCAGCCCCGTATCAAAGAGGGGAATATTGTCCTGGTTCTTGGCCTTCACATTCAGGTAGTACAGCCGGGGTTCCAGGGTCTGGACGTAATCCCGACCGAAGAGGGCCAGGGGCCGTTCAAAGGTCGCCCCCGCATCCACGCTGAAAATGGGCAGATCCCGGGTAATGTTGTCGTCCCCCGTAGTGGTGCGCCGGGTCAGATCGTAGCGGGTCATGTGCAGCCCGATCTTGGGGGTCACGTAATACCCGGAAGTGATCATGGGCAGGGACAGCTGGGGATACAGCACGGTCCGCTTACCCACGTCAAAAGTGGGATGCTCAAAGTCCGTGTATTGGCCGTACAGGGCCACGTCCGTGCCCCCCAGATAATCGGGACGGCGGGCGTTCAAGGTCAGCTGGGGTTGCAGACTATAGGGCTTGGTCACCGGATTGGCCGGGTCCGTCTGCAAGGTCTGGTAATGGAGCACCCGGGCCTGGGCATTCCACCAGGTGGAACTGTAAGAAAGGTTGCCCTCCCGGGCTAGGTTGCTTTGGGAGGAAATGCCGATACGGCTGGACAGGTCAGTGAAGTAATTATCGTCGGAGACCTTGTTAATGTTCAAACTACCGAATAGGCCATAACCAAAATTCTGGGTGTGTTGCCAGAACAATGCACTCCGAGTCATTCCGGCCAAACGGTCATTGGCCAAATTTTCATAACGGAACGTGCCGTTATTGTTGTAATTCAGATAGCGGACTTCCGTCCCCAGTTGCAGCCCCCGCTTGGTAATTTCCCGACCAATCACCGTGGCATCGTAATTGGGGGCGATATTCCAGTAATAGGGCAGGGTGATGTCCATGCCCCCGGTGGAGGTACTGCCGAAGGTAGGAGGCAGCAAACCGGACTGGCGCTTATCCGCTAAGGAGAAGTCCATGGACGGCATGTAAAAAATGGGCTTGTTCTTGAAATACAAAGTACTCGCCCGGCCCGCCCCCACCTCCTGCTCGTAATCCAGGTTGAGGGTATCGGTTTTCAAATACCAGTCGTCATTGCCCGGCTTACAGGTGGTGTAGGTGGCATTGTTCAGCTGGTAATGGTCTTCCCCCTGGAAGTCGATGGAATCGGCCTGGCCCCGGCCCTCCACGATCTTCTTGCCATACACCTTACCCACGGTCATGGGCAGCCCCATAATTTCCTGGGTGACTTCCTGCTGGAAGGTATAGCTGGGGCTTTGGAAAGCCCCAATCTTATCCCCCAGTTTCATGTGCAACTTGGGACCGGAAATGACGCTATTTTCCTGGGTCAGGACCACATTGCCTTCCGCATCCACCTCGTCTTCCACCTGGTGGAAGGTCATTTTGTCGGCGGTGAGCACGGAGCCGTAACGGCGCAGTTCCCCGTTGCCCTCCAGGATGGATTCCCGGTCATTGACCCCGTACATTTTGTCCGCCGCCAGGAAGGTGGGGCGGGCGTCCCCGTTCTTGGGCAGGGGCGGCATGGATTTGGTGAGGCGCAGGGACAGGCCCGGGCCCGTATCCGCCCCGGTGAGCCGGGCATTTTCCCCGCTCTCATCCTCCGCCCGACGCATGGCCAGGGGCAGATTGGTACTCACGTCCAGGGGCGTTTCCTCCCCCACGGCGGGCTCAGGGGCGGCCACGGAGGCCGCCGGAGCGGCTGGCTGGGCTTGGGGCGCCGGGGCCGGTCCGGCCACCGACGTGGGCCGGGGCGCGGCCGTCTTGCGGGAGCGGCGGGGCGGCGCGGCCTGGGGCAGATCGGCAGCGCTATCCGGCGCCGCCGCACGGGATGGCCGGGCGGCGGGGGTCGTCGCGGGCGGGGCCACTTCCGGCAAAGGGGTGGCGGCCGGAGGCGGCGCTGTGGTCACGGGCTGCACCACGGCACGGGCCGGCGTCAGATCAGTCGCTTTGGGGGGTAAAGGCGGCAAGCCGAGCAGGGCCGGATCCACCGCCAGGGGCGGTAAAGTACCGGCCTGGGCCGTTGTCGCCAAGGGGCCACCGACGGCCCCGGCAAAGCCACAGCAGATCAGGAGTGCCAGCGGGCGTCGGGGAAAGACCATGGAATATTCGTTTTCTAGCCCGGGGAAGAAGGCCCGGTGCGGGTGCTAAAATCGCGCCATTTTAGCATCAACCCTTGAAGGAGAAGCGGCATGCCGCGCAATCAGCTGCTGCGGGACTGGATTGCCCGCCAGTACCCGGGAGAATCCCTGGATATTCAACCCGCTTCGGCGGACGCCAGTTTTCGCCGTTACTTCCGCCTCCAGTTCGCCGACGGACGGCCCTCCCTGATTGTCATGGATGCCCCGCCGGAACAGGAAGATTGCCGCCCCTGGTTGAAGGTGGGCGCCCTGTTCGCCGCCGCTGGCGTCCATGTACCCCGGGTCCTGGCCCAGGACCTGGAACTGGGCTTTTTGCTTCTCTCCGACCTGGGTAACACCACCTATCTCTCCGTGTTGAATGGGGAAAACGCTCCGGCCCTGTATGGGGAAGCCCTCACCGCCCTGGTCCGCATCCAGCAGGCCAGCCAGCCCGGGGTCCTGCCCGCCTATGACCGGCCCCTGCTGGAACGGGAACTGGACCTTTTCCCCGATTGGTATGTGCGCCAACACCTGGGCAAGACCCTCACCCCGGCCCAGGAAAAGGTTTGGCAGACGGCCAAAGAGAAGCTCCTGGCCAATGTGCTGGCCCAGCCCCAGGGCTATGTGCACCGGGATTACCACTCCCGCAACCTCATGGTGAGCGAACCCAATCCAGGGGTGATCGACTTCCAGGACGCGGTGTACGGCCCCCTCACCTACGACCCCGTGTCCCTGTTCCGGGACGCCTATATCAGCTGGGAGGAAGAACAGGAGCTGGATTGGGTAATCCGCTATTGGGAACTGGCTCGCCGGGCCAAGCTGCCCGTGCCCGCCGCCTTCGACGATTTCTACCGGGATTACGAGTGGATGGGGGCCCAGCGCCAGCTCAAAGTCCTGGGCATTTTCGCCCGGCTCTACCACCGGGACGGCAAGGACGGCTATCTGGCAGATATGCCCCGGGTCATGGCCTACCTGCGCCGCACCTGCGAACGCTACGGGGAACTGCGTCCCCTCTGGCGCCTGCTGGAGGAACTGGAGCCCAGCGTCAGCCAGGTCGGCTACACCTTCTAGGATCGGCCCATGAAAGCCATGATTCTGGCCGCCGGGCGGGGGGAACGCATGCGCCCCCTCACCGACCGCTGCCCCAAGCCCCTCCTGGCCGTAGGGGGCAAGCCCCTCATTGTCTGGCACCTGGAACGTCTGGCCGCCGCCGGGTTCCGGGAGGTGGTCATCAACCACGCCCACCTGGGGGCTCAGATCGAAGCCGCCCTGGGCCAGGGCGAGGCCTGGGGCCTGCACATCGCCTACTCCCCCGAGCCCCCCGGGGCCCTAGAAACCGCCGGGGGGATTGCCACCGCCCTGCCCCTCCTGGGAGACGCACCTTTTCTCGTGGTCAACGGAGACGTTTACTGCGATTGGCCCTTCCCCCGGGCCCGACAGCTGGACCTGGGCAATAACCTGGCCCACATCGTCCTGGTGCCCAATCCGCCCCACCATCCCCAGGGGGATTTTGCCCTGGATGACCGGGGCCAGGTGGGCAACGGGGGCCCGGTGCGCTACACCTACAGCGGCCTGGGGGTTTACCATCCCGCCCTGTTCGCCCACACCCCGCCCCATCAGGGGGCCAAGCTGGCGCCCCTGTTGCGCCAGGCCGCCGACGGGAGCCGCCTGGGGGGCGAATTGCACCCGGGCCGCTGGGAAGACGTGGGTACACCGGAACGGCTGGCCAGCCTGGACCGGGAACTCAGCGCCCCGACCGCCCCCTAACTTTCCATTCCCGGACCTTTTGCCAGGACATTTCCCATGCAAGCTTCCCACCTCGCTCCCTACGCCGCCCGCCGGGCCCGCCTGCTGGCGGACATGGGCGCCGGGCTGGCGATCATCCCCACCGCCCCCGAACGCCCCCGCAACCGGGACAACTACCACCCCTACCGGGCGGACTCCTACTTCTGGTATCTCACCGCCTTTCCCGAACCGGAAGCGGTGCTGGTCCTGGCTGGCCCCCGCCACCCCGGGGAAGCCCCCCAAAGCATTCTTTTCTGCCGGGACAAGGATGAGGAACAGGAAATCTGGCAGGGCTTCCGCTACGGTCCGGAAGGGGCCCGCACGGCCTTCGGCTTCGACGCCGCCTATTCCATCAACGAGCTGGATGCCCGCCTGCCGGAACTGATGGCGGACCGTCCCGCCCTGTGGCACTCCCTGGGCCACGACAACGCCTGGGATGAGCGCATCGCCACGGCCTTGAACGGGGTGCGGGCCCAGGCCCGGGCCGGCAAACGGGCACCGGAGGAAATCCGGGATCTGCGCTCCCGCCTGGACGCCATGCGCCGGGTCAAGGATCACCACGAAATCGCCGTCATGGGCAAGGCCGCCGCCATTGGCTCCGCCGGCCACCTGCGGGCCATGCGGGCCTGCCGCCCGGGGATGATGGAATATCAGCTGGAAGCGGAACTGAGCTACGAATTCCGCCGCCTGGGGGCCGATGGCCACTCCTTCAATCCCATTGTGGCGGGGGGGCGGAACGCCTGCACCCTGCACTACGACAGCAACCACCAAGCCTTGAAAGACGGGGATCTGGTGCTCATTGACGCGGGCTGCGAAGTGGAGGGCTACGCCTCGGACATTACCCGGACCTTCCCGGTGAACGGCCATTTCAGCCCGGTGCAAAAGGACGTCTATGAAATCGTCCTGGCCTCCCAGGCCGCCGCCATCGCCGCCTCCCGCCCCGGCGTGGCCTTTATGGCGCCCCACGAAGCCACCCTGCGGGTGCTGACCCAGGGCCTGGTGGACCTGGGCCTGCTCCAGGGCAGCGTGGATGGCCTCCTGGAAAACGGGGACTACAAACCCTTCTACATGCACCGCACCGGCCACTGGGTGGGCCTGGACGTGCATGACGCGGGCCCCTACAAGGACGGGGACAGCTGGGCCTTGCTGCAACCGGGCATGACCGTGACCGTGGAACCGGGCCTCTACCTGCGTCCCGGCCCGGGAATACCCGACGCCCTGGCTGGCATCGGCATCCGCATTGAGGACGACATTCTCATCACCGCCGACGGCTGTGCGGTCTACACCACCGCCCCCAAAACCGTGGCGGACATTGAAGCGGTGATGGGTCATGACGCCTGAGCCCCAAACCACCCCGGACGCCTCCCGGGAAACGCCGGAAATCATCATTCTCGGGGCCGGTCCGGTGGGCATGACCCTGGCCCTGGGCCTGTCCCGGGGCGGGCGCCGGGTGGCCCTGGTGGATAAAGCCCCCCGGGGCAGCTACGGGGGCGATCCCCGGGCCCTGGCCCTGTCCCACGGTGCCCGCCAGCTCCTGGGGCAACTGGGGGCCTGGAACACGGCCGCCGCCACCCCCATTGAAGAAATCCACGTCTCCCAGCGGGGCGGCTTTGGCCGCACCCTGATGCACGCCCGGGATTACGGGCTGCCCGCCCTGGGCTACGTGCTGCGCTACGGGGCTGTGGCCCAGGCCCTGGACGCCCAGCTGGATACCGCCCCCAAGCTCAGCCTCTGGCACGGCCACCAGGTCACCCAGATTCAGGCAGAAGCGGGGGCGGTGACCGTTCAGCTCACCGGCCCCGCCGGGGCAACCACCCTCCGGGCCCCCCTGCTGGTGCACGGGGAAGGCACCCCCTATGACGATCCGGAAGTACCGGTGCGGGAATACGGCCAGCAGGCACTGCTGGCCGAGGTGGGCATTGCTGGCAGCCACGGCAGCCGGGCCTGGGAACGCTTCACCCCGGGGGGGCCCCTGGCCCTCCTGCCCCTGGAAGACGGTTTCGCCATAGTCTTCACCGTCAAGGACACGGAAGCGGCCCATCTTCTGGCCTTGGACGACGAGACCTTCCTCGCCGTGCTCCAGGAACGTTTCGGCCAGCGCCACCGCTTCACTGCCGTGGGGCCCCGTTCCCACTTTCCCCTGGCCCTGCGGGTACGTCCCACCCTGGTCCGAGGCCGGGAAGTGTGGGTGGGCAACAGCGCCCAGACCCTGCACCCGGTCTCCGGCCAGGGCTTTAATCTGGGTTTGCGGGATGCCTGGGAACTGGCCAAGCGCCTCAATGCAGGCCGCCCCGGGGACGATCCAGGGGAAGCCGGGCGACTGGCGGCCTATGCCGCCGGACGCCGGGCGGACCGGCAGGGGGGCGCCCTGTTCACCGACACCATCGTGCGCCTCTTCTCCAACGACCAGCCCGCCCTGCGCCTGGTCCGGGGCCTGGGCCTCACTGCCCTGGACCTATTCCCAGCGGCCCGTCATTTCGTCGCCAAGCGCATGATCTGGGGCGCCCGGGCCTGGCCCTAATGGGCTCAGGCCAGAGTCTTGACCGAACCTAAGCCTGAGGCCAAACCCAGTCCCAGGGCCCGGGTAGGGGGATTCCTACCCCCACCCGGCCGGGTGACTATTTTTTAAGCGCCGGGTGGAGTACAATTCGCCCCCTTGCCGCCCCCTTTCCAAGGACGCGGCCTCCCCTGTCCCACCGGCACGTCCCGCCCCCCTTGCGCCCGTTGCCCGTTGCTAACCGCTTGAACCGAGAGCTTTTTGCCGCCATGGAATTTGTTGGCCACACTTTGCGCAACAACCTCTTCGTCGCTCCCATGGCGGGGGTTACGGACCGGCCCTTCCGGCAGCTCTGCAAGCAATTGGGCGCCGGTCTGGCGGTGTCCGAAATGGTCACGTCCAATTCCCTGCTCTACGGCAGCAAAAAGACCCAGCGCCGGGCCAATCACGAAGGGGAAGCGGCCCCCATTTCCGTGCAGATCGCCGGTGCCGATCCGGCCATGATGGCCGAGGCAGCCCGCTACAACGTGAGCCGGGGCGCCCAGATTATCGACATCAACATGGGCTGCCCGGCCAAGAAAATCTGCAATGTGATGGCCGGCTCCGCCCTGCTGCGGGACGAGCCCCTGGTGCAGCGCATTCTGGAAGCGGTGGTGCAGGCCGTGCCTGACACCCCGGTGACCCTGAAAATCCGCACCGGCTGGGACGCGGAAAACCGCAATGCCCTGTCCATCCTGAACATCGCGGAGGCCGCCGGCATCCGGGCCCTCACCATCCACGGTCGCACCCGCTGCCAGCAGTACACCGGGGAAGCGGAATACGACACCATCCGGGCGGTTAAAGCCGCCGCCACCATTCCCATCATCGCCAACGGGGACATCACCTCCCCGGAAAAAGCCAAGCAGGTCCTGGATTACACCGGGGCGGACGGGGTCATGGTGGGCCGGGCCGCCCAGGGCCGCCCCTGGATTTTCCGGGAAATCGAACACTATCTGAAAACCGGTCAGACCCTGCCCGCTCCGGAAGTGCGGGAAATTCACCGGATTCTCCTGGCCCACCTGGACGATCTCTATAGTTTCTACGGGGTGGAAGCCGGGGTGCGCATCGCCCGCAAGCATATTTCCTGGTACACCCGGGGCCTGGTGGGCTCGGCCCATTTCCGCCATCACATGAATCAGTTGCCCACCCTGGAAATGCAGCAGCAGGCGGTCAACGATTTCTTCTTCGCCCTGGCGGACCAGGGTGAGCGTTTGCAGTACGCGCCGGAGGCAGGGGAGATTCCGGCATCCGCAGCAGCACCCCGAGATCTGGCCGCCTAACTCCGCGTTTCGACGGGGCAAGGGACGGCCGACGGGTTATTTTTGAGAGAAGGCAGGGAGGCCATGAGCCGTAACAATGATATTTCCACCTGCGTTTACGGGGCTCTGGAACAGTATTTCCGGGACCTGGACGGGGAAAAACCCGCCGCCGTCTACGACATGGTGCTGAAAAGCGTGGAAAAACCCATGCTACAAGTCGTACTCGCCCAAGCCGGAGGCAACCAGACCCTGGCCGCCGAAATTCTGGGCATTAACCGTAACACCCTGCGCAAGAAACTGGTGGAGTACCAGCTCATCGCCTGAGCTGGCTCCCCCTCTTTTTTGCCCCATCGTTTTCATTCCGCCACACACATTCACTTCACAACCGACATCATGAAAATCCGTCAAGCTTTGATCTCCGTTTCCGACAAACGGGGCGTTCTCGAATTTGCCCAGGGCCTGGCCGCCCAGGGCGTGAAACTGCTGTCCACCGGCGGCACCGCCAAAATGCTGCGGGAAGCCGGTCTGACCGTCACCGAGATCGGCGACTACACGGGTTTTCCGGAAATGCTGGATGGCCGGGTGAAGACCCTGCACCCCAAGGTGCACGGCGGCATTCTGGCCCGCCGGGACCTGCCCGCCCACATGGCCACCATCGAAAAGCATGGCATTCCCATGATTGATCTGGTGTGCGTCAATCTCTATCCCTTCCGGGAAACGGTGGCCAAGCCCGACGTTACCCTGGCGGATGCCATTGAAAACATCGACATCGGCGGTCCGGCCATGGTCCGTTCCTCCGCCAAGAATTACGCTGGTGTGGCCATCGTCACCGATCCGGCGGACTACCAGCCCCTGCTGGACGAAATGCACGCCCATGAAGGGGCCCTGACCCTGGAGACCCGTTTCTCCCTGGCCAAGAAGGCTTTCACCCACACCGCCCGCTACGATTCCGCCATCGCCAACTGGCTCACCAGTCTGGACGAACAGAATCAGCCCCAGCAGTTCCCCGCCGCCTTCCACACCGCCTACGACCGGATCGAAGTGCTGCGCTACGGGGAAAATCCCCACCAAAAGGCCGCCTTCTACCGGGATCCGGAACCGGTGGCCGGGGGCATCGCCAACTTCACCCAGTTGCAGGGCAAGGAACTGTCCTACAACAACATCGCGGATGCGGATGCGGCCTGGGAATGCGTCAAGACCTTCACCACCCCGGCCTGCGTCATCGTCAAGCACGCCAATCCCTGTGGCGTGGCCATCGGCGCCGCCCATCTGGAAGCCTATGAAAAGGCCTTCAAGACCGACTCCACCTCTGCCTTCGGCGGCATCATCGCCTTCAACGGCACGGTGGATGTGGATGTGGTGAACGCCATGGGCGCCCGCAAGCATTTCGTCGAAGTGATCATCGCCCCGGGCTTCACCGACGCCGCCCGGGCCCTGCTCTCCGCCAAGCAAAACCTGCGGGTTCTGGAAGTGCCCCTGGAACGGGTCTACCAGGCCTTTGAACTGAAGCGCATCGGCGGCGGCCTGCTGGTCCAAACCCCGGACATGTTCAATGTGCAGCCCGACCATCTCAAGGTGGTGACCAAGAAGGCCCCCACCGACGCCCAACTGGAAGACCTGCTCTTCGCCTACCGGGTGGCCAAGTTCGTCAAATCCAACGCCATTGTCTTCTGTGGCGGCGGCATGACCCTGGGGGTGGGCGCTGGCCAAATGAGCCGGGTGGATTCCACCCGCATCGCCGCCATCAAGGCCCAGAACGCGGGCCTGTCCCTGGCCGGTTCCTGTGTAGCTTCCGACGCCTTCTTCCCCTTCCGGGACGGGGTGGATGTGCTGGCCGAAGCCGGTGCCCTGGCGGTAATCCAGCCCGGCGGCTCCGTGCGGGACGCGGAAGTCATCGCGGCAGCGGACGAACACGGTCTGGCCATGGTCTTCACCGGCGCCCGCCACTTCCGCCACTAAGCCCTCCCATGGTTGCCCCTTCCTTCTGGCGCCCCCTGCTCCTGGCCCTCGGCCTGGGGCTGGCCGGCTTCGCCCAGGGGGAAGAGGCGGCCCCGGCCGCTGACCTGACGCCCCTGGAAACCAAGACGGTGGAAGCCCAGGGTTGGTTCTACCGGGCCAGCCAGCGCATCCAGGACATCTGGCAGCAGGGCAGTCCGGAACTCTACATTCCCCTACATACCCATCATTTCCGCTTCGCCTATACCCGGGAAAAGATCGACAGCTTTAACGAAGATCCCTGGGGCCTGGGCATCGGCAAGGGCATGTATGACCGGGACGGGGACTGGCATGGCCTGTATGTGATGGAATTCCAGGATTCCCACAGCCGGCCCGAATACATGGCCGGTTACGGCTACAAGACCTACTGGCCCCTGGGCCGGGAATGGAAGGGGGGCCTGGGCTATACGGCCTTTCTCACCGCCCGCTCCGACATCGGCCATTACACCCCCATTCCCGCCGTGCTGCCCATGGCTTCCCTGGAGCACGGCCGCTTCTCCTTAGAATCCGCCTACGTGCCGGGGGGCCGGGGATTCGGTAACATTCTCTTTTTCTGGGGCAAGATCCGCTTCTAACTGGCGGGTCCGCTTCTCCGGGAAGCCCCCTCTCCCTTTCGTCTTGCAAGAGTCCTCACCATGAAATTACTCGTCATTGGCTCCGGTGGCCGGGAACACGCCCTGGCCTGGAAATTGGCCCAGACTTCCGGGGTTCAGAAAATCTACGTGGCCCCGGGCAACGCGGGCACGGCCCGGGAACCGGAACTGGAAAATCTGCCGATTACGGACCCGGAGGCCCTGGCGGATTTCGCCGTCAAGGAAGGCATCCACCTCACCCTGGTGGGGCCGGAAGCGCCCCTGGCCGCCGGGGTGGTCAATCTGTTCCGAGCCCGGGGTCTGAAAATTTTTGGCCCCACCAAGGAAGCCGCCCAGCTGGAATCTTCCAAGGATTTCGCCAAGCGCTTCATGGCCCGGCACCAGATTCCCACCGCCGCCTTTGAAACCTTCTCCGACACCGCCGCCGCCCACGCCTACGTGGATGGCCGGGGCGCCCCCATTGTGATCAAGGCCGACGGTCTGGCCGCGGGCAAGGGGGTGGTGGTGGCCATGAGCCTGGAAGAGGCCCATGCCGCCATTGACGACATGCTCTCCGGCAACAAGCTGGGGGATGCGGGGGCCCGGGTGGTGATCGAGGACTTCCTGGACGGGGAAGAAGCCAGCTTCATTGTCATGGTGGACGGCAAAAATGTTCTGCCCCTGGCCTCCAGCCAGGACCACAAGCGCATCGGCGAAGGGGACACGGGCCCCAACACCGGCGGCATGGGCGCCTATTCCCCGGCCCCGGTGGTCACGCCCCAGGTCCACGCCAAGGTCATGCGGGAAATCATCCTGCCCACGGTGCGGGGCATGGAGGCGGACGGTATTCCTTTCACCGGCTTCCTCTACGCCGGTCTCATGATCGGCAAGGACGGCTCGGTGAAAACCCTGGAATTCAATTGCCGCATGGGAGACCCGGAAACCCAGCCGATCATGATGCGGCTCAAGTCCGATTTCCTGAAGCTCCTGGAACACGGGGTGAGCGGCACCCTGGACCAGATCGAAACCGAGTGGGACCGGCGCATCGCCCTGGGGGTGGTGCTGGCGGCCGCCAACTACCCGGAGACCCCGAAAAAGGGGGACGTGATCGTGGGTCTGCCGGCCCAGGGCAACAGCTTTGGTGAAGACGTGCACGTCTTCCACGCCGGCACCGCCCTCCAGGGCGACCAGGCGGTCACCGCCGGGGGCCGGGTACTCTGTGTCACCGCCCTGGGGGACAGCGTCAAACTGGCCCAGAAGCGGGCCTATGAAGTGGTCAATCAGATCCGCTTTGAGGGCATGCAGTACCGCCGGGATATCGGCTACCGGGCCATCGCCCACTAACGGCCGTGGCTGCGGACAACGATCAGCCTTCCTTGGCCGCCCGACCTTCCTGGATCGACCGCTGGTGCCCCCTTTGTCCCCGCAGTTTGCGGGGACGCATCGCCCTGTTGATCATTGCCCTGTTCCTCACCACCGGGGCCAGCATTACCTTCATCGCCGCCTACCGGCTGAAGGCGGACATAGTCCGGGAAGTGTTGCAGCAGCAGCTGGACACCACCACCTTCATCGCCCGGGACATCGGTAGCAAGCTGGCCCTGCGCAAGGAAGGGCTGGAAAAGGTGGCGGCCAATATTCCCCAGGAATTGCTCCAGGACCGGCCAGCCCTGCAACGCTGGCTGGAGGAGCGGCGGGCCATTTACACCCTGTTCCCCACCGGGCTCATGATCGTGCCGGCGGACGGGGGCCCCCTGCTGGCCCAAACCCCGGTGCTGCCCAACCGGCCCCTGAGCTTTACGGACCGGGACTGGTTCATCGGCGCCACCGCCACCCGCCACACCTATTTCAGCAAGCCCCTGAAGGCCCGGGCCACCAGCCACCCTTCCCTGGCCATAGCCACCCCCCTCTATGACCGGGGCCAGCATCTCCTGGCCGTGGTGCTGGGGGTCACCCCCCTGGACACCCCGGGTTTCCTGGACCAGATCATCACCGCCCGGCCCGGCCGGGGGGGCACCTACGAACTCATGGCGCCCCGGGACAACGCCTTTGTCACCGGCACCGACCCCGCCCTGACCCTGGCCCCCCTGCCCCTGCCGGGCCAGGACCCCTTGCACGACCAGATCGCCATCGGCCACCGGGGCGTGGGTATTGAACGCAACGCCCAGGGAGCGGAAGAGCTGGTTACCAGCGTGGATGTGCCCCATGTGGGCTGGGTTCTCACCGCCCGCCTGCCCGCCAAGGAGGCCCTGGCCCCGGCGAACAATGCGGTGCGCAACACGGTGCTCCTGGCCATGGGCATTGGCCTGCCCCTGCTGCTCCTCCTGCTCTGGGCGGTAAACCGGCTCATGGCCCCCCTGGCGGCCCTGGCCAACCAGCTACAAGGCATGGCGGAAGGCACCCATCCGGCCCAGCCCCTGCCCGTGCCCCCCTTGAAGGAAATTGCCCGGGTGGCCACCAGCTTCAACCAGCTCCAGCTCAAGCTGGCCGCCCAGGAAGCCCAGCTGGCGGCCATGGCCCGCCGGGACGCCCTCACGGGCCTGGCCAATCGGGACCCCCTGACGGAAAAGCTGGAAGCGGAACTGGCGGTCATGGCCACCCACCCCCACCACCTGGCCCTCCTGTTCCTGGACCTGGACGGCTTCAAGACGGTCAATGACCGCTGGGGCCACGACATGGGGGATCGGGTGTTGCAGGAGGTGGCCCTGCGCCTGTGCAGCTGCGTGCGCCGGGAAGACATGGTGGTGCGCCAGGGGGGGGATGAATTCATTATTCTCCTCACCGATATCGACCTCGCCCACCGGGTCGCGGAACGCATCGCCCAGGGCTGCCTGGACGCCATTGACGTACCCTTCCTGATCAACGGTCAGGAAATCCATATCGGCGTCTCCATCGGCATCGCCTGTGTGGGCCCGGAAGACCGGCTGCCCCCCAGCGTGGCCACCCTTATCCGCCAGGCGGACACGGCCATGTATCAAGCCAAGCAGGCGGGCCGCAACCGTTACCAGCTGGCGACCAGCGAACCCGGCCCGGAGACCCCGGGCCCCGGCACGCCCCAACGCCGCCGTTCCGATCATTCCTAAAAAAAGACGTCCATGACCCCCGACACCCCCCAAACCGCCCCCGTTCTCACCTACCTCACCGACCTCCAGGAGCGCCTGGTCCAGGCCCTCTCCGCCCAGGACGGCCAGCCCTTTCGCCGGGACGCCTGGCAGCGGCCGGAAGGGGGCGGTGGCGTCAGCCGGCTGATCGAAGAGGGCAATCTCTTTGAACGGGGCGGAGTAAATTTCTCCCACGTGGCCGGCGCTGCCCTGCCCGCCTCCGCCACCGCCGTGCGCCCGGAAATGGCCGGGCGCCGCTACGAGGCCATGGGGGTTTCCCTGGTGCTCCACCCCCGCAATCCCTATTGCCCCACGGCCCACATGAATGTGCGCTTTTTCATCGCCCATCCCCGGGCCGGTTCGGATGACCAGCCCATCTGGTGGTTCGGCGGCGGCATGGATCTCACCCCCTACTACGGCTTTGCCGAAGATGCCCAGCATTTCCACCGCACCTGCCAGGAAGCCCTGGCCCCCTTCGGCCCGGACGTTCATAGCCGCTACAAGCGCTGGTGCGACGAATATTTCTATCTAAAACACCGCCAGGAAGCCCGGGGGGTGGGGGGCATTTTCTACGACGACCTGAATGAGGGGGGCTTCGAGCGCTGCTTCGCCCTGACCCGCAGTGTGGGGGACGCCTTTCTCCTGGCCTACCCGCCCCTCCTGGAAAAACGCCGCAACCTGCCCTACGGGGAACGGGAACGGGACTTCCAGGCCTATCGCCGGGGCCGCTATGTGGAATTCAACCTGGTCTGGGACCGGGGCACCCTGTTCGGCCTCCAGTCCGGGGGCCGCACCGAATCCATCCTCATGTCCCTGCCCCCGGTGGTGAAATGGCGCTACGACTGGCAGCCCGAGCCGGGCAGCCCGGAAGCGGCCCTCTACACCGACTTTCTCCCGCCCCGGGACTGGGTCTAGGACGACGAAGGTTACCGGGAAAACCCGGGCCACAGTGCCTCCTGGCCCGGTCCCTGCCCCCCTTTCCCCGACCATTAAAAAAGGAGCCCTTGGGCTCCTTTTTTTGGGCCGAACCTCAGTTCGGTCAGAGAACACTTATTTCAGCTTGCCCCGCACCACCCGCACCCGGCTCGGGTCTTTCACCGTCAGATTGCCGCCGCTCCCCGCCAGATTGCCGCAGGCGCAGGCGCTCTTCAGGTGGGGCACGGAATTGACGATGGTGGTGCAGTCCAGACACTCATAATAAATGTCCCCCCCGGTGGGCAGGGCCGCCGGGTCCGGTGGGGGCTCCACCGGATAGAAATTGTAGATTTTGCGTAAATCCAGTCCCAGCATTGTGGCGTCCTTTCCCCCGGAAGGTGTGGTGGCGGTTTGCTTATCTTCCCCGGAAAAGGGGACAAAAATCAACGGCCCGGCGCCATCGGGACTTCCTGGCTGGCCCGGTAGTGGGCATTGGCCGCATCGCTCCGATCCGTCGCCTCAAAGAGACGGGCCAGTTCCCGATGGGCTTCCCCACTTTCGGCGACGGAAAGGGAGGCCTCCAGATAATTCTGGGCCTTGCCCCACAGCCGTTGCTTAAGACAGAGACGCCCCAGGGCCAGCAACAGTTCCCCATCCTGGGGCCGTTGTTGCAACCATTTCCCGGCCCGGGCAATGCGGGCGGTCACATCCCCCTCGCCCCACTCCCCGTAGAGCCGCACCAATTCCGGACTCCAGCAGGCATCCTCGGCGCAGGCCTTTTCCAGGCGGCCTTCCACCAGGCCCAGGGCTTCGGCCCGGGCGCCCTGCTGATATAGGGCCCGGGCGGCGCTGGCCACCAGCCGGGGATGAAGTTCTTCTTCCGGCACCCCGCGCAGGTAGGCGAGGAGCAGGCCGCCGTCGTCTTCCCGCAGGCGGATGGCCTCCCGATGGGCCTGGAGCTTGATTTCCCGGGCCAGTTCCGGGGCCAGGGCGCGGCGCTTTTCCAACTGCCGGGCCAGGCGCAGCACCTGGGGCCAATCCTTGCGCCCTTGCTGGGCCTTGAGTTCCAGGCGCATGGCCGCCAGATGGCGCCCGGAGCGGGCCTGCACCTGTTCCAGGGCGGCGGCTGCCCCGGTGAAATCCCGGGCATCCAGGCAAAATTCCGCTTCCACCATGAGGCGGGCCACGGAAGGTTCCGTTTCCCCGTCCCGGGCCCGTTCCAGCCAGAGGGCTTCGTTCTCTTCCTGGCGCATGGCGTGGGCGGCCCGAGCCGCCACCAAGGCCGACAGCTGGGGCGCGTAGCCCCCTTCCCAGGCGTCTCCGGCCCGCTTCTGGGCTTGGCCGTAACGCCCTTCCAGCCAACGCTGGACGCTTTCCTGGAAGGCATTGCCCGCCTTTTCCCGGGTCCGGCGCAGACGGAATTCGCTCACCTTGCCCGGCAGGGCATAGGCCAGGGACAGACCCCGGAGCACCAGGTAGGCGGCCAGGAACAGGAGTCCCAGGGCCACCAGCACCAGATTCAGGGTCATTTCCACCCGCCAGGGGGGCAGCACCACCAGCACATAGCCCCCGTTGCCCTGGGCCGCCAGGGCCAAGCCCGCCGCCAGGGCGAAGAGGAGGATAAACCAGGAAAGGCCCTTCATTTGCCCGCCTCCTTGCCCAGTTTCAGGTTACGCACCGCTCCCAGGCTGTCATTGAGGTCGGGCAGATTGATCATCAGGTCGGTCCCGGCCAGCTGGCGCACCGTGCTCAGGGCATTGGCCACCCCTGGGTCCTGGGTGTTGAAGTAGCGCTCCAGCCAGGCTTCCGACTGTTTCAGCTCACTGCGGAAGGTCCATTGATCCCGGGAAAGCATGGCCAGGCGGGCGTTCAGCAGGCGCAGCTTGAGGTTTTCCCGCAGATAGGCGCTTTGTTCCGGGGCCAGCAGGGCGGGCTCGGAGCGGTCCAGACGCTGCACCCGCACCAAGCCTTTCAACTCATCCCAGAGGCCCGTACCCAGGCGCTGCCACCAGGTGGGAGCCGGGGCGCCCGCCTCCTCCCGGGCCTGACGGGGCCGGGCTTCAAAGGCCAGGGGCAGACGATCCACATTGCCCAGGACCGTTTCCAGACGCACGCTCATCCCGGGCAAATCGGCCAGGGGCGCGGCCCGCAGCCGGGCCAGATCCCGGTTGAGGACCTGGCGCAGGCCGAGGAACTGGGGCTGGGCGGAGCGGGCCAGCCGGGTATCCGCCGCCTGGAGGGCCAGGATGGCCCCGGGCACATTGCCCGCCAGCTGCAATTGCTGGGCCGCCAGGGTCAGACTCTGTTCGATTTCCGCCAGAGTCCATTCATCCCGGTTGCGTACCATGTCCTGGTACAGGTTGGCCAGGGAAGCCTGCTGGCTTTGAAATTCATCCTGCTTGGCCTGAAGGGCGCCCATCTTGGCTTCCAGCTGGGCCACCTCGTCCTGGGATTGCTTGGCCAGCCCCCGGGTTTCCTTGCTGGCGCTATCCGCCGCCTCCACCCGCTGGGCCAGCTCGGCCTGGGCCTGATGGAGCTTGTAGCGGGTTTCCCCCCACTGCCAGCCGAGCAGAACCACCGCCACCAGGGCCACGGCCAGCCAGGGGCCCCAATGCCGGGTAGCCCGTAGGGGGGCCCCGGAGCCATTGGGGGCAACGGCAGGCCCAGGGTTCCCCGTCACTTCCGGCGCCGGATCGGCGGCCGGATTCCGGGGCGCCTCCGGGCTCGGGGCCTGGGAGGAAGGGGAGGAGGAAGAGGCGTCGGGAGCGTCAGCTTGCATGGCGATGGGGGAATGGAGAGAAATGGACAAAGACGAAAACAACGGAATTCACGGGGCCTAGGGGGGGTTACCCCCTAAAAGCCAAGAGCATGAACCAGAGGCGCTACCGGCCCCTGATCCACCGCAGGCCACCGGCCTACCCGGGCCGCCGGAGGGGGCTTTCCTCGGGCTTACCAATTATATGCGCAGAGTCCGGCAAAAAGGCCCTCGTCCCCCGGGCCGGTGACGGTCACCTGCACCAGCCCCAGGTCCCGGGCCACCTGGGCGATACGGGGATGGACGACGAATATCGGCGTGGCCGCCAGCCGGGCCCGGCCCGCCGGGTCCAGCAGGGCCCAGAGATTGGTCAGGGCCTCGCTGGAGGACAGCACCAGGGCATCCAGGCCGCCCGCCCCCCAGGCCTCCAGAAGGGGCGCCGCCCCATCCTGGGGGGGGCGGCGGTGATAGCAGGTCACATAGCTCACCCGGGCGCCCCGTTCCGTGAGGGTCTGGGCCACCAGTTCCCGGCCCCCGTCCCCCCGGAAAATAAGCACGTCCTGCCCGGCGACCCGATCCGGCCCAAATTCGGGCAGGGCCAGGAGGCCCTCAGAATCAAAGCGCTCCCGGGGTGCCACCACCCGTTCCAGGCCAAAGCGGGCCAAGGCCGCCGCCGTACCGCCCCCCACCGCTGCGGGCAGCAGGGTGGCGGGCCAAGGGCCTTGGGCCAGAATCAGGGGCAGGCTGTGCTGCACCGCGTTGGGACTGACGAAAAAGGCACAGTAGGCCCGGGCCAGGTCCGGCATCCGGTCCAACACCGCCCGGGGATCAGCGGGCAGAATTTCCAGCAGGGGATAGATCAGGGCCTTCCCTCCCGCCGCCTCAATGCGGGCCGCCAGGGGAGCGGCCTGATCCCGGGGACGGGTGACGGCCACGGTGCGCCCGGCCAGGGGGCCGGGGGCGGAAGACAGGGGGGAAGTCATGGCAGGGAGGAAGGTCCGGGGCGCCAGGGCCCCGGCAGCCCCTCAGGCGGCGCTGTTCAGACCGGCCAGGATAGCGTCGGCCCCGGCCGCCCGCAGGCGTTCCGCCAGGGTCTGGCCGAGGATTTCGTCCTCCGCCGGATTGCCCCGGATGTCGTCCGCCACCATGGACAGGCCGTCCGGGCTGGCGACAAAGCCCCGCAGCCAGAGTTGGCCCTGGTCGGTGAGAATGGCATAGCCCCCCAGGGGCACCTGGCAGCTGCCCCCCAGGGCCCGGGAAAAGGCCCGCTCGGCCCGCACACAATGGGCGGTGGCCGCATCATGGAGGGGGGCCACCCAGTCCAGCACCTCGGCCCGGTCGGCCCGGACTTCGATGCCCAGGGCGCCCTGGCCCGGGGCGGGCAGGGACTGTTCCGGGGTCAAAACGGCCCGGATGCGGTCCTTCATCCCCAGACGAATCAACCCGGCCGCCGCCAGAATAATGGCGTCGTACTGGCCTTCGTCCAGCTTGCGCATACGGGTATCCAGGTTGCCCCGCAGGCTCTGGATTTGCAGATGGGGATACTTGGCCCCCAGGATGGCCTGGCGGCGCAGGCTGGAGGTGCCCACCACAGCCCCTTCCGGCAGGTCGTCCAGGCTGGCGTATTTGGAGGAAACAAAGGCGTCCCGGGGATTTTCCCGGGCGGAAATGGCCGCCAGGGAGAAGCCTTCCGGCATGTCCATGGGCACGTCCTTGAGGGAATGGACCGCCAGATCGGCCGCCCCTTCCGCCATGGCCACTTCCAGTTCCTTGATGAACAGGCCCTTGCCGCCGATGGTAGACAGGGGCCGGTCCAGGATTTGGTCGCCCCGGGTGGTCATACCCAGGATGACCACTTCGGTGCGGGGATAGAGGGCCTGGAGGCGGCTCTGGATATGTTCAGCCTGCCACATGGCCAGGCGGGACTCCCGGGAAGCGATGACAATGCGGGAGGGAGGATTGGCGGAGTTTTGGCTCAATTGGACCCCCGATGGGGAAAAGTTTGACCGGGGAAGCTCGGCGGCGCCGCCGTTTCACCCTGGGAAACGGCCCCCAGCCCCGGCTAGGCCGGGAAAGAGGACAACATTCTAACACGGCCCCCGGGCCCACCCCGCCTCCCGCCCCCGCTCCAAGCCCCGGAAAGGGGCTCGGGGAGCCATTGTGGCGGCCTTGGGGCGCCAATTACGCGCCCCTGTGCGCCCCCCTGGGGCCCCACCTTGCGCCCCTCCTTAGCGGCCCAACCACCGCCCCGCTGATTTTTTTCCGAGGGCGTCACCGCCCCCTTCCCGCCACCACCGGAAAGGGCCCTCGGGCCTTGAGAAAAACGCCCCTGTCCCCATTTAGCCCTTTCCGGTAACAGGCCCGTTTAAGCTGTAACGGTATGTAACACCGGGCTTTTTGCCAAAAATCTTGGGTTATCTTGTCGCCATGCCCTGCCGTGCCCCAACCGGCATGGGGCATCCGTCCTTTCATTTTTCATGGAGGAAACCTGTGAGTAAATCCGCCTACGGCATCCTCGCCTCCTTCGTCGCCGGTCTGTGCATTGCCACGGCCGCCAGCTATACCGATTTCGCCTTTATTTCCCCCTCCCGGGCGGCGGCGGAAAATTCCGCCGGGCAAACGCCCCTGCTGGCCGCCCCCACGGGCCTGCCCGATTTCAGCAATCTAGTGCAGCAGGTGGGGGGCGCGGTGGTGAATATCGCCACCACCCAGACCACCAAGACCGCCGCCCTGTCCCCGGACGACCCGTTCTATGAATTCCTGCGCCGCTTCGGCGGCCTGGGGGCCCTGCCCCAGCAGCCCCGGGAAACCCACGGTATCGGCTCCGGCTTCATTGTCAGCAGCGACGGCTACATCCTTACCAACGCCCATGTGGTGGCCAATGCCACGGAATTGACGGTCAAGACGACGGACAAGCGGGAATTCAAGGCCAAGGTGGTGGGGGCGGACAAGCGCAGCGACGTGGCCCTGATCAAAATCGCCGCCAAGAACCTGCCCTACGTGCGCCTCGGGGACCCGGCCAAGCTCAAGGTGGGGGAATGGGTGGCCGCCATCGGCTCCCCCTTCGGCTTTGAAAATTCCGTCACCGCCGGCATCGTCAGCGCCAAATCCCGGGCCCTGCCGGACGAAAGCTACGTGCCCTTCATCCAAACCGATGTGGCCATCAACCCGGGCAATTCCGGCGGTCCCCTCTTCAACCTGCGGGGCGAAGTGGTGGGCATTAATTCCCAGATCTACAGCCAGACCGGCGGTTATCAGGGCATCGCCTTCGCCATCCCCATCGATGTGGCCATGAAGGTCATGGATCAACTGAAAACCACGGGCACGGTAAAACGGGGCCGCCTGGGCGTCACCATCCAGCCCCTGACCAAGGACCTGGCCGAATCCTTCGGCCTGGCCAAGGCCAGCGGCGTAGTGGTGGCGGCCGTGGATAAGGATAGCCCGGCGGACAAGGCAGGGCTCCAGCCCGGGGACGTGATCCTCAGCTTCAACGGCCAGGCCATTGACGACGCCAACGACCTGCCCCGCCTGGTGGGCGACACGGCCCCGGGCACCCGGGTCAATCTGGGCCTGCTGCGGGACGGCAAGCACCTGACCAAGACCGTGGCCCTGGCGGAAATCCCCGGGGACAAGCAACAAAGCACCACGGACAGCGGCGACGGAGGCAAGGTGGGTCTGGCCCTGCGGCCCTTGAGCAAAACGGAAGCGGCCCAGATTGAAAGCAGCGGCGGCCTCCTGGTCCTGGACGCCACCGGTCCCGCCGCCAAGGCCGGCATCCAAGCCGGAGACGTAATCCTAGCCCTGGGCCAAACCCGGGTGGCCGACGTGGCCCAGTTCCGCAAGCTGGTCAAAGCCGCCGGCAAACACTTCGCCCTCCTGGTACAACGGGACAACGCCCGCCTCTACGTCCCCATCACCCTGGACTAACCCCATTCCCTCTTACCCTCGATATGGATTGCCCCGGGTTCCCCCCGGGGCTTTTTTTTGCGCCGGGGGCCCAACCCCAGGCGGGGATTTGGGCTAGGCAACAGGCAGAGGTTAAACTCCCCCGTCATTGCTCATCCCTCCCCTGCCCCCCATTCCATGCCCAGCGCCACTATCAAACTCTTCCTCGTTCATGGGGATGCCCGCAGCCTGCGTACCGCCGAAATATCCAACTGGACCGGCAAAGCCGTAGCCGCCCCCCGTAGCGAAGCTGAAGCCCTGTTAGGGCGGGAGGAAAGTCAAAAACCCGGGGTGTATTTCCTTTCGGGGATTGATTCCGCCTCCGGCCAGACCAAGGTCTATATCGGCGAAGCGGAATCCATCCGGGAGCGGCTACGGCAACATCTGGGGACCAAGGATTTCTGGAACCACGTCTATTTTTTCATCAGCAAAGACGACAACCTGACCAAGGCCCATATCCGCTACCTGGAAGGGCGTCTGATCACCCAGGCCCAGGAAGCCAAGCGAGCCGCCATTGAAAACCGGCAGGAAAGCGGCGCCCGGCTGCCCGAATCGGACCGGGAAGACATGGAAATTTTCCTCAGCAAAATCCACCAGCTCCTGCCCGTACTGGGCGGAGACTTCCTCAACAAACCCGCCGTGCCGGGGCCAGGGGAACACCAGAACCTGCTCTATTGCGAAATCAAGGGGCTGATGGCCAAGGGCAAGCTAAGCTCCAGCGGTCTCACCGTCCTCAAAGGCTCCCAAGCGGCCAAGGAGGAGCGCCCCTCCGCCGTAAAAAGCCCGTGGATACAGCACCTACGGCAAAAGCTGCTGGACAGCGGTTGCCTACAAGACGAGGGCAATTTTCTGCGCTTTACCCAGGATGAGGAATTCCCCTCCCCCAGCGCGGCCGCTGCGGTCATTCACGGCGGCAGCGCCAACGGGCTAACCGCCTGGAAAAACAAGAACGGCAAAACCCTCAAGCAATTGGAATCCACTCCGGACAGCAGCACCGGCAAAACCACCCACTGATCCCTGCCCCATGACCCCATCCCCCAAGCCCCCCCACCAGCGCCCCGAGCTCCCCGAGTTCTGGGACAAACGTTTTCGGGAAGCGGTGATTCCCTGGCGGGCCCAGGGAGTGGGGCCGGAACTGGTGGATTGGCTGCCCGGGCGGACGCCGGGGCGGGCCCTGGTGCCCGGTTGCGGTCATGGGGAGGAGGCGGCCTTTCTGGCCCGGGCGGGTTGGGCGGTGACGGCCCTGGATTTTTCCCCGGAGGCGGTGGCAGCGGCCCGGGCCACCCTGGGGGACTGGTCCGGCCAGCTGGTGTGCGACGACTTTTTCGCCTTCACCCCCCCAGGCCCCTTTGATTTGGTGGTGGAGCGGGCCTTTCTCTGCGCCCTGCCCCGCCGCTGCTGGGCCGACTACGGCCCCCGGTTGGCCCGGCTGATCCGGCCCGGAGGCCATCTGGTGGGCTGGTTTTTCCAGGGGAATGACCCCAAGGGGCCGCCCTTCGGCCTGGCCCCGGGCCAGTTGGAAAACCTGCTGGGCCCGGCCTTTCGACGGCTGGAGCAAGGTCCCAGCCAGAACCCCGTGCCCCTCTTCGGCCCAGGGGAAAGCTGGCAGGTCTGGGAGCGGCTGGAGGATTAGGGGCGGGGACCGGTCCGCCACGGGGGGCGCCCCGTGCGCCCGTGAACGGGGCCGTGTCAGGCTCTGGCTCTGGCTCTGGCTCTGGCTCTGGCTCTGGCTCGGGGCTCGGCTCGGCTCGGCTCGGCTCGGCTCGGCTCGGCTCGGCTCGGCTCGGCTCGGCTCGGCTCGGCTCGGGGCTGGGCTGGGCTGGGCTGGGCTGGGCTGGGCTGGGCGGAAATATTAAGTCAGACCCAATCCCCGTTTTGCCCCCACTCAGGCAAGCGCCCTAACGTCCCCCCGAATCAGGCCGCCCGTCGCCGCTCCAGCCACGCCCCGGCATACCCCCCAAGCCCGCAGGGGCGATCTCCCCACCCCTAGGAAAGGCTGAAAAACTGCCGGATACGGGCCAGCATGTCGGCTCGGCGCCGGGCTTTTTCCTCTTCGCTGCTTAACACCGGGGTCTGGCGCCGCAGGTCTTCCAACTGCTGCTGGCTGCGGGCCAGGATGTGGGAGAGGGATTCGGCGATTTCCGGGCGGGAATGGATGATGTCCTCGAACCCGGCCTTATCCAACCGGTAGGCTTCCACATCCGTGCGGGCGATTACCGAGGAGGTGCGGGGGGTGCCGGTCATCAGGCCCAGTTCGCCGAACACTTCCCCAGGCTTAATGGTCATGAGCAGGCGCCGGCTGCCGTCTTCCGCCTGATACCAGGATTCCGCCTCCCCTTCCGTCACCAGATAGAGGAAGTGGGCCACCGCCCCCTGCTGGGTCAGCACGTCCCCCTTGGCGAAGGGGGCGTAGATGAGCCGGTCCGCCAGTTGGGACAGTTCCGTTTCGCTTAAGTGGGAGAACAGTTCCACCCCTTGCAGGGCCTTCAGGCGGCGCTGCCGTTCCTGGCTGGCGACCCGCTCCCAGTGGGATTCCCCTTCTTTGACCAGATGAATGCGGTGGTCCGGCACCGCCACCCGCATACCGTGGCGTTGCAGGGCGGCCAGCACATGGACCCGCACGGCGGAGTCGGTGGGATCGTCCTGCAACAGGTCGTTGAGCCAGTAGCGCAGGGCGTAATGGACATAGCCGGGGGCGAACTCCATGACCACGCAATTGGGCACCGGGCTCTTGGCCACCCCGGGAATGTCCGCGTTGGCCACCACCCGCTCCACCAGGCTGATGACCTTGGTGGGGGAAACCCCGTAATCCACGCCAAACCATATCCAGCGGCGCAGGCCGGAAGCCGGATAGGACAGGTCCCCCAGCACCACGAAACGGTTTTTGGTGAGCTGGCTGTTGGGCACCACCACCGTTTCCCCGTTACGGGTGCGGATGGCGGTGTAGCGCCATTGAATTTCCACCACCTTGCCCGAGAGGTCATCCAGGCGCACCCAGTCGCCGATTTCCAGGGAATTATCCAGTTGCAGGGCTATGCCCCCCAGGATATTGCCCAGGGTGTCCTGCATGGCGAAGGCCAGCACGGCGGACACCACGGCGGAGGCCGTAAGCAGGCTGGAGAGATCCACCCCGGCGATGGACAGGCGAATCAGGCCCCACACCACGTAGCCGAAAATGGCCAGCACGTCTTCCAGAATGCCCGGGGTGGTAATGCCCACCAGGGGCAGACAGAGGCGGAAGAGGAGCAGCCCGGCCAGGCGGATCACCGCCATGCCCTGGCCCACCAGGGCCACTTCCCCCAGACCGTGGGCCACCCGGGTAAAGCCGGTGACATTGAGCACCGCCCCAGCCAGATCAATGATCAGGCAAAAGGCGAGAAAGGCCAGGGTGTTGTAGATGGTGTGGCGCCGCTGGGGCAGAAACACCCACAGCAGCACGGCCATGAGGGCCACCGCCACCAGCAGGGCGGGCAGGTCTTCCCACCAGGAGAGGGACACCATGCCCTTGATCAGTTCATCCATCGCCAACCTTTCCTTGGCAGGCCCGCCCGTCCGGAGCGGCCCTGGGCGCTATTTCACCAGTTGTTTCACCACCGGCCACTGGCGTCGGCTCACCGGCAGACGCTCCTCGGGCAGATCCTTGACCAGGGCCAACCATTGGTCGCCCCCGTCTTCCCCGCCCCCCACGCCCCGGGCAAAGCCGGTCAGGGCGTCCCGGGCCACCAGCACGCCCCGGTGCAGACGCACGAAGCGGTCGGCGAATTCCTCTTCCAGGTGGGTCAGGGTTTCATCCAGCAAATAGGCCCGGTCCCGGGTGCGGGCGGAGACGTATTTCAGGTCCGCCTTGAAGTAGAGCACCTCCGCCACGGGCACCAGGAGCAGGCGGCCCCGCTCGTGGCAGGACAGGTGGCGGCGCTGGCGCTCCCAGCCCCCGGCCCCCTGGCGCAGCCGGCCCAGGGTCTCGGCGGCCACGGGCGGCAGGCGCCGGGCCTTATCCAGAGCCACGGCCAGGCGGGCCGCCCGCACCGGCTTGAGCAAATAATCCACCGCATTGAGCTCAAAGGCCTGAACCGCGTAATCATCGAAGGCGGTGACAAAAATCACCACCGGGGGCTGGGGCAGACCGGCCAGATGCTGGGCCAGTTCCAGGCCATCCATGCCCGGCATGCGGATATCCACCAGGGCCACCTGAGCGGGCTCCGCCTGCTGCCGGGCCAGGGCCTCCTCCCCGTTGGCCGCCTCCCCCACCACCTGGGTGGGCAGCTCGGCGGCAATGTCGGAGAGCAGCTCCCCCATGCGGCGCCGGGCCGGGGCCTCGTCATCCACCAGGAGCAGGCGCAGGGGGCCGACGGCCCCGGTCACGGAAGTCATGCCCGGCCCTCCCGGCGTAGGGGCAGGAGAATGCGCACCCGGTAGCGGCCTTCCGTTTCCCCCCATTCCAGGCGGGCCTCCAGGTCATAGTAAAGGGCCAGGCGCTCCCGGATATTGGCCAGGGCCATGCGATTGCCCGCCTGGTGGCCGGTGCCGGACAGGGCCGGATTGGTCAGTTCGATACTCATGTCGTCCCCCTGCCGGGCGAAGCCGATGTGGATGCTGCCCACCCCTTCCCCCGGTTCCACCCCATGATAGACCGCATTCTCCAGCAAGGGCTGGAGCATGAGGGGCGGCACCAGGGCGTCCTGGGGCACATCCGCCACGGTCCATTCCACTTTCAGCCGTTCCCCCAGACGCAGCTTTTCCAGGTCCAGATACTGGCGGCACAGGGCAATTTCGTCGGACAGGGGGGAAAGCTCCCGGGCGTCCCGCATCAGGGCACGGAACAGCTCCGCCAGCTCCTCCAAGGCCAGTTCGGCCCGGCGGGGCTCGCTACGGATCAGGGACAGCACCGCATTGAGACTATTAAAGAGGAAGTGGGGGCGGATGCGGGCGGTCAGGGCCTGGAGCCGGGCTTCCGCCACCGCCGGGGAAAAGGCCCGGGCGCGCAGGGCGAAATAGCCCAGCAGGCCACCGCAGAGGGCCACGGCCAGGAGCATGGCCCGCAGGGTGCCCCCCCCTTCCACCAGGCCCATGAAGCGCCAGAAATCGTATTGCACCGCCGCCACCAGGGCCGCTCCGGCCAGGACCACCCCCTGGGCCACCGGGGGCGGCAGGCGCCAGAGCAGATTGCGCCCCAGGGCCAGCAGGCCCAGGAGCACCAGAAGGGGCAGCTCCACCCAGGCAGACACTTCCAGGAGGGCTTCCCCCCAGCCCCGCCAGGTGCCCGGGCTGTCCAGAATCAACGCGGCCACCAGGGCCGCCAGGTTGGCCCCCAGGAGAATGCGCAGCATCACCCCCAGGTTCCGGCAGTCGGGCAGGGGGTGGGCGGCGGGGTTTTGCTTTATACTTGGCATTTCCTTGAAATGACGGAAGATTCGGGCCGTTTCCCGGTTTTTCCGGGGTCTCGGGGACTTTCCCCGCCCCGTCGGCCCCCTGGATGGACCGTTTCCGATCCGGCACCGGCAGCCCCGGGGAAAATTCCCGGCCACCGGTTCGCCCGCCGCCCATTTCGGGACCCTGCGACCGCACCGTGCGGGCACCGCCGACCGGATCGCGCCATTTTAGCCTGCAAATTCCCAACCATCATGAGCCAACAGAATTCTTCCTACACCTGGGCCGGTCGTTTCTCCGAACCCATGTCCGACCTGGTCAAGCGTTACACCGCCTCCATCGACTTCGACAAGCGCCTCTGGCGCCAGGATATCAACGGGTCCCTGGCCCACGCCAAGATGCTGGCCAAGCAGGGCATTATCCAGGCCGCCGATCTGGCGGACATCGAAAAGGGCATGGCCCAGATCGTGACGGAAATCGAAGGGGGCCAGTTTGAATGGTCCCTGGACCTGGAAGACGTGCACCTCAATATCGAAAAGCGCCTCACCGCCCTGGTGGGGGACGCGGGTAAGCGCCTCCACACCGGCCGTTCCCGGAACGACCAGGTGGCCACGGACATCCGCCTCTGGCTGCGGGACACCATCGATTCCATCGTAGAGCTGATCAAGGCCTTCCAGACCGCCCTCCTGGCCCTGGCAGAAAAGGAAGCGGCCACCCCCATGCCCGGCTCCACCCACCTCCAAGTGGCCCAGCCCGTCACCTTCGGCCACCACCTGCTGGCCTATTTTGAAATGACCCAGCGGGACAAGGAACGCTTCCTGGATTGCCGCAAACGGGCCAACCGCCTGCCCCTGGGGGCCGCCGCCCTGGCTGGCACCACCTATCCCATTGACCGGGAATTCGTGGCCCAGCAGCTGGGCTTTGAAGGGGTCTGTGAAAACTCCCTGGACGCCGTGTCCGACCGGGATTTCGGCATTGAATTCTGCGCCGCCTGCTCCCTGCTCATGACCCACTTCTCCCGGCTGTCGGAAGAACTGGTGCTGTGGATGAATCCCCGCTTCGGCTACGTCAAAATCGCCGACCGCTTCTGCACCGGCTCGTCCATCATGCCCCAGAAAAAGAACCCGGACGTGCCGGAACTGGCCCGGGGCAAGACCGGCCGGGTGAACGGCCACCTGGTGGCCATGCTCACCCTGATGAAGGGCCAGCCCCTGGCCTACAACAAGGACAACCAGGAAGACAAGGAACCCCTGTTCGACGCCGCCGACACGGTGATCGACACCCTGCGCATCTTCGCCGACATGATGGGAGGCATCCAGGCCCGTCCGGAAAACATGCGCAACGCCCTGGCCCAGGGCTTCGCCACCGCCACCGATCTGGCCGACTACCTGGTACGCAAGGGCCTGCCCTTCCGGGAAGCCCACGAAGTGGTGGGTTCGGCGGTGAAGGCGGCGGAAACCCAGGGCAAGGATTTGGCCGACCTCACCCTGGCCGAGCTGCAAGCCTTCTCCCCCCTGGTCCAGTCCGACGTGGCCCAGGCCCTCACCGTGGAAGGCTCCCTGGCCGCCCGTAACCACATCGGCGGCACCGCCCCCGCCCAGGTGAAGGCCGCCGTGGCCCGGGCCAAGCAACGCCTGTAAGCCTGCAAGGCTTTTCCGGGGCGGCACGCCACCCCGGACCGGTTCCACACCGGTCTCCTACTACCGCCGCCGGGCATCTTAGCCGGCGGCGGTTTTGTTTGGGGGGCCGGGGAATGGGGCCCACTCCTAGCAAGGGACAAAGGCAAAACCCTCGCCCCATGCCTAGCGGCCCCCGCCACCGCCCCCTTCCGGCAGGGATAAGCCCTTTCCCCAGATAGGACGCCCCTCAGCGCAGGGTGAACAAATACTTGCGGGGCGGTTTGGGGGCTTCCTGGGGGCTTTCCCCCGGGCCGCCGGGGGCGCTGTCCGTCAGGCCCATCACCTCCCGCAGGCGCTGGCAGAGCTGGAGCAGTTCCGGATTGCCCGTGCCCTCCGCCAGGGCCACCATGGCCCGGGCGTATTCGGCGTTTTCCCGCATGTAATCCACGTCCGTAATGCGGTTTAAGGTACGCCGCAGCAGCACGTGGATGCGCCCGATCAGGGCAAAGACTTCACTCTCGTTGGACATGCCTGCTCCTTTCTTCGTCCGAGCCTCCCCGGGGAGGCCCGTGCCAGGGGCCGGGGCGAGCCGCCGCCCCGTTCTGGGAATCCGGGCCCGGATTCCCCTTAAATGCCCCTTATTCCAAGCGTTCTCCGTGTTGGGTGATATCCAGGCCGGTCTGTTCGTCCTCTTCCTCCACCCGCAGCCCCACCAGGAGGCTCACCACCACCAGGACCAGGGTGGTGGCCACGGCGCTGTAAGCCACCGTCACCCCCACCCCCACCAGCTGTTTCCAGACGCTGCCCGCCACTCCGCCCACCGCCGGGGAGGCGAAGACGCCGGTGAGGATCGCCCCCACCATGCCCCCCACCCCGTGGATACCGAACACGTCCAGGGAATCGTCGTAGCCGAAAATACGCTTCAGGGCCGTGGCCCCCAGGTAGCAGGCCACGCCCCCGGCCACGCCGATGAGGAAGGCGCCGCTGGGTTCCACATAACCGGAGGCCGGGGTCACCGCCACCAGCCCGGCCACGGCGCCGGAGACCAGGCCCAGGGCGCTGGGCTTGCCCCGCACCACCCACTCCACCACCATCCAGGCGCAGACGGCGGCGGCGGTGGCGATCTGGGTGGCCAGCATGGCCATCCCGGCCCGGCCATCCGCCGCCACGGCGGACCCCGCGTTAAAGCCGAACCAGCCCACCCAGAGCAGGGAAGCCCCCGTAATGGCGAAGGCCAGGTTATGGGGCACCAGGGGTTCGCTGCCGTAACCCAGGCGTCGCCCGATGAGCAGGGCGGCCATGAGCCCGGCCACCCCGGTGTTGATATGGACCACCGTGCCCCCGGCGTAATCCAGCACCCCCAGCTTGTTCAGCCAGCCGTTGGGCTCCCAGACCCAGTGGGCGATGGGGGCATAGACCACCACGGACCACAGGGCGGCAAACCAGAGCACGGCGGCAAAGCGGATGCGCTCCGCAAAGGCCCCCACCACCAGGGCGGTGGTAATAATGGCGAAGGTGAGCTGGAACATGCAGTACACCGATTCGGGCACCGGGGCTTCCGTCACCCCGGAAAGGGAATCCAGATTCAAGCCCTGGAGCAGGAGCCGGTCCGCCCCCCCGAGCCAGCCCGTGCCGGGCCGCAGGGCCAGGCTGTAGCCCATGAGCATCCAGGTCACCGTCACCAGGGCGGCGCAGGCAAACACCTGGGTCATGGTGGATAGCACATTTTTCTTGCGCACCATGCCGCCATAAAACAGGGCCACCCCGGGCAGGGTCATGAGCAGCACCAGGACGGAGGCGGTGAGCATCCAGGCCGTATTGGCCCCATCCGCATGGGGCTTGGCAGGGGTGGCGAGGACCGGCGCCGGGGCGGGTTCCGGGGTCAGGGCTGCGGCCCCGGGAGGCTCCGCCCCGGGGGCGGGAGCTACTTCCGGCGCGGCCACCACCGGGGGCGGCGCCAACTCCTTCTGCTGCACGGCGGCAGGGGCCACGGGCTGAACCACCGCCCCCTCGGCGGCGATGGCCTGGCCAATGCCGTAGGACCAGAAGAGACATAGGGAAATCAGCAAACGCAGGACGCGCAGCAGGATGGTCATGGGTTCTCCGCTCTGTTGTAGTTTTCTTGGAGAATGCCCTGCAAGGCCCATGCCAATGGGGTGTTTCTCGCCCAATCCAGGCTAGATCAGGCTTTGCCGGGGGAAATCCCGGCAGAGGCTTGCCCCGCCTTGGTGCCCGCCGGTGCCCCCGCGCCCCAAGGCGGCACCGACCCCGGATTTATCGGGAGCAGAAGTCCCGACGCCAGCCCAAGCCTTCCCGCTGGGTCAGGGTGCTGCGCACCAGGCCGGTGGTGGTATCGAAAAGCACGTCAAAGCGGGCGGGGTAAGTCCAAACGTCGCAGTAGCGCCATTCCCAGACCAGCTCATGGCGCTGGGGATAGGTTTCCACCCAGAAGGGGGGGCCGAAGCGGCGCAGGATGTCCTCCTTGCTTTCCCCCGCCCGGACCTGGGCGAATTCTTCCTCCACCAGCACATTGGCCACCCGGCGCACCTTGCCCTCCGGCCCCAGGGTCACCATGTAGGTGTCGTAGCCCATGGGCCCCATGGGATAGGCCAAGCGCTCGCCCCCATCCGGTTCGGTCCTGCGCATGGCGGGCACACCCCAGGCCCGCAACACCTCATCCCGGGTGCTTTTGCCCGGCACAAAGGGCTGGGCCGCGCAGGCGGCCAGGAGGCAGAGGAGCAGGGCCGTGGTCAGACGGCGGAGGAGGACAGGGAGGGCGGTGGGCGACATGGCCGCCAGCATGCCCCCGGCGCCGCCCTTTGGGAAGCCCCCCGGCGGAAGCTGTGTAACCAAAGTCACCGACAGCCCCGGCCCCCGGGCCTAAGCTTGGCATATCAGCAAACGTTAATACTCAGGAGACATGCCATGGGCAGCAAATCTTTCGTCACCATCACCAGCGACGTTTCCAAGGCTTTAGAAACCCTGCGCCAGGAAATTCCGGACACCATGCAGGGCTTCGGCGCCATGGCCAAGGGGGCCCTCAAGGGGGGCGCCTTGAGCGAGTTGGAAAAAGAACTGATCGCCCTGGCCGTGGGCGTGGCCAGCCGTTGCGACGCTTGTATCGGCTTCCACACCAAGGCCCTGATTCGCCTGGGGGTGACCAAGGAACAGCTCATGGAAACCCTGGGGGTGTGTGCCTATATGGGCGGCGGCCCGACCCTTATGTATGCGGCGGAAGCGGTGCGAGCCTACGAGGAACTCTCCGCCCGCATCAAGCCCAAGGCGGAATAAGCAGAATAAGGCCTGGGGGCGGGTTCAAGCCCCGCCCCCAGCGGGGAAGGTGGGCAACAGGCTGGAGGACGGCGTCTATAATGGCTCCTGTCATGCGCCGGTCCGGTGCCCCTGCGGAAGGGGCACCGGGGCCAGCCCCAACCAGCAAGGAAACCGTCCCCATGTTTTGCCAGCAATGCGGCCATCCGTGCAGCCCTGCGGCCCCCTGCTGCCCCCGCTGCGGCGGCCCGGTGGGCCAGGTGGGCCCTGTGGCGGCCGAAGCCGCCGGGCCCCATCCCCCAACGCCCCCAGAGGCAGCAGGAGCAGCAGGGGCACCGGGAGCCCTGGCCCCCGAAGTAGCCCCGGGCGTAGGAACCGGCAAGCCTTCCCAGGCAGAACCGGTTACCCCCCGCCCTCGCCCTGAACCCGAGCCTGGCGCTATCCCTGGCCCTGCGGCCTCGGCCAGCCCCATTCCCGCCGCCTCACCGGCGGAGGCCACCAACCCGGGCCCGGGCAAACCCACCCCGACCCCAAGCACCCGCCTCACCCTAGCCCTTGGTCTAGGCGCCTTGGTGCTGGCCGTCGCTGGCGCCGCCCTCTGGTGGTATCCGGGCCACGGTGGCCATGGCTCCCGGGCCGTTACCACGGGCACCATCACGCCCCTGCAAGGCGCCCCGGCCCCCAGTGCCCAGGCCCCCTTCGACCCGACCCAGGAGCCCCTGCCGGTGATTCCGGAACAGGATCGGCGGGTGGTCACGGTCATTCCCAAGGGCAGCACCCAGGCAGCGCCCCCGACGCTTTGGGAGCACCGGCAATGGGTGGCCAAGCTGCGCCAGGGCCCGGCCCCGGCCAGTTGCGCCGAAGCGGCCCGGCGCCTGCGCAAGCTCCATCCCCTACCGGAAAATCAGGCCCGGGCAACCCTGGTGGAAGCTTTCCCGGACCTCTGCGGTACGCCCTCCGGGGAACGGACGCCCCCGGCCCATCCGAGTCCGGACTAGGAGCTGAATAAGGGGGAGGCAAGTCGCCAGCGCCGTTTTGCCCCTTCCCCGTTTCCCTATTTCCCCATCCCTTCTCCTCGGCTCCGGCGGAGAACCGTCAGGGGCCTTGATTGGGGCCAGCCCCACCGCCCCTGGGACAGCGGCCTAAATAGCCCGCCCTAGCCAAAGACCTTGCCCGACTCCTGCAGAAAGCCCGGTCAGAAGGCGCCGGGGGTTGTAGGCGCTGGGGCGGCCTTCAACACGGCAGCCACCACGCCAAAACCCAGGCAGGCCCTTGCGCCTAAACCCCACGGATAGCCCGGGCCGGCGACCGGCGCCTTCAGCCACCGCGCCCACAAAAAAAGCCGGGAAAATCTCCCGGCTTTTTCTTGCCCCAGAGCCCTAGAGCGCCGTGGGGCGAGGCCTAGGCCTCAGGCCTGGGCTTCTCCCTGGGGCGCCAGCAGGGCCTGGAGTTCGCCGGACTGGAACATTTCCCGCATGATGTCGCAGCCCCCCACGAATTCCCCGTTGATGTAGAGTTGGGGAATGGTGGGCCAGTTGGCGTAATCCTTAATGCCCTGGCGGATTTCCGGTTCCATCAGCACATTGACGCTGAAAAATTTGGGTACGCCACAGGCCTTGAGAATCTGCACGGCGGTGGCGGAAAAACCGCATTGGGGAAACTGGGGGGTGCCCTTCATGTACAGCACCACCGGATTGCCCGTCACCTGTTCCTTGATCGTTGCTTGAACGTCCACGCTTGTTTGCTCCATCCGAATATGAGTTGGGTTCCGCTTCCGCCGGGCTTTTAGTCGGCTAAATCACCATCTGCCCGGGGCAGGCGGCCGCCGCTGACCCGTTCGATGTCGCCCAGGTCCCGTCGGGAAGCTATGTCTTTGAACCCGGCGGCCCGGAGAAGTTCGCGCACCGCGGCCGCCTGGTCATAACCGTGTTCCAGAAACAGCCAGCCCCCGGGCACTAGGCAGGCGGGGGCCGCCGCCACAATGGCCCGCAGACAGGCGAGGCCGTCCCCCCCGTCGGTCAGGGCCAGATCCGGCTCAAAGGGCAGGCCGTTCTGGGCCAGATGGGGGTCCTGGGCAGCCACGTAGGGGGGGTTGGAGACGATGAGGTCAAAGCGCTCCCCGGCCAGGGGCGCCAGCCAGTCCCCCTGGCGGAAATCCACCTGGGCCCCCAGGCGCTCCCCATTGGCCCGAGCCACGGCCAGGGCGGCGGGGGAAAGGTCCGTGGCCGTCACCCGAGCGGTGGGGCATTCCAGGGCCAGGGTCACGGCTACCGCGCCGCTCCCCGTGCCCAGGTCCGCGATCCGGGCCTGGGGCAGGCGACGGGTGTGTTCCAGGGCGAGCATGACCAGAAGTTCCGTATCCGGCCGGGGAATGAGCACCGCCGGGCTGACCTTAAAGCTGCGGCCGTAAAACTCCCGTTCCCCGGTCAGGTAGGCCAGGGGCTCCTCCCGTTCCCGGCGCATCACCAGGCCCATGAACTGTTCCAGCTGGGCCGGGGTCAGGCGCCGCTCCCCGTGGGTGAGGAATTGGACGTGGTCGATGCCCAGGGTGTGTTGCAGCAGGAGCCGGGCATCCATGCGGGGGATGCGCCCTTTCACCTGGCACACCACCTGGGCCAGAGTGGGCAGGTCGGCGTTGGGGGAGGCGGGGGAATTCATGGGGGGCTGCGCATGAACGGGGGACAGGGAGTCCCCCGGTTACAAGCAGGGCACCGGAGCGGAGCCCATATCAGGCCTCCACCGCCAGTTCCGCCAGCTGTTCCGCCTGGTGTTCGGCGATCAGGGCAGCGGTGATTTCTTCCATATCCCCATCCATGATCTGGTCGATCTTGTAGAGGGTCAGATTAATGCGGTGATCCGTCACCCGGCCTTGGGGGTAGTTGTAGGTACGGATGCGCTCGGAGCGGTCGCCGCTGCCCACCAGACTTTTCCGAGTGGCCGCTTCCTTGGCTTGCTGTTCCCGCACCTGCACGTCCTTGATCCGGGCGGCCAGCACCCGCAGGGCGGAGGCCTTGTTCTGGTGCTGGGAGCGGCCATCCTGGCACTCCGCCACAATGCCCGTGGGAATGTGGGTGACCCGCACCGCCGAATCAGTCTTGTTAATGTGCTGGCCGCCGGCCCCGGAGGCCCGGAAGGTGTCGATGCGCAGGTCCGCCGGATTGAGATCCACGTCCCCCACCTCGTCCGCTTCCGGCATGATGGCCACGGTACAGGCGGAGGTGTGGATGCGGCCCTGGGTTTCCGTGGCGGGCACCCGCTGCACCCGGTGGGCGCCGGATTCAAACTTGAGCTTGGAATAGGCCCCCTGGCCCACCAGGCGGGCGATGATTTCCCGGTAGCCCCCCAGGTCGGATTCGCTGGCGGACAGGATTTCCACCTGCCAGCGCTGGCGCTCCGCATAGCGGCTGTACATGCGGAACAGGTCCCCGGCAAAGAGGGCGGATTCGTCCCCCCCGGTCCCGGCCCGGATTTCCAGAATCACGCTCCGATCGTCGTTGGGGTCCTTGGGCAGGAGCAGCTTCTGGAGATCGGTTTCCAGCTCCGGCAGACGGGCCTTGGCGGCTTCCACCTCTTCCTCCGCCAAATCCTTCATTTCCGGATCGGCCAGCATTTCCTGGGCGCTGGCCAGATCCGCCTCGGCCTGACGGTAATCCTGATACAGGGTCACCACCGGCTCCACCTCGGCCCGTTCCCGGGACAGCTTGCGGAACTGGTCCATGTCCTGGGCCACCTCCGGGCTGGCCAGCAGGGCATCCACCTCCTCCAGGCGACGGCTGAGGTGTTCGAGCTTTTCACGGATACTGGATTTCATGGCGGGGCGACAAAAAAGGGTTCAGGGAAGGAGCGGGGCCCGGGGCGGGCAGAGGACAAACGGCGGGGGCGGACGGCCCGGCTAATCGTCGGAACGCAGGTGGAAGAGATCCAGGGCGGCCTGTTGCAGATGCTGGCGCCGTTCCCCTTCCGCCTGATTTAAAGCCAGGGAAGGGGCATGGAGGAATTTGTTGGACAGGCGGTGGGACAGGGTTTCCAGCACCTTTTCCGGGTCTTCCCCCTTGGACAGGAGCTTTAGGGCGTGTTCCATTTCGTGGCGCCGGGCCCGTTCCGCCGCGTCCCGCAGGGAGCGGATGATGGGCACGGTTTCCCGGGAATCCAGCCAGTGGAGGAAATCCCCCACCTGGTGGGTAATGATGGCTTCCGCCTCCACCACCGCGGCCTGACGGGATTCCAGCCCCGCTTCCACCACCTGGGCCAGATCGTCCACCGTGTAGAGGAAAACGTCGTCCAGATCCCCCACCTCGGGCTCGATGTCCCGGGGTACGGCCAAATCCACCATAAAAATGGGCCGGTGGCGGCGCAGCTTCACCGCCCGCTCCACCAGCCCCAGGCCGATCAGGGGCATGGGGCTGCCGGTGCAGGAAACCACGATGTCGTAGAGGGGCAGGTGTTCCCCCAGCTCATCCAGGCGAATGGCGGAGGTGCGGGTCTTTTCCGAGGCAAAGCGGGACGCCAGATCCTCCCCCTTTTCCAGGGTGCGGTTGGCGATGGTGATTTGCTGGGGATTCTGGGCGGCAAAGTGGGTGGCGCACAGCTCGATCATTTCCCCGGCGCCGACGAAGAGGATTTTCTGCTTATCCAGGGAATCGAAAATGCGCTGGGCCAGATGGACCCCGGCGGCGGCCATGGAGACGATATTGGCGCCAATGGCAGTGGTGGTGCGCACTTCCTTGGCCACGGCGAAGGACCGCTGGAACAGCTTGTTCAGCAGCATGCCCATGGTGCCCGCCTCTTCCGCCAGGCGCACGGCGTTTTTCATTTGGCCCAGAATCTGGGCTTCCCCCAGCACCATGGAATCCAGGCCGGACGCCACCCGGAAGGCGTGGCGCACCGCGTCTTCCTGGGGCAGGGTGTAGAGATAGGGCTGAATCGCCTGCCGGGGCACCCGGTGGTACTCGGAGAGCCAATCCACGGCCACTTCCGGGTTTTCCGCCGCGCAGTAAAGCTCGGTGCGGTTGCAGGTGGAGAGAATGGCCGCTTCCTTCACCGGCTTGGCCCGAACCAGATCGCCCAGGGCGTCCAGCAGGGTCTCCGCGTGGAAGGCCACCTGTTCACGCATGGACAGGGGCGCGGAGTGGTGATTGATGCCGAGGGTGAAAAGGGCCATGGAAACTTTGTGGGGGGGAGGAAAAAGCGCGGCGAAATTATAACACCGGGGCGGGCGGGGCTTTTCCTGACCCAGATCAAGGAGCCCCGCCAAACCGCCCTTTTTTCCCTTCCCCCGGCCTAGATCCTGTAGGGACGGCCTTCCCCGCCCGGCCCAGCGGGCAAGGCAGGCGGGGCGCCCTTCTCCACCCAGTCCGGACTAGGGGTTAGAACTGGAAAGGCTCCCGGGCCGGAGCCGTGTCTTCCGCCGGAAACACCTTCACCTGGCGGGGTTTGAGCCAGACCCGCTGGCGGGGCTTGAGGGCCAGCTGATGTTGCCGTTCCCGGGTCAATTCCACTTCCACGATTTCGCTTTCCAGGGACAGTTCCACCCGCACCAGGGGACCGATGGCCTGGAGATGGGCCACCTGGGCTTCCAGGGCGCCGGGGGACGGGGCCAGTTCCACCTCGATGTCGTGGGGCCGGACAAAGGCCACGGCCCCGTCCTCCGCCCCTTCCGGCAGCTCCCGATCCACCTCGGCCCAGGCCCCGCCGGCCCCGTCCATGAGGCGCCGGTGGAAAACATTCACGTTGCCCAGGAACTGGTAGACGAAGGGACTGGCCGGATTGGAATAAACCTGATCCGGGGACCCCACCTGCTCGATATGGCCCCGGTTCATCACCACCACCTTGTCCGCCACTTCCAGGGCTTCTTCCTGGTCGTGGGTGACGAAGACGGAGGAAATGTGCATTTCGTCGTGGAGATGGCGCAGCCAGCGGCGCAGTTCCTTGCGCACCTTGGTGTCCAGGGCGCCGAAGGGCTCGTCCAGGAGCAGCACCTTGGGCTCCACGGCCAGGGCCCGGGCCAGGGCGATGCGCTGGCGCTGGCCGCCGGACAGTTGGGCCGGGTAGCGGTCCGCCAGCCAGTCCAGCTGGACCAGGGCCAGGAGCTTCTGCACCCGCTCCCGGATTTCCGCTTCCCCGGGCCGTTCCTTGCGGGGCTTGACCCGCAGGCCGAAGGCCACGTTTTCAAAAACGGTCATGTGGCGGAACAGGGCGTAATGCTGGAAGACAAAACCCACCTTGCGCTCCCGGGTGTGGAGGTGGGTGGTTTCCTCCCCGTCGAACAGCACCTGGCCCGCATCGGCCTTTTCCATGCCAGCGATAATGCGCAGCAGGGTGGTTTTGCCGCAGCCGGAGGGGCCCAGCAGGGCCACCAGTTCCCCCGTGGGAATATCCAGGGAAATGTCGTCCAGGGCCACAAAGTCCCCGAAACGCTTGGCGATATTGCGTACTTCGATACTCATGAGGCAGTCCTCGGCACTAGGTCCGGCGGGCGCGGAGGCGCTTTCCGCCGGAGAAGGAAAAAGGGGAAAAGGACAGGCAGAAACTCACGACGCCTTTTCCGGCGGCAGATCGGCGCTCAAGGCCACCGTTTCCGCCCGCATGCGCCATTCCACCAGGGTCTTGGCCACCAGGGTGACCAGGGCCAGAAGGGCCAGCACGGAGGCAGCGGCGAAGGCGCCCACCGCGTTGTATTCGTTGTAGAGAATTTCCACGTGGAGGGGCAGGGTGTTGGTTTCCCCCCGGATATGGCCGGACACCACGGACACGGCGCCGAATTCCCCCATGGCCCGGGCATTGGCCAGGATCACCCCGTAGAGCAAACCCCAGCGGATGTTGGGCAGGGTCACCCGGCGGAACATCTGCCAGCCCGAGGCCCCCAGGGACACGGCGGCTTCTTCCTCGTCCCGGCCCTGGGCCTGCATGAGGGGAATCAGCTCCCGGGCAATGAAGGGGAAGGTGACGAACAGGGTGGCCAGAATAATGCCGGGCACGGCGAAAATGAGCTTGATGTCGTGGTCCGACAACCAGGGGCCGAAATAGCCCTGGGCGCCGAAGAGCATGACGAAAATCAGGCCGGAAATCACCGGGCTAATGGCAAAGGGCAGGTCGATCAGGGTAATGAGCAGGCTCTTGCCCCGGAACTCGAATTTGGCGATGGCCCAGCTGGCCGCAATGCCGAACAGCACATTGAAGGGAATGGCGATGCCGGCCACCAGCAGGGTGAGCTTGATGGCCGCCTGGGTGTCCTCGTCCTGGAGGGAGCCGAAATAGGTTTCCCAGCCCCCTTTCAGGGCTTCCATGAACACCGCCAGCAGGGGCAGGCCCAGGAACAGGGCGAGGAAGCCCAGGGCCACGGCCAGGAGCAGCAGGCGCACCCAGAGGGGCTCCCCATTGGCGCGATGGACGGTACTCATAGTCCAGCCTCCTTTTTACTGCGGTTGAAGACCCAGGTATTGCCCTTGCCCCGGTTGGCCGCCCACCACTGGAGCAGGTTGATGGCCAGGAGCATGAGGAAGGAAATGGCCAGCATCACCACGGCCAGGGCCGTGGCCCCCAGGTAGTCGTACTGCTCCAGCTTGGAAACGATGAGCAGGGGCGTGATTTCCGACACCAGGGGCATGTTGCCGGCAATGAAAATCACCGAGCCGTATTCCCCCACAGCCCGGGAAAAGGCCAGGGTGGTGCCGGTCAGGAGGGCGGGAAAAATGGCGGGAAAAATCACCCGGCGAAAGGTCTGCCAGCGGCTCGCCCCCAGGGTGGCGGCAGCCTCTTCCACCTCCGGCTCCACATCCTCGATCACCGGTTGCAGGGTACGCACCACAAAGGGCAGGCCGATAAAGGTCAAGGCCACCACAATGCCCAGGGGGGTGTAGGCCACCTTAATGCCCAGGGGGTCCAGGTACTGGCCGACCCAGCCATTGGAGGAATACAAGGTGGCCAGGGTAATACCCGCCACCGCCGTGGGCAGGGCGAAGGGCAGATCCACGAAGGCATCCACCAGACGCTTGCCCGGGAAGGGATAGCGCACCAGCACCCAGGCCACGATGAGGCCGAAAAAGGCGTTCAGCAAGGCGCCGATGGCGGCGGCACCAAAGGTGACCCGGTAGGAGGCCAGGGCCCGCTCGCTGGTGGCAATGCTCCAGAACTGATCCAGACCCAGCTGGGAGGTCTTGAGCAACATGCCCCCCAGGGGAATCAGGATCAGCACCGAGAGATACACCAGGGTGTAGCCCAGGGACAGGCCGAAGCCGGGCAGGACGTTATATTTTTTACGGGACATGGGGAAACGCATTCTCGATAACCCGGGCGGCCGCCCGCCGCGCTGGCCTTAGTCCGGCGCGGCGGGGGCAACAAGGCCCCGGGATAGAAGGGAGCCTACTTTTGCAGGTAGAGCTGGTCGAAGCTGCCCCCGTCCACAAAGTGGGCGTGGAAGGCCTTGCTCCAGCCGCCGAACACCTCATCCACAGTAAAGGTGCGGATGGGGGGGAACTGGGCGGCGTATTTCTTCAGCACCGCCGGGTCCCGGGGGCGCAGGTAGTTCTGGGCGGCGTTTTCCTGGCCTTCCTTGGACCACAGGTAATCCAGGTAGGCCTGGGCTTGCTTCCGGTCCCCCTTCTTGTCCACCACCTTGTTCACCACCGCCACCGGGAATTCGGCCAGGATGGAGAGCTTGGGATAGACCACCTCGAAACCGCCCCGCCCGAATTCCTTGGCGATCAGCTCCGCTTCGGATTCGAAGGTGACCAGCACATCCCCCATGTGACGCTGCATGAAGGTAGTGGTGGCATCCCGGCCACCGGCGGCGAACAGGGGGGCGTTGTGCAGCACCTTGCCGACAAAGGCCTTGGCGGTCCGGTCATTGCCACCAGGCTGGCGCAGGGCGTAGCCCCAGGCGGCCAGATAGGTGTAGCGGCCATTCCCCGTGTTTTTGGGATGGGGCACGATGACCTGGACCCCGGGCTTGGCCAGATCGGACCAGTCCCGGATGGCCTTGGGATTGCCCTTGCGCACGATGAACACCATGGTGGAGGTGTAGGGGGAGGCGTTATTGGGGAATTTCTTCGCCCAATCCCGGGCCACCAGGCCCTTGTCCGCCAGAAATTCCACGTCCGTGGCCTGGTTCATGGTCACCACGTCCGCTTCCAGACCGTCCGCCACGGCCCGCACCTGCTTGGAGGAACCACCGTGGGACTGCTTAACTTCCAGCTTTTCCCCGGTCTTGCTCTGCCAGTGGCGCACAAACAGGGGATTGAAATCCTTGTAGAAATCCCGGGCCACGTCATAGGAGGCATTGAGCAGCACGGTTTCGGCAGCCGCCGGAGCCACGCCGCCAGCCACCAGGGCCAGCCCCAGCAGGGGGGCGAACAAGGTGCGGGAAAGGAATTGGGATGGGGTGAACATGTCAGCTCCTGACTTCAGTAATAGGTCTTATGGCTGGCCACTGTAGCGGAGGTCTTTAGAACAACAAAGCTTGTTTCGCTATTTGCAAATAACCCACAGCACTATAGCCAACCCCTATCCGCACCCCAGGGGGATACCCGGCAACAGTCCGGAATCCGGCAAGCCCCCGGCTCAGGCGGCGTCGGGGCCGCTGCCCTGAGCGGCGGCGGGCACCCCTGCGGGACGGCGCAGTTTCCATTCCCCCCGCAGCTGGCGGATGTCCTGAGGCGGCAGGGGCTTACTGAAATAGAAGCCCTGGATTTCGTCGCAGCCCAGGGCCGTCAGTTCGTCCAGCTGTTCCTGGGTTTCCACCCCTTCCGCCACGGTGCGCATATTCAGGCCATGGGCCAGGAGAATGATGGCCCGGGCCACGGACTGGGCTTCCTCATCTTCGGCAATGCGGATGACGAAGCTGCGGTCGATTTTCACCACATCCACCGGATAGCGGGACAGGTAGGAGAGGGAGGAATAGCCGGTGCCGAAGTCATCCAGGGCAATGCGGATGCCCGCTGCCCGGAGGGTGGTGAAGGTGGCAAAAATGCCTTCCGGATCTTCCGCCAGCATGGTTTCCGTCAATTCCAGTTCCAGACAGCGGGGGTCCAGGCCGGTCTCGTCCAGCACCCGGAACACCTCTTCGGCAAAGTCCTGGCGCCGCAGCTGGCGGGCGGACACATTCACCGCCACCCGGGGTACGGGCACCCCTTCCGCCTGCCATTGCTTGAGCTGGCGGCAGGCGGTGACCAGGCACCAGTGGCCCACGGCGTCGATCATGCCGCCGTTTTCCGCCAGAGCGATAAAGCGGTCCGGCATGACCAGGCCCTTGTCCGGGTGATTCCAGCGGATCAGGGATTCCACGCCCCCCATGCGGCCATTGGTGGTCTCCACCTGGGGCTGGTAGAAGAGCATGAACTGGTGGCCTTCCAGGGCCCGGCGCAGATCGTTTTCCAGGTCCAGCAATTCCAGGCTGCGCTCGCTGCGGCTGGCAAGGTAATAGCGGTAGGTGGCCCGCCCCGCGTCCTTGGCCGAATACATGGCCACGTCCGCGTGCTTGAGCAGGGTTTCCCCATCCCCGCCGTCCGCCGGATAAAGGGCGATGCCGATACTGGCGGACACGTAGAGTTCCCGGGATTCCAGAGCCACCGGCTGTTCGAAAGCCCCCTGGAGGCGGCTGGCCAGGAGGGAAACCTCGTCGGAGGTGGTCACTTCCGGCAGTAACAGGGCGAATTCGTCCCCCCCCAGGCGGGCCAGGGTATCCCCTTCCCGGAGGCAGGTCTGGAGGCGGAAAGCCACTTCCTTGAGGAGCCGATCCCCTACCTCGTGGCCCAGGGAATCATTCACCCCCTTGAAGCGATCCAGGTCGAGGAGCAGCACGGCCAGCTTGCGCCGGTTGCGGTGGGCCTGGCGCAGGGCCGTATTGAGCCGGTCATGGAAGAGCTGGCGATTGGGCAGACCGGTGAGGGTGTCGTGGTAGGCCAGGTGATGGATATAGGCCTCGGCCTGCTTGCGGTCCGAAATATCGGTGAATAGGCCGATGTACTGGACCACCTGGCCCCCCTCGTCCCGCACGGCGGTGATGGATAGCCATTCCGGGTAAATTTCCCCGTTCTTGCGCCGATTGACGATTTCCCCCTGCCACCGGCCCTCTTCCAGCAAAGCGCGCCACATCTGGATGTAGAAGGAGCGCTCCACCCGACCCGAACCCAGGGCATCCCCCGGGGTCCGGCCCAGCACCTCCCCTTCGGCAAAGCCGGTGACCCGGGTAAAGGCCCCGTTCACCGACTGGATCAGGCCCCGACTGTCGGTGATAACCATGGCCTCGGTGAGATTGTCGAAGACCCGGGCGGCCAGATGGAGGCGGGCCTCCGCCTGTTTCAGATCGGAGAGATCCCGGAAGGAGGCCACATAGCCTCCCGCCCCCAGGGGCAAGGGCGCCCCCTGGATGGCCACGGGGAAGCGCCCGCCTTTGCGGGGCAGCCATAATTCTCCCGCGTAGGGCCGCCCTTCCGCCACGGCTTGCAGCAGGGGGCTTTCCTCACCCCCCAGCAGCTCCGCCAAAGAGCGCCCCAACAGGGCTTTTTCCGACACCTGGAGCAGGCGTTCTGCCGGCCGGTTGAGGAAGCCCAGACGGCCCTCCCGGTCCAGGGCCAGAATGCCTTCGCTCAGGTTGTTGGCGATGTTGTCGAGAAAATCCCGATTTTCCGCCAGTTCCCCGGCGGACCGCTTGAGCCGCACCATGGCCTGGGTCACCAGGCCGATCAGCACCAGGGCAAAGAGGGCCAGGAAGAGCCGGTAGGCGTCCGCCACGGCCTGGCGCTCCCGAAAGTGCCGGTCGTAATCCAGGAAGGCAGTTTCCAGACGTTCCGGCAGGGGGCTAGCAGTCAGGGCCACCAGGGTCTGTTCCAGCTCCAGCCGATTGCTCAAGATCAACAGGCCATGGCCCACCAGGGCTCGGCCCTGGGGCTGGAGGGCGGCGGGCCAGCTATGCACCTCCCGGCCCAGGCGCTCCAAATCCACGGCCACGTCGGGCACATCGTCCGCCGTGCCCCGCACCAGGAATTCCAGCACCTCCCGGCTCACCGTCGCCAGCAGGGGGGAATTGAGCCCGGCGGCGCCACGACGCCCGGACAATTCGGCGGCCAGATTAACGAAATGGGATTCCGCGTTATCCACCACCGCGTAATTTTGCTTAAAGCTTTCCAGCCGCTCCCGCTTCCGGGCCCAGAGATCCAGCACCGGCGCCAGGGCGCCCTGGCGGCCTTCGGCGCCAAAGTCCTGGCCCAGCAAGGCCAGCAGCTGATCTATACGGGCCGCCCCCTCATTGAGAGGATCATAGTCCCGCAGCTGATGCTGGCGCAGCTTGAGCACATCTTCGTTGAGCCGGGCATCCGCTTCTGCCACCAGGGACACGGTATTTTCCACCCGGGACCGATCCGCCACGCTGACCCCCGTACTGCGCCAATACAGGACCGCCAGCAGGGGCACCAGGAGCACCACCCAGAGCCAGGGAGAACGGCCGCACCAGAGGCGGAACCACAGCAGTTTGCGGCGCCACAGGCGCCCCTCCCACTTCATTGGGGCACCTCGCCGGACAGGGAACGGAGAAAGGCGGTGATCAGCTGCACATCGTGGGGCGGCAGGTCCAAGCCCAATTGGTAACGGCCCATGACCGCCACCGCTTCCTCCAGGCTGGCGGCGGATGCGTCATGGAAATAGGGAGGCGTGAGGGCCACGTTGCGCAGGGTGGGCACTTTAAAAACAAACCGGTCCTCCGCCTTGCCGGTCACATTGAAGCGACCGTAATCGGCTTTGGTCAGTTTTTTCTTGTGGGCGAAATAGTCGTCCATGATACCGAAACGTTGGTAAGAGCCGCCCCCCAGATTCACCCCCTGATGGCAGGCGATGCAGCCGTGGTGCTTGAAAAGGCGATAACCCGCCGCCTCATCCTCGCTCAGGGCGCCACTTTCCCCCCGCAGCCAGCGGTCAAAACGGGACGGGGTCACCAGGGAGCGCTCGTATTCCGCCAGAGCCTGCTTCACCCGCTCCGGCGACGGCGGCCCGCCAAAGGCCTGCTGAAAGGCCCCCTTCAAATCCGGATCGGCTTGCAACTTGCCCATGACCTGGGCCCAGGTAGAACCCATTTCCACCGGATTTTCCACCGGGCCGCCAGCCTGGTCCTCCAGGGTGGCAGCCCGGCCATCCCAGAATTGCCGGAAATTGAAGCCCGCGTTGAGGACGGTGGGAGCATTGATGCTCCCCAGGGCGCCCCCCACCCCCCGGGAAACGGGGGCCTGATCCACCCCGCCCCGAGCCAGATCGTGGCAGGAGGCGCAGGACAGGGTGTCATCCCGAGAGAGACGGGGGTCAAAAAAGAGGCGCTTGCCCAGAGCCACCTTAGCCCCATCCAGGTGCAAGCTTTCCACGGCGGGTAAGGGTTGGACCGGCTCACCGCCCCGCCGCACCGCCGCCAACGGCGAAGGAGCCAACACCGCCTCCGCCCCCTCCCCCCGAGCAAACAGCCGGGGATAGGCGATCACCCCCACCACCCCCAAAAGGAGCAGGCAGAGTACCCCGAACACCCGCAAATTCGGCAGCCGGGCAGCCATCCCTTACCCAGTCGTTAATAAGAATGGGGCCATGCTACCTTGTCGACACGGCCAACGCAAAATAGGAAATTGCTCAAAATAGTTCAGCACTGAAGGAGGATAAACGGGGAAAAGCAGCCCTTTTACGAACCTTTTACCCGATCACCGGCCCCCTTCCCTCCCACGGTCAGGAAAATGTATTTGAAATAGTTTTTCAAGTTAAGCGTCTGCAACATCCGGGCATCGGTCTCCGCCAGTAATACGGGAGTCGACATATCGATATTGTTTATCTGCGCTAATCCAGTAATTCCGGGGCGGGCATCGAATACCCTCCGATTACCGCGCTCCCGAATCAATTCTTCCTGGTTAAAAAGACAGGGCCGCGGCCCCACTAGGCTCATCTCCCCTTTCAATACATTCCACAATTGGGGCAATTCATCCAATTTCGTCCGCCGCAGCAAGCGCCCCCATGGGGTAATAGCGGAAGCATCCGCCAAATGGGAGGCCACGGAAGCCGTCCCCGGACGCATGGTACGAAATTTCACCAAGGTAAATTGGTTTTTATGGCGGCCCACCCGTACTTGGCGAAAAATCGGCGCCCCCGTATCCCACAATCCAACCACATAAATGATGAATAAGAAGGGCAGACCAAACAGCAAGCCGAAAGCAGCAAATAAAATATCCAATATCCTTAGCATTACAACCTCGACAGGGCGACTTTTCTCAGTTCTTCGTCAATGGTGACCGGGGGAGTCCAATCCAGCCGCTTTCTGGTGCCAGTCATATCCACCCGGAGGGAGCCCAATAGACGGTCTGCGACCGATTGCTTCCCCAATAATCCGAGGGCAAGTTTTAACGCGGAAGGAGGCACCCGAATCAACCGGGACGGACGGTTTAAGGCCTGGGCCACTCGGGACAATAAGTCCGCCGTGGAGATATCTTCCCCATCGCTCACTAAAAAAGTCTGATTGGCGGCACAAGGATGGCTCGCACAGGTCAGGAGCAGATCGACCAAGTTATCCAGCGCCACAAAACTACGCCGATTGTCCACCACCCCTCCCAGGGGCAAGGGCACTCCCCGGCTTACCCACTGCACCATTTTCAAAAAATTGCCTTTGGCCCCCGGGCCATAAACCAGGGGAGGCCGAACAATCACGACCTCCAATCCCGTATCGAGCGCCAAGGCCTTAAGTCCCGCCTCCGCCTCCGCCTTGGATCGCCCATAGGCATCCTCCGGCGCGGGCTCATCCGTCGCGGAATAGGCCCTATCAGCCGAGGTACGCTCCCCATTGACCTTGATGGAGCTGACAAAGACAAAACGACGCACCCCGGCCTGCACCGCCTGCCGCGCCAAATTCAGGGTCGCAGCAACATTGACCTCACGAAAAGCGGCCAGAGGATCCACCACCGTATCTTTCATAACATGGACCCGTGCGGCACAGTGGATGACCCCATCCACCCCCTGAAGGGCAGCCGTCCAGTCCGTATCACCCGCCAAGGTGGGCACCAGGATGGGGCTACCCTCCGCCCCCGCACAGGCGGATGCGCTTCGGTATACGGGGCGAAGCGCCACCCCCCGGCGCAATCCGGTAGTCAGGACTTCCCGGCCGACAAAACCACTGGCCCCAGTCAATAGCAACATCAGTCTCTTCTCCCGACCGCTTGGTAAATATCCAAATGGGCCTCCACAACGGCGGTGACATCAAACATCCGCTCCGCCCGCCGGCGACCTTCCCGGCCCATAGTCTCACAAGTCCCAAGGTCAAAAAGCAAGCGCCGGATAGCCTCCGCAAGGGCCGAGGCGTCTTTGGGGGGCACCAACAGCCCTGTCACCCCAGGGGCGATGGCCTCCCGGCAGCCGGGCACATCCGTAGTAATCACCGCTCGGCCACAAGCCGCCGCTTCGATCAAGACTTTGGGTAATCCTTCCCGATAGGAAGGGAGGACCACCATATGGGCCCTGGACATAAGGGATGCCATATCCGCCTGGTGGCCCAACAAGGTCACGTCACCGGTCTCGGCCCAACGTTCCAGCTCCGCCTTGGGAATACTGGCGGGATTGTCCGGATCTGGGTCCCCCACCAACAAGAATTTGGCCTGAACACCCTGGGCACGCAGCAACTGAGCGGCCGTCACAAACTCCCTGACACCTTTGGTCGCCAACAAGCGGGAAGCCATCAAGACCACCGGCACACCACTTGGCACCGGGGTGGGCCGATACTGACGCAAATCCACGCCCGAGCCGGGGATCATCACCACCTGAGCGGGATCGAGGGGAACCAGGGATTCGATTTCCCTACGATCATCCGGGTTCTGGAAAATGATGCGCATGTTCTGCGCCCCCAGCACGAACCGATACCAGGCGCCCACCAGCTTGCGGCGCAAACGCCCTAACCAGCCTTCCGCCACAAATACATGGCCCAAGCCGGATACCGCATACACCACCCCCCCCACCGGAGACAGTCGTGCCGCCATCCCACCAATCAAAATGGGTTTAATGGTGACCAAATGCAGCACATCCGGGCGCACATGCCAGAAAATGGACAAGAGAGAGAAAAACAAGCGGAACAGTTCTACCGGCCCTGCGGCACTCCGATTCACGGCGATGGGATGGACAATAAAGCCGTAGGATTCCAGCTTTTCCCGGCCTAGGGTCAGGGACGTGGCCACATGGACTTCATGCCCCGCATGCAGAGCCCCCAGCGCCACCGGCAAACGATGGGAAAGGAAAAACCAATCAACATTCACAACGATCAACAATCGCACAGTGATTTACCTGAAACACGTCATCAAAGACGGGAGGCCCTCAGAATTCGGAGGGGAACAGCCCCCGGATTAAACTAACAGGGCCTGGTAAGTGGCTTCATACAGACGGGTAACCAGGCCAATTTCGTAATGGGTCTGGACACGCTGACGGGCTTCCCCTCCAAGACGGCGTCGGGCGTCCGGCGGCTGGGACAACAGGTCAAACACCTCCCTGGCCAGCCCAACCATATCCCCCACAGGAACCACCCGACCGGATACCCCTACGATTTCAGCAGAATCCCCCACATCCGTCACCACACAAGGAACACCGGCAGCCATCGCCTCCCCCAATACATTGGGGAACGCCTCACCCGAGGAAGGGGAAGCCAGGACATCCAGTGCCGCCATCAGGCGGGGAATATCCTCCCGTCGCCCCAGCAAGTGGAAAGCCCCTGCCAGACCGGCATGGCTTGCGATGGCTGCCATCAGCACTCGGTTATGGCCATCCACCCCGGCGCCGGCCAAAACAAAGTGGACCTCCGGGCAAAGGGACTGGAGATGGGCGGCAGCAGTCACAAAGCCCAGATGGTTTTTTTGCGGGTCATAGCGGGCAACCATCCCCACCAGGGGCGTTTCCAACCCCACGCCCAGTTCCTCTCGCAATCCTGCCCGGGCCAGGGCATCCGGTGCAAAGCGGCGCAAATCAAAACCATTGGGAATAACCTGGATTTTGCTTACCTGATAGCCAAATGCCCCATGAACCCGTTCGGCCTTATGGGAACAGGACAGGATGCGCTCCGGTACCCAGGAAGACAGTAAGGCACATAGCTTGGCAACCAGAAGGGTCGTCCTCTTGTTTTCCTGGGGGGAAAGATTGCTGTGGCGAATGCCCCAGAGCACATGACGGCAACCGATCAATCTGGCTGCCAACCCGCCCAGCAGGTCAGCGTGGTACATCCAGGTATGGACCACATCCGGCTGGCTGCGCTGCAGATACCCCATCAGGCGAAAGAGCAGAAAGGGATTGGGTATGCCGGAGCGCATTCCCAGAGCCAGTACGGGGATACCCAGGGCTTCAATACGGGGGCCGATATCGCCCCGATCCGTCAGAGAAATCACCGTAGGCTTGAATGTTTTTCGATCCAAACGCTCCAGGATTTTCAGCAACATGGTTTCAGCACCGTCGCCGTGCAAACCCGTAATTACATAGGTTATGTTCATAAGCTGGATGATCTTTGCTTTTCTTATTTTATGTTTTCGGGCCGAAGGCTTCCCCGGAGTCCCCCTCCGGATATGGCAGGCAATCCGCCATGGTTGAAGATTCCATGCCATAACGGTCCCGCAAGGTCATGAAATAATTCAGCAGATCCTCCAACCCCGCCACATTTTCCCTAACATTCAGGCCGAAATTATGGGGATGCCACCAAAGATGGAAAACTCCCCCCTGCTTTGCAGCCGTCTCCATGGCCTTTTTTAGGCGCAGCAGATGGAACCGGTGCAGGCCCCCCGCCCTGATGGAATAAGGCCTTAAAAAATAACTGGCGGGACAATTCGTCAAGCCCCCGGCACCTTCCGGTGTGGCCGAACTATCGCTGGAGATGGGCAAATAGGCATCCGCCAGACGAATCGCCCGCCCCAACAACCCGAATCTCGTCTGGTGCCCGTTGGCGTACAGCCAATGGGAGGGATTACCCCGATAAACTCGGTAACCGGCCGTCTTCAGCACCCCCAGGAATTCCTGCCGCACCTGATTGCGAGGGAACACAAAGCTCCGAGGATGAAGCCCCAGTTCCTGGAAAATTTCAGTAGCACAGCCCAAATCGGCAGCAAACTGGGCCGCCGTCACCCCCCTATCGCTACAGTAGAGATGGCTATAGGAATGGCTTCCCAGCTCCTGTCCGGGGGTTTCTATAATTTTTTCCACCAGCGGTCGGCCGAAGAACAGAGACGGGTTTTCCCGAGCGACCGCCCCCAGGTCATAGGAGGAGCCAGGCAGGGCCTCATAGGAGGGAAGCACGGCGGGGCGGATATCACGCCATTGGGCGAAATCCTTGCACATCAGCATCCCCACCGTAGCCCAGGTTGCCCGCATGCCCCGCTGGCGGAAAGCATTCAGCATGAGGGGGATGGCTTCCCATTCCCCCTGCACATGGGGGCCATATTGGGCCAGGGAGCGGGAAGCCGCCACCCCCCAAAACATTTCGAAATCCAGGGATATAACCAAACGACCGCTCATGGGAATCCTTGCTGAATCACTAGAAATTTCCTGAATACCCCGCCAATTCCCTTCGAGTTGTCAGAAAACAACATGAAAGATAGAGGATCTTCGACCTTTGGCCCAAAAATCTGAGCCCCGCCTGCATTTTCCGCCTTACAGGCACACTTTGCCTAGCACAGGCAAAAATCGCTTGGCTCCTGCCACAGACAGGCCCAAGCAAGCTCCTTCACAACCGGCCTAGTAATCTTAGTCAGCCAGCGGTAAGGAATATTGAGAAGCTATACCGCCGCCAGCGTTCAGATATACGCATTCTGGTCCTCGGTAAGCACATCATCCACCGGCGCCTACTCCGCGAATGAGACCACGGACCACGCCACTTCTCGAATCCCCGACTTTTTCGCCATAGTATTTCTGGCGTAGCCACTATCTCGGGGACAACGTCTTATCTCCACGCAGGTGGGACTACAGCAATGCTAGGGGTCCCCAATTTGGTCATGGAGATATTTCATTGTATGAACTAGTCAGTCTGGGCTTCCGGGGAAATAGCCTCTACATCCCAAAATACAGCTAATTGCCCTTGCCAATTCACATCATTTTTGAATTTCGATTTCAATCCTAACTCTTCGTCAATTCCGGTAACGCAATCAACGTATACACCTCTGATACATCTCCGCCCTCCTTCTCCGGATACGGCGCCGCGCAGAATTTCAAAAATGCCACCAACGACCGATCATGCGTCATCTACAAGCGCAAAAAACGCAAGAGAGCACATAATTATCGGCATCGCCTCGTGAAATTATTCTCCGCCGGCAAACTAGCGCATCAGAAAAATATCTTGTAACGCTCAATTATTCCCACAGGAACGCAAAGGCCTAACCTTTGCCGCATTAATCGAGTCCACAATATTGTTGCCCTTGTCCTCCTTCGAGTAGAACGCTCTACAAACAACCGAGATTAAGGCACAACCGCGGCCATCCCCATAAATACAGCTTCGCGAGCTTACACTCGCGCTATCAGCAGCAAGACTATCTCAACTAGCCTCTGTCACCTAACATCTGCTACCGAATAAAATAGCTTAAGAACAACGGCGCTCTTCAAAATTACGGCCTTTTATAGTCGTCTTAACGCCCCCTTCAAACACCCCTCACGATTACCAGATAGAGAAAATGCACTCACCAAAGTAATCAAATAAAAACGAGGGAAAAAAATAGAGTGATCAAACATACACAAAAAAAGATCAACCCATAGCACCCCTCGAGGAACGCCTGAACGCCCGGCGCATAACCAGAAGCACAAAAACAATCCCCCGCCCCAAAGGCCATGCTCAGATAATAAAGCCAATAATTGATTATGAGATCGCTCACCATAAATTGGGCTAACTCCGCCCCCCAAAAACCAATTTTTCCTAAAATTTTCTATTGCTTCCTTAGCCAAGGCAATACGCTCATTTCCAGAAGCATCGCCGCCCGCGAACCCATGATTTTTTTCAAAAATCCCACGAGACACACTTACAGGGAAATATCCACTTATCCTGTCATACAGACCAAACTCAACGCACTCATTATTATTAAAATTCGGGAGCACCAGCGAAGCCATTAGCAATATTAATGAAAAAATACTTCCAGCCAGAGCCACCTTCCTCACGTCACATTGTCCCGAGCGCCACATGAAATACATCCCCAAAGCAGCGGCAAAAATCCCCGAGCGGGACATCGTCAACAGTATCCCCACCCCGAAAAAAGCCTGAAGAGCGGAATCTCTCCACTGTTCCTTTTTCCAGAGGCAAGAAATAAGAAATGCACACACCATCCCATAAGCCGCACCATTTGGATTAACCAAAAACCCCCCGCTTCTACAGCTAACTGAAGAGACAAATCCAATGGAGAGAAAACCTAGAGCCACCGAGACTGTCAACCCCACCCCCCCCAGTTTCGCTCCAATAACTACATATTTCTTTATCCATTTATTTCTTACAAAAAACGTCAAGGCACCGACAAACACAAATGCAGAAAGCCTACGCTCAAGATTTTCGATGGAATAGGCGTTTCCGCCAAATATGACTATAGCGACAACCCCAATTAAAAAATAGCAAAAATACCATACAACGGTTTCTCTGCCCGCAAGCCTCTCGTCTCCACTCCCGCCATTTAGCCAAAAGCCAAGCGCCAACGCAACAACCAAAACCATAGCGTAGAAAGAAGGGGCAACGATAGATCCATATACCAAATAGAGGTATTCCCCCCCGCCCATAAACACCCACATAGTCAGCAACACAATTAACGCAGCCACGCCCATCCTCAAGTATGAAACAAGGCCACCATTAATAGTCAGCGATCCACATCTCATGATATTCTAATTTCGCTCTATAGAAGACAGCCAACACTGAAACATCAACACATCCCACAAATAGTATTGCCAATTTTGTTTACCCTTCAAATGCTCTTCCCATTTACGACGTATAGGAGACGGATTCAAAAACCCCGCCTGCTTAATTCTCTGCTCAGCCAACAGATCTTCTGCCCAGTCTCTCAAGCTAGTACGTAACCATGTGCCAATAGGGGCACCGAATCCCATTTTTTTACGCTCTATTAGTTCTCTTGGTACATATTTATAAAGTACCTGCCGCAAAATCCACTTCCCATGTTTCCCACGGACCTTTAGAGATAACGGTAAGCTCCAAGCAAACTCCACTACCCGTTTATCCAATAATGGGACCCGAGTTTCCAAACTTACTCCCATTGCCGCTCTATCCACTTTAGCTAGGACATCATCACATAAATAAGTAACACCATCCAGATACATCATACGTTCTTTGAAATCCCCATTTTTAAGCCAGGCTAATGGTTGAGTTAAAGGCGTGGAGTATTCCTCTCCACCCAACACCACCTTGTTTGGCGCTTTCCAGTGGGAAACCAAGCGACGATAAATGTCCTCTGGAGACGTCACTTCCATCACATCCCCTGCTTTTTGAAATTTCTCAACTAACGCAGAATAACGTTCTTTCCCCAGCAGCATCCCGCCAATTTCTCTTAAAAACGGCAATGCCATAGCATTTGAAGCCCCATTTAGCCCCCCGCCCATCCTTGCACGCAAACTATCCGGAATCCTAGCCAGAGAATGCCAAATTGACTCTCCCCAAAAATATCGTTCGTACCCGCAAAACAGCTCATCGCCCCCATCACCGGAAAGGGCTACCTTTACGTTCTGTTTCGCGAGGTTGGCCACCAAATATGTGGGGATCTGGGAGGAATCTGAGAATGGCTCATCATACAGTGACGGCAAAAGAGAAATAACATCTATAGCCTCTTTTCCCGTCACATATAGTTCTGTATGACTAGTACCCAAATGCTTCGCGACCGCCGCAGCGTAATTTGCTTCGTTATAATTCCCATCAGGAAAGCCAATAGAAAAAGTACGGATTGGCTGATTAGACAACTGCTGCATTAAGGCTACAACAGTGGATGAATCAACCCCCCCAGACAAAAATGCGCCCAGGGGAACATCTGCCACCATCTGGCTTTCGATCGCACAGCGCAATTTCTTTTCTAATGCGGATATCGCTTCATGATCAGAGCCACAGAACGGTGACGCTAATCCCTGTTCAGCAACGCTTTTCAAACTCCAGTATTCCTTTGGAGTGCCAACGCAATACTTCCCCGAGCCAACATTTTCAATCTCAACATATGTTCCCGGCTTCAATTTATATATGTTTTTATAAATGGAATATGGCGCAGGAACGTACTTATGACGAAAAAATAAACATAACGAATTTCTATCTAATTCACCAACGAAATCCGAGTGAACCCGAAATGCCTTTAGCTCGGAGCCAAACAAGAACGAATCTCGCTGCCAGCCATAATAGAGCGGCTTTTCCCCGAAACGATCCCTAGCAAGAGTTAGCCTCTTTTCAAAACAATCCCACAAAGCAAAAGCAAACATACCAATACAACGCGCAAGTGTCTCAACAATCCCCCAGCGCTCTATTGCCGCAAGCAATGTTTCCGTATCAGAGTGACCACGCCAGTTAAATACCCCATTTAGCTTTTCCAAGTCCCGGCGCAATTCTAGATGATTGTATATTTCCCCATTAAAGACAATAACGTATCGCCCCTGGGGCGAAAGCATAGGTTGGTGACCTGCGTCACTTAAATCCAGGATGGATAATCTCCGGTGAGCGAACACCAGCCCAGCTTCTTGATCCAACCATTCTCCCGAATCATCTGGACCTCGGTGACTCAATGTTTGCGCCATAGCTTTTACAGCACTTATCCCATAATCCTTATTTATACCACCTGGACGAAGGAAGCCAACGAATCCACACATATATTGTCCTTAACCATTTCGAGGAACGTTAGGGATTACCGACTCACCCCAATAGAATCTGCTCGATAGTTTTATAATTATATCTAAAAACGGTTTGTGCAGCTTTTCAAGGGCATCTCCAACGATACCTCTCGACGTCATTAAGCAAAATATAAACAACCGCCGCCATCAACTAACAAAAAAAAGCATCACATGTTTTATTTTACGATAATTATCACTTAATCCACTGAGATGCCAATTTCTTCACTGAATATCTGTCCATATTATTTTTTGCATTAACGGAGAACTTGGCACGCAAGGCACCATCACCCAAAACTCTTTCAATCCCGGCCGTCAAGCCATCAAGATTCCCGTTTTCCACTAGCAAGCCATTAACATCGGAATCTATTATTTCCGACGGACCAAAATCGCAATTAAAGCTTACCACCGGGCATCCTGCCGACATAGCTTCCATAATTACGTTAGGCCATCCTTCATAGTTCGAAGAGAGAACAAAGCACTTGGCCCCTAAAAACCAGGGATTAACGTCGTCCACATTTCCAGGCATGAACACTCTATCAGCAACACCTAACTCAGCGGTGAGTCGTTCTAGGCGATTTCGCTCCCGGCCTTCCCCAAGAATAACGAGATTTATATTTTTATCAGCCAATCGTTCAAATACTCTAATTAATCGATCAAAACCTTTTTGAGGATGAAGCCGTCCCACCGCCAAAATATAAGAAGAGGGGAAGCCCCATGACTTACCTCCAGGCACAGTAGCAACACACTCAGGCGCTGGATTAGGGATGCTTGTTATTTTCTTAGCGGGCACCCCTAAAGAAAGCAGTTGATGGGCAACCCCGCCGGAAACCGCTACGACTTTCTCTGGATATCGATAGAGCAAGCGCATTAAAATGCGGGAGAAAATCGGGAATTTTTTTGGGTCATTTCTAACACTAACGCGAAGCCGCTTTAAATTCCCCGTAAAAAGCGCCGCAACTATGGAGGGAAAATTTGCCGTCTCCATAAATGAGATTATATTATCCGGCTTATTTTTTAAAAAAAATATCGTCAAAGAGAATGCACGGCGCCACAATTGAATCAATTTCCGCAATAACCCGCTATTGGTTGCCGGCAGATTCAAATTCACCAACTTTCCACCATAGGCATAGGCCACCTGAGAGGCATCAAACAGGAGAATTGTTACCTGGTTATTTTTTGACCATTCTTGGCTCAAGCGAGAGACTACCCGCTCGGCCCCTCCTTTAGCTAGGGAAGGCAGCACCACAACAATATTCATTAGTTACCTTGCCAATCGTTGTTATTTAAATAGAGGGGCAATCTCTGTAATAACGCTGGTTCAAGGGCGTTTTGATAAGCCCCCTCAGTCGGGCCATTGGCCAGAGAGTTCCTGTATTTAATCATTGGCAGGACGAGGTCGCCCAGTAACAACATTCTGGAACAGGACTTCCAACTTGGCCGCAATAGTGGGCCAGCTGAGGGTTTCCGCAAAGCGGCGCCCTTGCTGGCCCAAGGTCTGACGTAGTTCAGGGGAGGCGAGTTCGGCCAAAGCTTGGGCCAATAGCGGCGGCGCATCCGGCGAAACAACCCGCCCCGCCCCCGCCGTGGCAATCAAATGTTCCAGATACCCCACCCGGGTACCCACCACGGGAAGGCGATGGGCCATCGCTTCCAGGGTAGCGATGGAATAGCTTTCGTAGTGAGAGGTCAGCGCAAACACATCCGCCGCCGACAGCCAGGCATGCACCTCATCCTGGGATTGGTAGCCAAGGAAATGGACTTGGCTAGAGAGTCCCAGGGCCTGGGCTAGCTGTCTTAGCTCCGCCTCCAGGGGGCCGTCCCCTAATAGCAGCCAATGCCACTCCACGCCCTGGTCCTTGGCAGCGGCCAAGCCCCGAAACAACAACTCATGGTTTTTGATGGGCACAAGCCGGGCGGTGGTTACCCCCAGCAAGTCTTGCTCTCCCAGGCCTAAACGGGCGCGCCGGGGCGCTCGGGCATCAATGGCCTGATCTACCGCCCCCAGATCAATACCGGGCTCAATGATCGAAAAATCCCGGCCCGCCCCATAGCCCAGCCGGGTCAGCTCCCATTCCGTGGCTCCGTGGGTAAACAGGCCGAAATGGGGTTGGGCCAACAATCCGGGCAAACGTCGCCGCACCCGCCCGGAGGGAGGGCCGGGCAACCAGCTCACCACGGGCTGACCGTAGCGGGCCAGCAAGCGCTCCGGCAGGGCAAACAGGGAACAGCACTGCACCACGTCGTAAGCCCCCCGGGGCTGGCGGTGATACCAGGACAGTACCGCCCGTTCAAACAGGGCATTATCCAGATGGTAAAAGGCGGCGGAAATCTGACCGTTCCAACGCTCCGTCCCATAGGCGTAGCGCCGTAAGGACGGAGTCGGCACATATTCCACCCGAAGCTCCGGGTAACGACGGGCAGGGGCCCCCAGCCAGGGCTTTCCCGTCACCAGGGTCACTTGATGGCCCCGGGCCGCAAGCTGGCGAGCCGGATTGAAATCAAAGGACTCCCCCCGCCGAACAGGGTGCCCAGGGCCCGATTCACCATGAGGATATTCATGGCCTAATGCCCGTCCGCCGCAAAACAGTGAGAGACAGAAACCAACCGCATCCCCTTTTCCTGAGCGGTCGCCACCATTTGATCCAGGGTAGCCTTCATCGCCGGATGGTCCGGGAATTCCCAATAATGGGTGGCCACCACAAAGGGGGCCTGAATCCGGGCGCACTCCCCTACTTGGGCGCTCAAAGCAGACAAGTCCGCCACCGGCGTCAGCGCATGGCCCCGCAATTCCTGAATGCCCCCCAGGGATAAGGGATAGGGATAAGCATCCCCTTTTTTCAGACGCCAGCCCCAGCGCTTCAGCCAGGCAGAAAAATACTCGGCAGACCAGGGCCGGTCCCCCCAACGTCCCATGATGCCGGAAAGATTCAAGCCCGCCTGACGTACCGCTTCCCAGCCCTCCCGGGAAATCCGGTTACTGGGGGGCACAAAGACCCGAATCTGGGTATTCAGCAGAGTTTCCAGATAAGCCTTGCCCCGCAGGGTTTCCTCCGCCAGCTGAGGAGCCGGCTTCCAGCCATATTCCCCCACCCAGTGGCCGCCAATTTGTTTGTATTGGTGGCTGTAACCGTGCAGCATCACCTCGATATGACCGAGGCGGACTTTCTCCCTGAGCCAGTCCACCAACGCCTGGTTTTCCTCCAGGGCGACGGAAACATCCCCCGGATAGGCAGGGTTAAAGCTGTGGCCCCGGTGTTCGGGGACGGAAAAAGGCACCACCGCCAGGGAAATGGGGATGCGGCCCCAATAATCGCCGTAGACCCCATCCAGTTCTTCCGGGCGGGTAAAAAACGAGGTGTCGTCATCCCGGATGGCAAAACAACTCATGGCAAAAAAACCTCACAGGATAAACTCCACAATGACAAAACAATCACTTTTATACCCGCGCAAAAAACATTAAATACCTGCTATTGCGGTATAGCAACAATCATATCGTAGAATTTCTTGCGGAAAACCGCCGTCTCCACAACCTTCAATCTAGCACCAAAAATAGAGCGCAAGCACAATGAAAAAAGTCTCGCACCTCGCCCCTCACCAAAATAAAAGCTTCGTTCTATAGACGCAAACTTATAATCCAAATTCCGCAAATAGTTAATAGTTGGAGACGCGCCGCCTTCAATTTCGTTAGCATGTTGCTCAAACAATATAATTGGCTTATTTTTTTCAATCAATTGTTTCGCACCTTCCAGAGCTCGCAACTCATGCCCCTCAACATCAATTTTTATCAACGAAATATCTTTATCACGAAGTTCATCTATCCCATCCGCCCTACGAACCTTTACCAAAAACGTATCCGCGCCGTCATCAACACTCCCATCGATCACTATCGCCGACCCACCTATATTCGACTCATTAGTTCTGAATGGCAGTTCCGCATCTGAATCACTAAGCCCATAATTTCGGCATACAATATTTTTGCTTTTCGAGCAAAACCGGGAATTTACATCAAGTACCGCAAACGTCCTAGGATTAGGTTCATAAGAAAAAATCTGCCCAAAAAAATTTGAGAAAAAGAGGCTATGATTTCCAATGTTTGCACCAACATCGAGTGCAACCTTACCAGCTAGGTCACCTCTTTCTCTTTCCAGAAATTCCCTAATCAGCCCTAGCGACTTATCTTCGTACCTACCCTCAAGATTAATAGCTATACCAATACTATCAAAAGAAAACATAGCAACCTGAGGATAGTTTTTGATATTTTTTCTAGCCATGAACTGGCAACACCATTGAACAGCAATTTTCAACGGCAGAAAGACATCAAAAGCAACCCCCCCCACATACAAAACAGATTTTTTATTCTTAAGAGTCATAATTTAGCGTCAATAGCAGAAATTAAAAAAAACGCACAATCCCGTTAAATCACACACAAAACCTAGCTTCCACTTTCTAAAAATAATTTATCCATCCAATTATGTCCTCATAACAAACAGCCATTGCCGCACGGACAGCGGCATGAATAGGGACACCCCGAGAAACAGGGCCTTACGCCGAATCGGGGCCGCCCCCCGAGTTACGGCCTGAAACAAATCGGGCAAAACCCGCCAGGCGGGGGCGGACAGGGCCAAATACATGGCCCGATAGAAGCGATACTTACCAATCTGGCTGGGGCAGGCTTTTTCCCAACCGGCCTGATGCTCGGTAATCAGGTCCTGCAAAGCCCGGGCCATCTCCCCTGCCCGCCGGACCAGGGAGCGGGCACCGGTAAGATTATCGCCCCCATTGCGGTGATAGATCCGGGTCGGGCGGTTCAGAATCAAGGCCGGACGGCTTTTGGCAATACGCCAATGCCGCAACGACTCCAATCCGTTATAGGGCGGCCAGGCGGCCAGTTCCCGCACATTGCTGCGATAAATGGCGCAAAACTCGCCGTGGAACACCTGCTCACATATCTGATCCAGGTAATCCACCTCCAGGCGCTCCGCATCCAGCTTGCACTGGCAACGCCGCCCGGCTTCGTCCACCACGGTAAACCCCACCCAACCGATTTCCGGCCGGGTGGCCCGGATTTCCTGCAACATCATGGCCAGGGCATCCGCCCCATAGAACTCGTCGTCGCTGTCCAGATAAACCACGAATTCCGCCTGTATTTCCCGATCCCCCCGGTTCCGGGCACCATTCACTCCGGCATTTTCCTGCCACAGGTAATGAATACGGGGATCGGCAAAGCCCGCCACCACTTCCCGGGTGTTGTCCGTGGAACCGTCATCCACCACAATCCATTCGAAATTTTGCTCCGTCTGACTTTGCAGACTTGCCCAGATCCGGGGCAACAGGGCAGCCCGATTCCAGGTCGGGGTGACGATGGATACGGCGGGTTTCAAGGACGCCCCCTCTTATTTCTTGAGTTTAACGAAACCATACAGACACATCATGGAAATCCCCCCCACCAGGGCCGAGGAAAGCACCAGCCCATCCAGTTTGTACCAGCGGACCAGGAGGGAGGCTGCCGCCAGCTTTACCAAAATGTCGATCAGGGCATTGAGAGCCACCAAGCCGTACTGGCGCCGGGTGACCAAGACGTAGCTTATCACCATGCTGGCAAAATAGAAGGGCACCTGCAAAAGGGCGAAGCGTAACACTCCTGCGACCGTGGCCGTATCTTGGGCAGAAAAAGCCCCCCGTTCGAAGAGCAAACGCACGGCCAAGGGGGAGCCTACCCAGCCCACGGCCACCACCACCAGGCCTAGAAGAAACATCCACCAAGCCCAGCGGAGCGCCAGGGCTTGGACCCCGGCATTGCCTTCCGCCTCGCCGGCGGAAAAAACGGGAAGTACGGCCCGGCCCACGGCGGTGGCCCCCAGACCCAGGACCAATGACAGCAGGCGATTGGCGTAGCCCAGGGAGGACAGGGCCCCCGCATCCAGGCCTGCGGCAAAAAACTGATCCACCAGCCCGCCCAGGCTTTTCAGGGCCTGGCCCAAGGCCATAGCGCCAATGCCGGACCAGACCAGGGGCCAGACGGGAGACTGAAAGCTAAAGACAGGAGCGGAAAGACCACCGCTACGACGCAGGGGCCACGCCAGGGCCAGGGCGTGAAAGCTAACCCCGGCCACGGTCCCCCACAGCAAGGGCGCCCCCACCCAGTCCCCTGGCAACAACAGCACCCCCAGGAGTACCAGGGCCGGAATGGCCTCAAATAGGGTATTGCGGTGATGGCCCGAGGCCAGCAACCAACTAGAAAAAAGACTCACCAAAACACCCAGGGGCACCAGCCAGGACAATCCCCCGGCCATCGCCAACGCGGGCCCCAGCGCGGCGGTAGACAACCCCAGCCAGCCGGAGCGCAGCAACAGGGGCAGGCCCAACCAGGTCGCCCCCCCCAGGATGCCCCCCAACAGGAGGGTTACCCCCAGCAGTTCGGCACGGAAACGGGGCATACGCTCGGGGAAGTCATGGCGGATACGGGCCGCCAAAGGCACCAGCACGGCGGAAATAATGCCGAACCAGACCGCCACCGGCCAGCTCACCAAATTGAAGACAAATACGTAGGCATCCACCGTGGGGCTGACCCCATAGCGCCACGCAATGGTCATTTCCTTGGCCGCGCCGGCCAGCTTGCCGACCAACACAAACAGGCTGACCCACAGGAACCCCACGGCAATCCGGCGATGGGGGGAATCAGGATTCTGCAAATGGCGCTGCACGCGCCGAACAATAGCCAACATCACCCATTCCCTCTGCCAAGATGCTTTCCCGCCCCAGGGGCCGTATTACCGGACAGCCAAGTTCTAAAGAACGGAGACGAATTCATTAAAAGCAACATTCTCCTCCAACACTCGGCCCCACCACTTCCTCTCCCGAGTACAGAGTCGCGCATCATCAATTCAGTCACAAAGGGGACAGAAACAAGGTGCAAAAAAAGCCCAACGAAAATGGTTGGGCTCGAGACTGTGACTGGCAATGCCGCAGAAGTATAGCTTTCGGAAACGCTTTGCTCAACAACGCCAAACCATGGGCGGACGCGTGGTAAAAACCCAAACCTGTTTGGGCCAAAACAGGGATATAGAAAAGCTGTCGAACGGGAGGATTTCTGATCATCTCGCTCCACAGCATCTCATTGCATTGGAGGAAATATTCCACGAGCCCACTTGGCGGTAGGCGGAGAACAGAAATTGCCAACAAGTGCCGAACAAACAAAAAGGCCGACTGCATAAATGCAATCGGCCTTAAATTCTGGTGGCCAAGGGCGGAATCGAACCACCGACACAAGGATTTTCAGTCCTCTGCTCTACCGACTGAGCTACTTGGCCTTGAAGAGCGCGCATTATAGCCACGCCCCCGGTCTTCGTCAAAGGGAATTTTGATAATCGGCAGGTCTTGGAGAGCTGGGGCATGGGGAGGGGAAAAGATTTGCTTTCCCTGCTTTGCCCTAGGTGAGGGGCCACTAGGCATGTCGCACAAGACAAGCGTAACCGGTTGGCTCCCAGTATCGCCGCCACACAAGGCTTGTTCTTCCCCCTGGGGCGACAGGGGCGAGGCGCCCACGCCATCTACGCCCATCCATACAACAAAAACCCCACCACGGCGGCCGTTGCCGTTGCCGTTGCCGTTGCCGTTGCCGTTGCCGTTGCCGTTGCCGTTGCCGATATGGTGAAAGCCCCGCCGTTTCGCCGCCAAGCCACAAAGCGCCGACCCCGTCTAGGCTTCCCCTTCCGCCGCATCAGTCTCGGCCGCCGCCGGGAACACGACCCGGGCTAGGGCGCCCCGTTCTTTGGGGTTGGGGCGTAGGCTGGCGTGGCCGCCGTGGATTTCGGCGATTTCCCGGACGATGGCCAGGCCCAGGCCGGAGCCCGGGGGGCCGGCGTCATCCACCCGGTAGAAGCGTTCGAACACCAGTTCGGCCTGGTCTTCCCCAATGCCGATACCGCTGTCTTCCACCTCCAGAGCCACCCGTTCCCCTTCGGGCACCACCCGGCAGGTCACCCGGCCGCCCGATCGGGTATAGCGCAGGGCGTTGTCGATCAGGTTGTTGATCAGCTCCCGCAGCAGGAAGGCATTACCCTCGATGCGGGTGCTGCCCGGGGCGGGCTCAAAGCCCAGGTCGATTTCCTTGTCCAGGGCCCGCATCACCCAATCCCCCACAATTTCCTGGAGCAGGGGCTCCAGTTCCAGGGGCACCAGGGCCTGGGCGCCGCCCCCCCCTTCGGCCCGGGCCAGGGTCAGGAGCTGATTCACCAGATGGGACGCCCGATCCACCGCCCCGGCAATCTGCACCAGGGCATGGCGCAGGGCCTCAGGATCGCTTTCCCGCATGGCCAGCTGGGCCTGGGTTTTCAGACCGGTGAGGGGAGTGCGCATTTGGTGGGCCGCGTCGGCGATAAACCGGGTCTGCACATCCAGATTACGGCGCATCCGCTCCAGCATGGCATTGAAGGCCCCCACCAGGGGTTGGAGTTCCTCCGGCACCCGGCGCAGGCTGATGGGGGAAAGGTCCCCCTGGCGCCGGGCTTCAATCCGTTCCCGCAGCTTGGTGAGGGGCTTTAAGCCCTGGGAGAGGCCGAACCACACCAGGATCACCGCCAGGGGAATGATGACGAATTGGGGCAGGATGACGCTGGCGATAATTTTGTTGGCCAGCTGGGAGCGCTTTTCCCGGGTCTCCCCCACTTCCACCAGGAGCCAGGGGGCATCGGCCCGCCCGCCCTCAGACAAATACTGGTAGGCGACCCGGAGATCCTCCCCGTTCAGCTCGTCGTCCCGAAAGGCAATGTCGTCCCCGCCCCGGGCTTCCGGCGCCACTTGGGCGGGAGTCGGCAATTCCTTGTCCCCAGCCAGGAGCTTGCCTTCCGGGCCCAGCACATGGAAATAGACATTGTCGATTTCGTCCGCCCGCAGCAGGGCCCGGGCGGAGCCAGCCACTTTCACCACCGGTCTGCCGTTTACAAAGCGAATCTGCCGGGCAATGGCGGTGACGTTTTCCCGCAGGGCCTGGTCGTAGGGATAGGCCGCCACCACATTGGCGAAATAGTGGGTGATAGCAATGCTGATGGGCCAGACGAAGAGCAGGGGCGCCAGCATCCAGTCCAGGATTTCCCCGAACAGGGAGCGCTGGCCCTCCGCTCCCGGCCTAGGAGGCAACCCGCTCGGCTTGGGGCTTTTCAAGGCAGTAGCCCAGACCGCGCACGGTGGCAATGCGCACCCCGCCCGGTTCCAGTTTTTTGCGCAGGCGGTGGATGTACACCTCGATGGCGTTGTGGCTCACCTCTTCGCCCCAGCCGCACAGGTGATCCACCAGTTGGTCCTTGGACACCAGGCGACCGGCCCGGGAGAGGAGAATTTCCAGCAGGCCGATTTCCCGGGCCGACAATTCCAGGGGCTGGCCGGCCAGATGGGCCACCCGGCCCACCTGGTCGTAACTCAAGGCGCCGCAGACGATCACCGGAGCGGTGCCAGAGGAGCGGCGGGTCAAGGCCCGCACCCGGGCTTCCAGCTCGGGCAGCTCAAAGGGCTTGGTCATGTAGTCGTCCGCCCCCAGGTCCAGGCCCTTCACCCGGTCTCCGGTGCCATCCATGGCGGTGAGAATCAACACCGGCAGCTTGGCGTCCCGGGCCCGCAGGCGCTTCAACACCTCCAGACCGGGCAGCCGGGGCAGGCCCAGGTCGAGAATGAGCAGGTCGTAGCTATTGGCCATCAAGGCCGTATCCGCGTCCGAGCCGGTGTACGCGCAATCCACCGCGTACCCGCCCTGGCGCAGGGAGCGGGATAGGCCGTCGGCAATGATCCGATCGTCTTCCGCAATCAAAATGCGCATGGTGCTTGCTCCTCCGTCCCACGTTTCCCGGTGTGTCCGCACTGCCTCCCGGGAGGCGGGCGGCAACCGGATTTTGCGTAAGTTTTATGTAAGGCCGGGCCCGTAGCCTGACCCTGCTGTTCTCCTTTTATGGTCTTAGGAGTCCCCGGGCAACCGGGACTCGGGGAGCGGACCGTTTCCTGCACCGGACCGCTCCTCGCCACTTTTCTTATAGGGGGACGGCGGGCCGGGGCCAGCCCCGGGCTTCCCCGATACCGGCCAGGGCCCCTCAAGGGGACCGCACCCCGTCTGCCAGTGTAACAAAATCCCCCGCTTCCCCTTGCTGCACCGCACACATCCCCTTGGAATAAATCCGTCTCCCAAGCCCCGCCCCAGGCTCCTGGATTCATTCATTTGAATGAATCCGGTCCTATATCCTATAATGGGGGAAATTCCATGCCCGGGCCCAGCCCGGGACGGCAGGCCCCAAGGAGAACATTCCATGAACGGACGTAATTTCCGCACCCTGGCCCTGGTCGCGGCCCTGGCCGGCGGCGGCTGGCTGCTCTGGCATTACCTGCAACCCACGCCCCTGCCGCCCTGGCTGGCTTCCGGCAACGGTCGCCTGGAAGCCACGGAGGTGGATGTGGCCACCAAGCTGGCGGGTCGCCTGCGGGAGGTCAATGCCTGGGAAGGGGATCAGGTGAAGGCGGACCAGGTCCTGGCCCGGCTTGACGCGGACGATCCCCGGGCCCAGCTGCGCAGCGCCCAGGCCCAGGCCTCCCAGGCCCATGTGAGCATCGGGGAAGCCCGGGAAAACGTGCGCAGCGCCGCCAGCCAGCTGCAACTGGCCCAGGCCACCCTGGCCCGCTCGGAAAGCCTGGTGCAGCGGGGCTTTATCACCCGGGATAAGCTGGATCAGGACCGGACCAAGGTGCAGACCGCCCAGGCCAGTCTGGAAGCGGCCCAGGCCCGGGTGGATGAAGCTGCCCATGCCGCAGAGGCGGCCCAGGCCAAGAGCGCCAGCGTCCAGGTGACGGTGAACGACACGGATATCAAGGCGCCCCGCAATGGCCGGGTGCTCTACCGCCTGGCGGAACCCGGAGAGGTGCTGGGGGCGGGCGGCAAGGTGCTCACCCTGCTGGACCTGTCCGACGTGTACATGACCTTCTACCTGCCCACGGACAAGGCTGGCCAGGTGAGCCTGGGGGCGGAGGCCCGCATTGTCCTGGACTCCCTGCCCAACCAACCCATCCCGGCCCGGGTGACCTTCGTCTCCCCCCAATCCCAATTCACCCCCAAGGCGGTGGAAACCCATACGGAGCGGGAAAAGCTCATGTTCCGCATTAAGGTGCGCATTCCCCCGGAATGGCTGGCCGCCCACCCCAAGCTCATTAACCCGGGCAGCCCGGGGGTGGCCTATGTGCGTCTGGAAGCCCCGGGGCAAGGCAACGCCCCGACCCCCTGGCCCGCCTTTTTGCAAGTGAAGTAAACGGTGGCCCCCGTCCCCTCCCCTGACACCCACCGGGAACCCACCCTGGGCGCCCCCGCCGGACCCGCCCCCGTGGCCCGGCTCACGGGGGTGAGCCTCCACTATGGGGAGGTCACCGCCCTGGAGGGGGTGGATTTGGACATTCCGGCGGGCATCATGGTGGGCCTGCTGGGGCCCGACGGGGTGGGCAAATCCTCCCTCCTTGCCCTCATTGCGGGGGCGCGAAAAATTCAGGAAGGCCAGGTGGAAGTCCTGGGAGGCAATCTGGGCAACCGGCATTTTCGCAACACCGCCCAGCCTCGCATCGCCTACATGCCCCAGGGCCTGGGCAAAAACCTCTATCCCACCCTCTCCGTTTTTGAAAACGTGGATTTCTTCGGCCGCCTCTTCGGCCAGGGCCGGGCGGAGCGGGAACAACGCATCGGCGAACTGCTCACCGCCACCGGGCTGGCCCCCTTCCGGGACCGGCCGGCGGCCAAGCTCTCCGGGGGCATGAAGCAGAAGCTGGGGCTTTGCTGCGCCCTGATCCACGATCCGGACCTGCTCATTCTGGACGAGCCCACCACCGGGGTGGATCCCCTCTCCCGGCGCCAGTTCTGGGATTTGATCGACGCCATCCGGAGTCGCCGGCCGGGCATGAGCGTGCTGGTGGCCACCGCCTACATGGAGGAAGCGGAACGCTTTCAGTGGCTGGCAGCCATGAACGGAGGCCGGGTGCTAGGCACGGGCAGCCCGGCGGAAATCAAGGCCCGGGCCCACGCCACCTCCCTGGAAGAAGCCTTCGTGGCCCTGCTGCCGGAAGCCCAGCGGGGCGCCCAGCACCGCTTTGTGGTGCCCCCCCGCCAGCGCCAGGGTCAGGGCTACGCCATCGAAGCCAAGGACCTGACCCAGCGTTTCGGCGACTTCACCGCCGTGGATCGGGTCAATTTCCGCATTGAGCAGGGGGAAATTTTCGGTTTTCTCGGCTCCAACGGCTGCGGCAAAACCACCACCATGAAAATGCTCACCGGCCTCCTGCCCCCCAGCGCCGGGGAAGCCTGGCTCTTCGGCAGCCCGGTGGATGCCCATTCCCTGGAGACCCGGCGCCAGGTGGGCTACATGTCCCAGGCCTTTTCCCTTTACGGGGAACTCACCGTGGCGGCCAACCTGGATCTCCACGCCCGCCTTTTTCACCTGGCCCCGGACCGCATCGGGCCCCGCATCCAGACCCTGGTGGAACGCTTCGGTCTGGCCCCCTATCTGGACGATCCGGCCGCCGACCTGCCCCTGGGCATTCGCCAGCGCCTTTCCCTGGCCGTGGCCGTGGTCCATGAGCCCAAGCTATTGATTCTGGACGAACCCACCTCCGGGGTGGACCCGGTGGCCCGGGACGAATTCTGGCAGCTGCTGGTGGAACTCTCCCGCCAGCAGGGGGTGACCATTTTCATCTCCACCCACTTCATGAATGAGGCGGAACGCTGCGACCGCATTTCCCTCATGCACGCGGGCAAGGTGCTGGCCAGCGACACCCCGGAGCGGCTGCGCCAGTCCCGCCAGGCGGCCACCCTGGAAGAAGCCTTTATCGCCTATCTGGAAGAAGCCACCGGGGCCAACCGCCCCCCGGCCAAGGCGGCAGACAAGGGGACGACTGCCCCCAAGGCCGCGGCGTCCCCCACCGGTGCCGCCCCCGGCCAGCGGCCGCCCCCCTTCAGCCTGCGCCGCCTGCTGGGCTACGCCTACCGGGAAACCCTGGAGCTGCGCCGGGACACCATCCGCCTGGCTTTCGCCCTCCTGGGGTCGGCCCTGCTCATGCTGGTGCTGGGCTACGGCATTTCCATGGACGTGGAAAATCTCAGCTTTGCCGTGCTGGACCGGGATCAGAGTCCCGAGTCCCGGGCCTACATCCGGGAATTGTCCGGCTCCCGTTACTTCATCCAGCACGCCCCTATCCAGGACAGCGGGGAGCTGGATCAGCGCATGAGTAACGGGGAACTTACCGTGGCCCTGGAAATTCCCCCCGATTTTGGCCGGGACCTGCGCCAGGGGCGCCATCCGGAGGTGGGGGCCTGGATCGACGGGGCCATGCCCTTCCGGGGGGAAACCACCCGGGGCTATCTGGAGGGCATCCATCAGCAATATCTGGAGCGGCTTATCACCGAGGCCACGGGCAACCGGCCCCAGCTCCTGCCCACGGAGGTGGAACCCCGGTACCGCTATAACCAGGATTTCCGCAGCGTCTATGCCATGGTGCCGGCGGTCTTGCCCCTGCTCCTGGTCTTTATCCCGGCCATTCTCATGGCTCTGGGGGTGGTGCGGGAAAAGGAACTGGGCTCCATCACCAATCTCTACGTCACCCCGGTGACCCGGCTGGAATTTCTCATCGGCAAACAGATTCCCTATATCTGCGTGTCCATGATCAGCTATTTCGCCCTGGTGTTCATTGCCGTGGGGGTCTTCGGCGTGCCCATCAAGGGCAGCTTTTTCGCCCTGACGGCGGGGGCCCTGCTCTACGTCACCGCCACTACGGGCATCGGCCTGTTCATTTCCACCTTTACCAGCACCCAGATCGCCGCCCTGTTCGGCACCGCCATTCTCACCATGCTGCCCACGGTGCAGTTTTCCGGCCTCACCACCCCGGTGGGTTCCCTGGAGGGGGGCGCCTATTGGGTGGGCCAGTTTTTCCCGGCCACCTATTACCTGACCATCAGCCGGGGGGTGTTCACCAAAGCCCTGGATTTTGGCGACCTGCAAAGCCAATTCCTCGCCCTGGCCCTGTTTATCCCCGTGCTCACCCTGATTTCCCTGGTCCTCTTGCCCAAGCAGGAGAAATAACATGGCCGCCCCCACTCCCTCCCCCTTAAGCCCCCGGGACCGGCTGACCAACATCTACCGTCTGGGCCTCAAGGAACTGCGCAGCCTGTGGGCCGACAAGGTGCTGCTGATCCTCATTGTCTGGGCCTTTACCGGGAGCATCTATTCCGCCGCCCACGGGGTTTCCCAGGAGCTGCGGGACGCCCCGGTGGCGGTGGTGGATGAGGACCGCTCCCCCCTTTCCCTGCGCATGACCGGGGCCCTGACGCCCCCCTTCTTCAAGCCCCCGGTGTCCATTCCCTGGTCCGCCATGGACGGAGCCCTGGACCAGGGGCGCTATTCCTTTGTGATCGTCATTCCGGCCAATTTTCAGCGGGATCTCCAGGCCGGGCGCCGCCCCGCCCTCCAGATCAACATCGACGCCACGGTGATTAGCCAGGCCTTTATCGGCAACACCTATATCCAGAACATTCTCATGGGAGAAATCGGGGAATACCTGACCGGCACCCGGGACAGCGCCACCCTGCCCGTGCGCCTCACCCCCCGGGTGCGCTTTAACCCCAACCTGACCGGCTACTGGTTCGGCGGGGTGATGGAAACCATCAACAACATCACCATGCTCACCATCATCCTGGTGGGGGCGGCCTTTGTCCGGGAACGGGAACACGGCACCCTGGAACACCTGCTGGTCATGCCCCTGACCCCGGCGGAAATCATGCTCTCCAAGGTCTGGGCCAACGGTCTGGCGGTGCTCATCGGCGCCACCGTGGCCCTGACCCTGGTGATCCAGGGGGTGCTCCAAGTGCCCATCCAGGGCTCCCTGGCCCTGTTCCTCTGCGGCGCCGCCCTGTATCTGTTTTCCGCCGCCTCCATCGGCATTTTCCTCGGCACCGTGGCCCGTTCCATGCCCCAGCTGGGCCTGCTCATCATCCTCACCATCGTGCCCCTGGAACTGCTCTCCGGCGGCGTCACCCCCCGGGAAAGCATGCCCGCGCTGATCCAGAACCTGATGCTGGTAGCCCCCACCACCTACTTCGTGCGCCTGGCCCAGGGCATCCTCTACCGGGGCGCGGGCCTGGGGGTGGTATGGCCCGAATTCCTGGCCATGGCAGGCATCGGCACCCTGTTCTTCCTCTTTGCCCTGGCCCGCTTCCGCAAATCCGTGGCCCAGACCCAGCTTTAAGCCCCCATGGCCGACCTGTCCCTCCCTCCGCCCCGGGCCCCGGACCAGACCCGGGAACGGCTCCTGGATGCGGGGGAAACCCTTTTCGGCCGCTACGGCTACGACGGGGTCACCACCCGCCAGCTGGCAGCCCTGGCCCGGGTAAACCAATCCGCCATTCCCTACCATTTCGGCGGCAAAAAAGGGGTGTATCTGGCCGTGGCCCAGCGTATCTGCCAGGCCACAGGGGAACAGCTGGGCCAGGAGGCCCGGGCCATCCACGCCCGTCTTGAGCCCCACACCAGCCCGGCGGCGGCGGGGGATTTGCTGGTACACCTGGCCGCCCACATCGCCCGGCTGGTCTTCCGCCCGGAACACCGGGGCCCCTGGTACGCCTTTCTCAGCCGGGAAATGCTCCAGCCCGGCCCGGCCTTCGACCTGCTCTACGACCAGTTCACCGCCCCCATCCACGACCTTACCGAAACCCTCATCGCCCGCATCACCGGCCAGCCCCCCAGGGACCCGGCGACCCGTCTCCTGGCCCACGCTTTCCACGGCCAACTGGTGGGCTTTGCCTATGGCCGCAGCGCCCTGGGCCGCCGCCTGGACTGGGGAGCCCGGGACGAGCAAGCTCCCGTATTTACCCCCCCCCAGGTGGAAGCGGTGGTGGCGGCGGTGGAACGCTTTGCCCGCATCACCGTCACCGGCCTGCTGGCAGGCCAGCCCCACTCCCTTCCCTGACCCCCGCTCCGAGCCGGTGTTTTTTTACACCGTTTTTATTCCCATCCCGGGAAAATAGCCCCATTCCCCGGCCTTGGCCGGGCCCATCCGCCACGGAGGCATGATGACCATCCGTTCCCATACCCACACCGCCGGACAGCGTTCCCTGGCCGCCCTGACGGTCTATGGCCTGGCCCTGGCGGCCTGCCTGCTCACGGCGGCGGTCACCGCCGCCCTTCGCTCCCATCTGGACCTGACCAATACGGCCCTGGTCTTTCTCCTGGTGGTCTTTCTCGTGGCCCGCACCCTGGGCCGGGGACCGGCGGTACTGGCGGCCTTTTTCGCCGTGGGGCTCTTCGACTTCGTCTTTGTGCCGCCCCAGCTCACCCTGGCCGTAGCCAATGCCCAGTACGCCATCACCCTGGGGGTCATGCTCTGCGTTGCCCTGATTACGGGGGGGCTCACCGCCGGGCTGCGGCGGGAGGCGGAACTGGCCCAGCGCCGGGAAGGGGAAGCCCGCCAACTCTACGAGGCGGCCCGGGATCTGGCCGGGGCCCTGACGGAAAGCCAGGTGGCGGAGGTGGCCCAGGGCTATCTGGCCACCAGTCTGGATGCCCGGGGCTGCCTGCTCCTCAACGGCCCCCAGGAAGCCCTGGAAGTCTGCGTGCCCGGCCACCCGGAGCCCGCCCCCCTCAAGGTGGAACAGCATCTGGCCCTGATGGCCCAGGCCGAAGCCCGCACCGTGGAATACAGCGCCCTGGCGGCGGATGGCTGTGCCGTGGCCTATTTTCCCCTGCTCGCCCCCACCCGGCCCCGGGGCGTGCTGGCGGTGGCCCCCCGGGATGGGGACGGGGAACGGCTCCACGCCCTCCATCCCCAGCTGGAAGCCCTGGCCTCCCTCCTGGCCATCGCCCTGGAACGCATTCATTACGCGGCGGCGGCCCTCAAGGCGGAGCGGGAACGGGAAGCGGAGCAGATGCGCAATTCCCTGCTCTCCGCCATTTCCCACGATCTGCGCACCCCCCTCACCGCCCTCCGGGCCATGGCCGAATCCCTGGTCTGGCAAACGCCCCCCGGGGAACAGGCCCAGCGGGAGGCGGCCACCGCCGTGCGGGACCAGGCTCTGCGCCTCTCCGGCATGGTGGATAACCTGCTGGACATGGCCCGGCTCCAGTCCGGCCGGGTCACCCTGCACCGGGAATGGCAGCCCCTGGAAGAGGTGGTGGGAGCCGCCCTGCAACTGATCCGCCCGGCCCTGGGGGAACGCCCGGTCCAGGTCCAGCTGGCCCCGGACCTGCCCCTGCTCCATCTGGACGCGGTGCTCATGGAGCGGGTCTTCGCCAACCTGGTGGAAAACGCCGCCAAATATGCCCCCGCCGCTAGCCCCATCCGCATTCTGGCGGAGCGGGCCGCCCCCCGGGATAACGAAGCCTGGGTGGAAGTGGCGGTGCAAGACCAGGGGCCGGGCTTTCCCCCGGGCCTGGACCCCTTCCAGCGCTTCACCCAGGGGGCCGGGGACGGGGTGCGCAGCGGCGTGGGCCTGGGCCTGGCCATCTGCCAGGCGGTGATCGCCGCCCACGGCGGTCACATCCGGGCGGGGAGCGGGCCGGAGGGGGGCGGAGAAGTGCGCTTTTCCCTGCCCGTAGGCCACCCCCCCGCCCTGGACGGCCTGGAAGAAGACGGACCGGACACCCCGGTCCCGAGCACGGGAGAATCCGCATGAACCGCAATGGGGACGCCAACGCGCCCAAACCCGTCCTGATTATTGAGGACGACGCCCAAATCCGCCGCTTTCTGCGCCAAACCCTGGCGGAGGAAGGCTGCCCCACCCTGGAGGCGGCCAACGGCGCCACCGGCCTGGCCCTGGCCCGGGAACAGCACCCGGGGCTGGTGATTCTGGACCTGGGCCTGCCGGACCGGGACGGGGTGGATTTGATTCCGGAATTGCTGGGCTGGAACGCCGGGCCCATTCTGGTGCTCTCCGCCCGCACCCAGGAAGGGGAAAAAATCCGGGCCCTGGACGCGGGGGCCGACGATTACCTGACCAAGCCCTTCGGCGTCGGGGAATTGCAGGCCCGCATCCGGGTGTTGCGGCGCCGGGCGGCGGGGGTGCCGGAAGAAGGCAATCTCATCAGCTTCGGGGACATTCAGATGGACCGGCTGCGCCACCAGGTCACCCGTCGGGGGGAAACGGTCCACCTCACCCCCATCGAGTATCGCCTGCTCTCCATTCTGGTGACCAACGGGGGCAAGGTGCTGACCCACCGCTTTCTGCTCCGGGAAGCCTGGGGCCCGGCCTACGTGAATAGCGCCCATTACCTGCGCATTTACGTGGGCCGGCTGCGTCAGAAACTGGAGGCGGACCCGGCCCAACCCCGCCACTTTTTAACCGAAACCGGCGTGGGCTATCGCTTCCAGCCCTAGCCCGGGCCTCGGCCAGGGGCGGATCGCAGGAAACTCCGGGGGAGTTTCCGCCGCCACCGGCCCGGCGGACCCTTGCGGTCCGTCCCCCCGCCCTTGGGACGGGAACACCATAACAACAGGAGTCATCATGCAAGGCAATGAAAACCGTCATGGGGGCCCCATGGCGCCCCTGGCCCTAGCCGCCCTGGGGGTGGTCTATGGGGACATCGGCACCAGCCCCCTTTACACCATCCATGAAATTTTCGCCGGGGCCCACCATCCGGTGCCCGTCAGCCACGACAATGTGCTGGGCATTCTGTCCCTGATTTTCTGGTCCCTGATGATCGTGGTCTCCCTCAAATACGTGGCCTTCATCATGCGGGCCGACAACAAGGGGGAAGGGGGGGTCATGGCCCTCATGGCCCTGGTGCTGCGGGGCGCGGCAGGCAAACCCTACGCCCACGGCCTGATGCTCCTGGGCCTCTTCGGCGCCGCCCTGTTCTACGGGGACGGGGTCATTACCCCGGCGGTGTCCGTGCTGTCGGCGGTGGAAGGCCTGGAAGTGGTCACCCCGGACTTCAAACCCTTCATTCTCCCCATCGCCCTGGCGGTGATCCTCACCCTCTTCCTCTTCCAGCGCCACGGCACCGCCAGCATCGGCAAGCTGTTCGGGCCGGTGATGACGGTCTGGTTCGCCGTCCTGGCCCTCATGGGAATAGTGAGCATCGCCCGCTATCCGGCGGTGCTGGCCGCCCTGGACCCGCGCCACGCCCTGGGCTTTATTGCCGCCGATCCCCGCCTGGCCTTTCTTTCCCTGGGGGCCGTGGTACTGGCCCTGACCGGGGCGGAAGCCCTCTACGCGGACATGGGCCACTTTGGCCGCCAGCCCATTCAGCTGGCCTGGTTCGGCCTGGTGCTGCCCGCCCTGGTACTCAATTACTTTGGCCAGGGCGCCCTGCTCCTCACCCACCCGGAGGCCATTCAAAACCCCTTCTACCGACTGGCCCCGGACTGGGCCCTGGTGCCCCTGGTGGGCCTGGCCACCCTGGCCACGGTAATTGCCTCCCAGGCGGTCATTTCCGGCTGCTATTCCATTACCCAGCAGGCCATGCAGATGGGCTACTCCCCACGGATGGCGGTGCTCCACACCTCGGATAAGGAACAGGGGCAGATTTACTTGCCCACGGTGAACTGGCTGCTATTGCTGGCAGTCATGGCCCTGGTCCTGGGCTTCGGCTCCTCCTCCAATCTGGCGGCGGCTTACGGCATTGCCGTCACCGGCACCATGGTCATTACCTCCATCCTGGCCTTTATCGTGGTGCGTAGCCTGTGGGGATGGAGCCTGACCATGGGGGCCCTGGTGCTGGGGGGCTTCCTCGTCCTGGATGGCGCCTTTTTCTTCGCCAACGCCACCAAGATCAAGGATGGAGGCTGGTTTCCCCTGGCCTTCGGCATCGGCCTGTTCATTATCATGACCACCTGGAAAAGGGGCCGGGTGCTGCTGCGCCGGCGCCTGGAAGCGGAGGCCATGCCCATGACCGATTTCATGGCCAGTCTGGCCCTGAGCCCGGTGCCCACCACCCCGGGCACGGCCATTTTCATGACCCCGGACGCCTCCATGGTGCCCCATCCCCTGCTCCACAGCCTGAAGCACTATCAGGTCATCCATGAACGGGTGGTACTGCTTTCCGTCCATTTCATCGACACCCCCTATGTGCCGGAAGGGGAACGGCTGGCGGTGCGCCACCTGCGGGACAACTTCTGGCATGTGGCGGTGAATTACGGCTTCAAGGATGAACCGGACATTCCCCTGGCCCTGGACCACTGCGCCGCCCAGGGCTTACCCCTGGACCTGGCGGAAGTGTCCTTCTTCCTGGGCCGGGAAACCATCATTCCCCGCCTGGGCGGCCAGTTGCCCCTGTGGCGGGAAAAGCTCTTTGTCGCCCTGTTCCGCAACGCGGGCAGCGCCACAGACTTCTTCAAGCTGCCCTCCAACCGGGTGGTGGAACTGGGCAGCCAGGTCACCCTCTAGGCGGGAAGTTGGGGGGCGACCGTAGCCACCGTCGCCCTCCCTTCACCGCCGCTTCCCCCACTCCAGGGGCCTGATGGCCCCTTTTTCATGGCCGGAGGAGGACAGGGGCCGCGCCCCGTGGCATGCTTCTCCCCCTTGCCTTGCTTTCTGCCTGCCCCGTCATGCCCGTTTATACCGTTGCCCCCGAAGAAGTCACCCTGGAAGCCATCCGGGCCCAGGGAGCCGGGGGACAGAACGTGAACAAGGTGTCCTCCGCCATTCACCTGCGCTTTGACATCCGGGCCTCTTCCCTGCCCGACTGGCTCAAGGAGCGGCTGCTGGGCCTGGGGGACCAGCGCCTCACCCGGGACGGGGTGCTGGTCATCAAAGCCCAGGAATACCGCACCCAGGAACAAAACCGGGCCGCCGCCCTGGAGCGGCTCAACGCCCTGGTGGCGGAAGTGGCCCATACCGCCAAGCCCCGCCGCCCGACCCGCCCTTCCCGGGCGGCCCTGGGGCGACGCAAGGAAAGCAAGCAGCGCCACGGGGATATCAAACGGGGGCGGGGCAAGGTGGCTTGGTAGGCAGGCAGGGGAAGTAACAAAGGCAGGCCACTCCGCCCGCCGCCCATAAAAAAAGCCCGGCCGAAGCCGGGCTTTTGGTTGAGTGCAGGACTCGGGCGAAAATTACATGCCCATGCCCATGCCGCCCATACCGCCCATGCCGCCCATATCGGGCATGCCGGCAGCAGCAGGCTTGTCTTCCACCAGTTCGGCCACCATGCAGTCGGTGGTCAGCATCAGACCGGCCACGGAAGCGGCGTTCAGCAGCGCGGTGCGTTCCACCTTGGTGGGATCCAGCACGCCCATGGCTACCATGTCGCCGTATTCGCCGGTGGCGGCGTTGTAACCGAAGTTACCGGAGCCTTCCAGCACCTTGTTCACCACCACGGAGGGTTCGTCGCCAGCGTTGGCCACGATTTGGCGCAGGGGTTCTTCCACGGCGCGCAGCACAATCTTCATGCCGGCGTCTTGTTCGTGGTTGTCGCCCTTCAGGGAGCCCATGTTGGCACGGGCGCGCAGCAGGGAAACACCGCCCCCGGGGACGATCCCTTCTTCAACGGCGGCGCGGGTGGCGTGCAGGGCATCTTCCACGCGGGCCTTCTTTTCCTTCATTTCCACTTCGGTGGCGGCACCCACCTTGATCACGGCCACACCGCCGGCCAGCTTGGCCACCCGTTCTTGCAGCTTTTCCCGATCGTAATCGGAAGTGGCGGCTTCGATTTGGGCGCGGATTTGGGCCACGCGAGCCTTGATGGCGTCTTCCGTACCGTCGCCGTCGATGATGGTGGTGTTTTCCTTACCCACTTCGATGCGCTTGGCTTGGCCCAGATCTTCCAGGGTGGCCTTTTCCAGGGACAGGCCCACTTCTTCGGAGATCACTTGACCGCCGGTGAGGATGGCGATGTCTTCCAGCATGGCCTTACGACGGTCGCCGAAGCCAGGAGCCTTAACGGCCACGGTCTTCAGGATGCCACGGATGTTGTTCACCACCAGGGTGGCCAGGGCTTCCCCTTCCACGTCTTCGGCGATGATCAACAGGGGACGGCTGGCCTTGGCCACTTGTTCCAGCACCGGCAGCAGATCCCGAATGTTGGAGATCTTCTTGTCGAAGAGCAGCACATAGGGGTTTTCCAGGATGGCGATTTGCTTGTCCGGATTGTTGATGAAGTAGGGGGACAGGTAGCCGCGGTCGAACTGCATCCCTTCCACAACTTCCAGTTCGTTTTGCAGGGACTTGCCGTCTTCCACGGTAATCACGCCTTCCTTACCGACCTTTTCCATGGCCTGGGCGATGATTTCACCGATGGAGGCATCGGAGTTGGCGGAAATGGAGCCGACTTGGGCGATTTCCTTGGTGGTGGAACAGGGCTTGGACAGCTTCTTCAGCTCTTCAATGGTGGCTTCCACCGCCTTGTCGATACCCCGCTTCAGATCCATGGGGTTCATGCCGGCGGCCACGTACTTCATGCCTTCCCGGACAATGGCTTGGGCCAGCACGGTGGCCGTGGTGGTGCCGTCACCAGCCAGATCGGAGGTCTTGGAAGCCACTTCCTTGACCATTTGGGCACCCATATTGGCGAACTTGTCCTTCAGTTCGATTTCCTTGGCCACGGACACACCGTCCTTGGTCACGGTGGGGCCGCCGAAAGAGCGTTCCAGCACCACGTTACGGCCCTTGGGGCCCAGGGTCACTTTCACCGCGTCAGCCAGAATGTTGACGCCTTCAACCATGCGGGCGCGACCGGAATCGCCGAATTTAACTTCCTTAGCAGGCATTGATGCTCTCCTCAATAAATCGATTGAACAGGGGGAAAGGAGGCTTAGGCCTCAATCACGCCCATCAGGTCTTCTTCGCGCATGACCAGCACTTCCTGGCCATCCACCTTCACGGTCTGACCGGAATATTTGCCGAACAGCACCCGGTCACCCACTTTCACTTCCAGCTTGCGGACTTCACCGTTGTCCAGCAGCTTGCCGTTACCCACGGCAACCACTTCACCTTGATCGGGCTTTTCAGCGGCAGCATCAGGGATAACGATACCGGAAGCGGTCTTGCGTTCTTCTTCCAGGCGCTTGACGATCACGCGATCATGCAAGGGACGGATTTTCATAGGATTTAGCTCCTTGTTGCGAAGTTGTACGGTGGAATTTGGCCGGCCTCGGTGCCCCCACCCCACCGGGTGTTAGCACTCAACCGTTGCGAGTGCTAATAATAGGGGCGGCTCAGGGGGATTTCAAGCCCTGGGGGAGGGAAAATTGTTATCGGCCGCAGGCCAAGATGACAGCATTGCAGCGCAAGGTGACAGTCGACCGTTAGCAGCCACGCAGGTTTCCGAAGGCATCGACAAAAAAGCTCTGTCCTTACTTGTTCCCACAAACCATCCCGCGCAGTACAGTGGTTTTTTGGATTTTTCGCCCCATCCAGTTGAATGGGGCTCGCTCCTAAGGAATAGCACTCCGCTCAAGTGCTGGCGCAGGCAAGTGTTGACCAGAATTCTTTTGACGACTGTGACCACCACTCTGATTCTGAGTACAACCTCCCCTCGTCCGATGCGACCGTAGCTCTCATTACTATGTTCGGACCAGCATCGGTCTCGCACCGGTCTTTTGCAACCATGAGCCGACTGTTTCCCAGGCGGCCCTAAGGTCCATAACCCCATAATCTTGCGTTGTTGGACGTTGCCGCAAAAACGGCAATTGCTGTTACAACGACAATAAAAAATATTTATGAACCATCTATCCAACCCCTACTGTCGACTTCGGGCATCTGGTTTTCGAGTCCCGATCGGGAAGAGCAATAACCTCTAGGGCTCCACAAATCGACCTACTGAGCCGTGCGTCTGACAAAGCATGGCGCAACCGCTTGGATTTTTTCCCGGATACTCTCGAAGCGGAAAGACTTGTCCAAAACGCGGCCCGCAATCAATCCCAACACCGATCCGACGGCATAAGAATTGAAGATCAGTTGAAGTCCAGATTGATCTGAGAACAGCACCCACCCGATCCAGACGCCCGCCAAGAGGGCTAGTGCCGCGATAGCGGCAGCAGCCAGCGCCAGATCAAGCCCCTCTGAGCGCAGGTGGATCATTCCATTGGACTCTTCGACAAACGCGTTGGCCCGTCGAATCAGTTCTAATTCCTTGGTACTGAACTGGCCGGTCCTTTGCAAAAAGGCAATGCAGGCGTCTGTTCCGGCCGTCCGCCCCGACAAACGCATTACCTTGGCTCGCATGCGGCACAAAACCTTTTGAGGCTGCACGAGCGGAACTCGAAACGGCTGCGATGTTGCCGACCGCAACTGCGTTACCGCATCCTCAACACACGTTGGCGGCGGCTCGCACTCTAAAGTCCGATGAATTGAGCCAAATAGCTCCCATATCTCCAGCTCTTCATCCGAACCGGTTTCGAGGTCACTTGGGTCGCTCAACCTGCACGTCCTGCAATCAAGGGCTCCAGCACTGAAAGATCGGCGTTTGTCCCGTTCCGGGCGGCATGGATCAAGTGAGCTCTGAATATCTCAAATAGAACAAAACGGCCGTCAGCAGACATCCTACCGCCAAATCGAGTTCGAGCAACATCCTCGATCAACTCAAAGGCCCGCCTTTCGATGTCCCGCATGGCATCAGGCGGCAACGGCCCCCCCACGTCTGCTCTTCCGAACAACAGATAGTAAAGGCTGACTCCCGCTGCCCCAATTGCTGACAAATAGCGCAGATTGGGCGCCCTCGCTTCAGACTCATACTGGCTTTGCGCAAGTCGCTGAATGCCAGCGATCTCGGCAAACTCGGTCTGATTCATCCTTAGACGCATCCGCTCTTCCTTTAGCCGGTCGCCAAAGCCTGGAGCAATAGCCTGGAATTGTTGGGTCATGTCAACGATTGTAAGACCAAGTTGACACCAACTTAAAAGTTTGTGCTAAATTGAATGCTATTGAATACATTGTAAAGCAACTTGAATGCATTCCGGCACGCAAGAGCCCACAGCCTCTGAACACGCACCTTCTCCGTCAGAAATCCGCGAACTGATCGCGAGCAGCGGCGTGTCGGTCGCCGAATGGGCCCGAGCCAACGGGTTTTCCTGTGGGTTGGTCTATCAGGTACTGGAGGGACGCCGCAAATGCATTCGCGGCCAAAGTTACCGCATTGCCGTCGCACTCGGCCTAAAAGCCGGGCGCCCGCTTGACGTGACTACGCTCTCGCGCCTGCTCGCCCGGGACGCAACGTCGCCATAAAGATTTATTACAAGAAGGAGGGAAATATATAGGCAAAAAACCGGACTGATCCGAAGACCGCCCGGCTCCGCCCCGCTAGCGCGAAAGGATACTGCTAAGTTGACACCTTTAGTATCTCCAAGCGCCGGGACGAAGTCAACTGTTTTGTTGACAAAAACTTCCACGCAACTGGTTTTTGCATATCTTTGCATTCACCGAAAAGCGAGGAAGTCATGCGCTGGAGATCACTATGGCACCGAAAAGCAAGCCCAAGAAGTCGAAGTCCAGTAAGCCCGGCCCCGCCCGCGTCCTGATTGAATGTTCGCCGCATCGCACAACTGGCGGCGGCTTCCTCAAGAACCTGATGGACAGCCACGTCGAGCACGAGAGCCCGCCTGAGCGCAATGCGCTCGGCACGCTGTGCCTGTGTCACGACGTGCACGCCATCGCCTCCCAAGCCACTGAAGAGCCGTATGTCGGCGTCGACGGCAAACTCCAACATCATGTGCCCGACTTCACTGTAGACGCCTTTTTTCCGGGGCTGAGGCTCGAAATCAAGGCACTGGCATCGCTCGTACATCCCAGTTCCCTCGACAAGTACACTGCAGTTGCCAAGGGATACCTCAACCGCCAGGTGCCGTTTGCGCTGCTGGTGGACGCCCAATTGGCAGAGGAACCCCGCTCCAGTTCGGTAAAGCTTTTGTTCCGCTATTGCAGCAGTGACGTACCGGCCGACGTTCTCACCCGGGCGACGGCAGCCCTGGAAAACGGACCGTTGTCCATCGCCGATCTGAGGAGTGTCGCTTCCCTCCAGTTGGTCGACATCTGGACCCTGATTGCCCGCCGCCATCTTTGCTTTGACTGGAACAGGCCGCTGCATCCTGAAACGACCATGGTGAGCCTGCCGGATCGACCTTATGGGGGGCTACAGCTTGAAGACATTCTGCGTTCAACCCGGTTTAGTGGTCTTCTGGCGCAGCTGGCTATGGGTCGTCGACCGACGGATCAACTCCTCCTGGCGGATGCGGCGGCTTGGCGACAATCAAATCGCCCTCTTGGACCCTGGAGCTTTGTGGGAGGCTTTCAAGACACGGAACCTATTCGTGATCTCGGAGAAGAGGAATGCATCCCTCGAGCAGCTCGACGCAAGCGCGATCAGGCGCCTGGTATCCGTCCTATTTCCAAAACTTACGCCAAGTGATCAGGGGAGCACGTCATGGGATCCTTTTTCCTCCAAAAGGGACTGGTCATTTCAAGACTGGGCCAAATCCTCGAATTCTCCGCCCGCGCTAAAGACGACCTCTATTTCGAGGATCCGACCAGCGGGCAACGTCTCACTCTCAAGGAAAATCTATTCTGGTCGGAACTCCAAACCAAGAGGCTGAGCATCGTCGATGCCTTTTCCTCGCCGAACGTCTTGGAACTGCCCTCTGAAACCCAGGAAGTCCAGTTCAGGAATCTCGCCGACCTGCCACAAAAATTCCAGGACGACGCACTGCGCAAGATGGCCTACGTCAACAGGCTGCTGGAAGCGGGGATTTCGAAAGGGCAAACGTTCCTGATCGCCGATGAAGCGAAGCACATCGCCGAGGAAATCGACGACAAGCTCGGCGTGCCGGGTACGTCGACGATTCAACGGTGGTGGCGGGAACTCGAGAAGCACAAGTACGAGGTTTACGCCGTGGTCAGTGGGCATTCCGCGCGTAAGCGCGGCAGTCCCCTCGACGAGGAAAGCGAAGCCTTCCTGCAGGAGCAAATCGACGAAACATATGCTGTCGATACGCGCCCGACCGTTGCTGGCGCCTACCGTGACTACAAATCAGCGCTGAAGGCGAAAAACGCCGAACGCGCCACCGCCGGCCTCTCGCCACTGACTGGAGTATCTGAGCGCACCTTCTACGCCCGAATCGACCTTCGGCCCAAGAAGGAAATCATGATCGCCCGCTTTGGCCGAGAGTATGCCCGACGCCACTTCAAGATGATTAAAGGGCACCTTCCGGCAGAACATCCGCTGGACGTCGTCGAGATTGACCACACGCCGCTTAATCTTTATGTCATCGATGACCTCTCCTTCCTGCCATTGGGCCGCCCCTGGGCGACTGCCATCAAGGATCGCTTCAGCGGCGTACTGCTCGGGTTCTACATTTCGTTCCAGGCCACGGGCCTCGACAGCATCTTCGGGGCAATCAAGCACTCGCTGAGTTCGCACCATCTCGCCTACGAACTCTGGCCAGAGTTAGAAACCCCTTGGCCGGCTTTTGGCCTCGGCCACTACTACGAGTCGGACCGCGGAGGGGACTTCCGTAGCCCACGCTATCGTGCCGCCATTGTGTCGCTCGGCGCTTGGTATGAGTACTGCGAACGGCGTACGCCGTGGCTCAAAGCCTCGATCGAACGCTTTTTCCTGACCCTGGAACAAACATTTTTTGAGGCCATGCCAGGCAGGACCTTCTCCAGCCTGGAAAAGCGAGGTGATTACAATCCTGCGAAAGATGCGGTCGTCCGCTTTTCGACACTGATTTTTCTCCTTCACAAGTGGGCCGCAGATTTCCACAACGTCTTCCCGAACAAACGGAAGCAGGCGCGGCCTCTTGACTTATGGATGGACGGCATCGAAACCGCTCCTCCGCCCTACCCGGTCTGTCCCGACCAGCTCAATATCATCCTTGGCGACCATCACAGCGCGCAGTTATCGCAGGAGGGCATCCGTTTTGAGTGGTTGACCTATGCCGATGACAGCCTGAGGGAATTGCGGGATTCGATTGGCACGGAGAGCGACGTCAACTTTGTCGTTTCCCGCGAAGACCTCGGCCGCATCCATGTGCAGGACCCGCGCACCAAGCAATATCTTTGCATTCCCAGCACACGGCCCGAATACTCGTCCGGCTTGAGTCTGTTCCAGCATAAGTACCTGCGAAAGGAAGCGGGCATCCGGCTCAAACGCGATACGGCGGTCGACACATTGATCGACACGCGCGCACGGATACAGGAAACGCTTCAGGGCGAAATCGCTGCCAAGGACAACGCCACCAAAGTTCGCCTAGCCAGGGTGGCCGGCATCAACTCCAACGCGGTCCTCGAAGGTCAAGGCAGGTCTGTGACTACCCCCTTCAAGGGACAGTCGATCGATCGCCCGACGGAGGCGCCCCCCGCGCCACCGCCCCTCCCGTCCTTTACCGATGTACCGCGTTACAGCTGGGGAGTATGACATGGGCCATGCCGATTTCCTGACTGATCCGCTGTTTTCCGAACAACGCGTTGAGCCGCCCCCGGCCATCATGTCACCCGCTGAGCGGCGAGCTGCAGCACTCGCCGGAACGCCGGAGGAGCGCGCCGAATTCACCCGCACCGTGTCCATCAACGTGGATGGCTATCGCGTTGCCTCCAAGTTCGTCGAGAATCTAATCAATCGCTCTCGACGAACGAATCGCCCCGGGGGACTGTGGCTGCTCGGCGATGGTGGCGTCGGCAAGAGCTTCGTACTGGAATCGATCTATGAGCGGCACCAGCCTTGGGAAACGCTGGAGGCACGACACTGCCCCGTATTGACCTTAAGTTTTGACGCCCGGCCCGCAGAGTCCGACATCCTATTGTCGCTCTTGCTGCAGTTGGGCCAGCACCCGGAATCGCTTTCCTACCAAACGAATGCTGACCTCCGCGACATCCTCCTTGATGCCCTTCCGGCATGCGGCGTTCTCGCGATTCTCTTCGACGAATCTCATCACCTGTGGCTCAGTACCCAGGCCAAGCGTGTTGTTGATCGGATAGGGGGTCGCCTAGGCGATTTCCTTAAGCGGCTATACGACAGAAGCGGGCTGGCCTTCATCTTTGCCGGAACACCGGGCCTCGAAAGGCTGATCGAAACCGACAGCCAGGCGAAGACTCGATGGCCTGGAGTGCTGAAGCTGGAGCCCTTTGGCAACGACGCCAAATTCCGTGGTCTCCTTGCGACCTTGGACGAAGCGCTCCCTATGATGGAACTGTCCGGCCTTTCGGAAGAGCCGTTGGCTACGCAGTTGCACGAGTCGACGACAGGAAACTTCCGTCTGCTCAAGAACCTCTTGGCAGATGCCGTCCTGCTTGCAGCAAGCGAAGGGGCACCCAGGCTAACAGCCGCACATTTGGCACAGGCGCATTTCCAAACATTTTGTACGGAAACAACGCCCTTCGGTCCTTATGTACCCCAATAGCCGCCTGATCCATCGTGTCGTACCGATGCACCATGAGGACGTGATGGGCTTCCTTACGCGTGTTGCCGAACGCAACCGTGTCGCTGGGTTGCCAGCAATTCTCTCGGCAATCTCGGGAACCCATCATACCTCGGTCACCACCGCCCACTTGCCGCGAATAGCTGACTATTGCCGAAACTACCTCGACGAACTGCTGCAGCTTTCGGGTATTGAACAGCGTTTCCCGGACGGTAGCAAAGCCTGGAAAATTGCCGGCGAATGGATATCGAAAGACTCCTTCGTCGGCGCCCGAAAAGTGAAGGTCTGCCCCCTCTGCCTTAAAGAGGGGGCATTTATTCGCGGCCTGTGGTCCCTTTCCTTCTACATTGCCTGCGCCCGGCATGGAATCTATCTCACGGAGCGCTGCGCCGGGTGCGACCGACCGTTGAAGTGGGACCGTCGTCACGTCTCGGTTTGTGGCTGCGGTTTTGACCTCACCAAAGCCACATCTTCCCCAGCCTCCGACACGTCAATCCTGCTCGCAAGAATCTTGGCGCACCGCAGCGATCCCGCCATCGGCGTCACTTCGCCGCGCCTTGCGCCTGTAGAAATCGACCGACTCGCCGATTTGAGCATCGATGCAATATGCAAGACCATCTGGTTCCTCGGCCATTGCCTGGCAGAACTTGGTCAGTACGGCGCCGGCCACGGCCGCTTGCGACCGACCGGTGATCAGGCGGAAAACATCATCGCTCAAGCTTTCGAACTCCTGGAAGCTTGGCCGAGCACCTTGGCCAAGCGACTGGAGAATATCGCTCGAAGCGCCCCCAGCAGTTGCCCCCAAGCGCGACTGGAACGAATGATGGGGCCTGTCGAGCATTACCTGCACAAAGAGTTGCTCGGTGACGACTTCAACTTCATTCGCGTGGCGTACGAGCACCATATCCAGTCGATCTGGCGGACCTTTGGCATGAGGCATCGCATGAAGCATTGTGAGCGCCAACTGAGCTTCGATTTCGAATGAAGCGTCGAACAAACCAAGGACTCCGCGAGCGACAGGCAGAGTTGAAACAGCGGCTGTCGTTGCTCGGCAACCAGTGGGCTCCTACTCATGATCGACTGCTCGGAACCCCGGCCCCCTTACCCGCAGAAGCCTTTAGTTCCTGGTGTTGGCGGATCGCAGCCCACTTTTGCATCCCGATTCGAGCCGTACTGAAGCACTTTTCTATCGCAGCCCCCTCGTTTTGGGTAGACAGCGGTCATATCGTGCCTGACACACACGCAATCGCCAGTGTGGCCATGACTCCGGTTGAAACACTAGTCGACCTCGAATGGGCCCCTAGATCCATCCTGGCGAAGAACGAGTTCGCCTGCTTGACGACAGATCCCCTGTCACGGCGACCGATCTACCGCTATTGCCGGTCTTGCTTAAATCAAGACCGAATTCCATATTTCCGGCGGCTCTGGCGGCTTGGCTGCGCATACGTGTGCCCGATCCATGGCGAGGTGCTTCGTGATCGCTGCCCCCGATGTCATGCCCCAATCGATTTGAGTCAGGATGGGCTCAAGGGCATTCGGCGAGCCAGGATGTGCGGGCGCTGCGGGGGTGACCTCTGTCAAGGCAACCAGGTGCATTTACCAGAGGAAATCTATTGCACTCTCCTCGCCCACCAAGCGGAGGCGCTTCACCAAATTGCAGGCTCGTACCCGTTTCCCTCGGAGGGCTATTGGCACGAGAAGGACCGACCGTTTCGCTATGTGAGGAACCACCGTACTGGCGAAATCGACCCGAGTTTCCGGCAAAACGTCCTCCACATGTTGCAGCAGTTGATGGTGGCATATCTGGAAGTGCATGATGAATCGAGTACTCAATCCCAGTACATTCAGGAAATCGTCAAGAAGCTGCTTGTATGGAAACTCGACAGAGGAAAGCACCCTCCCGCCGCACTGGCGATCGGCTTCGATGGACAAAGCATTTTCGGGCATGTGGCCAAGGTTGTCAGCGCCTATCTGAAGACGTCTCAATCCCTGTCGAGTGGAACGTACTGGTGGCCACTGGATAGAGGTACTCCCTTTGAAAAGCGCCGACAGTTCGATGAAGACCGATTTTGGTCAGCCGTCGGCTGGATCGAGGCTCACAGCCCGAGCCACACGTCGAAACGTCGCCCTGGACGGCCACCAAAGGAAAAATAACAATGGCCACAGGCCTACCTTTGAGCCGAAGCAGGGTGGTAGCCGCCCATCCTGGGTCATAGACTCCCCCGTCAGCAGCCTGCCTGATAGTCGCCAACCAATGTCAAGAAGACCGATGTGGCTGATGGACCGCAATTGGTCCGCATCGCGTAAATATGCCTTTTCAGCGACTCGCCAGGAGACCACTGCCGAAATCGCGCCGACTTCAACAATGGCGCGATAGTTGCTCCCATTCCTTCGCCACCACCAGCTAATTTCCTGGCGCAGCAGTTTTACTGGAAGAACTGGGGAGTTTTTTCCTGTTGCACGTTCAGGAACGGTGCATTTACCCGTGACAAGCACCAGCGAGGGGACAAAAATGATGTTCTGTGCGTATAGCATCGAAGCTACGAGGGAGGTGTGTCGATGCAAATGCTCATGATTGGGGGGGCCTTGTTCGGCTTGTCGATGGTGACCGGGATGCTGGGCATCGGCGTCGCCTTTGCTGCGGTGCCTCTGCTTTCCCTGTTCATGTCGGATCTTGTCAATGAGGTCCATCCCTTGAGCCTGGTGTTGAACGGGGTCACGGCGTTGTTTTCCCTTTTCGGTTTTGCTCACGCCGGCCTTGTGAATTGGAAGCGGGCAGCGATGCTAGCTGCAGTCACCACCTTGGGTGCGCCGATGGGAGCCACGCTTGCACGCGAGGTTCCAGCCATTTACCTATGGATCGCCTACTTCGCGGCAGTCGGCTACTTGCTGCACCACCTCTTCGGCAAGCCCCTCCAGGACGGCGTTGTCGAGAAATTTACGCTCGGCCTTTGGCTGGCCTTTCCGATTGCACTGCTGACTGGTTTCATCGGCGTCGGACCGGGTTTCATGCTGGTCCCGGTTCTGGCCCAGTGTGGAGTCCGATTCAAGGAAGCGGCTGCCCTCAACTCTTTCGCCGTAGTGCCATCATCGTTTGCAGCAGCCTGGATCCATTTTGGGCACGCTCACTTCGAGGCGAATTTCACGCTTGTCCTGGTCGGCGCGGGCGCTGCCGGAGCCCTGATCGGATCGGTACTGGCGAGCCGGCGCATTCCGGTGGCTCTTCTCCGTCGCATCCTTGGGATAACGATCCTGATGGTGACCCTTTACAAGCTGGCTCAACTCCTGCGCGAAACGGCCCTTTGATTTTCGGCAAAGCAGCCCCTTGCATACGAGCAGCGGTGTCCGCCCATGATGCGGCTGGCGGCAAAGCGCATTGAATTGAAGCAATGCGGCAGCGCAGTGAGCACAAGCGACGACAACATAGAAGAGCACAGCCTGTTTCCGATGGGCGGAAAATTAAGCTCGGAAACCATCAAACCAGTTATAACCCAGTTCTTCCCAGTAGCCCTCAGGGCATTCTCACGTAATAATTTTTCAAACCATAAGCGCCAACTATTTTGGCGTCTTTTTCGGAAGCGTCTTGATATATGCCAAGACACTCTTGATTTCTTCCTCTGCGAGGATGTACTTGAACTGAGGCATGACATAGGAAGGCTCCGGAAAACGGCGCAGTCCTTCCCGAATACTCTGGATGAGTTGCTCATCCCGGCCATTGACGAAGGCGGAGTTCGAAAGGTCGGCGATATATTGCTGGCCCGGGACAAAAAATGCCGACCGCGGCCCGTCTCCCTTGCCATACAGGCCATGGCAGATTGCGCAATGGTCGGTAAAAACCTGTTGGCCGACGGCAACCGAGGCCGGTTTGCCGGAGGACCTTTGATGGGGCGTGGGCATATCCCCCCACGGGTTGGCCGGCGCTGCATCAGGCTTGGCGCTCTTGCCGGCATCCGCAGCGTACAGCGATCCCGAAAGCGATATCGCGGCAGCGGCAAACAAGGAAAGTAGATGAACAGGTTTCATGACGGGTTCTCCTGAACTTCAGACGAATAGTCCACACTCACCTCCAGTTCCTTGCGATGTTGAAGCAGGAAGCAGCGCAAGGCTTCTAGCAAGTCACTGTAGGGGTTCTCCGGCATGGCGCGGGCGGCGAGGTCGGCAAGGCTGTTGCTGAGCGGCAACATGAAGCGGTCCAGGAACATCGCCTGCCTACACCGGATCCCGGCCAGCACCTCGGCATCGCCTTCGCTCACCATCTGGTTTTCCCGGTAACAGAGCAACTGGGAAAACTCCAGCTCGACACACAGATGGTCGGGCAGATCCTCGAAGGTGTCAGCAATATCGACGCCGTCCTGGTGATAGAACTCCTTGATGGCCAGCATCTCTTCCAGGCGCTTGTCGCTGTCGGAGGAGGTAAAGAGCGAGCCGTACGGCGGACAAGGCAAGTGGGGATAGTTGGCGGAAAAGAGCCCGATATGCGCGGCCTCGACCACTTCGTAGGAAGAATCGCGCAATTTCGAAAAAAACGACTTGGCTGAAAGAAGCCCCTTGGCGGCCAGGGGATCATCGGGGCCGAACAGGCCGGCATAAGCGTCGAGGAAGGCCTGCTCTGTCGTTGCCTGCTGGAAGTAATCAAACCCCTCCTCGCCGGGATGGGCCAGGGCGAGTTCGAAAAAGTGGTAAAGATGGGCACGTCCGAGCATCGGGGAGCCAGTAACGCCGAGTTGGTCGTCCAGCGTCACGGCAGTTTGCTCGGTTTGATTGATCGCATTCATTCGTCTCATTCCCTCAGCTAGATGTCCTTCATCTTGACGGGAGCCTCCACGTGGTGCGGCTCGTCGATCAGCCCGCCCATGGCGTAACCGAAATACTTTTCGATCTCCTCCGGCGGAACATTTTTCGGCGGCACATACCAGACCGAAGGCACGGTGCCGAAATCAGGCCGGTACTGGCGCGGCTCCGTGGGAGTAACGACGCGGTGGGTGGCCTTGAGGCTCGTTTGAGGCAGATAGGGCTTGACCCCCGTCGACGGATCACGAATCAACCTCGAGATGGTGCTTTCCGGATCCATCAGGTTGCCAAAGATCCGGATTTTTCCGACGCAGGTCTTGACGCACTGCGGCTCCTGGCCTTTTTCCAGCAGCGGGAAGCAGAAAATACACTTTTGCGACTTCTTGGTCACGGAGTTGTAGTAAATCTTGTCATACGGACAGGCCTTGACGCAGTTTTGAAAGCCTTCGCACTTGTCCTGATCGATCAAGACCAGGCCATCCTCGTTCTTGTAAATCGAGCGCGTCGGACAGGCGGGCAGGCATGCCGGATCCGAGCAATGATTACAGGGGCGCGCCAGGTAGAACTGCCAGAGCTTCGGATACTTGCCCTTGGGCGTGTCCTGATAGAGATTGGAAAACCGATAGTCCCAGTCGGCGGGGTTCTTGCTGCCGTTCTTGCGCGGATACTTGCCGAAAGGCTGCGTAGCCACGCTGTTCCAATACATGTTTTCCTGGCCGGGATTACTGGTCCACGTCTGTTTGCACGACATGGTGCAGGTATGGCAGCCGATGCACTTGTTGATATCGATCAGCATCCCGAACTGCACCCGGTTCCCGTACTTGGGGTTGGGTTGGCCGTAATACTTTTGCCAAAGCGCTTCTGACATGATGGCTCTCCTCGCTTAGCTCTTCTTCACTTCGCACAACTTGTCGAAGTGGCCGGACACCGGTCCCCAGACGTTGGGAATGAAATAGATTTCGTGGATGGGATTGATGTCGTTGTGCGTCAGGGCATTCCAATGCCCTTCCCGGATCTGGTCGCGCTGCCAGCCAAAATAAATGAGCACGGCACCTGGCGGCACCGACTCACGCAACTTGACCTTGGCCTTGACGTAACCGTGCTCGTTATAGGCCGTCGCCCAGTCACCGGCGACAATGCCGCGCTTCTTGGCGTCAATCGGATTAAGTTCCAGCAGGGGCTGGCCGATGTCGTCAAGCTTGAGGATGTCCTCGGTGGTACGCCACGACGAGTGGACGCTCCAGCGGGTGTGTCGGGCGTGATAGACCATCGGGTATTTTTCGTAGACCGGATTCCGCTCCTTCTTCGCTTCTTTCCAGACTTTTGAAGGACCGTAGGGGGTCGCGACATGCGGTTCCTTGTGAACCGGCAACTGCTCGCCGTACTGAATGAACCGGTCCTCATCTTTGTAGAGCTCCTGTCGGCCCGATGCAGTCTTGAATTTCTTCTTGCCCTCGACCTCTTCGGTGAAGGAGGCATAGGGCGAACTCGGCAGATTGACGCGGATGCAACGTTCCTTTTTCAGGCGTTCGAAGGTGATGCCCTTGACCTGAGGGCCGCCCGTTTCGAGCAGGAGTTCGATGGCAGGCTCGGGGCGGTTGAATTTGAAGATGTCGGCCGTACCCAGCCGCTTGCAGACCTCGTAATAGATTTCGATATCGGTCTTGGCCTCGAACATTGGCGCCAAAGACCCTTCCGCCAACTGGATGTAAGGATGGGCGGGAGTGGTCGCCATGTCGTAGGGAAGCTCGAACCAACTCACCACCGGCAGTACGATGTCGGCCATCTGGGCCGTCGTGCTCATCTCGATTTCCGGCGAGACGATCAACTCGATCTGCGGCAAGACCTTTCGTGTCAGATTGCTCTGATCCGACGCTTCGCCAAGGAGGTTGCCACCGGCGCACCAGATGGCACGGATCTGCCGCCACAGCTTTTCCTTGTCGGCCATGGTGTCCGTCGGGCCGCTGACGACGTACGCCGTATCCAGCGGAACGGGACGATAGCGCTCATCGGGCTTGCCACCTTCCTTTTTCGGGAAGAAGTAGTCGGTCGGATTGAGCCGCATCAGATACTGGCCTGCCCAAGGGCTGACGCCGCCACCGTTCACGCCGACGTTACCGGTCAGGCACGCCAGAAGGATCGTGGCGCGGCCGATCAGGTCGCCGTGGTACCAGTGGTTGATGCCGGTCCCCGCCCAAATGCTGGCCGGCTTGGCCGAAGCGTATTCCAAGGCGAGGCGCTCGATGTCCTTGGCAGGCACGCCGGTGATCTCGGAAACCGTGCCTGGATCGTAGTCTTCGAGCATCTTCAGCAGCAGCGTATGGGACGTCGAGCAACTGACCTTCTTGCCGTCCTTGAGGACGATGTCCCAGGTTCCGGTCAGTGCGGGTTTATCGCTGAAATAGGTATCGGGCACAGCTTTCCCGGCAACCGGGTCGAACACCATGAATGTTTTTGCGTTGCCATCGGCTGCAAGGTCGCTGGCCTTAAGATATTTTTGGGTATCGTTGCGGACCAGCAGCGGACCGCTGGTCGTCTTCAGGAGGTGGGCATTGTTCGCCATTCCCCGCTTGACGATGACGTGGCACATACCCAGTGCGAGGGCGCCGTCAGTGCCGGGCCGCACGCGCACCCACTCGTCGACGGCACTGGCCGTCGGGTCGAAATAGGGCGCGATATAGACGAGCTTGACGCCCTTCGCACGTACGTCCGTAAAGAAATGGGCATCCGGCATTCGCGTCTGCAGGATGTCCGACCCCCAGATGATTGCGTACTTGGTATTGAGCACGTCCTTGAATTCATGCTCTTCAGTCTGGACATTCCAGGTGATCGGATGAGCCAGCGGCAGATCGCCGTACCAGTTGTAGAAAGTCCCGATGCCGAAGCCGTTCACTGACGCGAAGCGAAAGCCTGCGCCCTGTTTCACCAATCCGGTTGCCGGCACGGGGGGGTAGACCCAGATCGTGTTCTGGCCGTACTTTGCGCCGATGCGTTTGATCTCGCTGGCGATGTAATCGAGCGCCTCATCCCAGGTGATGCGCTTCCATTGCCCCGAGCCGCGAGGCCCGACCCGCTTCATCGGGAACTTGATGCGATGGGGGGAATACACCCGCCGATGGTAGGTCGCACCCTTCATGCAGCCACGGGGATTGTATTCGTCGTCCGGGTAGTCGAGAGGCTGCTCGACGCGGTGGACAATGCCGTCCCTCACAACCACATTCCATGCGCAGGATCCAGTGCAATTCGGCATGTTGATGGTGCGCACGACGCGCTCGCCCTGGAAAACGTTGCGATACCCGTCTTCCCACGGACGATCCTTGTGTTCAACCAATGCTGCCAATGCGGGACGTCCCAACGAGAACGGCAGCCCAGCGGCGGCGGCAATGGATAGACTTCCCTTGATAAACTGACGGCGGCTGATTGTCATAATATGTCCCCGATTCATTACTTAAGACTTGGCATGGGAAAAAATCCAGCCACCTGGCAATTGCTTTCGCGGCGGCTGGACTCAAGGGAAACTCAATTGCCCATGGACAATGTCTTGACGACGCTTTCGACACTCTGGATGGTTCCAAGGACCGTCGGGTTACCCCAGCGGACGTGGTACTTGTTCTCGGGCACCTTTGCCAAGGCCAGCATCAGGTTGTTGAAGGCCCCGAGATCCGCGGTCTCGAAGTAGGTGATGAAATCGGTGTCATCCAGACCAGTGGAGTGGTAGAGCTTGCGCTTGACATTAACCAGATTGCCCAGCGTCGGCAGCGTGTGGCTCTCCATTTCCTTCAGGCGTTGCGCGTCGGTAAGATTCCACCATTCCGCGTTCTTCTTCACCGGGATTACAAAAGCGTAGCGCGGCGCTTCCGCACTGTAGGTGGCGGAAGAAAGCCCCGCATTCAGGTCGGGGGACTTGTCCTTGGTGATGTAGTTGAGCGGCTTCGTCATGCCGAGCAACTGCTCGGTGACATCCGAGTACATGCCGAACCGGGTGGCCCGAAAATCGACCAGAAAAGCCTGAGTGGCGGCCATGTCGTACGAATGGACTCGGAGGAAATAGTCACTGTTCGCCTCGAAGCCACGTGTCAGGTAAGCGTCCACGATTACCTTGTCCTTGTGCTTTTCGACAACAGCCATCACTTCCGCTGCGGCGCCTTTGCGCTCCGCAGCCGACAGCTTGTAGTAGTCCGCCCTAAGCTTGTAGGTGGAGAAGTTTCCGAAAACGCCAGGTGCAGTCAGAATCTTTGCGCGGTCGACTGCGGCTGGCATCGTGGGTTTCTGCTCCATGCCGGTCTGCTGGGCCGAGGCCGTAGAGGCTGCCATGGAAATCAAGATGGAAAGGATCGTTGCTGCAAATTTGCTCATGACTTGCTCCCCTCGAGTAGGCGAAAAAAATCGAATTGACTGCCCACGATCGCCCTATAGTGCCGGATCATGGATTGGATAAAGCATTCTCAGTTGGGAGCTTTGCTGCATGACGCTTATCTTGTTCGGCCGATTATCCTCGGCTCTCGTCGCGTCTTATTTACTAGTTCGAAAGATTACTTCACTCGGTTACACCGCCATGAAATTTTTTTGATTCGTCCTCGAAAGTTTTTAGCATGGCACCTGTAACCGTTTTCAATCAGGCAACGAACTAGACAATGGATGCAAGGAAAGAGGGTGAAAGTTGCCTCCGGGCTCTGATGACCGAAGCACTGTCTGGGAACGATCAAGCCTATGAAACCTTCCTTGGCGAACTGATCAGGCACCTGCGGGCTTACTTCCGGAGGCGCCTGATCCGTTGGCCGGACAGCGTGGAAGACTTGGTGCAGGAGACCCTGGTTGCCCTACACAATCAGCGTCACACCTATGATCCCGGTCAGCCGCTGACCCCCTGGCTCCATGCGATTGCCAAGTACAAGCTGGTGGATTGGTGGCGTAGGCACGCGGTCGAAGAAGCCTTGTCAGACCCTCTGGGCGATGACGATTTGCCGGGCACGGAGGATTCCGGAGTGGTCAACGCCCATCTGGATATTGAAGAGTTGCTGCAGCACCTGCCTGACCGACAGCGATTACCCATTGTCTTCGTCAAGCTGGAAGGAATGTCCATCGTGGAAGCTTCCCGGATGACCGGCATGTCGGAATCTGCCGTCAAGGTGGGCATCCACCGGGGACTGAAGGCGCTCTCGGCACTGATTCGGAGCAAAACATGAGAACAGAAGACCTAGCAAGCTTCCTTGCCAGACAGGCGGGGCCGGTGCCCGGGCGGGTCTGGACTCGGCGTTACGCCATGGCTCTCCTGTCCGGTGGGGCTGCGGCCGCAGTCCTGATGTCAGCCACCATTCGAGTCAATTCGGCTTTGGCTTCTGCTCTCCTGCTTCCCCAGTTCTGGACCAAAGTCGCTTTCGCGTTCCTCATGACTTGCGCCGCCTGCGTGATGACGGTGCGGCTATCCAGGCCGGGAGCCCGCCTCGGGCTGGCCCCGTTTGGATTGATGGTACCGCTGGGGGCCGTATGGCTGGGCGCTTTGGCGGTCCTTGCTTGGGCCGAACCAGGCAAGGCCAGTGATCTGGTCTTCGGCGAAACTTGGCTGGTTTGCCCGTTTCTCATCGCCATGCTGTCGCTACCGATCTTCGTCGCGGTCACCTTGGCCGCCCGGGGCTTGGCCCCCACCCGCTTGAGACTTGCCGGGGCCTTCGGAGGATTGCTGTCGGGCGCCATCGCGACCCTGATCTATTGTTTCCACTGCCCGGAAATGGAGATTCCGTTCATTGCCATCTGGTATGTAGCCGGGATGGCGATCCCGACCATGCTAGGGGCTTTGATGGGGTCCAAGATTCTCCGGTGGTAGTCGATTGCCGGTTAACGATCCCGGCCCACCGAGGCCGATTGCAATAGGGAGCTTTCAATGACTGCTGAATCAAGAATATTTTCCGTGGCCGACTATTTGCAACCGTCTGAGGGCGAACCTATTCGTTCCGTTGTGCTCGAAACCCCCGATTCGGTAATCGTGGTCTGGCATCTCCATCCCGGGCAGGAAATTGCGGCCCATACCCACCCTAACGGCCAAGACACATGGACCGTTCTGTCCGGGGTTGCCGATTACTTCCAAGGCAACAGGATCGTGCGCCCCCTTAGGAAGGGTGAAATTGCCGTGGCACGACGAGGCCAGGTACATGGAGCACGAAACATTGGCATCGAACCGTTCGTATTTGTTTCGGTTGTGGCATCCGCTGACGCTGGCTACGTTCTAGGCGAGCGGTAAGCGGTCACTGCTCCTCCACGGATGCCACCAGCCCTTCTAACACAATACCTGAGCCTGAATCAGGTAGGCGGCCGCCCCAGCAAAATTTCCGATCAACGCCAAGCCGCTGATCCTTTTGGCGTACCAAAAGAAACTGATTTTCTCCAGGCCCATTGCAGCGATACTGGCAGTAGAGCCGAAGGCGAGCAACGAACCGCCGGTACCAATGTGTGACCGGAACTGGCCGGGAAGACGCGTCTCCAATACTCTGATTTCAGCTAAAGCCGCTGCGTGCTACTCGGACAAGCGGCCTGGCGTGTAAGGAGTGGCAACGATGTATCCCATCCATCAAGCACCTAGCAGTCGGTGACCCTCATTTCCAAGGAGACGAATATGGCCAATCCGGTAGCTGTCGAGAAACTGGACTCCAAGTCCCACGATACTCCTGACGAGCTTCGTAGTCCGAGCAAGACCCGCGTCGAAGTGGTCCATCTTCCTGGCTATACCATCGGGCGCTACAACTTTGAACCAGGATGGCGATGGTCGGAATGCGTCAAACCCGTCGTGAAGACTGACCTGTGCCAAGTCTCGCATGTGGGGCATGTCGTTTCCGGTCGGCTGACGGTTCAGATGCGGGACGGCACGCAACGCAGCATTGGAGCGGGGGATTCCTACACGATCCCGCCTGGCCACGATGCTTGGGTCGAAGGCGATGCCCCGTTTGTCAGCATCGAGGTGATCGGGGCGGACGTTTACGCCAAGCCGAAATAGCGGGTGCGGCTTAGGGGGTCGTCGTGGCCCGCTTCGGCCTTTTCCTCAGACTGATGGAGGCCGTCCCGAAGGCCGAAGGTGGAGCCGGATTTCGGAGGCATCGGCCTTCCAGTGAGTGACCAGGGCATCGCATTGGTGATACTGGGGGCAGTCGATAACCACAGTCTTTATGTGAGCCAGATTCCTCCAGCCGACATCCCGGCCGTAAGACTGCCCTGGCTTGCCACCTGCCTAGCGGTCCCCGAATCGGCACGATAGGGCTTCTGCCGGCTGTATACCTGGCGCTCACCTAAGCACAATCCGGATGCAGCACTCCTTCGGGCACACCGCTTGCCAAGCAACGTCCGATGTATTCTGGAGGCGCAGGATGGAAAAGGACCAGCTCCCTCGGCGAAATATCGGCAAGGGTGGGGAGCTTCTCCTGGCGCTTCTTCCCACCGTAACCGTGCTGGTCGTCCTCGCTCTGGTGGAAATTTTGAGCCGCCAGCGGCTGCTGTTCGCCTCCCTGGCTTCCAGCGCCTTCCTCATTTACCTCGATCCTCAGCACAAGACCAATCGAATCCGGACCTTGGTTCTGGCCCAGATAGGCGCCGCCAGCCTTGGCCTCCTGACTTACCTTGCCCTGGGGGCAGGCTATGCGTCAGCCGGGACGGCCATGGTGGCCACTATCGTCCTGATGATCCTCTTCGATCTGGTCCATCCCCCAGCGGTATCCACGGCCTTGAGCTTCGCCCTGCGGGCAGGGGATGAGAAGAATTTTGTCATTTTCGGGCTGGCGGTCGCAATTACGGCCATCCTGGTCGCGTTGCAACGGGCCGCGCTCTGGTTTGTCAGGCGCTATGAGCGCTAAGGACACGGCTTTCGGGCACGAGCCCTGCCTAGAGCCGCTTCAAGAAGATTGGCTGGAATCATGTTCAACATCGCGGAAGAATGGACCCGTCACGGGGTCGAATGGCTCCGGCTTCTAGTGGAGGAACTGGGCGCCATAGTCATATTTATCGGCCTGATGGTTGCCCTGCGCGGGCTGGTTGCCCACTGGCTGGAGAAGCGGCAGGATGATTTCAACCCGGTTCGTCTGGCCTTCGCCCGTTACCTGGCCATGGCACTGGAATTCCAGCTTGCTGCCGACATCCTATCTACCGCCGTTTCGCCTTCCTGGGATCAGTTGGGAAAGCTCGCCGTGGTGGCCGTGATCCGGACGGCTCTCAACTATTTCCTGAGCCGGGAAATTCGCGAAGAGCGCGGGCAGCCCCAGGGCGAAGCGGGAAGTCGATAGCAGAACCGACGTTCTGGTTTTGGAGTGCGGACCTGTCGTTGACCGTGACATAGCTAGGACAGGCGGTCGGCCGGAACTAATGAACCCTGATCGCCTACCCATTGCGACGGGATCACTTCTGCCCGTCCCGGGATGATGGAATGTGGAGAAGTCATCGACCTTCGTGAGACTCCCCGCCGGTGCGCTGCTTGTCGGCCTACGCGCCGCGCCTTGGGAGCACCCAGTTGGCGCGTGGAAAGTGGCAGGTATAGCCGCCGGGATAACGCTCGAGATAATCCTGGTGCTCGGGTTCGGCTTCCCAGAAGGGGCCGGCCGGTTCAACCTCGGTCACCACCTTGCCCGGCCAGAGCCCCGACGCATTGACGTCGGCGATCGTGTCGAGCGCAATCTGCCGCTGGCGGTCATCGACCGGGTAAATGGCCGAGCGATAGGACGATCCGACGTCGTTACCCTGACGATTGCGTGTCGTCGGATTGTGGATCTGAAAGAAATATTCCAGCAGGCGCCGGTAACTCAACTGCTCGGGATCGAACAGGATCTCGATGCCCTCGGCATGGGAACCATGGTTCCGATAGGTGGCATGGGGCACGTCGCCCCCGGTATAGCCCACGCGTGTGGACAGGACCCCGGGCAGGCGGCGGATCAGACCCTGCATGCCCCAGAAACAGCCGCCGGCCAGGACGGCGCGTTCCGCGTTTGCCATTACCGTACCTCCACTTGGTCGATGTACTCGCCGTAGCCCTCGGCTTCCATTTCATCGAGCGGAATGAAGCGCAGGGCCGCCGAGTTGATGCAGTAGCGCAGACCACCCCGATCCCGCGGGCCATCCGGGAATACATGCCCCAGATGGCTGTCGCCGTGCGTCGACCGGACTTCCGTCCGCAGCATGCCGTGGCTGGTGTCGCCCCGTTCGGTCACGAAGGCCGGCACGATCGGCTTCGTGAAGCTCGGCCAGCCGCAGCCGGATTCGAACTTGTCGCTCGACGCGAACAGCGGTTCGCCGGACACGATGTCGACGTAGATTCCTGGCGCATCGTGGTGAACATACTCGCCGGTGCCCGGGTATTCGGTCCCATTTTGCTGGGTGACGCGATATTGCTCGCGGTTCAGGGCGGCGATCGCGGCTTCGTTCCTGGTATAGCGCTTCATGGCGTTTGTCTCTGGTGCTGGCTCACGCCTGGCTGGCAACAAACCGAAGCGCGATGCCGTTGTTGCAGTAGCGCAAGCCGGTCGGTGGCGGCCCGTCCTTGAAGACGTGGCCATGATGCCCGCCGCAGCGAGCGCAGTGATACTCGGTACGGGGCACGACCAGCTTGAAGTCGGTCTTGAATTCGACGTGTCCGGGAAGCGCGTCGTAAAAACTCGGCCAGCCGGTGCCGCTATCGAACTTGAATTTCGAGGGGAAGAGTTCGAGACCGCAAGCGGCGCAGACGAACATGCCCTGGTGCTTCTCGCGGTTGAGGGGGCTGGTGAAGGGACGTTCCGTCCCCTCCTGGCGCAGGACCTCGTATTGGTCCGGGGTCAGGAGCTTGCGCCACTCGGCGTCGGTCCTGGCGATGCGTTCGATGGCCTCGCCCGCCAGCGCCGGCCGTGCCAACCGCGGCAGGAGCAGGATGCCCGCTGCGTTCAATAGTTGCCGAATCATTGTCCGTCTGGTCATGATGGTGCCTCCATGACCTGTAATTCGGACGCCCACCGGAAACGGTTACAACGGGACTTGCCGTGAAATGCCGCCCTCCGGTCAGCCCCTGGCGAGGCGCAATAGGGTCACCACCGCAGCAAGCGGTTTCCGAGCAAGGCGCCGAACCCGGTCGGGATCAGGATGCCGAGCAGGTACCAGAAGCCGATGAAGGGCGGGGCCAGTTCCGGACAATGCAGGCAATAGACCAGCGCTCCAACGGCACCAGAGAGGAATCCAGCCGCGGCCCCCGCCAGTCGAAGCCGGGTCGGCGCCAGGCCCTTCATCGCCCAGATGACCCCGACGAACACCTGTCCGGACAGCAGGGCAACGAGGAACGGACACACCGCCCACGTTTGGCCGAAAAACGCTTCAGCCCGCTGTCCCGGTGCGGCACGCAGAAGCACGAGGATCGCCACGGCCCAAATGGCCAATACCGGTAGCGCAAGCGCCAGTGGCACCCGGCCAAGACCGGCGCCAGGCCGCGACAGGCGCTGGACGGCGATCAGGCTGACCGACGCGAGGACAGCCACGAAAACGACCTTGGTCCAGAACGTAGGCAGCCAGACATATTGGGCCAGGGCCGGATTGACCCCCATTGTCGCCACCATCAGCAGGGCTGCGCACGCCCCTCCCCAGCCCAGGGCCAGGGCAAAGCGCCGCGCCCCGAGGCTGGTCTGCGCCGGGCCGGCGTTACGGGCGAGCAGGTCGATGAAATCGTCGGTTTTCATGCTTCTTTCCTGATCATGGCGGCGAGGGCCTTGAGGCCACGGTGAATCCCGACCTTGACGGCCGACTCGGACATTCCCGTGAGTTCGGCCGCTTCCGCCACGGAATGCCCTTCCAGTTTCACATGGACGATGGGCAGGCGTTGCCGGTCGGGGAGTTGGCCGAGCAATTTCTCGACATCGCGCCGCGCATCGGCCGCTTCGACATCCCCCGACGAAAGAATCTCAAGGTCGTCGTCGAGAGGATCGGTCAGCATCTCTCGGCAGCCGCGCCGGCGCAGGAGATCGACGAGCTTGAACTTGGCAATCGCATGAATCCAGGCGGTCAGGGGTTGCTCCGCATCGTAGGTGTGGCGCTGGTTGTGCACCGCCAGCAGGGTTTCCTGCACGAGATCCTCCACCTCATCCGGCAAGCCCGCGAGACGTTTCCTCAAGAAAGCCCGCAAATGCCCGCTCAACTCCTTCAGGAACGCGTGGTACGCCCTGGCATCGCCCTCAAGCCCCAATAAGAAGAACTCTTTCAGGCGTACTTCGCCCGCATTCAGCCGTTCTTTATTGTCAATTCGCTGCATCGGGGCCTTTGGTTACAGGAAGTGCAGATTGAGTATCGGCAAGCCAGACGGGAATTGTACACGATGCTGTAACCGTTTCCCATCCCCAGACGAATTAGGTCACAGGAGGCGCCAAAAAGGTGAATTGGCGCAAACACAAAACCGCCTGCCGCTGGATGAGCAGTGTCGTAATCGAGCCAAATGGGCCACTGGATATGGGAAAGGATCAGGATGCAAGCAATCGGGTTCCCCACCGTTGCCAACGGCGTTAGGCCGGAAGCGTCGTCCGGTGTCCTCGAAGCGCAATTGAGCCGGTACCAGACTCAATTGGCTGACTGGTGCAATTGCCCGAGCGGAAAGACGCCCGCCGGGAAAAAGAAGATCCAGGAACTTCAGGACAAGGTCGATGCGGTCAAGGCGCAGATGGAAAGGATCGCCGCGGCCAAGGCGCAGCGGCAATCGACCGTGGGCCAAGTAAATCGTAGTCCGATTACAAGCGCCGGCGGCTGGGTGGATGCTTTCGCATGAAGGGACTGCCCATGGCAAATATCTGCAAGGCAATTCTCTTGGTTTTGGCAGGCCAGTTTGTCTCAACTACGTCGATTGCGGAACCGGCCTGCACCGCGGTGAGCGGTGAAAAAACCACGGCACTGGTCGAACTCTACACCTCCGAAGGCTGTTCGAGCTGTCCGCCTGCCGACGCTTGGCTACGCGACGCGCCGGGTCAACGCTATCGGTCCGATCAGCTGGTGCCGCTGGCACTGCACGTGCCTTATTGGGACGATCTGGGTTGGAAGGATGGCTTCGCGCAGGCGGCTTTTGCGCAGCGCCAGTCATGGCTGGTTGGCCTGAACGGTCATCGCACGGTCGTCACGCCGCACTTCTTCGTTTCGGGTATGGAGACGCGGGCGTGGGCTCAAGGTCTCGATGCCGAGATCCGACGCATCAATCGGATGCCGGCCGCCGCCCATGTCGCCTTCAGCGCGTCGATGCCGCGCCCCGGACTCTTGGCGATCAGCAGTGAGGCGAAGACGGGCGGGACGACCGAGGGCGCCTCGCTGTTTCTTGCTGTGACCGAATCCAAGCTGGCATCGACGGTGCGTGCCGGCGAAAACCGAGGCTCGGTACTGAGACATGACCATGTCGTCCGTGCCTTGATCGGCCCCCTGGCGATGCCGGGCGGGAACTTGGCGGAACATCGGGATGTCATCCTGGAACCTGGCTGGCAAACGACACGCCTGGGCGTCGTGGCCTTCGTCCAGGAGGGCCGCAATGGCCGCGTTTTGCAGGCCGCGACCTGTACGCTCGGAGGGTAATCATGGACGCAGACAAGCAGGCAACGTCGATTCGCATCCATCCCCTGGTCGTGCGGATCACCCATTGGATCAACGCCCTGGCCATCCTGATCATGGTGACCAGCGGCTGGCGCATCTACGACGCCTCACCATTCCTTCCGTTCCGCTTTCCACCCGAAATCACGCTGGGCGGATGGCTGGCCGGCGCTCTGCAATGGCATTTCGCCGCCATGTGGCTGCTGGCGGCCAACGGCCTGGTCTATCTCGGCTACGGCATCTTTTCCGGCCATTTCCGGAAGAAGTTCTGGCCCATTGCGCCGTCTGCCGTCTTTGCCGACATCCTGGCCGCCTTCAAGGGCAAGCTCGCCCACGACGACCTCAGCGTCTATAACGCCGCCCAGCGGGCCGCCTATGCCACCTTGATCCTCGCCATCATCGTTCTGGTGCTGTCGGGACTGGCCATCTGGAAGCCAGTGCAGTTGCAGGCGCTGGCTGCCCTCATGGGCGGCTACGAGGGCGCCCGGCGGGTGCATTTCTTCGCCATGGCGCTCACCGTCTTCATCGTCTTCGTCCATGTGGCCATGGTGGCCCTGGTGCCCAGGACCTTCCCCACCATGATTACCGGCCGCCTCAGGAGAGAGTCATGAAAAAGACTATGGGGCACGGCCTTGCTCCTCACAACCGTGGCCTGATCGAAAGCGTCGAGCGCCGCCTCTTCCTGCGCCGGGGATTGTCCTTGGGCGCCCTGTCGCTCCTCTCGGGCTGCAACCTCACCGACCAGGAGGACGTGGCCAGAATGCTGCACGCCATGTCCGGCTGGAACGACCGCGCCCAGGCGTGGCTCTTCGATCCCAACAAGCTCGCGCCCGAATATCCGGAATCGGCCATCACCCGTCCCTTCCCCTTCAACGCCTATTACGGCGAGGACGAGGTGCCGGAAATCGACGCGTCAGATTACCGCCTCGAACTGGCCGGGCTCATCCGCGAAGGCCGGCCCTGGAGCCTGCCCGAGCTCTACGCCCTGCCCCAGGTGTCCCAGGTAACCCGGCACATCTGCGTCGAGGGCTGGAGCGCCATCGGCAAATGGAGCGGCACGCCCTTCAAGACTTTCCTGGAACGCGTCGGGGCTGACACCACCGCCCGGTACGTGGGCTTCAAGTGCGACGACGACTACTACAGCAGTATCGACATGGCGACAGCACTGCACCCGCAAACGCTGCTTGCCTTCCGCTACGCCGACCAGATTTTGCCCGCCAAGTACGGTTTCCCGATGAAGCTGCGGATACCGACCAAGCTGGGCTTCAAGAACCCAAAGCACATCCGGGCGATTTTCGTCACCAACGAATATCCGGGTGGTTATTGGGAGGACCAGGGCTACAACTGGTTCAGCGGTTCCTAGGCAGTTGCTTGTTCAACCATCGATGAAGGAGAAGACACATGAAAAAGCTGTTCACCGCGGTTTTCGCAGCCCTCATGGCCCTCAGCATGACCGGCGTCCGCGCCGACGACATGAAGAAGGATGAGATGAAGAAAGACGGCATGATGATGAAGCAGGACGGCATGCAGAAGGGGGACATGGACAAGGACGGGATGAAGAAACCCCATCAAAAGAAAGCGATGATGAAGAAGGACGACATGAGCAAGGGCGAAATGGGCAAGGGGGAAATGAAGAAGGATGGCGACAAGATGGGCATGGGTGAGATGAAGAAATAAGCGTCCGGGGCGAGGCACTGGCGGCGCCGGATTTGACTGGCGGCGGACTGGTACCTCGCCCGGCCCGATGCACGGGGAAGAGAGCATCTATGTCACGTTAGGAAGGAAACCCCAATGACGATTCTCCTTAAAGGCAGACGGATCGTGTTTGGCGCGCTGTTCTCCATGCTTGCGCTCGGAACATCGGTCTCGGCAGTGGCAGCGCCCAATGCTGTCGAGCCGCAAACCAGTGTCGGCAATCTGCACACCGCTGTGTTTGCCGGCGGCTGTTTCTGGGGCGTAGATGCCGTGTTCAAGCATGTCAAAGGCGTTTCCGAGGTCGAGTCCGGATACGCGGGCGGCCAGGCTGCGACGGCAGGGGGTGTCAGAAATTCTGTGTGTGAGGCGTGAGTAGACTTTTCCACGGTGACGGCTGCCGAAGGTCCGTTCAGACCGTAGGCAGACGGCGCGGTGGGAAAGTCGGTGGTTATTTTATCCGCGAGCCGCTTCAAAGCGTTCGGCGTAGAGGATGGCAAACTGGTTCATGGCGTCCTTCCAGTCCTTGGCCGCCCGGCCCCAATCCGCCGTGATATTGCGCAAGGCCAGCCAGATCAGCTTGGTGGCGGCATCGTCGCTCGGGAAATGCCCGCGTGTCTTGATGATCTTGCGCAGCCGGGCGTTGATGCTCTCAATGGCATTGGTCGTGTAGATCACCCGGCGGATCGCCGGCGGGAAGGCGAAGAAGGGGATGACCCGGTCCCAGGCCCGCCGCCAGGCGGCGGCCACGGTGGGGAATTTCTCACCCCAGGGGCCTTGCTCGAACACGTCAAGTTCGGCCTGTGCCGCCTCGGCACTCGGCGCGGTGTAGATCGGCTTGATCGCTGCTGCCAGCGCCTTGCGATCCTTCCAAGTGGCGTAATCGAGGCTGTTGCGGATCAGGTGCACGACGCAGGTCTGTAGCGTGGTCGCCGGGAAGACCGCGGCCAAGGCCTCGGGCATTCCCTTCAGGCCGTCGGTGACAGCGATCAGGATGTCGGCCACGCCCCGGGTCTTGAGGTCGTTGAAGACCTTCATCCAGAACTTGGCGCCCTCGGTGTTCTCGATCCACAGCCCGAGGATGTCCCGCGTGCCATCCGGCAGCACGCCCAGGGCCAGATAGATCGCCTTGTTGCGGACCACGGCATCCTCGCGAACCTTGACCCGCAGGGCATCGAAGAAGACGACCGGATACATCGGTTCCAGCGGCCGCGACTGCCAAGCGGTGACCTCGGCCATCACGGCGTCGGTGACCGAACTGATGAATTCCGGGGAAACCTCGGTGCCGTACTGCTCGGCCAGGAACCCCTGAATCTCGCGGATCGTCATGCCTCGGGCGTACATGGCGACGATCTTGTCGTCGAAGCCGGTGAAGCGCCGCTCGTGCTTGGGGATGAGCAAGGGTTCGAAGCTGCCCTGCCGATCGCGTGGGATGTCGATCCGGAGCGGTCCGTCTTCGGTCAGCACAGTCTTGCCGGTGGCGCCGTTGCGGTGGTTGCCGACCTCGCCGGGTTTCTCGGCGCCAGGCAGGTAACCCAGGTGATGGCTGAGTTCGGCGCCCAGCGCACGTTCGATCAGCGCCTTCTTGAAGGCCATCGAGGCAGCGTTGATCGCCTCGGCATCCATCGGGCCGCTGACCATCTGGTCAATGAATTCTTTCGGGATGCTGGGCAGCGCCGCTGCCGGTTTCTTCTTTCGCGTCTTGCTTGGCATACATGCTCCTTGGCGACATGTTATGCCTCACACACAAAATTTCTGACAGGCTCGCGACGGCACATTACGAGCAGGTCAGCACTGGTGTCACCGGGCACGCCGAGGCCGTTCGAGTCCGGTTCGATCCGACCCGGGTCACCTACGCCCAGTTGCTGCAGGTCTTCTTCAGCGTCGCGCACGATCCCACGCAACTCAATCGCCAGGGACCGGACGTCGGCAGTCAATACCGCTCAGCCATCTTCTACCTCGATCCCGAGCAGGAAAAGGCGGCGCGTGCCTATATTCAGCGCCTTGACTCGGCACGCACCTTTGCCCGCCCCATCGTGACCCAGGTCGTGCCGCTGCAACAGTTCTATCCGGCCGAGGCTTATCACCAGAATTATCTGGCGCTCCACCCGCAGCAGCCGTACATCGTATTCAACGACCTGCCCAAGCTCGATGCCCTGCATAAGCAGTTTCCAGCCTTGTACCAGTAGGCCCAGGGGATCCGTCTTGTCGCCGGGCCGTGCGTCCGCAAAATTGCGGTAGGCATGGTCACCATAAACAAGATAATTCGTCGATTTATTCTCAACGCTGTAACCGATCGGGCTCTGCTAGCGAACTATAGAATAAATAGCGATCGACGCTTGGGTAGGCGGGGCGCCGATCAGGAAATTGCGGATCGGGAGAAGGGGGCCGCCGATGAGCCAAACGGTACTGGAACTGAACGAGGTGGAGTCGTGCTGTTGCTTCACCACCGTTGATCGAGCCTGTCTTTATCGCTACGTCGAATTGGTGTTTGCCGAGGCGGATGACCCTGAATCACGCACTTGTCAATCGGAGGTTGGCGAAGCCGAGTTCCTGCTCCTCTATTCGAAACTGATGGACGGGGTGGCCGATTTGTCGGTCGTTGGAATGCGCGCCGCGCGCCGCCATTTCGCCAAACTCTCACGGTTGAACCGCCTCGAGCGACGAGCAGCCTACAAGGCGATTACCGTCGGCGCAGCCGATTGTGCGAGCGTTTTGCAAGACGCGCTCGCCTTGGCGGACTTCTACTATCGCAGCGGGGTCGAGGTCTCTGCCGATTCAGAAAGCCTGGCGAATCGCTTGTGCGTCCAACTCCAGTTTCTCCAGCTTCTTTGCCTGAGGGAAGACGAGGCGGCACGCCGCGCCGATCGATTCGCACTGAGGTCAGGGCATGCCACCACTGCGGAGTTTCTCGATCGCTTCCTCTTGCCGCTGGTCTGCAGTTTGACTGATATCTCCGATGACCGCCTGCCGGACAACCCGTATGGCGCCCTCCTCGAGGCCACCCGTTGCCTGATCCTTCAGCACCGGCGCATGCTGGGACCGGTGCCCGCATGGACCGCCGGGATGGGGATATCGCCGTTTCCGGTTTCCACCCACGTCACGAGTATGAGGAGTTCGTCGTGATGAAAATTGCCTCGCTCATTCTCTCCATCGGGATCATTCTTGGCGCCCCTGCCTTCGCCGACGACATGAAGAAGGACGAAATGCGAAAGAATCCGGAAATGGCCGGCATGCCCAAGGATTCCATGCAGGACGGGAAGGGCAAGGATGCGATGATGAAGGAGCACATGGCCAAGGAAGGCTTGGGCAAAGGGATGAAATAGGGACAATCGGTCTTGACCGCCGGTAGACGGCGACATCTGCCGCAGTGCACCGACGCCTGGGCTCGCGTTCCAGGGAAATCCGCTTCAGCCGGCCTTGAGTGAAGCGTTTCCCGTTAAAGAGACTTAAGATTGGCAAGCGCGGCGGCGCGGTCTTGATCGTCTCGCCAATCGATCCGGGAGCCAACGGGGCAGCAGATGAAAGCGAACGAACGAGTATCGATCAGGCCCTTCGCCCGGAATTGGCCCAACTGGGAAGCGATCTTCTTTCCAACGAACCGCCGCTTGGTGGATCGCATCTGGGTGATTCTGTTCATTGTCCTGGTTGCCTTTGGAATACGAATTCTCATCGGCAAGGAGGAACTGGGTATCCCGTTCCTGACCTTCTTCCCGGCCGCTGCACTCTCCGCCGTCTTTGCCGGATTCTGGGCAGGCATGCTGGCAACCGTGCTCGGCTCAGTGCTCGCAACCTACTTCTTTATTCCGCCCTACGGCATCCTGTCGTTCGAGTTTCGCGCAGACACCGTTTTCGGCAACATGGTGTACTTCCTCGACGAAGTGTTCGTCTGCGCCGCCATCGATGGGCTGTATCGGTTCTACCACAAGGCCAAGTCACAGAATGCGGAATTAACCGCGGTGATCGAGACCATTCCGGACCTCATGTGCTTGAAGAGTCCGGCGGGAGTCTTTCTCGACTGCAACCCGGCATTCGAGCGCTTCCATGGGCGGCCGCGGGATGCCATCATCGGAAAAGCCGCAGCAAGCGTATTCGCCGAGGATATCGTGGCCGCGGATGCTGGGCAGTGCGAGGAGGCAGCATCGAAACGGGCCGCGACGATCACGGAATATTGGGCCACGAGAGCCACCGACGGTCAGTCGGTGCTGCTGGAAACGATTAGCACGCCCATGCTTGCACCTGAAGGCGGAGTCATTGGCGTACTCAGCGTGTCACGCGACGTAACAGAACATCGCCGGCTTCAGGACGAAGTGCGTCGGCGTACCGTCGATCTCGAAAAGGAGCGTGCGTTCCTGAGGGCTGTGTTCGAGCAGACTGGGGACGGCATCATGGTAGTGGGCAGCAGCGGGGGACGCATCGTTCTGGCCAATTATCGGGCACGGAAGATCCTCGATGCCGGCGGCGATCCGATCGGAACCAGCCTCCTCGCGCTTTGGCCTGAATGGCGAGACATCGCGGAACGCGCATCGGCGGGCGGTGAGGTCACCTGGAACCTCGACAAGAACGATACGGTGCTGAGCCTTTCCGTGACAGCAATAGGCAAGGGGGCGGACACGCATTACGTGGTCGTTGTCCGTGACGTCGGGGACGAACTTCGCCTGGCTGACGAGCGCCGCGTCCTAGACCAGCAGATGTTCCAAATGGAGAAGATGATCACGCTAGGCGAACTGGCAATGGGTGTTGCGCACGAGATCGGCAACCCGCTCGGGGGGATGAAGGCCGTATCCCAATCGCTGCAATACGAGCGTTCGTTGCCTTCCGAAGTCATAGAGGACCTGAAGCGACTCGAATCCGAGATCGACAGGCTAAGCAATTTCCTGCGCTCCTTTCGTGGCTTTGCCGCATCGCAACCCATCAATCTCGTGCCGTGCCCGCTGTTGCCGACCGTTCAGGATCTATTGTTCTGGATTCGAAAAGAAGCCGGATCGCGGGGCGTCGGCGTTCGGGTTGATATCGACCCAAATGTCGAGGTGCTGGCCGATACGAACCGCATCAAGCAGTTGTTCTTGAACCTGTTCATCAACGCAATCCACGCCACGCCGAAAGGGGGCACCCTCACGGTGAGCGGCGCTTTGGGGCCAGGGGGCCGGGGGCGGATCGAGATCCGAGATACGGGCGAGGGAATTCCGCCTGAAATCCTGCCGAAAATCTTCGATCCCTTCTTCACTACGCGAGCAGGCGGCACAGGGCTTGGGCTGTCGATCGTGAAGAAGATCGCCAATGAACACGGGGCGCAGATTTCGGTTCAAAGCGAACCTGGGCGTGGCACTTGCTTTAAGCTCGAGTGGCCAACTGCACATCGGGAGCGTGAAGGATAATGAGCGCCATCCTAATCGTCGAGGACGATTCCACCATCCGCGTCACCTTGTCCAAGTTCCTTGCTCGGGCCGGATTCGAGGTAGATGTGGCTGATTCCGCCAGCGCCGCCATCAAGCGGGTCCAGGACCGCCGCTATCGTTTGGTATTGCTTGACCTCCGTCTGCCGGACGGAGATGGCATGGACCTAATAGGCAAGTTCCACGAGGTCGACGATGCGGTTCTAGTTGTCATCATGACGGCCTTCCCGGAAGTCAGGACGGCGGTGGCTGCGTTGAAGGCGGGAGCCTACGACTACATCAGCAAGCCATTCGATCTGGACGAAATGAAGGAACTCGTCGAAAGGAGTCTGGAGACGAGTCGCCTGCGCCGCGAAGTGGCCTGGCGACGAGTTCAATCCAAGGTCTGCAGCATTGATGGCTATTCGGGGCAGAGCGCCTCCTGGCACGGATTGATGTCCGTCGCGAAGAAGATCGGCGCGGCCAGCCATGTTCCGGTACTCATTCGGGGCGAATCGGGCTGCGGCAAGGAAGGAGTGGCGCGGCTGATTCATTGCCAGTCGCCGCGTGCAGAAGGTCCGTGGGTCACGCTCAATTGTTCAGCGTTGCCCGAAGGACTTCTGGAATCGGAAATGTTCGGCCACGAGAAGGGGGCGTTTACCGGAGCGCACGAGCTCAAGCGGGGGCTGCTCGACCTAGCGGACGGCGGCACGCTGTTTCTCGACGAGATCGGGGACCTTTCGCTGCCCTTGCAGCCCAAGCTCCTGCGAGTGTTGGAAACGCAGTCGTTTCGCCGGGTGGGAGGAAGCCGCGAGCTTAAGGTGGATGTGCGCTTCGTCGCGGCGACGCACCGAAACCTTCCGGAGATGGTCCGCAAAGGTCAGTTTCGCGAAGACCTCTTCTATCGCCTCAACGTCGGCGCAATAGACGTTCCGCCGCTGCGAGCGCGGCGCGAAGACATCATGCCGATGGCCAGGTATTTCCTTGAACGGGCTGCGCGAGCAGTTGGTGCCGCGGCATCTACGCTAGACCCGGCCGTCGAAACCATGCTGGAGAATTACGCATGGCCAGGAAACGTGCGCGAACTGCGCAACGTCATGGAGCGCGCCGCCATCATCGCCTCGGGCGAGCAGGTCAGCGCGCTTCATCTGCCACACGAAATCTCGGGGCCGCCTCCGGTCAAATTGGCGGATGAGGCGCCCATGCCGATGACGCTGCAGGCGATGGAGCAGGCCCATATCCGCCGCGTGCTGGTGCAGGTGAACGGCAACAAGACGCGCGCCGCCGAGGTTCTCGGTATAACACGCCTGACCCTGCGCAATAAGCTTAAACAGCACGGCTGCGAGGATTCGCCGGTCATTTTCTAGCCGGACAGTTTTATCGCTGCCGGTCAGTTCTTGACCGCGCATACCACCTTTACATCGCGATTGTGGGCCTTTTGCAAGCCTCCTCGGCTTGGCACACCCCTTGCAAAACCCTATCCAGAACAGTGCTTTTCGCCGTCTAGGCGAGGCATCGCAATAGTCGAAACCTGGAGGTCGCCATGAAAGAAATGTCTCGCCGGCAATTTCTCAGAGCAACGGGCCTTGGCTCGTTTGCCGCCGTACTCAGTCAAAGCTTCGTGTTCAGGACGCTCGCCGCAACGGGTGATCCCAACGCCATGTACGAATACAGCGGCTGGGAGAACTTCCACCGCAAGGCGTGGACCTGGGACCGCAAGACACGCGGTGCGCACTTGATCAATTGCACCGGTGCCTGCCCCCACTACGTTTACTCGAAGGATGGCATCGTCCTGCGCGAAGAACAGTCCAAGGACATCGCGCCCATGCCAGGCATTCCCGAATACAACCCTCGCGGTTGCAACAAGGGCGAATGCGCGACCGACTATCAGTACGCGCCGCACAGAATCAAATATCCCTTGATCCGCGTCGGAGAGCGCGGCGAAGGCAAATGGCGGCGTGCGTCCTGGGATGAAGCGCTCGAACTGATCGCTAGCAAGATCGTCGACACCATCAAAAACCATGCGCCGGACTGCATCAGCGTGTTCTCGCCGGTACCGGCGGTCGCTCCCGTCTCGTTCTCGGCGGGCCATCGCTTCGCCCACTATATCGGCGCGCACACCCACACGTTCTTCGACTGGTACGCCGATCACCCGACCGGACAGACCCAGACCTGCGGCGTGCAGGGCGATACCTGCGAATGCGCGGACTGGTTTAACGCGAAATACATCATCCTGTGGGGCGCGAACCCTTCCCTGACGAGAATTCCCGATGCCCACTTTCTGTCGGAGGCAGCGCTCAACGGCACGAAGATCATCAGCATCGCCCCGGACTACAACGCGTCCTCGATCAAGGCCGACCTCTGGCTGCACCCGCGCTCTGGCACCGATGCGGCGCTGGCGCTCGCCATGGCGCACGTAATCATCAAGGAAGGATTGTTCGACCCGCACAACCTCAAGGAACAGACCGACCTGCCCTTCCTGGTCCGCAGCGACAACCGCCGCTTCCTGCGCGAGGCAGACGTGGTCGAGGGCGGATCGCCCAACAAGTTCTACGCCTGGGACGCTCGCACCGGCAAGGCCGTCGTCATGAAGGGAAGCTGGGGCGACGAGCCCGAACAAAAGGCGCCGCCTGTGGCCTTCCTTGGCCGCAACACCAATACCTTCCCCAAAGGCTATCTGGAGCTTGGCGACATCGACCCCGCACTCGAGGGACGCTACAAGGTGGCGCTGAAAGGCGGTAAGTCGGTCGAGGCGCGGCCCGTTTTCGATCTCCTCAAAGCCCGCATCCTGACCGAGCACACGCCTGAAAAGGCTTCCAAAATCACCGGATTGGCCACGACGTCAATCGTCCAGGTCGCAAGAGAGTTTGCGACCGCCAAGCCCGCCATGATCATTAGCGGTGGCGGCACCAATCACTGGTATTACAGCGACGTGCTGCTGCGGGCATTCCACCTTCTCACGGCACTGACCGCAAACGAAGGGAAGAACGGCGGCGGCGTGAATCACTACATCGGACAATGGAAGCCGACCTTCCTGCCCGGCCTGGCGGCCCTTGCCTTCCCCGAAGGGGTCGCCAAGCAGCGCTTCTGTCAAACGACCATCTGGACCTACGTCCATGCCGAGGTAAACGACGAGATGGCGGCCGTCGGCATCGACACCGACAAGTATCTGCGGGAGGCGATCGCATCGAAGCAGATGCCAATGCTGCCACGCGAGGGACGCGACCCCAAAGTCTTCATCGTCTATCGCGGCAATTGGCTGAATCAGGCGAAAGGGCAAAAGTATGTGCTGCGCAACCTTTGGCCCAAGTTGGAACTCGTCGTCGACATCAACATCCGCATGGACTCGACGGCGCTCTATTCCGACGTCGTCCTGCCGTCGGCGCACTGGTACGAAAAGCTCGATCTCAACGTCACGGAAGAACACTCATTCGTCAACATGACGGAGCCGGCGATCAAGCCGATGTGGGAATCGAAGACCGACTGGCAAATCTTTCTTGCCTTGTCGAAGAAAGTCGAGGAAGTCGCAGCGCGCAAGAACTTCACTCGCTACAACGACGAGCAGCTCCGGTGGGTGCGTGATCTGTCGTCCCTCTGGAACCAGATGACGAACAACGGCCAGTTGGCCGAAGACGAAGCCGCCGCGCAGTATATCCTTGACAACGCCCCCCACTCGAAGGGAATCACCATCCAAATGCTGCGGGAAAAAGGACCGCAGCGCTTTAAGGCGAACTGGACATCGCCGATGAAGGAAGGCGTTCCCTACACACCGTTCCAGAACTACGCGGTCGACAAAAAGCCCTGGCCGACGCTGACGGGACGCCAGCAGTTCTACATCGACCACGAGACGTTCTTCGCCATGGGCGTGGAGCTTCCCACCTACAAGGCTCCCGTCGACGCGGACAAGTACCCGCTGCGCTTCAACACGCCGCACAGCCGGTATTCGATTCACTCGACGTTCAAGGACAACGTACTGATGCTGCGCCTGCAGCGCGGCGGACCGTCGGTCGAGATGTCTCCGGAAGACGCCAGGATGCGCGGCATAAAGGACAACGACTGGGTCGAGGTCTGGAACGACCACGGCAAGGTCATCTGCCGGGTGAAAGTGCGCGACGGCGAGCAGCGCGGCCGGGTCACCATGTGGCACACGCCCGAACTCTACATGGACATGATCGAGGGCAGCACGCAGAGCGTCCTCCCGGTCCGCATCACCCCGACGCATCTGGTAGGCAACTATGGCCACCTGGTCTTCCGCCCGAATTACTACGGGCCAGGCGGCTCGCAGAGGGACACCCGGGTGGAGGTGAAGCGCTATCTAGGCGCCACCCCGATAACTCTCTGAACTGACCGACTGAAATTCCGATTGGAGCCTTGATCATGGCAAATGAAATGAAAGCCGACAAACGGCAACTGGCATTCGTCGCCGATCTCAACAAGTGCATCGGCTGCCAGACCTGCACCGTCGCATGCAAGCGCTTGTGGACCAGCGGTCCGGGCCAGGACTTCATGTACTGGCGCAATGTCGAGACGACGCCTGGCAAGGGATACCCGATGAACTGGCAGAGCAAAGGGGGCGGATACAAGAACGGCGAACTGCAGAGCGGCGGACTACCGTCGCTGGCCGAGTACGGCGTGCCCTTCGAGTTCGATTATTCCGGGCGGCTGTTCGAAGGCAAGTCGGGACGCGTACGGCCGAGCCCGACGCCGCGGTCCGCGCCGAACTGGGACGAGGACATGGGGGCCGTCGAGTACCCGAACAACTTCTTCTTCTACCTACCTCGGATGTGCAATCACTGCGCCAAGCCGGCCTGTCTGGAGGCGTGTCCGAATGACGCGATCTACAAGCGCGAGCAGGACGGCCTGGTCATCATCAACCAGGATATGTGCAAAGGCAACAAGGCCTGCATCAAGTCCTGCCCCTACGCCAAGCCTTACTACAACGCCACGGTGCAGAAGTCGAACAAGTGCATCGGGTGCTTCCCTCGCATTGAAAAGGGCGTGGCGACCGCCTGCGTCGCTCAATGTGTCGGGCGGGCGATGCACGTTGGATTTATCGGCGACGCCGATAGCTCGGTGCACAAGCTCGTCAAGAAATGGCGTGTCGCCTTGCCACTACATCCCGAATTCGGAACCGAGCCAAACGTTTATTACGTGCCGCCCCTGCTGGGTCCGACGAAGGAGGATGCGGCCGGCAAATTGTCCACGGAGCCCAAGATCCCGCTCGCCCACCTCAAGAGCCTATTCGGTCCGGACGTCGAGCCGGCGCTGATGATCCTGAAAGCGGAACGAGCGAAGAAGACGGCAGGTGGATCCTCGGAATTGATGGACATTCTCATCGGCCGCCGCAGCGCCGACATGATGATGTCGCCCTTGACCTAAGACGGATGGACAACGCCATGGACATGCCCGCCTTTCAATTCACTGCCAGCGAACGTGCGATGGCGCGTAGCCGCATGTATCTGCTGATGGCCGATGGTTTCTCCTATCCCAGCCGGGAACTGTATTCCGCTGTCGCCAGCGGCGCCTACGCCGCATCCATCGCCGCGATGCTCGGCGCCAGCATGCTCACGGTGTCCGCTGCGGATGCGGCATCGGTAGAGACTTCGCTGCGCACCTCTACATCGTTTGAGTCCTTCCAGGCCTCGTACCTCGCCGCGTTCGAGACCAACATGCCAACGCCGAGCGCGTCGCTGTACGAAGGAAGCTATGTATCGAAGACCGACAGAGCGGCGCTGTTGCTAGAGATCAAGGCTTTCTACCGCAACTTCGGCCTCGGCATGGCCAACGAGGTTAACGATCTCGAGGACACCTTGACCGCGGAACTCGAATTCATGCAGTTCCTCGCCGCCAAGGAGGCGCAGGCGGACGAAAGCGGCGAGAGCGCCGCCGGCTATATCTGCGCGCAGCGCGACTTCCTTCAGCGCCATCTTGCGCGCTGGATGCCGGCCTTCGCTGACGCTGTCAACACGAAGGTCGATGAGCCGTTTTTCGTCTCGCTCTCGCAGTTAGCCAACAGTTTCGTGGCGGCGGATCTCTGCGAACTCCAACGCCGCACAGCAAGTTCCCAATGAACCTTCACAGGAGCCCTACTATGTCCAAACTCTCGCAGCGCTTCATTACGTCCACAGTCTTGGCGGGCGCCGTAATATTAACGGCGGCCATGCCCTCGATTTCGTTCGGCCAGCAGCCGATGCCTGCGCCCATGGCCATCGAGCGCGCCAAGATTCTCGTGCAGCCGGGCGTTTTCGGCTTGTTCACCACGTTCAAAGTCCGTTCCGACTGGAACGACGTGGCTGTCAAGCAAAAGATGGCCGCGGCTGGTGAGGTCGCCAAATTGATCGAAAAGCACAAGAACAACGTGCTGGTCGATATGTACCTGACCCGCGGGCTTGAGACCAGTTCGGACTATTTCTTCCGGGTGCACGCCTACGATCTCGAAAAGGCGCAAACCTTCATGCGCGAGTTCCGTTCTACCACGCTGGGCAAGCACTCGGAACCCACAGAGACGCTGGTCGGCACGACGAAGCCGCTCAACTACATCACCAAGGAGAAGTCGCCTGGCCTCAACGCCGGATTGGGTGGCGCCAGTTACACGGGCGATGCTCCCAAGTACGCCTTCATGATTCCGGTGAAGAAGTCCGCCGACTGGTGGAACATGTCGCCCGAACAACGGTTGAAGGAGATGGAGACGCACACCGCTCCCACGCTACCCTTCCTCGTTAACGTGAAGCGCAAGCTCTATCACTCCACTGGCCTGGACGATACCGACTTTATCACCTATTTCGAGACGAACGACCTCGGAGCCTTCAACAATCTGATGATCGCCTTGGCATCCGTTCCGGAGAACAAGTTCAACGTTCGCTGGGGCAGCCCGACGGTGCTGGGAACCATTCATAGTCCCGAAGACGTCGTGAAAGCCTTGGCCGAGTAATCGGCTGATGGGCCGAGGCGGCATGTTCGTCTCGGTCGCATCCTGGAGCCCCGCGTTAGCCCGGCTCGCCACGTAACCTAATTGAGATTCGCGGAGATCGTAATGTCGAAACGTTTATTCGTCCCTGTTGCATCGTTCATCGTCGCCGCCTTCCTGGAAGCCGGCACCGGTACTGCCTACGCCGTCGACGTCGAGGCTGCCAAGCAGCTTGCCAAGCAGAACAACTGCCTCAAGTGCCATACCATCGACAAAGACAGGGACGGCCCGGCTTATCACAAGGTTGCCGAGAAGTACAAAGGCAAGGCCGATGCGGAGAAGCGCCTGGTCGAGCACATCACGTCCGGTGAGAAAGCCAAGTTCCCGGATGGCCACGAAGAAGAGCACAAGATCGTAAAGACTTCGCCTCCCAAGGACGAGGCGCAGATCAAAAATCTCGTGCAATGGATTCTGGCGCAGTAAGCCAGTCCGTCTGCCCGAGGCTACGAGCATGATGTTCCGGGGCCGGTAGCATCGGCCCCATTTTTTGTAAGACCGGAGTGGTGAAACATGGATAACAAGAAGACCGGCGTTTTGAAGCACTTGTGGCTGGTCCTCAGGAGTCCGAGCGCCAAGTACTCGTTGGCGGTACTCCTGATCGTCGGGTTCATTTCGGGCATCCTGTTCTGGGGTGCCTTCAACACCGGCATGGAGGCGACCAACCGCCTGGAGTTCTGTATTGGCTGCCACGAGATGCGGGACACTGTGTACCAGGAATACAAGGAAACCATCCACTACAGCAACCGGACTGGGGTGCGGGCGATCTGCTCCGACTGCCACGTGCCGAAGGACTGGAGCCACAAAATGATCCGCAAGGCTAAGGCGGCCTTTGAGGTGTGGGGCAAGATCACCGGGTCGATCGACACGCCCGAGAAGTTCGAGGCGCGGCGCATGACGCTGGCGACGCACGAGTGGGAGCGCATGAAGGAGCGCGGTTCCATCGAGTGCCGCAACTGCCACGACTTCGATGCGATGAGTTCCGAGTTGCAGAAGCAAACGCCTTACAAGAAGCACATGAAGGCGAAGGCCCAAGGCAAGACGTGCATCGACTGCCACAAGGGTATAGCGCACCATCTGCCGAAGGAATACGAAGAACCGGACGAAGACGAATAGTGTGGGCGCGTGCGAACGGAGAAATTAGTGGATACGTACTTGTCTTTGTATCTGATCACAGCAAGTAGATAGCGGCAGAGCGACAATTCAAGGAAACTTCAAGTGCTCAAGGACGGACAGGGGCGTCGGATAACCTACCTTCGGCTTTCGGTCACCGATCGCTGCAACCTGCGCTGCAACTACTGCATGCCCAATGGCCATGCGGCTTATGAAAGCAAGCAGAACCGGCTAACCTTCGAAGAGATAGATCGGCTGGTGCGGCTCTTTGTCGCTGAAGGGATCAGTCGAGTCAGAGTCACTGGAGGGGAGCCACTGGTACGAGCAGACGTCGTCGACCTGCTCAGGCGTATAGGGAGCTATGCGGCCTTAAGCGATTTGTCGGTAAGCACAAATGGAACGCGGCTTGGCGGCCTTGCCGGGACGCTAAAGGATGCAGGCGTCCGTCGCCTAAATGTCAGCCTCGACACCCTGTCGCCACAGCGCTTTCAACAACTTACCGGCCGCGACGCATTGGACCAGGTGCTTGACGGTCTTGCTGTTGCGAGACGGGTGGGCTTCGATCTAGTGAAGCTAAATATGGTTTGGCTTCCTGGTTTCAATGACGGCGAGTTGGAGCGGATGATTGATTACTGCGTTGTGAACGGTTTCGTCTTGAGGCTCATTGAAAGGATGCCGTCGGCCGGTGTACCTGAACAATCAAGAACCAACTCCCTTAGTGCGGCCCTGCACGGGCTAAAAGAGCGCTATGGCTTGGTGGATGCGTTACTACCTGGCGGCGGTCCGGCGCGTTACTTATCTACGCCGGATTCGTCTTTCACCATCGGTTTTATTACTCCTGTTTCGCAGCATTTTTGCGATTCGTGCAACCGAATCCGACTAACTGCGGACGGGAAGATGTATCTCTGTCTGGGGCAAGAGGACTACGTTGATTTTCGAACCCTCCTAAGGTCGGGATGCTCAGACTTCGACCTTGTACGTGCCCTTCACGATGGACTTGGCCGGAAGCCCGCTCGACACAGTTTTGTGGAGAAGAAAGGGTTGCCAATCCGGCGAATGTCCTCTTTAGGGGGATAACCCTTTCCGCTTGCCAGCGAGTTGTTTGCAAGCGCGTTCATCCGCCTCTTTACCGACCTGCTTGACCAGCCACGCTAAGGCGCGGCGACCCGTTCGGCTTTGAGAATGATGTTCATGACGTGGCCCTCACCGGTCTGCACTTGATGTTGGCGACTCCGGACCCAGAAATGCCAATAAGGGCGAGCCTCGACGCTGCAGGGACTCCGATCCGTCATAGGGTATCCTTGCCAGACCGAAAGCGGAACGGCCAGTTGCCAGCCCGGCCACGAATAACCATCACACGGCAGCAAAAATCAAACCACCGGTCCTGCCGGCGTGCTCGCCGTCAGGACGGGTCAGCTCACCAATCGGCTTACCTGTGCCCTGAAGGACTATTACCCCCAGACCAACACCTGGTTCGATAACGAGGCCACCGTCCTGTTCTGCGATTTCCTAAGCCGCTGGCCCACGCTCAAGCAGTTCAAGCGCACTCATCGGGAGCCCTCGGTGAAATTCCTCTATGCCGCCGTGACCGTAATGCGGTAGCCGGCCGACGCGGATCTGTGTTTTCTGGGCCGAAGAGGTAAATATCTCACGTTATATTACGAGATTTGATATTTAGCGTTTGCTAATATTTTACGCCAGTGTAGATGATAAGAGACTGGCTCAGACAAGCGGTGGATGATAACGGCACACACTCTCCGTCCCACCTGCTAGACACATAAATTCGCTCACCAAGAAAAAACTCATCTTAACCTGCAATATCTGGACAATATTTCAGCTTAGCCTGCAGACATGATGCAAAATGGCGTTGCGAAACTTTTTGCAAGTCATTGATTGTTAATTAAATAAGAGTGCAAGCTTAACCTGCATCCGATAATTGTGGGGTGGGGGAATTGGAGCAAAAGATTGGCTTCCCCACCCCCATTCCCTGTTCCCCGTTTTGCTGAGGCAGCGGCAGGTTCAAACCGTTGCCCCATGGCCCCCCCGCCCCCAGGCCCACCCTACCGACAATAGAGAAAAGGGACGCCATAGACCACTTACCACCATCATGATGGTTGGGGTGCGTCGCCATGCACTGTTAGACTCTGCCCATTACATAAAGCCATTCGCCTGTTTTGGGTAAGCCACATGTCGACCACGGAAAACCAAATCGAGCTTGATCTAATCGCCAAGCTGGATGACCTCAAATACACCTACCGCCCGGACATCCGAGATCGGGCAGCCCTAGAAGCCAATTTCCGTGAAAAATTTGAAGCATTAAACCGGGTCAAACTCACCGATAGCGAATTTCAGCGCCTGCTCGATACCGTCATTACGGCGGATGTCTACAAAGCGGCGCAGACGTTGCGCAGCATCACGGCTTTCGAACGGGACGACGGCACCCCCCTGAACTACACGTTGGTCAATATCAAAGACTGGTGCAAAAACCACTTTGAAGTGGTCAACCAGTTACGCATCAACACCGATAACAGTTACCACCGCTACGACGTGATGCTGCTCATCAACGGGGTGCCGGTGGTGCAGATTGAGCTCAAGACTTTGGCCGTCAGTCCGCGCCGGGCCATGCAACAAATCGTGGATTACAAGGACGACCCTGGCAACGGCTACAGCAAGACCCTGCTCTGCTTCATCCAGCTCTTCATTGTGAGCAACCGGTCGGACACCTGGTACTTTGCCAACAACAACGCCCGCCATTTCAGCTTCAACGCGGATGAACGCTTTCTGCCGGTTTACCAATTTGCCGACAAGAACAACAAGAAAATTACCAATCTGGAGGTTTTCGCCGAGCAGTTTCTCGCCAAATGCACCCTGGGCCAGATGATTAGCCGTTATATGGTGCTGGTGGCCTGCGAGCAGAAGCTGCTAATGATGCGGCCTTACCAGATTTATGCCGTGCAGGCCATTGTGGACTGCATCCACCAACGCTGCGGCAATGGCTACATTTGGCACACCACCGGCAGCGGCAAGACGCTTACCTCGTTCAAGGCCTCCACCCTGCTCAAGGACAACCCGGACATCGACAAATGTTTGTTCGTGGTGGACCGCAAGGATCTGGATCGCCAGACCCGGGAGGAATTCAACCGCTTCCAGGAAAATTGCGTCGAAGAAAACACCAATACCGAAACCCTGGTGCGGCGCCTGCTGTCCGACGACAAAGCCGACAAGGTCATCGTCACCACGATCCAGAAGCTGGGCCTAGCACTGGATGACAGCAACAAGCGCAACTACAAAGAGCGTCTGGAACCGTTGCGCCAGCAACGCTTGGTGTTCATCTTTGACGAATGCCATCGTTCCCAATTCGGTGACAACCACAAAGCCATCAAGGAATTTTTTCCCAACGCCCAGATGTTCGGCTTCACCGGCACGCCCATCTTCGAGCAAAACGCCACCTACCAGCAGATTGAAGGCCAGCAGGCCAGCTACCGCACCACCGACGACCTGTTCCAGCGGTGTCTGCACCAATACACCATCACCCACGCCATTGAAGACCGCAATGTCTTGCGTTTTCATGTGGACTACTTCAAACCGGAGGGCAAGCACCCGCCCAAACCTGGTGAGCCCCTGGCCAAGCGTAAAGTCGTGGAAGCCATCCTGGCCAAGCACGACGCCGCCACCGCCGAACGCAAATTCAACGCCGTGCTGGCCACCGCCAGCATCAACGACGCCATCGAATATCACGCCCTGTTCCAGACCGTGCAGGAGGAAATGGGCGAGCAACATCCAGACTTCACGCCCCTCAACATCGCCTGCGTCTTCTCGCCGCCCGCCGAGGGCAACAAGGACGTGCAACAGATTCAGGAAGACCTGCCCCAGGAAAAGGCCGACAACCAGCAAGACCCGGAAGGCAAGAAGGCCGCGCTCACCCGCATCATCGCCGACTACAACGCCCGCTATGGCACCAACCACCGCATCGGCGAGTTCGACCTCTACTACCAGGACGTGCAAAAGCGCATCAAGGATCAGCAATACCCCAATGGGGACCTGCCCCATGGGAAAAAGATCGACATCACCATCGTGGTGGACATGCTGCTCACCGGCTTCGACTCCAAGTACCTCAATACCCTGTACGTGGACAAGAACCTCAAGCACCACGGTCTGATTCAGGCCTTCTCGCGGACCAATCGGGTACTCAACGACAGCAAGCCCTACGGCAACGTACTCGACTTCCGCCAACAGCAAAAAGAAGTGGATGCCGCCATCGCCCTTTTCTCCGGCGAAAAGGTGGACCGGGCTCACGCCATCTGGCTGGTGGATTCGGCGGCCGAAGTGCTGCGCAAATACGAGGCTGCCGTCGCGGGCATGGAACGCTTCATGGAGAAGAAGAATCTGGCCTGCGAGCCCGAGCAGGTTTACAACCTCAAAGGGGACACGGCCCGCATCGAATTCATCACCCGCTTCAAGGAGGTGCAACGCCTCAAGACCCAGCTGGACCAGTACACCGACCTGGCCCCCGAGCAAAAAGCCAAAATGGAAACCCTCCTGCCCCGGGACCAATTGCAGAGTTTCCGCAGCACCTATCTGGAAACGGCCAAGCGCCTAAAGGAGCAGCAGGAGAAAGAAGGGGAGCAGGCGCCCGCCGCGGTGCAACAGCTGGACTTCGAATTCGTGCTCTTCGCTTCCAGCCTCATCGACTACGACTACATCATGGGCCTCATCGCCCGCCTGACGGCCCAGACCCCCAGCAGCAAAACCACTATGAGCCGGGAGCAATTGATCGGCCTCATCCAATCCGACGCCAAATTCATGGACGAAGGGGAAGACATCACCGCCTACATCCGCAGCCTGCCCCTGGGCGAGGCGCTGGAAGAAAAGGAAATCCGGGCCGGTTATGAACGCTTCAAGGCGGAGAAGAAAGCCCGCGAGCTCACCGCCATTGCCGCCAAACACAAGCTGGACGCCGCCGCATTGCAAACCTTCGTGGACGAAGTGCTGCGCCGCCGCATCTTCGATGGCGAACGCCTGAGCGAACTCATGGCTCCGCTGGGCCTGGGCTGGAAGGCTCGCACCCAGGCGGAACTGGCGCTGGTGGATGACCTGACGCCCCTGCTGCACAAGCTGGCCCAGGGGCGGGAGATTTCGGGGTTAAGTGCGTATGAGCAGTGAGGATGTGAGCGCGATGAGCGAAGAGAACAAGTCGACACTGGTGCCACGGCTGCGGTTCCCGGAGTTTCGGGGAAAGAGTGACTGGACAACATTAGAACTAGGTACCGTCACCACGATCACTACCGAAAAGGTCGGTAGTAATGCCTGCATCCCCATGAGCATCACATCGGGTGTCGGCTTGGTGAGTCAAGAAGATAAGTTCGGGCGCGTCATTGCCGGCGATTCCTACAAGAACTACTTGCTGCTGAAGCCGAATGACTTCGCCTACAACAAGAGCGCAACAAAGGAATACCCGGAAGGATTTTTGGCCCTGTACTCTGGCAGTAAATTGGCCGCCGTTCCCAACAGCATATTCACCTGTTTTCGAGTCAAAGATCAGTCGCCTGTACCCACCTACTTGAAATATCTATTTCTCAGCAACTTACATGGGCAATGGCTGCGAAAGTTCATTCAGGTTGGCGCTCGTGCGCACGGTTCTCTGAGCATCAATGATAGCGACCTGATGGCGCTTCCAGTACCACTGCCGACTGGGGAGTCATCGATTGCCGAGCAACAAAAAATCACCGAATGCTTGTCTTCTCTCGACGAACTAATCACGGCGGAAACCCAAAAGCTGGATGCCCTCAAGACCCACAAGAAGGGCCTGATGCAGCAGCTTTTCCCCCGCGAAGGCGAAACCGTGCCACGACTGCGGTTTCCTGAATTCTCAGACTCAGAAGACTGGAAGGAAGAGCGGCTTGAGGACTTGGCAAAGCGCGGGTCGGGCCACACGCCGAGCAAGGCACACCCGGAATACTACGATGGCGGAATCAAATGGGTTTCCCTTGCCGACTCGAAACGATTGGATGCAGGCCTCATCACGGAAACGGAGGTCGAAATATCGGTGGAAGGCATCGCAAATTCGTCTGCCGTCCTACATCCTGCGGGGTCCGTCCTTTTAAGCAGAGATGCAGCGGTGGGGAGAGGCGCTCTCATGGGCGAGGCCATGGCGGTGAGTCAGCACTTCATCGTATGGACGTGCGAACCAACCCGACTCTCGAACTGGTTCCTTTATTACTCATTGCAACAAAAAAAGCCTATGTTCGAGAGCGTAGCCACCGGGAGCACCATAAAGACCATCGGGCTTCCGTTCTTTATTGACATGCGGATAGAGGTGCCAACGCTGCCGGAGCAGGAAATGATTGCAGCTTGCCTGCGCACTCTAGATGACCTCATCACCGCCCAAGGACAGAAAATCGACGCCATCAAGGCCCACAAAAAGGGCCTGATGCAGCAGTTGTTCCCGGTGCTCGACGAGGCGCGGACATGACTCAACTCATCCTCTACACCAGCGAAGATGGCCGCAGCCAAATTCAGTTGCGCGCTGAGGGCGGCACGGTGTGGCTCTCCCAATTGGAAATGGGCGAACTGTTCCAGACCTCCAAGCAGAATGTGGCCAAGCACCTAAAGGCCATTTTTACCGATCAGGAGTTGAGCGAGGAATCAGTTGTCAACCATTGGATGACAACTGCCGCCGACGGCAAGAACTACCGGGTGGCGCACTACAACCTGGATGCCATCCTGGCCGTGGGCTACCGGGTACGCTCACCACGCGGGGTGCAGTTCCGCCGCTGGGCGAGTACGGTGCTCAAGGAGTACCTAGTCAAAGGCTTCGCCATGGACGACGAGCGGCTGAAGAACCCGGATGGCCGCCCGGATTATTTCGACGAAATGCTGGCCCGCATCCGGGATATTCGCGCTTCGGAAAAGCGCTTTTATCAGAAGGTGCGGGACCTTTTTGCCCTTTCCAGCGATTACGACAAGAGCGACACGGCCACCCAGCAGTTTTTCGCCACGGTGCAAAACCTGCTGCTCTACGCGGTAACCCAGCAAACAGCAGCGGAACTCATTCTGGCCCGGGCCAATGGGGCCGATCCCCATTTTGGCCTGCTGGCCTGGAAGGGCACGCAGGTACGCAAGCAGGACATCATCGTCGCCAAAAATTACCTGACGGAAGATGAAATCGACACCCTGAATCGCTTGGTGGTGATCTTCCTGGAAACCGCCGAGTTACGCGCCAAGCGTCAGACCGTCACCCCCATGGCGTTCTGGCAGGAGAACGTGGGGCAGATCATTACCGCCAACGGTTTCCCCTTGTTGAGCGGGGCGGGCACCATCAGCCATGCCCACATGGCACAACAGGTGGGCGCCCTATTTCAGGACTATGACCAACACCGCAAGCGCCTGGAAGCCCAGGCCGCTGATGCCCAGGACGAGGCGGAACTGAAAGCCCTGGAAAACAAAATTAAGCACCGCACCAATAAAACATCATGACCGATCTGGAAAAACAACAACTGGGCAAGACCCTCTGGGCCATTGCCGATCAACTGCGCGGCGCCATGAATGCGGACGATTTCCGCGACTACATGCTGGCCTTTCTATTCCTCCGCTACCTCTCGGACAACTATGAAGCCGCCGCCCAAAAAGAGTTGGGGCCGGACTACCCGGAACTGGAGCCGGAGGATCGGTTTAGTCCCCTTTCCTTCTGGTATGCCGATAACGCCGCGGATATCCCCGAGTTCGAGAAACAGATGCGCCGCAAAGTGCATTACGTCATCGAGCCCCAATATCTCTGGACCAACATTACCGAGCAGGCCCGCATCCAGGATGATCACCTGCTGCATACCCTACAACAGGGCTTCAGCTACATTGAAAACCAATCTTTCGCCAGCACGTTCAAAGGATTGTTCTCGGAAATTAATCTGGCCTCTGAAAAATTGGGCAGGAGCTATCCCGAGCGCAATACCCGCCTGTGCAAGATCATTGGCGAAATTGCCAAGGGCCTAGCCCAGTTTTCCACCACCAGCGACGCCCTGGGCGATGCCTATGAATACCTAATCGGCCAGTTTGCCGCCGGTTCCGGCAAAAAGGCCGGGGAGTTTTACACGCCCCAGCCGATATCCAGCATTCTTTCCGCCATAGTCACTTTGGACAGTCAGGAACCGGCCACCGGGCAGCGCTCCCAACTGGAGAGTGTGCTGGACTTTGCCTGCGGTTCCGGCTCGTTATTGTTGAACGTGCGCCACCGCATGGGGCCCCACGGTATCGGCAAAATTTACGGCCAGGAAAAAAACATCACCACTTACAATCTGGCGCGCATGAATATGCTGCTGCACGGGGTGAAGGATTCCGAATTCGAAATTTTCCACGGCGATACCCTGCTGAACGAATGGGACCTGCTGCGGGAAACGAATCCGGCCAAAATGCCCAAGTTCGACGCAGTGGTCGCCAATCCCCCATTCAGCTATCGCTGGGAGCCGAATCAAGCACTGGGCGAGGATGTGCGTTTCAAGAACTACGGGCTGGCCCCCAAGTCCGCCGCCGACTTTGCCTTTCTGCTGCACGGTTTTCACTTTCTCAAGCAGGATGGGGTTATGGCCATCATCCTGCCCCACGGGGTGCTGTTCCGTGGAGGGGCGGAGGCTCGCATTCGTACCAAGTTGCTGACAGACGGCAACATCGACACGGTGATTGGACTACCGGCCAATCTGTTTTTCTCCACCGGTATTCCGGTCTGTATTCTGGTGTTGAAAAAGTGCAAAAAGCCGGATGATGTGCTGATCATCAACGCCGCCGAGCATTTCGAAAAAGGAAAGCGGCAGAACCAACTGCGCCAGGAAGACATCGACAAGATTGTCCGGACTTACCAGTACCGGAAGGAAGAACCACGTTACTCACGTCGAGTCAGCATGGCGGAAATCGAGCAGAACGATTTCAACCTGAACCTCTCCCGTTACGTCAGCACGGCAGAGGCGGAAAAGGAAATCGATTTAGCTGCCGTCCATGCCGAGCTACTCGCTCTCGAACAACAACGGCAAGCAGCGCTCCATAAGCACAACGCTTTTCTCCAAGAATTGGGCTTACCGCCCTTACCGTAAAAAAAACCGGAGAAACAAAGGGGCCTACAGTCGCTTGAGCGAAATAGCCCCCCAAACAAAACACCCCGGCAACCTCCCGGGGTGTTTTCGTTACAGCCCTACATCAACCGGCTTTACGACTTCACCCGATAGTCCTTGATCAAATCGTGCACCAGCTTGGCCTGGGAGGTGAGCTGGGCGGCGGTGGCAGCGCTGCGCTCGGCGTGGGTGCTGACGGCCTGGGTGGTGCTGTCGATCTGGTGCATGCCCTGGGTGATTTCCTCGATGCCGATCACCTGTTCCTGTGAGGCCAGGGAAATTTCTTCCACCAGCAGGGACAGCTCTTCGGCGCTGGTAACGATCTGGTTTAAGGATTCGGAAGTCTTGTTGGCCACATTGACCCCCACCGCCGTTTTCACGCTGGAAGACTGAACCAGCTGGGTGACCTGCTGGGCGGCCTTGGCGCTGCGGGTGGCCAGGGAGCGGACCTCGTCGGCCACCACGGCGAAACCGGCGCCGGATTCCCCCGCCCGGGCGGCTTCAATGGCGGCGTTCAGGGCCAGCAGATTGGTCTGGTCAGTGATTTCGTTAATGGTCTGGATGATGGAGGCGATGTTGTCGCCGGAGGCCTTGATTTCCTGCATGGCGGAAAGCATTTCGCTCATGTCGTGGGCGCCGGTGACCGCCGCCGTGCGGGAGGATTGGGAAATGTTCTTGGCCCGCACCGCGTTTTCCGCGTTGCTCTTGGTCTGGGAACTGATTTCCGCCATGGCCGTACTGATTTCCTCAATGGAGGCGGCCGAACTGCAAGCCCCTTCGGACAGTTCCTGGCTCAGGACGGACATGTCCTTGGCGTTTTTGTCGATAGCCCCGGCCTCGCTTTGCAGATTGCCAATCAGGCGATTGAGGTTTTCCACCATTTTCTGCAAGGACTTGCCCAGCTGATCGGAGGAGGAAGTGAGCTTGACGCTGCAATCCAGGTTGCCCTCACTGATCTGTTCCGCCAGATTGACCTTCTCCTGCAAGCTATCCGCCATGCTGTTGAGGGCCGAGGCCAGGGTGCCCACTTCGTCATTGGACGTAACCGTGAGGCGGGCGTCGAACACCCCGAATTCGATCTTTTGGGCCATATCGGCGGCGCCCCGGATGGGCTTGGCCAGGCGGCCCGCCATGCGCCACAAGAACAGGCTGGCCAGGAGAATGATGCCCGCGCCGATACCCACCTGGAGCACGGTGGTGAACACCGAGCGGGCGGTCACGTCGTGGTTCAGCTCATTGACCTTGGCCAACACCACTTCCTTGGGCACCTGAATCAGCACGGCCCAGGGCTTTTCGGTCCGGCCCAGGGGAATGGGGGAGAGGGCGTTCATGGTCTGGGAAGCCTCATCCACCCAGGTCTTGGCCTTGCCCGCCTTAATGTCTTCCAGCAGCCCGGCGGCGTTTTGCTCCCCCACTTCCGGATTGAAGGGCTTGCCGATCAGGCCCGGATTGGCGCTATCCGCCACCACCAGGCCCCGCTCACTGACAATCAGCAGCTTGCCCTTGCCGTCATAGAGGGATTTGTTGGTTTCCTCGCTGATTTTCTGAACAAAATCCAGGTTGTAGTCCGCCCCGGCCACCCCCATAAAGCGGCCATTGATGACGATGGGCACGGACATGGTGGCGAGAAACACGTTCTTGCCCTGGACAATATAGGGCAAGGGGCCCAGGACGCTTTCCTTGCCGGTGGTTTTCGGCCCGGCGTACCAGCCCCCCTTGGGCACCCCGTTGGAATGGAGTGCGCTGGAGTCGTACTCCACCAGGGGCTGAACCGCGATGGTGCCGCTTTCGCTACGGGTCCAATAGGGCGTGAAGCGGCCGGTCTGGGGGTTATTGCCATTGCCCGGGCTGGCGTGGGCGCCATCGGCCCCATCGACGGCATTGGGCTCCCAGCAGGAATAGGTGCCGTTGAATTCCGGATTGCTGATCAGCACATTGTGCAAAATGGCATTGAGCTGGGGACGCCCCATGGGCAAGCCCCCCTTGGATAGGGCGAAGGTATGGGCCATGGTGCGGGCCGCGTCCAGGGCCAGCGCGAACCGCCCCTGAATGGCGCCGGCCTGGGCCGACGCCAAATTGCTCAGCTTGGCCTCGGTTTCGTCCCGGATCAGCTCATTCATGCGGTCGCTAACCATGCTCTGGGTCATCATGGAGGAACCCACATTAATGGTGAGCAGCACCACCGAGCTAATCACCAGCGCACTTCCCGCAGCCAGGGCAATCCGGCCTTGCACCGATTGCAAACCGACCTTCTGCACCTTTTCTTTTATCCCACCCATAGAACCTCCTAGTCCCCGAAAGAAGAGGCTGCCCCATCGGCAACACCGGAAAACTCCCCCCCGGTGACGGATCATTGCCCACGCCGATGCGGCCATCCCAATTAGTCTTTGTAGATTGCAAGTGAGCGTGTCCTAACGTGGCGTGGCACGCTGACTTGGAATCCGAAAAAACTGGGCGCTATCTCCTGCCTGCGGCCTCTCCCATCCATGGCGGGGAGGTCCGTTTTTTTTATTCAGGGCCAAGGCTATCCCGAAGGCGATCGGAGCAACTCCGGCACCTTAGCGCCTAAGGGAAACACCGGCCCTGCCCCGCTTCCCGAGCCCATCTGACGTGGGAGAGAAGCCAGGACGGCACCGAAAATACCGGGCGGTAAGCGTGACAGAAAAAGCGCCTGAGATCACCTTCTCCTCCCATTTACTTGCCAACCCGGCATCGGAGCAGGAAGGAGCTTATCAGTATTCTGAAATTCTGATGAGGAGGAAATGTTCCCCTTCTCCAGCCCCGCAAGAAGAGGCTCCGGAGCGCCCCCGGAGGTCCCCTTTTTTCCCCACTTATCGCCGGGGCCACTATCCCCAACCGCCCTCAATCCCGCCCCTCAAATCCCTCCCGCCCCTTTCCGAAAAGCCCGGGGAGACAGGTTGAAACGTTGTTTGAAGCAACGGGAGAAATGGGCGGGGCTAGCGAAACCGCATTGGAAGGCGATGCTGGCAATATCCAGCCCCAGGGGCTGGCGTAACAGCGACTGGGCTTGGTCCAGGCGCAGGGCCTGCACGGTATGGGAAAAGCTCAAGCCCCGTTGGGCAAAGAGCCAGTGCAGATAGCGGGGAGAAATTCCCACCTGGCGGGCACAGTTTTCGGGGGAAAGGCTTTCTTCCGCGAAATTAGCTTCCAGGAAAAGCATGATCTGCCGCCAGCGGGTGGGATTGGCAAAGTCCGCCTCCGCCTTGGGTCTCCTGCATTTTTCCTGGTAGGCGGAAGCCAGCAATAACACCAGGGACTGCTCCAGGGCTCCCCGATGGGAGCCTGGGCTGCCCTGGGCCGCTCCCAGCAAGCAGTCGGCGGTCTGGCGGATCAGGCCCGCCAAGGAAGCATTCTCCGACAGTCGCTGAGCCCGGTCCGGGCCATGGCTGGCATAACCGGGGCGATTTAGGCGACGACTCGGTAAATTTAGAACCGCCAAGCGGGTGGGCACGGAAAAAACCAGGGAAGAAGGACGGGTCACAGAGCGATAGGTAATGTCCCCGGCCTGGAAATCCCAAGCTTCGTCCCCCTGCACCAGGGTACCCGCCCCTTCCAGAACCACGTGAACCAGCACCCCCGGTTCCGTCACAGAAGACAAATGCCCGGGCCCATGCTCAATGGACTGGGGATTCAGCTGGAGGTGGGCCAACCGCCCTCCAGCGCTGAGCCGAGTGGTCGCCAAAGCCCCTGGCGCTGCGTCGGTAGACAGGGCGATTTCCCCGGGCAAAGCGATGCTAGCCAGCCACCGGGACCAATCCGCTAGAGATGCAGGCCGCAGCTCACGCCAGGAAAGGTCCCTATCGCTAAGCAAGCCCATGGTCAGATTTCCTTCCGCCACCACCACTCACAGACGCTGGCCTGTGCAGCAGGAGACAAAGAAACAGTACGCCACCAGACAAATCCCTATCGCTCATGGCCCTAGAGTGTAGGCCTCCTTTTCCTTGGCGCCCATGGAGGGAAAAGAAAAGCCAACCCGCCCCCCATTGCCTCCGGGCAGGGCAAGGCTCCCTGGCATCTCCCCATCCCGGCGCTTCCAGCCACCATGTTCCCTTTCTCGACCCAACAGGGGCGACGCCCCTGGTCTGTTTTTGTCGCCCTGCTGCCATTCCAATTCATTTTCGGCCTGATTTACGCCTGGAGCGCCATCGCCCCCGTGATTCACCGCCAAGAAATCGGCTGGAGCAACGCCCAGTTAGACCTGGCCTTTGGGCTGACCCCCTTAAGTCTACTACCCGCCGTCATTCTCGGCGGCCGCCTGGTGGAGCGCCACTCGGGAAAGCATCTGTTGGCGCTCGCCAACGTCTGCTTTTGCCTCGGCGGCTTCATGGGCCTGACCGCCCACGGGGTATTGCCTTTTCTCCTGGGCTATTCCGTCCTCGCCTTGGGAGTGGGCGCGGGCCTCTCCACCCCGGCCTGCATCGCCATGGTGGCCCGGGTATACCCCGCCCACCGGGGCAAGCTGGGGGGCGCCCTGCTGGCCATCTACGGCTTATCGGCCATGGTTACGGCCCCCCTGTTCCATTGGCTCCTGGCCTACGGAGGCTGGCGCCAGGCCTTGGGGATTATTACAAGCGCCTATGCCCTACTCGGCTGGCTGGCCTGGGCCTGCCTCCCCGATGCCACGCCGGAGGGCCTGGCGCCGGTCCGGCACCGAAATTTCCCCTGGAATCCAGACACCCTCCGCGCCGCCCGCCCCGTGCTGGCCAATGTGGCCCTGCTCCTGGCCGCTACCCCTTTTGGCGCCGCCTCCTTTGCCGGGCTGGGCCGTCTGCTGCCCCCCTTTGGCTTTTCCGGCACCGTCCTGTTCCTGCTGGTTTCCGCCATGGCCCTGGCCAACGGCGCAGGACGTTTTCTCGGCGGTATCCTGGCGGACGCCTGGCCGGAAAAAAGCGGGAAGCTGTTGATTTACACCGTCAACGCCCTGGCCTTCCTAAACCTGCTTCTCGCCCAAGGCCTGCACTGGCCCCTGGCCATGGTTCTCTATCCCGGATTGGCTGGCCTGGCCTACGGCGCCCTGGCGGGCAATCTACCCGCCATCGCCCGGCTCATTTCCCCCGCCCATCCCCATGCCGTATTCGGCCTGCTCTTTGGCACCTTTGCCCTGGGTAGCTTTCTCGGCCCCCTATGCAGCGCCCTGGGCGGCCTATCTTTGACCCTGTACGGGTTTGGCACCCTGTCCTGTGGTGCCGCCCTGGCGGCCTTCTGGGAATGGCGCGCCCCCGACACCCGTAGCTCTTAAGCAGGGGGCTCAAGAACCAAGTCTGGCGCGGCAACGCCCCGCCCCCGGTTGAAAATCCCGGGGAAAAAGCCCAATATCCCGGCCCCGTTTTCTTCCTCTTTCCCGGCCCGGCCGGGGAGGCCATGCCATGACTTTCAAAGACAGTACTTTTGATTTCCAGCTCCTTGACCCTGCCACCCTGGACCCGGACCCCGCCCACATTCGCGGCCAGGTGCCGGAAGAGGCCCTGAAGGGGCTGACCAACGCCATTCGTCGCCTGGGCCTGATCCATCCCATCCTGGTTCGGCCCGGTACGGACGGGCGTTATCGGGTGCTGGTGGGGGAACGGCGCCGTCAGGCGGCCCTGGCCGCCGGGGAGACCAAGGTGCCGGTGCTGGTGCGGCAATGCACGGAGGAGGAAGCCCTGGATGTCCAGGTCTTTGAAAATCTGGGGATCGGCGTGCGGGCCGCCCTGGAAGCCCGGGACATGGCCACCGCCCTGCACACCATCGCCGCCCGCTTCCCCAATACGGAAGAGGCGGCCCAGTATTTCGGCCGCACCGGCACCTGGCTGGCCCAGGCCACGGCGGCGGCCAATCTGTCGGAAAAGGTCACGGCCCTGCTGGATGCGGGCAAAATTTCCAGCACCGGGGCCGCCGTGAAACTGGAAAAACTGGCCCGGAAAAACGAGGCCAAGGCCGAATCCCTCATTGAACACCTGTCCGACGGGGAAAAACTTTCCAAGAAGGTGGTGGAAGAGGAACTCTCCGCTGCCTCCGGTCGCAGCCGCAAGGCGGAAGCTCCCGCGCCGGAAGCCGCCCCGGCTCCAGCCCAGGAAACCACGCCAACGGCGCCCCAGCCCAACTCCGTGCCCGCGGAGGTGGCCCCCTGGGAAGACCTGCCCGGGGAAACCCCGGCCGCCCCCGCTCCGACAGCCGCCCCCCACGCCCGGCTCAACCCGGGCAAGATCAAGCTGGTGGCCGAACTCCTGGGTCTGGAAGAGGAAGATCCGGAAACGGTGCTGGCCCGGCTGGTGGATGAATTCCTGGCCACCAAACAGGGCTAAGAGGGCGAAGAAGGGACACTTGCAGTCCCAAGGGAACGGGAAGACGGGCCCCTGACGGCATCGGGGCCACCCCCGGGTCTGTCCCGCCCGAAGGAAATGCCTGGGTTGGTTGTTCCTGGGGGAAGTCGTCCCGGAGCCCGGCCCATTGGCGGCACCAGGGGCGTCTGGGCGCACCAGCTCGACACGGCAGGCGGGATACGGCGACCGCCTGAACCGACACCGTTGCCGCCTGCCGCCTGCCGCCTGGCTCTGGCTCCTGGCAACCGGCACCCCAACGCCTACCCGCCCACTCCCGCCTCAGTCGCCCCCAGCCCAGCGCTGGGCGGCGGCTTCGTCGTCCGCCTTGGCTTCCACCCAGCGGGAGCCTGCCGGGGTTTGTTCCCGCTTCCAGAAAGGGGCCTGGGTTTTCAGGTAATCCATGATGAATTCACAGGCCTGGAAGGCGTCGCCCCGATGGGCGGCGGCCACGGCCACCAGCACGATTTGATCCCGGGGCGCCAAGCGGCCCACCCGGTGCACCACCCGCACCCCCCGCAGGGGCCAGCGGGCCCGGGCCTGGGCTTCGATGTCCGCCAGGGCCTTTTCCGTCATGCCCGGGTAGTGCTCCAGGAACATTTCCCCGATGCCCGTTTGGCCCTGGTTCATGTCCCGCACCAGGCCCACAAAGCTGGCCACAGCGCCGATGCCCGGGTCGTCGCCCCGAAGGGCCGCCACTTCCTGGCCCAGGTCGAAATCCTCCGTCTGAACAGCAATGCTCATGGCCGTCTCAGCCTCCGGTGACCGGGGGGAAGAAAGCCACCTCGTCCCCGTCACCCACCGGGGTGGCGGCCCGGGCCATGGTCTGATTGACGGCAAAACGCAGATTGGGGGTGGTGTTTAGCCGCTCCCACTCCCCGCCCCGGGCGGCCAGCCAGTGGCGCAGGGCGCCCAGGTCGGCCACCCCCTCGGGCAGCGCCAGGCTTTCCCGATCCACTCCCAGGTTTTCCCGCAGGCCAGCGAAATAAAGCACGGTCACCATGGGGGCTCCTCAGTTCAGCAATTCGGAAAATGGCAGGAAGCGCACCCAGTCCCCCCGCTGCACCAGGGTCTGGGGCGGCACGTCCAGCAGGCCATCCCCATGGACATTGGAGGCCATGACCCCGGAGCCCTGGTGGGGGTAAATGGCCACGGCCCCATCCTGGTTCAGGGTGGCCCGCAGGAATTCCCGGCGCCGATCCCCCTTCAGCCAGGAGTCGGCGGCCAGGAGCCGATAGGCCACGGGGGTCACCCGGGTCGCCCCCTGGCGGCGCAGGAGAAAGGGCCGCACCAGGACCAGGAAGGTGACAAAGGCGGACACCGGGTTGCCCGGCAGGCCGATGAAATCCACCTCCCCGCCCCCGGACCGCCGCACCTGGCCGAAGGCCAGGGGCTTGCCCGGCTTAATGCCGATCTGCCACAAATCCAGGCGGCCTTCCGCCCGGACCGCCGCCTTGACGTGGTCTTCTTCCCCCACGGAAACACCGCCGCTGGTGAGGATGACGTCGCTCTCCGCTGCGCCCCGGCGCAGGGCCGCCCGGGTGGCTTCCAGATCGTCCGCCACCTGGCCCAGGTCCTGCACCACGCAGCCCAGGCGTTGCAGCAGGGCTACCAGGGCAAAGCGGTTGGTGTTGTAGATGGTGCCGGGCACCAGGGGCTCCCCGGGCATGCGCAGCTCGTCCCCGGTAAAGAAGACAGCGACCCGCAGGGGCCGGAAGACGGGCATCTGGGCCAAACCCACGGAGGCGGCAAAGGCCAGATCCTGGGGCCGCAGGCGGCTACCGGCAGCCAGCAGGGGACCGCCCCGGGCCACGTCTTCCCCGGCCCGACGAATGTTTTCCCCCAGCTTGGGCAGGTGATTGATGACCACCCCGTCCCCTTCGTGGCTGCACAATTCCTGCATCACCACGGCGTCCGCCCCAGGGGGCACGGGGGCTCCGGTAAAAATCCGGGCGGCGCTGCCCGGCGTCAGGAGGGTGCCCACGCTGCCCGCCGGAATGCGCTGACTCACGGGCAGGCGGATGCCCGCAGCCCCCACCTCTCCCACCCGCAGGGCGTAGCCGTCCACCGCCGAGTTATCCAGGGGCGGCACATCCAGGGGGGAAACCAAATCTTGGGCCAGGACCCGGCCATGGGCGGCAGCGGTATCCACGGTTTCCACGTCCGTCAGGGGCTGGGCAGCGGCCAACAGCTGGGCCAGGGCATCTTCAAATTTCAGCATGGTGGTTCCTCGGGTCGTGACGGTCCAGATAGTCCAGGACAAAGGCCGCCACGGCCGCCGGTTGGTTCAAATCCAGCCAGGGCAGGCCCCCATCGGCCAGTCCGGGCGGGGGCAGGTCACTGGCCACGGCCAGAATCCCCGGATGGTCAGGATACAGGGGCGGCTTGCCGTTGGCTGCCCGATAGACCTCTATTTTGGGTATGGGTTCTTGCTTATAACCCTCCACCAGCACCAGATCGCAGGGGGCCAGCCGGGCCACATGTTCCGCCAGGGTCGGCTCGGGGGACGGGCCCAGTTCCCGCAGCAGAGCCCAGCGCCGGTCACTGGTCACCAGCACCTGGGCGCAGCCCGCCGCCCGATGGCGGAAAGAATCCTTGCCCGGTTGATCCATGTCGAAGCCGTGGTGGGCGTGTTTGATCAGGGCCAGGCTCAAGCCCCGGGCCACCAGCAGGGGAATGAGCTGTTCCACCAGGGTGGTCTTGCCCGAGCCGCTACTGCCCGTAAAGCCGAACACGGGGGGCGGGGAGGAGGAACGGGGGACGGTCATGGGTCAATCTCCTACCAGGGGGCCGGGGGCTCCCAAAGAAAAAAGAGCGTCAAGGCGAGGGGCTGCCCTGACGCTCGGCAAAGGCCGCCCCGCCATGTGGGGGGCACGGGACGGCCAGGACAGGTCCGGGCGCGGGCTTAGCGCCGGGGACGCACCAGTTGCCAGCGGCGCCCCAGGTAGGTCACGGAACCAAAGCCGCTCCACACATGGACCAGTCGGGAGAAGGGAAAGATGATGAAGAGGCTCATGCCCATGAACAGGTGCAGCTTGAAAATGGGGGAGGCTTCCTGGATAAATTGGGGCGCGTCACCCCGGAAGGTTACCAGGTGCTGGGCCCAGGTCATGAGCAGGACCATTTCGTGGCCGTCCAGATGCTGGGCGGAGACGGCGATGGTGGAAAGTCCCAGGAGCACGGTGACCAGAATCCACAGCAGCACCAGCTTATCCCGCCAGGTGGTGTTGGCTGCCAGCCGGTCATTGGAGAAGCGGCGATGGAGCAGAATCAGCACCCCGGCTAGGCAGAAGCTGCCCATGACGCCCCCGGCGGTCATGGCCACCACCTGCTTCAGGCTGTGGCTCACCCCCAGGGCGTCCCAGACTGCCACCGGGGTCAGCAGACCGACGAAGTGGCCGCCGAACAGGCCCAGAATGCCCACGTGAAACAGGATGCTGCCCAGGCGCAGATTGCCCCGGTATAGCACCTGGGTGGATTCGCTCTTCCAGTTGTATTGTTCCCGCTCGAAACGCACCAGGCTGCCGAGCAGGAAAATAGCCAGGGCGATGTACGGGTAAATCCCGAAGACGAAGTGATGTAGATAGTCCATGTTGTCTCTCCTGTCCCGCCGCCGTCCCCCGGAGGAACGGGGCGGATCGGGTTAAGGTTGGGGGGCGTGGGGGTAGAAATTCACCGGCGCCAGGGCCGGGCGGCCGGGGCGCAGCAGGGGTTCCACCCCATCCGGCCCGGGGCCGAAGGTTTCCATGGCTTCGTCCATGTCCCGCACCGGCGGCGTCACCAGGGCTTGGGGCGCCACCGGGGATTGGGCCACCAGGACCTGGAACACCCCGGCGTAGGGGGACTGGCTCTGGACCAGCTTTTCCCCCACGTGGTTGAGCACATGGACCGCATCCCCCAGCAGGCGCGCCCCCTCCTCCGCCTCGCAGAGGGAAAGGAATTCCAGGAACAGGGGCAAATAGTCCGGCAGCTCGTCACACACCGGCTCAAAGCCGTGGCGGCGGTATTCCTCCAGCAAATCCACCATGGCCTGGCCCCGATCCCGGTCTTCGCCATGGATATGCTCGAAGAGGTGCAGGGAATGGGCCGGGTTGCGGTCAAAGAGCTGGACGTAGGTTTCCTGGAGGTGAATCAGATCCTCCGTTGCCAGCCAATCCAGCAGGGGGGCCACCCGGGCCAGGAGCTCCGGGTGGTCGGCCAGGGAGGCCCGGAGCTCGGGAACGGCCCGGGCCAGGTCCCCTTCCGGGTAGCAGAGCAGGGCGGAACAGGTTTTAAACAGGGGGGCTTGGGGGGACATGGTGGGCTCCTTAGGCATCCGGGTTCCCCCCCGCATTGGCCTTCCGGTCCCGACGCATGTCGTGGAAGACAATGGGGGTGGCTTTCTTTTTGCCGAACAGGCTGGGTTCGGAAACCCCGCCGGAGCAGCCGTTGCCGAAGCTGAAGCCGCAGGAGGCCTTGTCCTCGAAGGCGTTTTCCACCATTTCCTTGTGGCTGGAAGGTATGACGAAGCGGTCTTCGTAATTGGCGATGGCCATGACCTGATACATCTCTTCCACCTGGGCCGGGGTCAAATGGGTGCCCCGCAGCAGGGTGGGGTCCTGTTTCTTTTCCACGCTCTTGCCCCGCATGTAGCGGCGCATGGCCACCATGGTTTCCAGGGCCTTGACCACCGGTTCTTCCTTACCCGCCGTGAGCAGATTGGCTAGGTATTGGATGGGAATACGCAGGTCCTTCACGTCCGGGATGATGCCGTTTTCCCCGATCAGGCCGCTTTCCATGGCGGACTGGATGGGGGACAGGGGCGGGATGTACCAAACCATGGGCAGGGTGCGGAATTCCGGATGGAGGGGGAAAGCCACCTTCCATTCCATGGCCATCTTGTACACCGGGGAGCGCTGGGCCGCTTGCAGCCAGGCTTCCGGAATGCCCTGCTCCCGGGCGGCTTGCTGCACCGCCGGATCATTGGGATTGAGGAAAGTATCCAGCTGGGCCTGGTAGAGATCCTGGGGATCTTCCACGCTGGCGGAGGCTTCGATCTTGTCCGCGTCGTAGAGCAGCACGCCCAGGTAGCGGATACGACCGACGCAGGTTTCCGAGCACACCGTGGGCTGGCCGGACTCGATCCGGGGATAGCAGAAGATGCACTTTTCCGCCTTGCCCGTGGTCCAGTTGAAGTAAATCTTCTTGTAGGGGCAGCCGGAAATGCACATGCGCCACCCCCGGCACTTGTCCTGGTCGATGAGCACAATGCCGTCGTCTTCCCGCTTGTAGATGGAGCCGGAGGGGCAGCTGGCAACGCAGGTGGGGTTGAGGCAGTGTTCGCACAGCCGGGGCAAATACATCATGAAGGTGTTTTCGAAGGCGGAGTACATCTCCTTCTGAATGCCTTCAAACAACTGGTCCTTGGCCCGCTGGGCGAACTCGCCCCCCAGGTCATCTTCCCAGTTGGGGCCCCACTCGATTTTGTCCATTTTCTTGCCGGTTAGCACGGACACGGGGCGGGCCACCGGGGGCGTCTGCATTTCCGGCGCGTTTTGCAGATGCTCGTAGTCGTAGGTAAAGGGCTCGTAATACTCGTCAATGCCCGGCAAATTGGGGTTGGCGAAAATATTGGCGAGAATTTTCAGGCGGCTGCCCTGACGGGGTTCCAGCTTGCCGTCCGGCTTGCGCACCCAGCCGCCTTGCCACTTTTCCTGATTTTCCCATTGCTTGGGAAAGCCTACCCCGGGCTTGGTTTCCACATTGTTGAACCAGGCGTATTCCACGCCATCCCGGCTCGTCCAGACGTTTTTGCAGGTTACCGAGCAGGTGTGGCAGCCGATGCATTTGTCCAGGTTGAGCACCATACCGATTTGGGCTCGAATCTTCATCTTTGTCTCCTTGGGCGAAGGGTTTGGGGGGGCGGGGGCTCAAGCCCCCCGCCGGCGCCCCTCACTCGGATAGGGCTAGGGGTTGGTCCAGCCAGTCCACTTTCTGCATCTTGCGCACGATGACGAACTCATCCCGGTTCGCCCCCACCGTGCCGTAGTAGTTGAAGCCGTAGGCCAGCTGGGCATAGCCGCCGATCATGTGGGTGGGCTTGGTCACGGTGCGGGTCACCGAGTTGTGGATACCGCCCCGCTTACCGCTGGTTTCCGCCCCCGGCACGTTGATGATCTTTTCCTGGGCGTGGTACATCAGGGTCATGCCTTCCGGCACCCGTTGGGAAACCACGGCCCGGGCGGTCAAAGTGCCATTGACGTTGAACACCTCGATCCAGTCGTTATCCACAATACCCACCTTGCGGGCATCCACTTCCGATATCCAGACGTGGGGGCCGCCCCGGGACAGGGTGAGCATGCGCAGATTGTCCGAGTAGGTGCTGTGGATACCCCATTTTTGGTGGGGGGTGATGAAGTTGAGCACCACTTCCCCGTTGCCGTTGGATTTCCGGCCCAGGAGGGCGGCCGTGGTCTTCAAATCCACCGCCGGTTTATAGACGCACAGCCCTTCGCCGAAGGCCCGCATCCACTGGTGATCCTGGTAGAACTGCTGGCGGCCGGTGAGGGTGCGCCAGGGAATCAGCTCATGGACGTTGGTATAGCCGGCGTTGTAGCTCACTTCCTCGCTTTCCAGCCCGGACCAGGTGGGGGAGGAAATGATCTTGCGGGGCTGGGCCTGAATGTCCCGGAAGCGGATGCTGTCGTGTTCCCGGGGCAGGGCCAGATGGGTGTGTTCCCGACCGGTGATCTTGGAGAGGGCTTCCCAGGCCTTGACCGCCACATGGCCGTTGGTTTCCGGCGCCAGGGTGAGGATCATCTCGGCGGCGTCGATGGCCGTATCCAGCCGGGGCTGGCCCTTGGCCACCCCGTCCGCCACGGTCTTGTTCAGGCCGCGGAGCACTTCCACCTCATGGCCGGTTTTCCAGCCGATGCCCTTGCCCCCGTTGCCCAGCCTTTCCAGCAGGGGGCCCACGGAAGTGAATTTGTCGTAGATGGCGCCGTAATCCCGTTCCACCACGGTCATCTTGGGCATGGTCTTGCCCGGCACCGGCTCGCACTCGCCCTTTTTCCAATCCTTGGGCGTAAAGGGCTGGCCCAGTTCCTCCGGGGTGTCGTGCATCAGGGGGGTGAGCACCAGATCCTTGCGGACCCCCAGGTAGTCCTTGCCCAGCTCGGAAATTTTCTTGGCGAAGCCCTTGTAAATTTCCCAGTCCGTCTTGGCCTGCCACAGGGGCTGGACCGCTTCGGACAGGGGATGGATGAAGGGGTGCATGTCCGAGGTGTTGAGGTCGTCCTTTTCGTACCAGGTGGCGGTGGGCAGCACGATGTCCCCGTAGAGGCAGGTGGTGGACATGCGGAAGTCCAGTACCACCAGGAGATCCAGCTTGCCTTCCGCCGCCGGGCGCACGGTGATTTCCTTGGGCTTGATGCAGTTATCCTCGCTGCCCATCACCGCGTTCTGGGTGCCGAGCAGGTACTTGAGGAAGTATTCGTGGCCCTTGCCCGAGCTGCCCAGAATATTGGAGCGCCACACAAACATGTTGCGGGGGAAATTCTTGGGGTTGTCCGGGTCGTTACAGGCCATGTCCAGGGCACCGGACTTGAGACCTTCCACCGTGTAGGCCACCGGGTCCTGGCCAGCCTTTTCCGCCGCCGCCACCACATCCAGAGGATTGGCCGACAGTTGGGGCGCGGAAGGCAGCCAGCCCATCCGTTCCGCCTTGGCGTTGTAGTCGATCAGGGCCATGTTGGCCATGGACTGGTCGGCGGTGGGGCAGAGGATTTCATCCACCCCCAGCTTTTCATGGCGCCACTGGCTGGTGTGGGCGTAGAAGAAGCTGGTGCCGTTCATCTGCCGGGACGGCCGCACCCAGTCGGCGGCAAAGGCTAGGGGCGCCCAGCCGGTCTGGGGCCGCAGCTTTTCCTGACCCACATAGTGGGCCCAGCCGCCGCCGGACTGGCCGATACAGCCGCACAGCATGAGCATGTTGATAATGCCCCGGTAGGTCATGTCCATGTGGTACCAGTGGTTGAGACCGGCCCCCACAATGACCATGCTCTTGCCGTGGGTCTGATCCGCATTGGTGGCGAATTCCCGGGCCACTTGGACGACCATTTCCGGCTTCACGCCGGTGTGCTTTTGTTGCCAGGCCGGGGTGTAGGGCACGTCCTGGAAGTAGTTGGCGGCCACATGGTCGCCCCCCAGGCCCCGGTCAATGCCGTAATTGGCGGCCATCAGGTCAAACACGGTGGCCACGTAGGACTGGCTGCCGTCCGCCAGGGTGATGCGGCGCACCGGCACATTGCGCACCAGCACTTCGTCGTGCTCCGCACCGAAATAGGGGAAAGCCACCCCCACGACCCCGTCTTTTTTGTCCAACAGGGAGAGGCGGGCCACCACGGGGGCCTGGCTGGCCCCGTCCTTTTCTTCCAGATTCCAGCGTCCGGTTTGGCCTTCCGGCTGGCCCCAGCGGAAACCGATGGAGCCATTGGGGGCCACCAACCGGTCGCTATCCTGATCCAGCACCAGGGTCTTCCAATCCGGGTTGTTGCTTTCCCCCAGGTTGGCGTCCAGGTGGCTGGCCCGCAGGAAGAAGTCGGGCACAAAGTGTTCCCCGTCCTGGCGCAGGGTCACCAGCATGGGCATGTCCGTGTATTGGCGGACATAGTCGGTGAAATAGGGGGAGGGATTTTCCAGGTGGAATTCCTTGAAAATCACGTGGCCCATGGCCATGGCCAGGGCCGCGTCCGTGCCCTGTTTGGGGGCCATCCAGATGTCGCTGAACTTGGCCATTTCACCGAAGTCGGCGGACACCGCCACGGTCTTGGTGCCCTTGTAGCGCACTTCCGTATAGAAGTGGGCGTCCGGGGTCCGGGTCATGGGGATGTTGGAGCCCCACACCATGAGATAGGTGGAGTTGTACCAGTCGGCAGATTCCGCCACGTCGGTCTGTTCCCCCCACACCTGGGGACTGGCCGGGGGCAGGTCGCAGTACCAGTCGTAGAAGGACAGGGGCACCCCGCCGATCAAGCTCAGGTAACGGCTGCCGGAGGCGTAGCTGACCATGGACATGGCCGGGATGGGGGAAAAGCCCACCACCCGGTCCGGGCCGAAGTTCTTGATGGTGAAGGCATTGGCCGCCGCAATGATTTCGTTGGCCTCTTCCCAGGTGGCGCGAACAAAGCCCCCCAGGCCCCGCTTGCTCTTGTACTGGCGGGCGCTGTCCGGGTTCTGGCTGATGGATTGCCAGGCTTCGATGGGCCCCAGGGTCTTGCGGGCCTGACGCCAGAGCCGGGCCAGACGGCCCCGGATCATGGGGTATTTCACCCGCTGGGCGGAATACACATACCAGCTGTAGGACGCGCCCCGGGGGCAGCCCCGGGGCTCATGGTTGGGCAGGTCCGGGCGGGTCCGGGGATAGTCGGTCTGCTGGGTTTCCCAGGTAATCAGACCATTCTTCACATAGACCTTCCAGCTACAGGAGCCGGTGCAATTGACCCCGTGGGTGGAGCGGACGATTTTGTCCTGTTGCCAGCGTTGCCGGTAACCGTCTTCCCACTTGCGGTCCTCGTTTACCACGGCGCCGTGGCCGTTGGAGAAGGTGCTGCGCACCTTGCCCAGAAAATTCAGTCGATCCAGAAAGTGACTCATGTTGCCTCCGCGATAGGGCCTGAGAACGGGGACTCTCACCGAAGGAGAGGCCTTGTATCCTGACCTGAAGCTTAGGCAAAGGCCGGCCGGAACCCCATTCTTCAAAGGTTGGCCGAGGTCCGGGCATTGGCATTAGCCCGGCTCCCCCAAAAGAACTAGGCGGCCGGGAAAGGCCGCCAGCAGCGGGATTCCGCCCCCACAAAAAAAGCAGGCGCCCGAAGGCGCCCGTGAAAAGGCCGGCGGCGTCAGGGAGGTGCAGCGCCGGCCGGGAAGGGCTTTGCCGGGATCTAGCAGGCCGCCTCCGCATTGCGCCGGGCGTAGTACCACCAGTTCGCCACGGCACAGATCAGATAGAAGGCAATAAAGGCGTAGAGGGCCGCATCCACCGAGCCGGTCAGATCAATGGCCGTACCGTAGCTCTTGGGGATGAAGAAGCCGCCGTAGGCGCCGATGGCCCCGATGAAGCCCAGCACGGCAGCGGATTCTTTGGTGGCGTTGGCCGCGGCCTCCTGCTGGGCCCGGGGATCCTTGCCCGCCCGACGCTGATGCAGGGTGAGGAAAATGGCGGGCACCTGCATGAAGGTGGAGCCATTGCCGATGCCGGTCAGGGCAAAGAGGCAGAGGAACATGGCGAAGAAGCCCTGGAAGTCACCCCCCAGCCCTTGATGGGGCAGGTAATGGAGCACCCCGAACACCGCCACCATCATGAGCAGGAACACCCACTGGGTCACCCGGGCGCCGCCGATCTTGTCGGACAGCCAGCCCCCCAGGGGCCGAGTCAAGGCGCCCACCAGGGGCCCCAGGAAGGCGTACTTCATGGGATCAATGGCGGGGAACTGGCCCTTCACCAGGAGGGGGAAGCCGGCGGAAAAGCCGATGAACGAACCGAAGGTGCCCACGTAGAGGAGGCACATCAGCCAGTTGTGCTTGCGCTTGAAAATCACCGCCTGATCCGCGAAGGAAGCCTTGGCGGAAACCAGATCGTTTTGCCCGAACCAGGAAGCCAGGGCGGACAGGGCAATAAAGGGCACCCAGATAAAGCCGGCGTTTTGCAGCCAGATATGCTTGGTCACCGCGCCCTTCACCCAGGTCTGGGGATCGCCCCCCAGACCGCCGAAGAGGCCCAGGGTAATCACCAGGGGCACCACGAACTGGACCAGGGGAACCCCCAGATTGCCCAGGCCCGCGTTCAGCCCCAGGGCCGTGCCCTTTTCCCGTTTGGGGAAAAAGAAGCTGATATTGGCCATGGAGGAGCTGAAGTTACCGCCCCCCAGACCGCAGAGCAGGGCCAGGATCATCATGGTGGGATAGGAGGTTTCCGGGTCCTGTACGGCAAACCCGACACCGATGGCCGGAATCAGCAGGCTGGCGGTGGAAAGGGCCGTCCAGCGGCGGCCGCCGAAGATGGGCACCATGAAAGAGTAGAAAATCCGCAGGGTGGCACCGGACAGGGCGGGCAGGGCCGCCAGCCAGAACATCTGGTTCTGGGAGTAGTTGAAGCCGATGTTGGGCATGTTGAGCACCGCCACGCTCCACACCTGCCAGACGGCAAAGGCCAGGGTCAGGGCGGGGATGGACAGCCACAGGTTGCGCCGAGCCACGGATTTGCCCTGCTGCTGCCAGAATTGGGGGGATTCGGGCTCCCACCGGTCGATTACGTGAGACATAAGAGTCCTCCTGGGGCGGCCGCTGGCCGTCCGGTCTTTAAAAATGGGGTCGAAATAGAAGGGGGACGGGGACCAAGCCCCGCCCTGAACTCAAGCCTTGGCGCCCTTGCTGGCCAGGGATTTCATGGTGAAGTTCATCCAGATCAGGCTGACGCAGGTGGCCCCGAAGAGCAGCATGAAACAGCTGCTACGGATGCCCGTGAGGTCGGCCAGGATGCCGAAGAAGATAGGCAGGAGAAATCCGCCCATCCCCCCGGCCAAACCCACCACCCCGGACACCGCACCGATGTCATCGGTGAAGTCATTGGCTACAAACTTGAAGACGGAGGCCTTGCCCACCGCCATGGCGATACCGGCGGTAAAGAGGATGACGGTGAAGAGCACGGGAGTGAGGCCGATGTTCAGGCCCAGGGGACCGGTGGTGGTGGAAATCACCATCTGGGTTTGGGGATAGGAGAGGACGAAGAAGCAGGCAAAGAGCACCCACATCACCGCCCAGGTGGTCTTGCGCGCCCCCACCCGGTCGGAGATCCAGCCCCCCACGGCCCGCAGCACACCACCGGGCAGGGAGAAGCAAGCGGCCATCAGGGCGGCGGTCTTCAGGTTAAAGCCGTATTCCCCCACGTAGTACTTGGTCAGCCACAGGGCCAGGCCCACATAACCGCCGAAGACCACGGAGTAGTACTGGGAATAACGCCACACCCGGGGGTCCTTCATGACCCGAAGCTGTTCCCGGAAAGTAATGCTGCCCCCCACCAAATGCTTGGGATCGTGGTAGCTGAAGACCCAGAACAGGAGGGCGGTGATGAGCATCACCAGGGCATAGACCTGGGGCACCATGGTCCAGCCCGCCGCGGCGATAATGGCCGGGGCGACGAACTTATTCACGGCGGCGCCCGAGTTACCCGCGCCGAAGATGCCCATGGCCAGACCTTTGTGGTTAGCGTCGAACCAGCGAGCCACGTAGGGCGTGCCCACGGAGAAGGTGCCCCCCGCCAGACCGATGAAGAGGCCGATGACCAGGAATTGCCAGAACTGGGTGGCGTACTGGAGACAGTAGATGGGAATCACCGTGGCCAGCATGAGCAGGAACATGACAATGCGGCCGCCGAAGCGGTCGGTCCACATGCCCAGGGGCACCCGTATCAGGGAGCCGCTCAACACCGGGGTGGCGGCGAGAATGCCGAATTCCGCGTCGTTTAAACCCAACTTCTGCTTAAGTGGCACCCCCACCACCCCCAGCATCATCCACACCATGAAACAGACGGCGAAAGAAATGGTGCTGGAAGTCAGCACCGCGTATTGCTTGTAGGTTTGCGTTGCCATTTTGGTCCCCTTTCCATGGAATCTTTATGGCGATCAACCTTACCCGCCCCCCCGGGCCAATCCCATTCGCCGGATGAGGGCTTTCTGCCGCTTAAAGGACCTAGCCCCCCGGCCCCTGTCCGGAGGAGCCCCCTAGTTCTTTTGGGGGAGGCGGAAAACGGGCCAGTCCAGGGGAAAAGCCCCTATCACCGGGCCCACGCTCCCCTTCCCCCCTGCTTTTGGCGGATTGCCGCCATGGCATCCTGCCGCTAAGGTGGCTAGGATGGCTGGCGGAGTGTCCACCGCCCTTTTTTACCGTTTTCCCCGTTGCCAGGGTCCGCCATGAACTTCCGTTTTTCCCGCATGCGCAGCCTTTCCGCCAAGCTGCTCAGCCTCTCCTCCCTGTGGCTGCTGGTGGCCATGGTCTCCATCGGCTACACCCTGCTGTTGTCCTGGAAACTGGACGGGGGAGCGGCGGCCATTAACGATGCGGGCAGCCTGCGCATGCGCTCCTACCACATCGGCTACCTGATCTCGAGCGGCGCCTCTTCGGAGAGGATCACCCGGGAGATGGATGGGTTTGAGGATACCCTGGCCCGGCTGCGCCGGGGCGATCCCACCCGCCCCCTGTTCCTGCCCAATAATCAGGAAGTCTATGCCCAGGCCCGGCGCATCGTGGATAACTGGCAGGGGCAGGTGCGCCCCGCCCTGAGCCGGGCCATTCACCAGCCCCCGAATACGCCCAAGCCCTATCTGGACGCCTTTGTGGAGGACATCAACCGGCTGGTGTCCCTCATTGAGCAGGACAACGCCCGCAACACCACCCTGCTGCGCCTCTTCCAGGTGGTGCTCCTGGCCCTGGCCCTGACTGGCACGGTGACCATGATCTATCTCATGTATCTTCTGGTCATCAATCCCCTCACCGACCTGGGCCGGGCCATGCAGCGCCTGCGGGACGGGGACTGGCAGACCCGCATCGAGGTGGAAACCCAGGACGAATTCGGCATGCTGGCCCTGGGCTTCAACCAGATGGCCAGCCGCCTGGAAGACCTGTACGCCACCCTGGAAGACAAGGTGGAGGAAAAGACCCGTTCCGTGGAAAGCAAAAACCGGCAGCTGGCCACCCTCTACCAGGTGACCGCCTTCCTCCACGAGCCCCACAGCCGGGAAGCCATGTGCGAGGGCTTTCTCCAGCGCCTCATCGAACTCTTTGCGGCGGACGGAGGCAGCGTCCGGCTGGCGGACCGGCAGCGGGGCCGCCTGGATCTAGTAGCCCAGGTGCGCCTGCCCCAATCCCTCCAGGAATCCGAGCCCTGCACCCACATCCAGGGCTGCGAATGCGGCCAGGCCCTGGACCTGACCGCCCCCCTGCTGCGCCATGTGCCCCAGGGCGGGCTGCTGCCCCTCAAGCCCTGCGGCGCCGCGGGTTTCCAGGACGTGGCCCTCTTCCACATCCGCTACAACCAGCAGGAAATCGGCCTCTTTTCCCTCTTCTTCCGCCAGGCCGCCCGGCTGTCGCCCCAGGACCAGTATCTGATCGAAACCCTGGGCCAGCACCTGGGGGTGGCCATCGAAAACCTGCGGCTGGCCGCCCGGGACCGGCAATTTGCCGTTTCCGAAGAGCGCAACCTCATGGCCCAGGGGCTCCACGACAGCATCGCCCAGTCCCTGTCCTTTCTCAATCTCCAGGTGCAGATGCTGGAATCCGCCCTGGCCGCCGGAGAAACGGAACAGGTGAAGGAAAACCTGGACTTCATCCGTACCGGGGTCCAGGAATGTTACGAGGACGTGCGGGAGCTGCTCCTCAACTTCCGCACCCAGATCAGCAAGGAAAGCTTTCCCGACGCCCTCCATTCCCTGCTACGCCGCTTCGAGCAGCAGACCCGGGTCCACACCACCCTCTCCATGACGGGCAGCGGCCTGCCTCTGGACCCCCAGCAGGAACTGCAGGTTCTGTTCATCCTCCAGGAGGCCCTTTCCAATGTGCGCAAGCACGCCCGGGCCCAACAGGTGGATATCCAGCTGTGCAACCAGGCCGATTTCACCCTCACCATCCGGGACGACGGGGTGGGCTTCAATCCGGCCAGCGTGGCGGAGAAAAAGGACCAGCACGTGGGCCTCTCCATCATGGAAGAGCGGGCCCGCCGCATCCACGGCCAAATCCATATCCACACCCAGGAGAATTCTGGTACAACCCTGGAGCTCCTGTTGCCTAAAGAGGAACGCATCGCGCCATGACCCAGCCCATACGCATTCTGTTGGTGGACGACCACACCCTGTTCCGCAGCGGCCTGAAAGCCCTGCTGCAACGCCAGCCGGACCTGGAGGTGGTGGGGGAAGCTGCCGACGGCCTGGAAGGCATCAAACTGGCGGCCCAACTGCGTCCCGACGTGGTGCTCCTGGACCTGGACATGCCCGCCATGCATGGCCGGGAAGCCCTGCCCCAGCTGCTCAACACCCAGCCCGACCTGGCGGTGCTCATGCTCACCGTCTCGGAAGACAGCGAAGACCTGGGGGAATGCATTCGCCTGGGGGCCCGGGGCTACCTGCTCAAGAAAATCAACACAGATTTCCTTATCGCCAGCATTCACCGGGCCCTGGCCGGGGACAGCGTTCTCTCCCCGGAAATGACTTCCAAGCTCCTGGCCCGGCTGCGCCGCCCGGGGGAGGGGGACAAGGGCGGGGAGCCGGAAAGCCTCACCCCCCGGGAAAAGGAAACCCTGGTCTGCCTGGCCCAGGGCATCAGCAACAAGGAAATCGCCCGCAAGCTCAATCTGGCGGAAAGCACCATCAAGGTCCACGTGCAGAGCATTCTGCGCAAGCTCAACCTCCACAGCCGGGTCCAGGCCGCCCTCTACGCGGTGGAACACAACCTGGCCGGGCCCGGCAACTAGGCGTCTCCCCCCGGCCCTACTCCCAATGGACTAGGCTTTCTAACTCCTCCTACCAGCTAGCAAACGCCCCTTGCCTTTCTACAATCCGCCAGGAATGTGGAAAAAAGGAGCCCTGCCATGCTGGCGGACCAATTTGGCCGGACCATCGACTATCTGCGCATCTCCGTCACCGACCGGTGCGACCTGCGCTGCCTCTATTGCCTGCCCAAGGGCTTCAAGGGTTTCCAGGTTCCGGAACACTGGCTGAGCTTTGCCGAAATCACCCGGGTGGCCGCCGCCTTTGCCCGCCTGGGCACCCGCCGCCTGCGCCTCACCGGGGGGGAACCCCTGCTGCGCCGCCACCTGCCCGAGCTGGTGGCCGATCTGGCCGCCCTGCCCGGCATTGAAGACCTCTCCCTATCCACCAACGCCACCCAGCTGGCGCCCCAGGCGGACGCCCTGCGCCGGGCCGGGCTCAACCGGCTCAATGTGAGCCTGGATTCCCTGCGCCCCGACTGTCTGGCGGAAATTACCGGCAGCCCCTGTCTGGATCAGGTGCTGGACGGGCTCCGGGCGGCCCGAGCCGCCGGCTTCCAGCGCATCAAAATCAACATGATGCCCATGGCGGGCCTCAACGACCGGGACGTGGGGGACATGGTGGCCTTTTGCATGGACCAGGGCTTTGTCCTGCGCCTCATCGAGGCCATGCCCATGGGCAGTACCGGGCGCCAGACCCGGGGAGCGGATCTCCAGGCCATTCTCAAGGAATTGCAGGGACGCTTTGCCCTGGAACCCCAGGCCCTGGACCTGGGGGGCGGCCCGGCCCGCTACTGGAGCACCCCGGACCGGAGTTTCACCCTGGGCCTCATCACCCCCCTTTCCCAGCATATCTGCGCCACTTGCAACCGGGTACGACTGGCGGTGGACGGCACCCTCTACCTCTGCCTGGGCCAGGAGCAGAGTTTTCCCCTGCGCCCCCTGTTGCGGGACGGGTGCAGCGATCAGGAGCTGGAAACCGCCATTCGCCGGGCGGTGGATCTGAAGCCGGAAAAGCACGATTTTTGCGAGGCACCGGGCAAGATTGTGCGCTTCATGTCCGCCACAGGCGGCTGAGCCGGGAGGGGCTATGCCCTTGGAAAATGCCGTAAGAATATAAGAAGATTATGGAGAAGTTATTATTCGATAGATTTTTTTTATTCTGAGAAATAATCCGCAAAAAACCCCCTTCTCCCCCCTTAACATGGCGCTTCAGGGATCAAAATAAACACTATTCTATGAAGAAGAATCTACCGGTTAGTCAGATTGAGCGGCCGTTTCCCAAGGGCAGTTACATCGTTTCCCGGACGGATCTCAAAGGCCTCATCACCTTCGTCAACGACACCTTTGTGGACATTTCCGGCTTCAGCCGGGAAGAACTGCTGCACAAAAACCACAACATCATCCGCCACCCGGACATGCCCCCCGTGGCCTTCCAGGAACTCTGGCAGACGGTCCAGGCCGGGCGCCCCTGGCGGGGGCTGGTAAAAAACCGGTGCAAGAACGGGGACCACTACTGGGTGGAAGCCCTCATCGTCCCGGTGCGCAAAAACAACCAGACCATCGGCTACATGTCGGTGCGCACCGAACCCAGCCGGACCCAGATACGGGAAGCGGAAGCCCTCTATCAACAGTTGAACCGCCAGGGAAAGCCCCCCCGTCCCCCTAAGCTGGAACACCATTGGGGCTACGGCAGCCGCTTTAAGCTCGCCCTGGGCTCCCTGGCCGCCACCCAGCTGGGACTCCTAGCCCTGCCCCTGGTGGGCAATCCAGGGGAGGCCACCCCCCTCCTGGCCCTGGTGGGCCTGGGACTGGGGGCCTACCTCTACTTTACCCAACACAAAATCCTGGCCGGGGTGGCTGTGCAGCACCGGCGTATGGACCGGATCGGCCAGGGGGTGCTCACCGACCCCATTCCCTTGAGCGCGGACACGGAGCTGGGCCGCCTCAACGACGCCCTGATCACCATGCAGACCCACCTCAAGGCCATGATGGCGGAGGTGGGGGAAGCGGCGGACACGGTGGAACAAACCGCGGCCCAGGTGAATGGGGCCATGGGGGAAACCTTCGCCGTTTCCAACGAACAGGCCACCCTAGCGGGCCAGATCGCCGCCTCTGTGGAAGAAATGGCCGCCTCCGTGGAAGAGGTGGCGGTCAGCTCCCGCCAGGCGGAACAGGCGGTCATCGCCTCCCGGGAACTGCTGGCCTCCGCCACTGCGGGCATGGCGAATAGCCGTCATGCTTCTGCCAATGTGGTCCAGGTGGTCAATGCCACGGAAGCCACCATGCAGGAGCTTTCCTCCGCCATTACGGCCATTGGAGAGGTCTCCGCCGCCATTCGCAGCATTTCCGACCAGACCAATCTCCTGGCCCTCAACGCAGCCATCGAAGCAGCCCGGGCCGGGGAAGCAGGCCGAGGCTTTGCCGTGGTAGCGGACGAGGTGCGCAAACTGGCGGAGCATTCGGGCCAGCAGACGGAAAAAATCACCGCGTCCGTGGAGCAGGTCCAGCAGCGGGCCCAGCAGGCCGTGGGCAGCATGCAGACGGCGGTCCAGCATGTCTCCGCCACGGATCAGGCCATGGAAACCGCCCAGGGCAGCCTGGGCCAGGTGGCGGACCAGGGGGAAGCGGTGGTCCAGCTGTCCCACCAGATCGCCAGTTCCACGGAACAGGAATCCAAGACCGGGGAAGACATCGCCCATCGGGTGGATGGCATCGTCCAGGGCATTCACCGCACGGCGGAAGCCATTGGGGCGGTGAATGTGAAAACTGCCCGGATGCAGGCCATCGCCCAGGATCTGCAAAAGCTGGTGGGCTACTTCCAGTACATCGACGGGGCCTAGGGCTGACCGGCCCATGGGGAAAAGGGGGACGGCCCGGGCCGGGCCCCCGGCTTCATTAGCGGGGAGTAATATAGCCTCCGTTTTGCGGAGAACCCCATGGCCCACTTCACCCTGAAAAAACCTTACTGGCTGCTCATTTTCCTTCTCGGCGTCATTGCCTTGGACTGGTACATCCGGTCCCCGGACAGCACGGCCCGCCATATCACCCACGTTTTGCAGGACCAGGGTAGTCCCCAGCTCAAAGCCTACCCCTACCAATTCTGGGTCATGAAGGTGGATCACGGGGTGGCCACCCTGAGCACCCCCCGGAACACGGACGTGCCCGCCGCCAAAATGCTGGCCGCCCTCTATCCCAAGCTGGACACCCAGAACCCCAATGACCCGGCCTTCCAGGCCGCCGAGCACCAGTTAGCGGCGGTCCAAGGGGAAGCCCGGGCCATCGTCCTGTCCCAACCCGGCATCACGGAGGTGCAGTGGGGCCTGGATAAGGATTGGCTCCACGCCCATTTCATCGAATTGCCGGAAGACCGTCCCCCCACCAACTGAAACCCTCGCCACCGGGCGCCGCCGCCTACCCCGGGCCCTCTGCCGCGCTCCCCCTCCTGCCGCCCTCTGCTTCTGGCCGCCACCGACCGCCCCCGGCGAGGGCCCGGCGGCTATCCGTCACTCCTCCCGCCCCCCGGATTTCTTGTACAGTGTGGGTAGGCCACCCTGCCCCATAACAACAGGCCTACCCCACCAGAGTCCGGAAACCGCAGCAGAAGGAGACCTGACCATGTTCGACCGTCTATTTGGTCGCACCGACCCCCACACTCCCCGCCAGGAAGCACCGACGGACAGTCTCACCGCAGGGGGCCCCCTGGATACGGGGGCTCTCCCCGGAGACTTGGCCCAGTTGGGCATTCCCCCGGGGAGCGGCGGCCTGCTCCTGGCCTTTGTCCCGCCCCACGTCAATTTTGCCCCGGTGGCCGACCGGCTCGCCGCCCTGGGCCAGGGCCGTCAGGTGGCCGTGCTGTCCTCCTCCGGCGCCCTGTGCACCGGGTCGGGCAGCGTTTATTGCGGCGCCAATCCGGGGGACCGGATCGGCAGCTTTCTCTGGCTCTCCGACGCCCTGCTGGCGGATACCCAGACCTTCCACATCAATCTGCACACGGCGGAAGGGGGGCGGGCCTCGGAACGCACAGCCCGCATCCGCCAGGAACTGGAACGGATCAATCTCAAGTTCCCCATGGAAAGCCACAACACCTTCGCCCTGGTGTTCTGCGATGGCCTCTCCGCCTCGGAAGGTTTTCTCATGCGCGCCTGGTATGAATGCGGGCGCTTCCCCTGTCTGGCCATCGGCGGCTCGGCGGGGGGCAAACTGGATTTTTCTGGCACCTACATCCAGGACGGCACCCGGCCCCTATCCGGCCAGGCCCTGGTGATTTTCTGCAAAACCCGGCCGGGCATCCGCTTCACCCCCTTCCGCACCCACAATTTCGAGCCCACGGGCAAGAGCTGGCTGGTGGGGGAAGCGGACCCGGTGGCCCGCTCCGTCACCAGCGTTTTTGACGACAATGGCCGCAGCCAGCCTTTCCCGGAAGCCCTGGCGGCCCATTTCCACTGCCCCGTGGGTCAGCTGGGCAAGGCCCTGGAGGGCTATACCTTCGCCGTGTCCGTGGAAAACAAAATGTTCATCCGCTCCGTTTCCAGTCTGGGGGCGGGCCAGATCAACTTTTTTTGCGATATCGAATTCGGCGACCGTCTGCACCTGCTCAAGGCCAAGGACTTTCTCCGCACCACGGAGGCGGACTGGCAGCATTTTCTCCAGGGCAAACCCCGCCCCGCCGCCATGCTGCTCAATGACTGCGTCCTGCGCCGGGTGGGCAACGGGGCCCAGCTGGGCCAGGCCCGGTTTTTTGACGGTACCCCGGCGGCGGGCTTCTCCACCTTTGGGGAAATTCTGGGTATTCCCATGAACCAGACCCTCTCCGCCCTGGTGTTTTTCCGGGCCGGGGAAGATTTCCGCAACGACTACCTGGACGCTTTCCCCGTCCACTACGCGGGCTACGCCGCCCACTACAGCTCCCGGGCCCTGTCTCGCTGGGAGGCCTTAAACGCCATCCAGACCCGCATCGTGGGTCAGGCCTTTTCCTACCAGGAGCATATCGAGCCCCTGCTGGCCGCCCTGCCCGCCTTGCAGAATGCGGCGGAACACCAGGCCACGGCCCTGGAACAGGCTCTGGGGCGCATCAAGGAGGTGGGGGAAACGGCGGCCAGTTCCCGCAGCAGCCAGGAAAGTCTCAATGTGAGCCTGGACGACCTGCAACAGATTTCCGAGGCCATCAGTCGCATTACCGGGGGCATCAGCGCCATCGCCGACCAGACCAATCTCCTGGCGCTAAACGCGGCCATCGAGGCGGCCCGGGCCGGGGAAGCGGGCCGGGGCTTTGCCGTGGTGGCCGACGAGGTGCGCAAGCTGGCCCAATCCTCCAAGGACCAGGCGGACGCCACGGCCAAGAGCATTCGCCAGGCGGTGGAGAAAATCAGCCACATCCGTCAGGTGGCGGAAGGCTCTATGGCCGACATGGAGACCCTGGCGGAAAAAAGCGAGGCCGCCTCCTCCCAGATGCAGGCAATGTCCACCGCCGCCCAGGAAGAGCGGGCCTCCATGGCCCAAGGCCTGGGCGGTCTCCAGGACCTGACGGCCCAGATGTCTTCCATGAGCCAGTCCCTGGGCCAGTTGCAGTTTCTCCAAGACCTGATCGCCAAGCTCTAGGACTGACGGGCCCTGCCGGGGTCCACCCGGCGCCCCGGCCCTATCCATCACCTTCTTTCCCTTCCCTTTCATCCAGGACGGTGTCATCCTTGGCGCCGTTTTGGGTTTACCCCTAGCCCCTTCTGGAGGAATCCATGTGGTACTGGCTTATGTTGGCCGCCCTGTGTCTGGCCCTGGAAATCGCCACCGGCACCCTGGCCCTGCTCTTTGCCGCCCTGGGGGCGGGGGTGGCCGCCCTGCTGGCCTGGCTGGGGGATGGGGGGGAAGCCCTCCAGATCACCGTTTTCGCCCTGGGGGCGGTGGCGGGCACCCTGGTAGCCCGGCTGCGCCTGCGCCGCCAGCCCTCCCCAGCGGACGACAATCCGGCCCTGGGTCAGGAGGTCACCGCCTGCCAGCTGCCCGACCCGGCGGGGCGCCTGCGGGTGCGCTGGCGGGGCACGGAATGGCCTGCCCGGCTGGCCACCCCGGAGACGGCGCCGGCGGTCACCGAAGGGGGCCTGCTCACCATTGTCGCCACGGAGGGCTCCACCCTGGTGGTGGCGCCCCGCTGATCTTTCCATCCTTTGAAGGAGGAGTTCCATGAGTTTCTATTTTTCCCTGGCCCTGGTCATCGCCGCCGGCGTTTTCGTCCTGCGCATGATCCAGATCGTGCCCCAGCAAAGCGTCTTTGTGGTGGAGCGCCTGGGCTGTTATCACGAAACCCTGACCGCCGGGCTCCACTTCCTGGTGCCCTTCATCGACCGCATCGCCTACCGCCACTCCCTCAAGGAATTCCCCTACGACGTGGATCCCCAGGTGTGTATCACCCACGACAACACCCAGGTGCAGATCGACGGCATTCTTTACTACCAGGTCACCGACCCCAAGCAGGCCTCCTACGGCGCCTCCAATTACGAACAGGCCATTGAGCAACTGGCCAAAACCACCCTCCGCTCCGAAGTGGGCAAGCGGGATCTGGACAAGCTCCTGGAAGACCGGGATGCCATTAACAAGTCCGTGGTGGCGGCCCTGGACGAGGCCAGCAGCACCTGGGGGGTGAAGGTGCTGCGCTACGAAATCAAGGACATCGTGCCCCCCGAATCCGTGCTCCGGGCCATGCAGCTCCAGATTACGGCGGAGCGGGAAAAGCGGGCCAAGATCGCCGAATCCGAAGGGGAACGGCAAAAGGAAATCAACCTGGCCGAGGGCAAGAAACAGGCCTCCATCGCCCTCTCGGAAGGGGCCATGACCGCCGCCATCAACAAGGCCAAGGGGGAAGCGGAATCGGTCAAACTGGTGGCGGAAGCCACTTCAGAAGCCCTGCTGCGGGTGGCCCAGGCCGTCAATGCCCCGGGAGGTGCCGGGGCCGTCAATCTTAAGGTGGCGGAACAATACGTGGCGGCCTTCGCCAATCTGGCCAAACAGGGCAACACCCTGATCGTGCCTGCCAACCTGGGGGACATTTCCACCCTCATCGCCTCCGCCATGAAGGTGGTGCAGACCGGTAACGCCCCCACTCCCAGCCACTAGAGGCTGAAGCAAAAAAAGCGGCCAGGCAAGCCTGGCCGAATTCCTCACAAAGGAGGAAGAGGAGGAAAAGGGTCGGACCGAGCGTAAAGCCCTGGCCCTGGATTTGGGGGGCCCCGCTTTAGCGGCCCTCAATCACCGGGCGCAGGCCCATGGGGGCGTCCCTGAAAATCCGGGCGTCCATGAGCTTGGGCGCCTGGGGCATGAGGGGGGTGAAATCCATGTGGGCGAGAATGTCCCGCTCCAGATCCACCCCGGGGGCGATTTCCATCAGTTCCAGACCTTCCTGGTCCGGACTCAGGCGGAAGACGCAGCGTTCCGTGATGTAGAGCACTTCCTGACCGTTGCGCCGGGCCACCGTGCCGCTGAAGGTGCGGTGTTCCACTTCCTGGACGAACTTGCGCACCGTGCCTTCCCGCAGGATATGCAGGCCGTTATGGGCCACTTCCACGGCCAGACTGCCGGTGGAGAAGGTGCCGACGAAAACGATTTTCCGGGTGTTCTGGCTGATATTGATGAAGCCGCCGGCCCCGGCCAGGCGGGAGCCGAAGCGGGAAACATTGAGGTTGCCCTGGGCATCGGCCTGGGCCAGGCCCAGGAAGGCCATGTCGATGCCGCCCCCGTCGTAGAAATCAAACTGGGCAGGCTGATCCATGATCGCCGCCGCATTCACCGAGGTGCCGAAATTGAGGCCAGACACGGGCATACCGCCGATGGCCCCGGGCTCCGTGGTGAGGGTCATGAGATCCAGCATCTGCTCTTCCGCCGCCACGGCTCCCACCCCTTCCGGGACGCCGATGCCCAGATTGACCACGATGTTGGGCTGGAGCTCAAAGGCTGCCCGGCGGGCGATGATTTTGCGGATATCCAGGGGCATGGGAGGAATGTTGGCCATGGGCACCCGGATTTCCCCGGAATAGGAGGGGTTGTAGTCCTCCACCAGGGTCTGCATGTGGTCCTCCGCACTTTCCGCCAGCACCACGCAATCCACCAGAATGCCCGGCACCTTCACCTGGTGGGAATTGAGGGAACCCCGGTCCGCAATGCGCTCCACCTGGGCAATGACGATGCCCCCCGAATTGTGGGCGGCCATGGCCATGGCCTGGGTTTCCAGGGTCAGGGCTTCCCGCTCCAGGGTAATATTGCCGTCCGGATCGGCGGTGGTGCCCCGGATCAGGGCCACCTGGATGGGGAAGGCCTGGTAGAACAGGTATTCCTCCCCGTCGATTTCCAAGACCCGCACCCGGTCCCGGGTGGTCATGGGGTTAAGCTTGCCGCCGCCGAAGCGGGGGTCCACAAAGGTACCCAGGCCAACCCGGGTCAGGGTGCCCGGCTTGCCCGCCGCAATATCCCGGAGCAGGTGGGAAACCACGCCCTGGGGCAGGTTCCAGGCTTCGATGCGGTTTTCCACCGCCAGCTTCTGCAACTTGGGCACCAGGCCCCAGTGGCCGCCCACCGCCGCCTTCACCAGACCTTCGTGGGCCAGATGATTCAAGCCCTTGTCCTTCCCATCCCCCTGCCCGGCGGCAAACACCAGGGTCAGATTGGCCGGGCCGGAGCCTTCCCCGTCCCCTTCCACATTCATGAAATTCCGTTCCACCGCCTTCATCAGGGTTTCCACCACCCCGATACCGACAAAACCACCCACGGCCACCGTATCCCCTTCCCGGATCAGTTTGACGGCCTCACCGGCCGAAACCACTTTGCCTTTGTCCGGGGTACGCAGGGCGGCGGCCGCCTGTCGGGGGGATTGCTGCATGACTCGCTCCATGAAGAGAAATAAGACGGAAAAGGGGCGGCACCGGAGGCGGGCCGACCTGCAACCCCAGGAAAGGCTTGGGGGACGGTGGATTGTCGCCCCGGCTTTGCCCCTGCCGCTATCAGGGTTTTCCTGATTGACGCAGCGCACCACAAAGGAGTGGGGACGGCGCCAGAGGGCCGCCTCTTGTTACGGGGCCGGGAATGACGTCAAAATAGGCCTTCCGGCAACACGTCCCTTGACGCCCCCGCGCTTCCCGAAAGGAATTTCCGTGTCCGAGCCCCTCGCCGCCCCGCCTTCGGATATCCCCCAAGGCCCCATTCTGCTGGTGGATGACTCCCCCCTGGATCGCCACCTGCTGCACCAGCTGCTGCGCCGCCGGGGCTTTCGGGTCCAGACCGCCGCCAATGGGGAGGAAGCCTTCGCCCGCATGGCGGAGGAAACCCCGGACCTGATTCTGCTGGACATCCAGATGCCGGACATGGACGGTTTCGAACTCTGCTCCCGGCTCAAGGCCGATCCGGACACGGCCCTCATCCCGGTCATGTTCATCAGCGCCGCCAGCGGCCTGGAAGAACGCATCAAGGCTTTTGAACTGGGAGGAGTGGACTACCTGAGCAAGCCCATCCAGGCCGAAGAGGTCCAGGCCCGGGTGAGCACCCACCTGGCCCTCTACGATCTGCGCCGCTCCCTGGAACGGCGGGCGGAGGAACGGGCCAGGGAACTGGCCGCCACCCGCCTGCGCCTGCAAGACGAGCAGCGTTCCCTGGTCCAGGCCCGGCAGGCCCTGGAAGAGCGGGAAGCCCTGATCCACTGCCTGGTGGATTCCAACATTCTGGGCATCATGTTCTGGCGCATGGACGGCACCCTGCTGGACGCCAATGACGCCTTTCTCGACCTAGTGGGCGCGACCCGGGAAGACCTGGACCAGGGCCGTCTGCGGCGCCAGGACTTCACCCCTCCCGAAGCCCTGGAAGCTACGGAAGCCGCCCTGGCCGCCCTCCAGGCCGGGGGCCGCTGCCCCCCCTATGAACGCTACGCCCTGCGCCGGGACGGCAGCCGCATGCCGGTCCTGATCGGCAGCGCCCTCCTGCCCGGCAACCGGGAACTGGGGGTGTCCTTTGCCCTGGACTTAAGCCAGCGCAAGGCCATGGAGCAGGAATTGATGGAATCCCGTCAGCACCTGCGGGAACTGGTGGCCCACGGGGAAGCGGCCATGGAGGCGGAGCGCAAGCGCATCGCCCGGGAAATCCACGACGAACAGGGGGCCGTGCTCACCGCCCTGAAAATGGACATTTCCCTGCTGCGCCGGGATCTGGCCGCCCGCACCCCGGGCCTGGGAGAACGGTTGGACGCCATGCAGGAACTGGTGGAAGAGGCGGTGCGGGTGATGCGCCAGGTGGCATCCCAGCTGCGCCCGGTGATGCTCAACCTGGGCATCCGCCCGGCCCTGGAATGGCTGGTGGACGACTTTCAGCAGCGCCACGGGGTGCGCTGCCAACTGGACGGGGAGGAAGAATTCGAGCTGGACGATTCCCGGGCCACCGCCCTCTTCCGGGTGGTCCAGGAATTTCTCACCAACGTGGCCCGGCACGCCCGGGCCAGCCGGGTCTCCATTCGCCTGGAACACACCCCGGCCCAGGTGGCCCTCTATCTGGAAGACGATGGCCGGGGCTTTGACCCGGCCACGGTGGGGCCCCAATCCTTCGGTCTGCTGGGCATTCGGGAACGGGCCCAGGCCTTCCAGGGAGAAGTCCACCTGGACAGCGCCCCGGGCCAGGGCACCCGGCTCAGTTTCGCCCTGCCCCTGGCAGAAGGGCTAGAGCCATGAACCGTCTGCTCATTGCCGATGACCACGGGGTGGTGCGGCGCGGTCTGAAACAACTGCTGGCCGGGGAAGAAGGCCTGATGGTGGCCGCCGAGGCCGCCCAGGGCGGGGAGGTATTGGAACAACTGCGCCACGCCGTCTTCGAACTGCTGGTCATGGACATGTCCATGCCCGGCATCAGCGGCCTGGACCTGATCCGCCGGGTCAAGGCGGAAAAGCCTAGCCTGCCCATCCTGGTCCTCAGCATGCACAACGAAACCCAGCTGGTGGCCCGGGCCCTCAAGGCGGGGGCCACCGGTTACGTGGCCAAGGACAGCGATCCGGACATTCTCCTGGCGGCCATCCGCAAAATTCTGGGGGGGGGCCGGTTCATCGACCCGGCCCTGGTGGACAAGGTGGTCTTCGGCGCCCCCGCCGACGAAGGGGCGCCCCAGGAACGGCTCTCGGACCGGGAATACGAGGTGCTCCAACTACTGGCCAAGGGCCTCTCCCTGGTGGAAATCGGGGACCGGCTCCACGTCAGTTCCAAAACCATCTCCACCCACAAAACCCGGCTGATGCAGAAACTGGGGCTGGAAAATAACGCGGACCTGCTGCGTTACGCCCTGGAACAGGGGCTGGGCGGGGCATAGGGCCGGGGCGAAAAGCCGGGCGGGCTTGCGGCTTGCGGCTTGCGGCTTGCGGCTTGCGGCTTGCGGCTTGCGGTGACCCGGTGATCTGGGTAGGCGGATGACCGGAGAAGGCCGGGGGAAGCAGGACCAGCGGGAAATATCCCGGCCCTATCCCCCCGCCAGGACTTCCTCTCCCCCCTCGCCTCCTCGCCCCTTTTTCCTTCCATTCGCCGCAGCCCCCTGGGTGTTCGCCCCCTCCCTGGAGTCAGCCCTCCTAGCCCAGGTCGGCTGGCGCGCCAATTTCTCTGGGAAACGTCCCTCACGGGACACCGCGCCGCCACTGCGGACCACAGCGGCCACGGGCTCCGTTCCTCCCTTACCTTCCCCCTCCGCCGCACCTTGTCCCTGGACGGCCCCAGCCTCGCCCCTTCCTCTCTCAAGCCCCTCAGGCCCTTGATGCCGAAGAGGGGCCAAGCCTGGGAACCACCACGGCTTCCCGATTAGCCCGCCAGCGGCCCAGTCCGTCCCTCCCGCTCCGCCCCGGCGCTACCACCCCCCCCCCGCCGCCCCAGGCGCCGGATGCCCCCCACCTACCCTTTTTTGCCCCCCATTCCCCCCCGCACCCCGGCCCCTGCCTCCCCCGAAAACGCCCAGATCCAGCAAATACGCGGCTTTCCCTGTGTATGAAATCCCCTACAGGGGGATCAGCTTGATCCGAGGCTCACTTTCCGTAATCCCCGACGGTGCAAATCCCGGCTTTCCCGTGTAATGGCGCCATCCCGAAGCCACCGGAAAAGATCATGAAAGTGCTCATCGTCGAAGACTCCAAGCTGGTCAGCGAGCGGCTCCGGCTGGCCCTGGAGGCCCAGCCCGGCGTCCAGGCCAGCATCGCCTGCCGTCTGGACCAGGCGCTGAGCCAGTTCCGGACCCACCCCCCGGGCCTGGTGATCCTGGACATTGAACTACCTGACGGCAGCGGCATGAATTTTTTGAAAACCATTAAGGCGGAATCCCCCCGCACCCGGGTGGCCATGTTCACCAACCACCCGGGCTTCCGGCAACGCTGCCTGGATCTGGGGGCGGATTTCTTTTTCGACAAGACGGTGAATCTGGACACCCTGACCGACACGGTGTCCCGGCTTGCCAAGGAGGAGGTGCAATGACCACGCCGACCCGGGAACCGTTGGTTCCCCTGCCGATCTGGCTCACGCCCCTGGCCCTGGGTCTGGTGGGTGCCCTGCTGGTGCTGGCCCCCCTGCACGCCCTGATTCCGGCCCTGGTGCTGGCCTCAGGGGCCGCTGCCGGGGCCTGGCTGGTGCGCCGGCGGGCCGCCGCCTGGCAACAGGCCGCCCTGGACGCCCAGGAACAGGCCCTGGCCCAACGCTGCGAGACGGAAAAGCACCAGTTGGAAAGCCAGGTTCAGGGCATCCACCACATCATTCTGCCCATCTGGGCCCGGCACCTGGCCAATGTGCGGCAACAAATGGAAAACGGCTTTGCCGGCACCACCCAGCGCTTCTCCGGCATCGTCAGCCGCTTGGGGGCCTCGGTGGACATGGCCTGCCAGGCCACTGGCGGCGACCAGAGCATGGGCGCCCTGCTGCACCACAGCCGGGCGGAACTGGATGGGCTCCTGGCCTCCCTGCAAAGCTCCATGGAACACAAGCGCCACATGCTGGAGGAAATCTCCCGCCTGGCGGGCTTCACCGGGGAGCTGCGCAAGATGGCCGAGGAAGTGGGCGCCATTGCGGGGCAGACCAATCTCCTGGCCTTAAACGCCGCCATCGAGGCGGCCCGGGCCGGGGAAGCGGGACGGGGCTTTGCCGTGGTGGCCGATGCGGTGCGGGAACTGTCCTCCGCCTCCGCCAGTACGGGGAAACGCATCGCCGACAAAATCGCCGCCGTCAATCAGGCCATTGAAGAAGCCAACCAGGCGGCGGATGCCACGGCCCAAACCGACGTAGCCACCCTGGCAAGCTCCCGCAGCACGGTGAACGACATCCTGAGCCGCTTTGAGGAAACCACCACCCAGCTGGCGGACACCACGGAACAGCTGGGCCAGGAAAGCAGCGGCATTCAGAACGAGGTGGGGGAGGCCCTCATGGCCCTCCAGTTCCAGGACCGGGTGAATCAGATGTTGGGTCATGTGGAAGCGGACATGGAAAAGCTGGAACAGGCCATGACCGAACCGGGGGGCCCTGCCAGCCTGGACCCCCAGGCCTGGCTGGAAGCCCTGGCCCGGACCTACACCACGGAAGAACAACTGGCCGTCCATGAGGGCAAGGCCACCGCGGCCCCTCAGGCCTCAGAAATCACTTTCTTTTAGGAGGACGCCGTCATGGCAAAAACGATCTTGATTGTGGATGACTCCGCTTCCCTGCGGCAGGTTGTCAGCATTGCCCTGAAAGGCGCCGGTTACGACACGGTGGAAGCCTGTGACGGTAAGGACGCCCTGGGCAAGCTGGACGGACTCAAGGTGCACCTGGTGATCAGCGACGTGAATATGCCCGTCATGGACGGCATCACCTTCGTCACGGAAATGAAGAAGCGGGCCGAACTGCGCTTCACCCCCGTGATCATGCTCACCACCGAAGCGGGGGACGCCATGAAGCAAAAAGGCCAGGCCGCCGGTGCCAAGGCCTGGGTGGTGAAGCCCTTCCAACCCGCCCAGATGCTGGCCGCCGTGGCCAAGCTGGTCCTGCCCTAAGCCCCCGGAGAACCGCCATGGACATTCTTGTCAGCCAAAACGGGGAAGTCACCCGGGTCGCCCTCCGGGGGGAATTCACCATCTACGCCGCCGGGCAAAAGGACGAACTCCTGACCCACTGCGCCGCCCCGGACGTGGTCCTGGATCTGGCCGAAGTGAGCGACTTCGACAGCGTGGGAGTCCAGCTCCTGCTCCTGCTGCGTCGGGATGCGGAAAAAGCCACCCGCCGCCTGCGCCTGGCCGCCCCCAGCGAATCCGTTCAAGGCCTGCTCAAGCTCTTCGGCCTCTTTGAATACTTTCCCCTGATTGAAGAAGGGAGCTTGTCATGAACCTGGATGAAGCCCTCTCCACCTTTGTGGCGGAAGCCCGGGACCTGCTGCAAGGCATGGAAGACGCCCTGCTCGCCCTGGAACAGGACCCCACGGACGCGGAAGCCATTGCCGCCACCTTCCGGGCCATGCACACCATCAAAGGCTCCGCCGGGCTCTTCAGCCTGGATGACCTGGTGGCCTTCGCCCACGTGGCCGAAACCGTCCTGGACAAGGTGCGTAACGGCGCCCTGGCCATCGACGCCACCCTCATCGCCCTGCTCCTGCAAAGCGGCGACCACCTGGGCTCCCTGCTCAACCGGGTGACCGGCGAAGCGGACACGGTGGACGACCTGGGGCGGCCCAGCGCCGGTGACCTGCTCACCCGGCTGCAAGCCTATATCGGCGGCCCCCATACGGAAGCCGCCCCCCAGGAGCCGCACCACGCCCCGGGCGCCGCCGCGCCCCAGGCCCCGGACGGGGTGGCCAACGGCGCCTGGCACATTTCCCTGCGCTTCGGCCAGGACGTGCTCAAGTGCGGCATGGACCCGGCCTCTTTCCTGCGCTACCTGGGCACCCTGGGCCGCATTCGGGCCATCGCCCCCCTCTGGGACAAGCTGCCGGAAGCGGCGGAAATGGACCCGGAAGCCTGCTACCTGGGCTTTGAGCTGGACCTGGAAAGCGACGCGGATCGGGAAACCATCGACGGGGCCTTCGACTTCGTCCGGGACGACTGCCTCCTCACCGTCCTGCCGCCCCACGCCCCCGCCGCCGATTACCGGGCCCTGGCCGCCGCCCTGCCGGAAGGCCGGGAACGGATGGTGGCCCTGCTGGTGGAACTGGGCAGCGCCAGCGCCGAAGAACTGACGCCCCCGGCCCAAACCGCCCAAGCCGCCCCGACCGCGCCGGAAGCCGCCAACCCCGCCCATCCGGGGGACAAGCCCAAGGCCAAGGAAGGCCGGGGCGCCGGGGTGCGCTTTGTGCGGGTGGATGCGGAAAAGCTGGAAGACCTCATCGATCAGGTGGGGGAACTGGTGATCGCCGGCGCCTCCGCCGGGCTCCTGGCCCAGCGCAGCGGCAACGCCCCCCTGATGGAAGCCATGGCCCTCATGAGCCGTCAGGTGGAACAAATCCGGGATCGGGCCCTGTCCCTGCGCATGGTGGAAATCGGCGAAACCTTTAGCCGCTTCCACCGGGTGGTGCGGGATGTGTCCCAGGAACTGGGCAAGGACATCGAACTGGTCATCACCGGGGCGGAAACCGAGCTGGACAAAACCGTGGTGGAAAAGATCAGCGACCCCCTTACCCACCTGGTGCGCAATTCCATGGACCACGGCATCGAAGCCACGGAACAGCGCCTGGCCCGGGGCAAATCCCCCCGGGGCCGGGTGAGCCTCAACGCCTACCACGAGTCCGGCAGCATCGTCATCGAGGTGGGGGACGACGGGGGCGGCCTGAACCGGGACAAGATTTTCGCCAAGGCCCTGGAAAAAGGTCTGGTGGCCCCGGGCCAAAGCCTCAGCGACCGGGAAGTGTTCAACCTGATTTTCGAACCGGGGTTCTCCACCGCTGAGCAGGTCACCAACCTCTCCGGCCGGGGCGTGGGCATGGATGTGGTCCGCCGCAACATCGCCACCCTGCGGGGCACCACGGAAATCGAGAGCAAGGAAGGGGTAGGCACCACCATCCGCATCCGCCTGCCCCTCACCCTGGCCATTATCGACGGCTTCCTCATCCAAGTCGGGGACAGCGCCTTCGTGGTGCCCCTGGACATGGTGCATGAGTGCGTGGAACTGCCCACGAACCAGAAAGAACTGGATGGGGAAAGCAACAGCCACTACCTGGCGCTGCGGGGCGAAGCCCTGCCCTACCTACGCCTGCGCCAGCTCTTGCAGGTGGAAGGGGAAACCAGCACCCGGGAAAACGTGGTGGTGGTGCAGAGCGGCGGTCGCCGGGCCGGGCTGGTGGTGGATCGCCTGCTCGGGGAATTCCAGACCGTGATCAAACCCCTGGGCCAGATGTTCCGCCATCTCCGGGGCATCTCCGGCTCCACCATCCTGGGCACCGGCGAGGTGGCCCTGATCCTGGACGTGCCGTCCCTGGTGCAACACGCCACGGAACGGGAAAACCAGGCCCTGGCCGCACCCCCGGTGCGGGAAGGAGGGTAGGCCCATCTTCCACCCCCTGCCCGACCCCGGGGCTCCGGCCCCCTGAATCACCCAGAACCATCCCTTTTATCGCTTTAACCGAATTTCACTCCCAACCAAGGAGATCATCATGACCATGAAACAACGACTCGTCCTGCTCGTATCCATCGCCGTCCTCGCTTTGGCGGTGGTGGCAGGCCTGGGCATCTACCAAATCCAGCGGGTGTTCGACACCACCAATTACACCAACGAAAACTCCATGCCCAGCGTGCAGACCCTGCAACAGGCCTACATTCCCCTGGCTTCCCTGCGTTCCCAGGTATGGCAGCACATTACCCTGGATGACCCGGCCCGCAAGGCGGAAATCCAGGCCAAGATCGAAAGCAACCTGGCCAAGGTCAACGAGGCTTTTCAGAAATACGAAGGCTTTATTTCCGACGACAAGGATCGCCAGTACCTGAAAACGGATCGGGATGCCCTGGAAGCCTATAACCAGATTCGTACCCGGGTGCTGGAACTGTCCCGGGAAAACAAAGCGGCCCAGGCCCGGGACCTGATGCTCAACAATCAGGCGGTATTCAACAAAATCAATGACACCATGCTGGACCACCTCCAGTACAACGCGGACCTGGGCGCCAAGTCCGCCGAGGAAGCCAAGGCCACGGTGAGCGCCGCCATCCGCATGGCCACGGGCATCAGCCTCCTGGCTCTGGTCACCCTGGTGGTGCTGGGCACCCTGATCACCCGCCACATCCTGCGCCAACTGGGCGGTGACCCGGCCTATGCGGCGGAATGCGTGGGACGCATTGCCAACGGCAAGCTGGACGAAGAAATCCGCCTCAACGCGGGTGACAAGTCCTCCCTGCTGGCGGACATGGCCCACATGCAGGAAACCATCCGCAAGCTGATCCAGGAAATGGACCATATGAGCGCCGAGCACGACAAGGGGGACATCGACGTGGCCATCGCCGCCAAGAGCTACCCGGGCCAGTTCTGCTCCATGGCCGAAGGCATCAACGCCATGGTAGCCGGTCACTTGTCCGTGAAGCGGAAAGCCATGGCCTGCGTGATGGAATTCGGTCGGGGCAACTTCGACGCGCCCCTGGAACAATTCCCGGGCAAGAAGGCCTTCATTAACGAAAACATCGAGCAAGTGCGCCGCAACCTGAAGGCCCTGATCGAAGACACCTCCACCCTGGCCGCGGCCGCCACCCGGGGCCAACTGGACCTGCGGGCCGACGCCACCCGCCACGAAGGGGACTTCCGCCGCATCGTGCAGGGCATCAACGACACCCTGGACGCCATCATCCTGCCCTTGAACGATGCCATGGGGGTGCTCAAGGCGGTGGAAGGGGGCGATCTGTCCCAATCCATCCAGGCCAACTACCAAGGCAAGCTGAAGGAACTCTCTGACTCCGTGAATAGCATGGTGGATCGGCTGAGCACCGTGGTGCAGGAAGTGCGCACCTCGGCGGATGCCCTGACCACCGCCAGCGAGCAAATTTCCGCCACCTCCCAGTCCCTCTCTTCCTCCGCTTCCCAGCAGTCCTCCAGCGTGGAAGAAACCAGCGCCTCCATGGAACAGATGAGCAGCTCCATCAACCAGAACACGGACAACGCTTCGGTGACCGACGGCATCGCCGCCAAGGCCGCCACCCAAGCCGTGGAAGGAGGCAAGGCGGTGACTGATACGGTGGCGGCCATGAAGTCCATCGCCAACAAGATCGGCATCATCGACGACATCGCCTACCAGACCAACCTGCTGGCCCTGAATGCGGCCATCGAAGCGGCCCGGGCCGGGGAACATGGCAAGGGCTTCGCGGTGGTGGCGGCGGAAGTGCGCAAGCTGGCGGAACGCAGCCAAGTGGCGGCCCAGGAAATCAGCCAGGTGGCCACCGACAGCGTCTCCCTGGCGGAACACGCGGGCAATCTGCTGGATGAAATCGTGCCTTCCATCAAGAAGACCTCCGATCTGGTCCAGGAAATCACCGCCGCCTCCAAGGAACAGGCCCTGGGCGTGGGTCAAATCAACGGCGCCATGTCCCAACTGACCCAGACCACCCAGCAAAATGCGGCGGCCTCGGAAGAGCTGGCGGCCACCGCCGAAGAAATGACCGGTCAGGCCGAGCAACTGCAACAGCTCATGGGCTTCTTCCGCACGCGGGGCGGCAACCAGTCCAGCCACGGGCGCAACAGCTTCGCCGTGCAAGCCCCCAAGGCGGCGGTGAAGGAAGAACCCCGGCTGCAAAGCAACGAAGCCTGCGGCGATTTCGTCCAGTTCTAAGGAGCGACCATCATGCCGTCTCTCAATCAAGTCATTACGCCGGAGCGGGAAGGAGGGGATCAAACCCAGTGCCTGACCTTCCAGCTCGGCGAGGAGATGTTCGCGGTCCCCATCCTGAATGTGCGGGAAATCATCGAGCACGGCCACATCACGGTGGTGCCCATGATGCCCGACGCCATCCGGGGGGTGATCAACCTGCGGGGGGCCGTGGTGCCGGTGGTGGATCTGAACCGGCGCTTTGGCCGGGGCCACACCAAGGAAGGCAAGCGCACCTGCATCGTCATCGTGGAAATCCCCCGGGATACGGAAACCCTGGTGGTGGGCATGATGGTGGATGCGGTGAGCGAGGTGCTGGACATTCCCGCCTCCCAGGTGGAACCGCCCCCCGCCTTCGGCACCCATCTGCGCACGGACTTCATCCAGGGCATGGCCAAAATGGAGGATGGCTTCATCGTCCTCCTGGCCCTGGCCCACGTGCTCTCCGACGAAGAGCTGGCCCAGCTGCCGGGGGACACCCCGGTGGCCACGGTCCACTAAGGAAAACCATCATGACCACCCTGGCTAACGAACAAGACCGGGAAACTTCCGGCCAGGAGCAACTCCTGGCCGCTTTTGCCCGCTGGAGCCGTACCTACGAACGCATCCTGCACGCCGCCGGGGAAGGCATTTTCAGCCTGGACCTGGGAGGCTGCATCAGCTTCGCCAACACCGCCGCCGCCCGCCTGCTGGGGGTGCCCCCGGAGGATTTGCAGGGCCATCCCCTGGAAAGCTTCCTGGCTGGGCCGGAGACGGAAGAGCCCCTTTTTCTCCCGGCCAACCGCCAGGAATATCAACATCACCGCCTCCACTTCAGCACCGGGGAGGGGCTGGAGCGGGTGGTGGAACTGAGCCAAGCCCTGATCTGGGAAGACGATCAATGCCTGGGCGCCGTGGTCATGTTCAATGACCTGACGGAGCAGGAAAAAGCCTCCCGGGCCCTGGCCGAAAGCCGGGCCCACCTGGAGGTGGTAAATGGCCGCCTGAGCCGCACCCACGACCAGTTGGTCCAGGCGGAGAAGTTGGCCGCCGTGGGCCAATTGGCCGCCGGGGTGGCCCATGAAATCAACACCCCCATGGGCTACATCCGCAGCAATCTGGGCACCCTCACCAAGCATGTGGGGGCTTTGCTGGAACTCATTGCCGCCTACGAAAAATGGAGCCAGCCGGCCAGCGGCGAGGCTGTGGCCGCCCTGGAAAACGCCCGCCGCCAGACCGATCTGGCCTTTGTCCGGGAAGACGCTCCCCAACTCCTGGGAGAAACCAGCCAAGGGGTGCAGCGGGTCGCCCGGGTGGTGCGCCATCTGCTGGATTTCGCCAACGCCTACAGCAACGGGGCCTGGGAAACCCGGGGCGTGGATGCCCTGTTGCACACCGCCGTGGGCCTTTGCCCCCGGGCCCAGTGGCAGGAACTGACCTGGGATCTGGGCCAGGAGCTGCCGCCCCTGGCCTGCCTACCGGACCGGCTGGCCCAGGCCCTGGCCAATATTGTGGATAACGCCTGCCAGGCCACCGGGCCCCAGGGACGGGTGGTGGTGCGGGCCTTCCAGCCCGATGGGGAACATTTGGCTCTGGAAGTGGAAGACGACGGTTGCGGCATTCCCCCGGAAAACCTGGACCGGATCTACAACCCCTTCTTCACCACCCGGCCCGTGGGGGGCGGGGAAGGCATGGGCCTTTCCATCGCCGACGCGGTGGTGCGCCTGCACGGGGGCAAGCTGCTGGTGGAAAGCGCCCCGGGCCGGGGCACCCGGGTGCGCATTACCCTGCCCTTGAGCGGCCGCACCGCCCTGCCCCCCACGCCCCCGGCCACCACCTTCCACTAGGGGCGCCCGCCCCCGCCTGTCCCCCGCCCCCGGGTGGACAGGCGCCCTGCACCTGGGTACCATCCGCCCCGTCATTGGGGAGTAGCCGCCCGGACCGGCCGCCGATAGGGGGCCGTGGTACCGGGGTACGCGTCAACACACTTGGTCATCCGACCATGGCGCGGACAGCCGCCCGGCCTGGCAAGACCTTTGACCACGCACCTCCGGAAGGGCCGGGGGAGAGGCGTGGTCATAGGATCGCCCCGGCCCGGAGACCCAATCATGGAAGCCTTTCTCGTATCCGTCGGCGTGGTCGCCCTGGGGGAAATGGGGGACAAGACCCAGCTCCTGTCCTTTCTCCTGGCCGCCAAATTCCGCCGCCCCCTGCCCATCATCCTGGGCATTTTCGCCGCCACCCTGGCCAACCACTTCCTCGCCGGTCTGGTGGGCACCTGGATCACCGCCCTGCTGGGCCCCAATATCCTGCGCTGGGTTCTGGGCATCGGCTTTATCGCCATGGCCATCTGGACCCTGATTCCGGACAAAATGGATGAGGAAGAGGCGGGCATCGGCCAGCGCTTCGGCGTTTTCGGCACCACCCTGGTGGCCTTTTTCCTGGCCGAAATGGGGGACAAAACCCAGCTCGCCACGGTGGCCCTGGCCGCCAGCTATCCCAACCTGATCGCCGTGGTGGCGGGCACCACCACCGGCATGTTGATCGCCGATGTGCCCGCCGTCTGGGTGGGGGACAAGCTGGCCCACAAAATCCCCCTGCGCCTGGTGCACGGCTTTGCCGCCCTGATTTTTGCCGTGCTGGGTGTGCTGGCCTTGTTGGACGTGGGCCACGCCTTCGCCCGGCTGCCTGGGTAAAGCCTCCGGGGACGGGGCAGAAAGCTCGGTCCCCTCCCCCCATCTCCTGGCCCCTCGCCCCTTCGCCCCGCCGCGTTGTCCCGGGCGGGGAAGCTGGGTACCATGGGGCCATTCCTTTATCCATGCCGCTTCGGCCCTGCCTGCTGCCCCGCCCGGGCCCGGGCATTGGTCCGGGGCGCCGCCCCTTTGCCGCCATGACGCCTCCCTCCCCCGCCGCTTCCCAATCCCGCCCCAGCTGGGCCTGCCGCCAGGTTTTCGATGAAGGCAACCGGGCCGCCGAACACGGCACCCGACTGGTGGTGGTCATCACCCTGGCCATGATGGTGGTGGAAATCCTGGCGGGCTGGTGGTTCAACTCCATGGCCCTGCTGGCGGACGGTTGGCACATGAGCTCCCACGCCGTGGCCATCGGCCTGAGCGCCCTGGCCTACACCATGGCCCGGCGCTACGCGGGAGACCCCCGCTTCGCCTTCGGCACCTGGAAAATCGAGGTCCTGGCCGGCTTCGCCAGCGCCATGTTCCTCCTGGGGGTAGGCCTGATCATGGTCTATGAATCCGTCTCCCGACTGGTGGCCCCGGAACCCATCCACTTCAACGAGGCCATCGCCATTGCCGTCATCGGCCTGGTGGTCAATCTGGTCTGCGCCCTGATCCTGGGCAAGGCCCACGACCACGGGCACCACGATCATGGTCACGCCCATTCCCATCATGACCACGGGCATGCACACGGCCATGATCACGAGACGGGGGACCACGACCTGAATCTGAAATCCGCCTATATCCACGTCCTAGCGGACGCGGCCACCTCCGTGCTGGCGGTAGCCGCCCTGGTGGGGGGCAAACTCTACGGCTGGAACTGGCTGGACCCCATCATGGGCCTGGTGGGCGCCACCCTGGTGGCGATCTGGGCCTGGGGCCTGATGCGGGACACGGGCCTGGTGCTCATGGATTGGGAACCGGAACGCCCCCTGGCCCAAACCATTGCCCAACGGGTGGAACACCACCCCCACTGGGCCCCCACCCGGGTCCTGGACCTGCACCTCTGGAAAGTGGGCCGGGGCCGCTACGCCTGCATCCTCAGCCTGGCCACCCCCCCGGACGGCCCAGACGCCGCCACGGTCAAAGCCGACCTGGCCCTCTACCCGGAACTGGCCCATGTGACGGTGGAAGTGCTGCCGGGCTGAGGCCAAAACCAAGGCAGTCGTATCCCCCCCGCCGGGAATCCACCCCCCACCTCTGCACGTTCACGCCGCCCCGGGAGAAGCCTCTCGGGCGGCATCCGCGGACACAGCCCCGCCCTTATGGCCAATGGTCAGCGGGTCCACCGGCAGGATGACCTTGAAGGTGGTGCCCTGGCCCGGGTGGGTGGAGACTTCGATGCGGCCGTGGTGGCGTTGGACGATGCCATAGGCCAGGGACAGGCCCAGGCCCGAGCCCTGGCCCACGGGTTTGGTGGTGAAGAAGGGGTCGAAGATGCGGGGCAGGATGTCCGGGGTAATGCCGCAGCCCGAATCCCCCACCTCCACCCACACCCAATCCGGCCCCTCCCGCCCGGTGCGGATCACCAGGCGCCCGGGGGCGCAGCCCTGGGACTGGATGGCGTGGGCGCCGTTCACCAACAGATTGAGGAAGACCTGGTTGAGCTGGGAGGGATTGCAGCGGATTTTGGGTAAATCCCCGTATTCCCGCTCCACCTGGGCGTGGTACTTGATTTCGTTTTGCACGATGTTGAGGGTGGAATCCAGGCCCTGGTGCAGGTCGGCCCAGGTGAGAATTTCCCCGTCCGGATGGGAAAAATCCTTCAAATCCTGGACGATCTTGCGCACCCGGGCCAGGCCTTCCCGGGATTCGGCCAGGAGGGAGGGCACATCCTGGCGCAGGAAATCCAGGTCCCGTTCCCGGCAGGCTTCCCGATAGGCCTGGGCGGCGGGCTGGTCTTCCGGCAGGGCCGCCACGGCCTGATCCGCCGCCCCCAGGAGGCCAAATAGGTCGTCCATATAGCGGGCCAGGGAGCCCAGGTTGGCGTGTACATAGCCCACCGGATTGTTGATTTCGTGGGCCACCCCGGCGGCCAGCTGGCCGATGGAGGCCATTTTTTCCGCCTGCAAGAGCTGTTCGTGGGCTTCCCCCAATTGCTTGATGAGGGCCGCCTGTTCGGCCTTTTCCCCTTGCAGGGCAGTTTCCGCCCGGCGCCGCTCTTCCAGCTCCTGGCGCAGGTCCCGATTGCTCTCGGTCAATTCCTGGGACATGTTTTCCAGGGCCTGTTCAATCAGGCGCCGGTCCTGGTCCCCGTGGCGATAGGCTTCGTTGATGGCACCCAGGAGTTCCCGGACCGCCGGGGCGAGGCTTTCCAGGTCCACCCCGGCATGGCGCATCTGGCGTTCCAGCAGGGGGTGCATGTCAGTCTTCTCCCAAGGTGGTGATGGTCATGGTCTGATTGTGCAATTCGCAACGGCCTCCGCCGGCGGGGGTGGTTTGGGGACAAATTTCCCCATAGGAGTAAAAGCCGGTGAGCAGGGCTTCCGGGCCCAGCACCTCCCGCACCCGCTCCAGCTCTTCTTCCACCCGCTGTTCCAGAAGCAGCTTGCGCCCCACGCAGGAGACCAGCAGGGCCAGGCAGGGGGAGGCGGCGGAATCCTGCTGGCGGCTGCATTCCGCCGCCAGCCCGGCGCCGTCGATCAGGCGCTCGAAATTGGCCTTCATCAGCCGGGCGTAATGGCCATCGGGAATTTCCGCCGCAAAGGTCAAGGAACCGTCCGCTTCGTTAATGGCCATGAGGGTGCGCACCAGGCCCGCCTCGTCCCCCAGCTGGCGCCGCAGGGACAGGGGGAAATAGAGGCCGGTGGCGGGCAGGCCCGCCGCCAGCTCCCCCAGATAGCGGCGATAGAGGGCCAGGGCCGGGCGCCCGTCCAGTTCGTAGAGCACATTGCCGGAGGCCTTGGTAATCAGCCGGTCCGGGCCGAAGCTGTCCCAGCCCCCCACGGAACCGTAGCCCACCCGCCAGGACGGGCCGTAAAAACCCACCGCCGCCGCCAGGCCGCTGCTCACCCGGTGATCCACCACCACCCGGGTCACCTGGAAGCGATCCCCGTCCGCCGCCAAACCGCCGGTCAAAATGCAGTCCGGCGGCAGGGTTTCCCGTAGCCCGGCCACCAGGGCGGTGCCATTCAGGGCCACCCCTTCCGCCAGAACGAACACCAGGCGCAGATCCGGCCCCGCCAGGGCCTGGCCCAGGGCGGCGCCACAAATCCGGCTATTGGCGGCGGTCACCTCCCGGGATTCCACCCGGATGTGGCCCTGACGGGGGGCCAGGGCCACCGCCACGGCGCCCCCGTCCCCCACCCGGATATCCCGGATCTCCCCGGCGGCGGAGCAGCCCACCAGGGGCACGCCGGGATAGCGGCGCAGCAGGGGCGCCAGGCATTCTTCCCGATCCCGGTCCAGCACTTCCCGGGCGGCGAACAGCAGCACCAGGGCGGGGGCCCGGCTTAGGCCTCCGGTGGTCTGCCGCCACCCCAGGCCCGGGCGCCATTCCAGTTGTTCCAGCTCCATGATGTCCTCCCCGGGGCCGGGCCCCTCTGATCATGCCCTCAAAGCGCAAGGCGGGCGGCGGACGCCCGGCCGACGCGCCCTTCAGGTCCGCACAAAAATCTGTACCTGGCCGCCTTCGCTGCGCTCGTATTCCCGGATCTGGCGGATCAGGCTGTCGTCCAGCACGTACTCCGCCGCCAGGAGCAACACCCCGTCCCGGCTCACCAGATCCCGGGCCAGCACCATGCCTTCCGCCAGATCCCGGGGAGCCAGGGGCAGGGCATTGGTGGGGGCTTCCTTGAGGCCGCCGGAAACGGCGAGGAAGGCTTCCACCACCTGGGGATCGTAGCGTTTGGCCTTGGCCTGGGCGATGAACTGCTTGGCCTCTTCCTCGGATAGGCGCTTGCCGGAGAGGGTGCCCTGGATCAGGCCGTCGTAATCGTTGGCCACCGCCAGGATGCGGGCCCCCAGGGGAATGGCCAGGCCGGACAGGCCGTCCGGATAACCCTGGCCGTCGAAGCGCTCATGGTGGGCCCGGATCAGCCGGGCCGCGCCCCGCAGGTCTTCCAGGGCCATGAGGGCCTGTTCCCCCTTGATGGGGTGTTTGCGCCAGAGGCCGAATTCTTCCCCGCTCATGCGGGGCGCTGGCTTATTCAGCAGGGCGTCGGGCAGGCCGATTTTGCCGATGTCGTGGAGCAGCCCGGCGAGGAAAACGTCCTGGGACTGGCGCACGTCCAGGCCCAGCTTGCTACCGATCTGCCGGGCCAGCCCGGCCACCCGGCGGGAATGGCCCGCCATCTGGCCTTCCCGGAGTTCCACCAGATTGGCGAACACCTGAATGGAAGTCATGAAGCTGCGCTTGAGCCGCTCGTGGGCCTGGGCCAGCTCGGCGGTGCGGGCCTTCACCTTGTCTTCCAGGCTGGCGTTGAGGGCTTTCAGCTCCTCGTTCTGTTGCCGGGTGAGGGCTTCCAGGCGGATTTTTTCCCGGGCCAGAAAGCGCCGTTCCAGGGCGTCCCGCACGGTGAGGAGCACCTCCCCGTCGTTCCAGGGTTTGGCGATGTAGCGGTAAATCTGGCCTTCGTTAATGGCCGCCACGGTGGATTCCATATCCGCGTAGCCGGTGAGGAGAATGCGGGTGATCTCGGGCCAGCGTTCCCGCACCTGGGTGAGAAAGCGGGCCCCGTCCATTTCCGGCATGCGCATGTCGGAAATGACCAAATCCACTTCCCGCCCCTCGGCCCCTTCCTGGGCCAGCAGTTCCAGCCCTTCCGCCCCCCCGTTGGCGATTAGCACCCGGTAACCGGCGGGGCGGAAAAGCCGCTTCAGGGCGGAAAGAATGTTGCTTTCATCATCCACGCAGAGCAGGGTGGCGCCGCTACCGGGCGCCGCCGTGGGCGCGGCGCTCCGGGCCGCTTCGGCCTGGGCGGCAAACAGGCCGCCTGCGGTGGTCCCGGTCGTTTGGACAGCCACCGGGCTGGAATAAGCTAAGGCCGGTGCCGGGGTTTTGGTTTTGACTTTCCCGGATTTTATAACGATTGGCTTGAGCACTGTGGAGCTTGTGGGCAGC